>SCNT01000040.1 GCA_005503165.1 Sphingomonadaceae bacterium 3R27E2-A
CGGGCATCGTCCCACCACATTAATTATCTGGAGTAGAAACTATGTCTTCATCACGTAAATCCGCGCCCGCACGCGAACCGCTCGACATAAATCTCGACTGCAAAGAATATGTCCTCGACTATCTGCAGCACAGCTTCCCGGTCCAGCTCTACGAGCCATGCGAAGACAGCGAGGGCAATCTTTCGTCGCGCCCGGTGGTCGACGACAATGGCAACCCGGTGATGAACCGCGAAGCGGCCCGCTACCGCGACGCCATGATCGAGAAGCTCGCCGCGCTGCCGCCGGTCCCGGGTGCGCTCGACCAGATCGTCCAGCATTTCGGGCCCGACGCGGTTGCCGAGGTCACGGGCCGGTCGCGTCGGATCGTCCCGAAGGCCGATGGCGAGGGCATCGTGCGCTTCGCGGTCCAGAACCGTCCCGGCAGCGCCAACCTAGGCGAGACCCACGCCTTCATGGACGATGCCAAGCGCATCCTGGTCTTCTCGGAGGCCGGCGGCACCGGGCGCTCCTATCATGCCGACCTCGGGGTCAGGAATCAGCGCCGCAGGGTCCACTATCTGCTCGAAGCGGGCTGGAAGGCCGACACCGCGATCCAGGGCTTCGGCCGGACGAACCGCACCAATCAGAAGCAGCCGCCGCTGTTCCGTCCGGTCTCGACCGACGTGAAGGCGCAAAAGCGCTTCATCTCGACGATCGCGCGTCGTCTCGACACGCTGGGCGCGATCACCCGCGGCCAGCGTCAGACGGGCGGCCAGAATATGTTTCGGCCCGAGGACAATCTCGAGAGCGCCTACGCCCGCGATGCGCTTCGCCGCCTCTACCAGCTGCTCGTCGACGGCAAGGTCGAGGGATGCTCGCTGCTGACCTTCGAGGCGGCGACCGGTCTGTCACTTCTCGACGAGGGCGGCGGGCTCAAGGAGGAACTGCCGCCGATCACCACCTTCCTCAACCGCATGCTCGCGCTCACCATCGATCTCCAGAACATCCTGTTCGAGGCCTTCGAGGGTCTGCTCGTTGCGCGGATCGAGGGGGCGATGGCATCCGGCACTTACGAGGTCGGGCTCGAAACCCTGCGGGCGATGAGCTTCATCGTCTCGTCGCGCCAGACCATCTACACGCATCCCGGGACGGGCGCGGCGACCGAGCTTTTGACCGTCGAGAGCAAGGACCGGATCATACCGTTCGATCTCGACGAGGCGATCGAGCTTGCGGCCGGTGGGCATGGCGAACTCGTCGTGAATGCGAGGTCCGGCCGGGCGGCGCTGCGCCAGCGTGCCCGCAGCGTCATAGACGACGACGGCAATGTGCATCGCCGCATCGGGCTGCAGCGACCGGTCGAGCGCACGCTCATGCATCTCGAGGATTATGAGGCGAGCCATTGGAAGCCTTCGTCTGCCAGCGAGTTCCGATCAGTTTGGGCGGCCGAACTCGAAGGGATCCCCGAGTATGAGACATCGACGCTCTACATGGTGTCGGGGCTCCTACTGCCGATCTGGAAGCGACTCCCGAAGGAGTCCTCGCGCGTGTACCGGCTTCAGACCGACGAGGGCGAGCGGCTGATCGGGCGCAAGGTATCGGCAGGCTGGGTGGCGTCGGTGGTCCGCGACGGGCCGTGCGACCTGCCCAAGGCCGAGGCATGGCGCTTACTCGGGGCGGGCGAGGTGGCGTTCCAGCTTACCGAAGGCCAGACGCTGCGGCGCGTCCGGTCGATGAACGATTGGCGCATCGAGCTCAGCGGGTTCAACGACCTCGGCGTCGAGCGGCTCAAAGCCATGGGCTTGATCTCCGAGATCGTTTCGTGGAAGCTCAAGCTCTACGTGCCGGCAGGGGCTGCTGGCGCCGATGTGTTCGATGCGCTCGTCGATCGGTTTCCGATCCAGCGGGTCATCGACCGCAAGGCCGCCTGAAGGAGCCCCGCATGAGCAGTCCAGCTTCCGACATATCGCGACGCCTCGGGGAGAATGCCGAGGCTGTGTGCCGCCGCTATCTCTCCAACGGCCGCCGAGAAGGCCATTACTGGATGGTTGGCGACATTCGAAACGCGCCCGGGCGAAGTCTTTATGTGCGGCTCGGCGCGAGCGGAGACGGTGGGTCTCCGGGAAAATGGACCGATGCCGCGACCGGCGATCATGGCGATCTCCTCGACATCATCGCCGCGAGCTGCGGCCATGCGGGGTTTCGCGAGACGCTGGATGAGGCGCGTCGATTCCTGAGCCTGCCTCCGCCTCCCGAGATGCCCCGAAATCCTCGACCGCCAAAGGCGCCGACCGGATCGCCGGAGTCGGCTCGGCGTTTGCTGGCAGCGACAAAGCCTCTCCTCGGCACGCTTGGAGCCGAATATCTGCGCGGACGGTCGATCACCGAGCTTTGTCCCGATGCTCCTCTCCGCTTTCACCCCCACTGCTATTACCGCTCTTCCACCCACGATGACCCGGTCGGGCGGCCGGCGTGGCCGGCGATGATCGCAGCGGTGACCGATCTCGCGGGTTCAGTCACGGGCGTCCACCGAACCTGGCTCGACCCGGAGACCAAAGACAAGGCACCGGTTGCCGATCCGCGCCGCGCAATGGGCCACCTTCTCGGAAATGGCGTCCGCTTCGGAATTGCGGGGGCCGTCATGGCAGCGGGTGAAGGGATCGAGACGATGCTCTCGATCCGCCAGGTCATGCCGACCCTGCCCATGATCGCGGGACTGTCAGGCGCGCATCTTGCCGCCATCGCGTTCCCCGATGCGCTGCGGCGGCTCTATGTCGCGCTTGACGACGATCCCGCCGGCATGGTCGCACTGTCCACGCTTCGCGAACGCGCAGGAGTGGCCGGCATCGAGCTCATTCCCCTTGAGCCGCTCAATGACGACTTTAACGCTGACCTCAGGAAGCTGGGTCGAAGCGCAATGGCGGCCTCGCTCCGCCGGCAATTGGCAACCGCGGATCGCCTGCAGCTTCTTTGATTGGTGGCGGATTGCCGGGAGGGTTAGCGAGCGGCGTGGGAGCCTTGCGGCTTCTCCGTTGCGGTGCGCGCCCGGCCTTCGCGAGAGGGCGACTGTGGCAGGCGGGGCGGGGCAACAATGGCGTGCGTGCGGCTATTTTCCGCCGGGGCCTCGCGGCCCCTTTGCATCGCGAAACAAAATAGCCGCGCGCTCGCCATCCTTCGCTGCGCTTCGGTCGCGGCGCGCCGCGATGCAGCCCCGCTCCGCATGCCGCCTTCCGTCGCCACGAAGGCCGCACGAGGCGCGGCTTGGACAGACGGAGACCCATGATGCAAGGCGACGCCACCCCGCACGACTGTCCCGCCGAACCCGGCACCACGGCCTATTTGCTACAGGAGATGCAGCTCTTCGGCCACCGTCCGTTCGAAGACGAACCTGACCCGAGACCGCTTCCCGACGCGCATCTTGCCGGCGGCGCGATCGCGGACATGTTCGATGCGCTGGCCGGATGTCTCGTCGAAACCCGGATCGAGCCCGATCTCGACGACCTCCTCTGGAACCTGGTCAACATCTTCCACCGGGCCGGCGAACGTGTCGAGCGCGCGCTCGACGACAATGAGCAGCTCCAGCGCCGCCTCCAGCGCGAGCAGGACGGCAGCGAGATCCGGTCGGTCGAACTCGAGCGGGCAACCCGAGAGGGCATCTCGCTCCTCGAACGGCGCGATACCATGGAGTTCTTCCGCGAGGCAGCCGCCGAGCAGTTCCGCATCCTGCTGCGCAAGGCCTGGGCGCCGCGAACCGGGTCGCGCGCGCATCGCCGCGCGATGACGGCATCGCTGATCGACAGCCGCGATTTCCTCGACGCAAGACTTCGCGAGAAAGCCGCGGCCCTGCTACCCGAAGGAACGCGGATCGCTTTCACCGGCGGAAGCGATACCGGCGATCACAACGCCATCTGGACTGCGCTGGACAAGGTTCGGGCGCGGCATGTCGACATGATCCTGCTTCACGGGGCGGCGCCTACGGGGGCCGAACGTGCCGCTGCCTGCTGGGCCGATAGTCGGGGCGTGGCGCAGGTCGCCTTTCGGCCCGACTGGAACCGCCATGGCAAAGCGGCCCCATTCAAGCGCAACGACCGGATGCTCGAGGCGCTGCCCGTCGGCCTCATCGTCTTTCCGGGAAGCGGCATACAGGACAATCTCGCCGACAAGGCGGCGCGGATGGGTATCCCGCTCTGGGATTTCCGGCGCGCAACGCGCTGAGCCGCAGATTGCCCGTCGCGGCGTACCGCCCGTCGTTCATCGCCGGCATCCGATGCCGCATCGATCCGCCTGCACGCTATAACGCGGCACCGCTCGGGCCGGGGAGGCGCCGTGCTTCCGCAGGCAGAAGGGCCCGTCGGGGACATCCGAGGCTTCCAGCCTGCCGGCGCCCTCCTACCGATCGGCCCCGCTCGGATATCGGTGTGCAGCCTCTCGGCGCGGCCGCGCCGCAGCTAAAGGCCCTCGGTCAATATTGCTGCTCCGGGACGCGAAGCACAAGCCCGTCGAGCCGATCATCGAGCTTGATCTGGCAGGCAAGCCGACTTTCCGTCGTGGTTCCCTCAGCAAATTGGAGCAAGTCGGCCTCCATACTGTCATCCGCCAGGCGGCCGACCCGGTCGATCCACGCAGGATCGACATGGACGTGGCAAGTTGCACAGGCGCATTGGCCTCCGCAATCGCCGTCGATGCCCGGAACCTCGTTGAACAGAGCCGCCTCGCGCGCCGTCATGCCAGGTTCGATTTCAACCGGAAACCGCCGACCGTCATGGGCGACGAAGGTGACCTTCACCATAAGATTGTGACCTTCCCTTGGTGCATCGATCAATGCGCGCGAAGTTTGACCGGCAGGCGGGTGATGCCGCGAACGAGATTGGAGAGCAGGCGTTCGGGCTCACCCACCATCTCGACAAGGCGGAAGCGCTTGTGGATCTCTTCCCAGATGATCCGCAGCTGCAGTTCGGCAAGACGGTTGCCCATGCAGCGATGGATCCCGTAGCCGAATGACAGATGCTGGCGCGGGTTCTTTCGGTCGATGATGAATTCTTCGGGCCTCTCGATCACCGTTTCGTCCCGGTTGCCCGAGAGATACCACATGACGACCTTGTCGCCCTTGGCGATGCGCTTTCCGCCGATCTCGCTATCCGCCAGCGCGGTCCGGCGCATATGGGTCAACGGGGTCTGCCAGCGGATGATCTCGGGGACCATACTGCCGATCAGCGAGGGGTGCTGGCGCAGCTTCTCATATTGATCGGGGTTCTGGTTGAGCGCGATCACACCCCCGCTGATCGAGTTGCGCGTGGTGTCGTTCCCGCCGACGATCAGCAAGAGCAGGTTGCCCAGAAATTCGAGGAAGGGCATTTCACGCGTGGCCGGCGAATTCGCCATCATCGTGATCAGGTCGCTACCCTCGGAGCGGTCGATGCGTTGATCCCAAAGGCCCTTGAAATACATGGCGCACTCGATCAGCTCCTGGCGGCGCTGCTCGTTGCTCTCGACGATGCCGGATCCCGGAATCGCGGTGGTTACGTCCGACCAGCGCGTCAGCTTGGCCCGCTCGTCCCAAGGAAAATCGAACAGCGTCGCAAGCGTCATCGTCGTCAGTTCGACCGAAACGCTCTTCACCCAGTCGATTTCTTCGCCCACCGGCAGGGAATCGAGAATGGCCCCGGCCCGTTCGCGGATCACCGGTTCGAGCAACAGCAGGTTGGATGGTGCCACTGCCGGCGTAACCGCCTTGCGCTGCGCGTCATGCTTGGGCTGGTCCATCGCGATGAACATTTCGAGCTCGAGATTGGTCGCGTCGTTGTGCATGTCCTGGATGGCGATGCCGCCCAACTTGGCTTCGGACGAAAACAGCTTGTGATTGGTATCGACCGCCATGATGTCGTTGTACCTGGTGATCGACCAATAGGGTCCGAAGGCGCTCTCCGAACAATAATGCACCGGATCCTCGCGCCGCAACCGCTCGAAGAAGGCTCCGACCTTGTCGCTCTGGAACAGGCTCGGACGAGAGACGTCGATTTCCGCAAGCGGGATTTCGGCAATTGGGCGGTCCGGTTCTTCGCGATCCGGACCGGACTGCATCGATCGCGTAGCCATGACCGCGCCACTCCCTTTCCTGTGTCGGGTGCGGCATAGGAGAAACATGCCGATTCGTCAATAATAGTATAAGCTTTTACGGGTCACTCCCCCAAGTAACCCGGCATATGACCCATGTGTTGACAATATCTCGTCGAAATCTTATCAGAATTATATGCAATCAAGCCGCAATCCCGCCCGCACCGTGGCACTCGGCAGTGGCCAGGCTCCGGCCAAGGCCAAGCGTGCGCTGGTGCTGGCTCGCGAAATAGTCGATGATATCGAGAGCAGGGCGCAAGGACCCGGAGACCGGCTGCCCCCCGAAGACGTCATGCTGGCGCGCTACGATGTGGCGCGGGCAACGCTTCGCGAGGCGCTGCGCTTTCTTGAATTGCAGGGTGTCATCCACCTCGCCCAGGGCCGGGGGGGCGGGCCGGTCATCACGCGACCCCAGACCGCCGATTTCGCCAGTTCGATGGCGTTGATCCTCCAATTCATGGACACCGATCTTCGGGCGCTGCTCGAGTTGCGCGAGGCGGTCGCCCCGACGGTTGCGGCGCGGGCGGCCGAAATGGCAACCGTCGCGGATCTCGCCGCGCTCGAGGATTGCCTGGGACGGCTCGAGCGCGAGCGAGACGGAGCGGAATTCGAGGAAACCAATCGCCGGTTTCACGATCTGCTGGGCTGGGCCAGCGGCAACCCCACATTTGGCCTGCTTGTCTCCGCACTGCACTTGTTGACCCGCAACATGTCGATAAGCCTGGGCTATTCGGCCCAGGAACGCGACACCCAGCTGCGGTGCCTTGGCCGCGTGCTGCACGCCGTCCGGATGCGCGATGCGGCGGGCGCGCGCCGCCAGATGGAGCGGCTGATCGCTGGTTCGACAACCTACCTGGCCGAGCGCAGTCCCGATCTGCTCGCGCAAAAGGTGCGCTGGGGGAACGCAAGCAGGCTAGCTTGAAGGGAGAGAGGCAATGGCCTTGAACAGCCGCATTTGTGAGTTGCTGAAGATCGATTACCCGATCGTGCTTGCGGGAATGGGCGGGGCAAGCGTTCCGGCGCTGGCGGCTGCGGTTTCCAATGCCGGCGGGCTGGGCGTGCTTGGCGCCGCGGCCTGCGCGCCCGAGCGGCTGCGGGCATGGATTCGCCAGACCCGCGAACTGACAGACAAACCGTTCGGGGTCGATACGCTGCTCCCTGCCTCGGTACGCCGCGGCAAGCCCGCCCCAGATGGCGCGGCGCCCGTCGATCCGATGGAGCTTGCTGCCGAATATCGCCAGTTCGCCGAGGAATTCATGGCCCGCGAGGGGTTGGCCAAGGCCGATAGCGAGGCGGCGCGACGCGCGATCGGCGGACGGGATGCAGAAGGCGGCCCGCCGCTCTTCTCGAAGGAGTTCTTCGAGGCGCAGATGGAAGTCGTGATCGAGGAAAAGGTGCCGGTCTACGCCGCCGGGCTCGGTAACCCCGGCCCGTGGATGGACCGGCTCCACGCAAACGGGACCATCGTCATGGCGGTTGTCGGCAAGGTCCAGCACGCGCGCCAGGTGGTCGAGAGCGGTATCGACGTGATCGTCGCCCAGGGCCATGACGGCGGGGGGCATAATTCGCCGATCGGGACGATCTCGCTGATCCCGCAGGTGGTCGATGCCGTCGGCGACAGGGTGCCGGTGCTCGGCGCGGGCGGCATATCCGATGGCCGGGGGGTCGCCGCTGCCTTCATGCTGGGTGCCGAAGGGGCCTGGGTTGGCACGGCATTCCTTGCCACGGAAGAGGCGGGGATCGAGGACTTCCAGAAGGAGGCGATCGTCGAAGGCGGCGAGTCCGATACCGTGGTCAGTCGCTCGATCACCGGCAAGCCGGCACGAATGATCCGGAACAAATGGGCTGACGCGTGGGTCGCGGCAGGCAAGGAACCTTTGCCGATGCCATATCAGTCGATGATCGCCGGCCCGGTCATGGCCGCCGGTATCGAGTCAAGGCGCAAAGATATTCTCCCCGGGTTCGCCGGGCAGGGCATCGGCCTGATCCACGCGGTGCGCCCCGCGGCTTCGGTCATGGCCGATCTGGTTTCCGAGGCCGAGAAGGCCCTCGCGCTGGCCAGCCGTTTTCGCTGACCCGGTGGCGAGGCGCGTGAACGGTTTTTCCGACAAGGCCGCGATTACCGGAATTGGCGAGACCGATTTCGTCAAGGGCAGCGAACGCAGCGCGGTCGACATGATGCTGGAGGCCTCGCGTCGCGCGATCGCCGACGCGGGGCTCAAACCGGGAGACATCGACGGCATGGTCCCGCCGCCGATCTATACGACCTCGGAGGAAATGGCCGCCAATTTGGGGATCCACGTGCTGCGTTACGCAGCCACCGTCCACATGGGCGGAGCCAGTCCCACGACCGCACTGCAAAATGCGGCCATGGCTATCGCGTCTGGTCTGTGCGACCATGTTCTTGTCACGCTTGGCTGGAACGGTTTTTCCGCGCTGCGACCAAAAGCCGGCGCACCGCCGACCCGGTCGATGAACATGACCACGCTCACCAACACGATCCAGGGCTATTACATCCCCTATGGTGTGTTTCTGCCGGTGCAGATGTACGCCTGGCTGGCGACCCGCCACTCGCGGCTGTTCGGAGTAGGGCCGGAGGCAATGGGCGCCGTGGCGCTGGCCTGCCGAAAACATGCCCAGCTGAATCCCAGGGCCTATACCTACGGGCGGCCATTGGACTGGGATACCTACGCGACCTCCCGCTGGATCTCCGAACCCTTTCGGCTTTATGATTGCTGCCTCGAAACCGACGGAGCCTGCGCGGTGGTGGTCTCGCGGATCGACCGCGCGCGCGACATGCCGCACGTGCCCGTGACGATCGCCGGAGCGGCCGAAGGGCACCCCTATCCCGCCGACGACATTCCCTCCCGCCCGGATCCGTTCAAGATCGGACTCTCCTACGCCGCTCCGAAAGCGTTCGCGATGGCCGGCATGACCCGCGAGGACATGGATTTCCTGCAAATCTACGACTGTTTCACTTATGTCGTGCTGCTGCAGCTCGAAGCGCTGGGGTACTGCGAGCCGGGCGGGCAGCTCGATTTCGTCCGGGACGGGCAGATCGAGCTGGGCGGGCGCTATCCACTCAATACCCATGGCGGACTGCTTAGCGAGGCCCATGTCTGGGGCCTCAACCATGTGGTCGAGGCGGTCCGCCAGCTGCGCCATGACTGCGGAGATCGGCAGGTCGAGAACGCCCAGACCGGCCTCGTCACCGGCTGGGGCGATCTGGGCGACGGCAGCATCGCCATCTTGCGGAGGTTCTCATGAGCGGGGATAGCGAACTTCCTCCCAAGCTGCGCCCCGATGCGCAGGCCGTTCCGGCGAAGCCGCGTCCGCGTCCGCAGGACCCCGTCGAACAGGAATTCTGGAGATTGTGCCAGGACGGCCGGCTGCATTTCCAGCGTTGCGCCTCCTGCGGCACCTGGCGGCACCTTCCCCGCTATATGTGTGCACGCTGCGGCTCCCCCGATTTCGCCTGGCAGCCCAGCAGCGGCAAAGGCACCTTATTCTCTTGGACCGTTACGCATCAGGCCCTGCACCCGGCTTTCGCCGACGAAATCCCGCTCGTTGCCGCGGTCGTCGAGCTCGAGGAAGGGGTGCGGATGGCCTCGAGACTGATCGAATGCTCTCCCGACGCGCTCGAACTCGACATGCCGGTCGAACTGACCTTCGAGACGCTGGGCGACGATTTCCGGTTGCCGGTGTTCCAGCCGGCCGCGCCTGGAGACATTGCGCCATGAACCTCGAATATGGGCCCGAATATGAGCGCTTCCGCGACGAAGTGCGCGATTTTCTCGCCGGCAACAGGCACCGCGCACCGCACGCGTCGCAGCGCGCCGCCCGGCCCGATGCCGCTGCGGTTGCCTGGCAGAAGCTGCTGATCGAGCATGGCTACACCGCCAGGACCATCCCGGGAGAATATGGCGGCTACGGGGCCGAACCCGATATATTGAAGGCCCGGATCATCGCGGAGGAGTTCGCCCGCGCGGGCGTCCCGGCCGGGCTTTCCAACCAGGGCATTTCGATGCTTGTTCCCACGCTGCTCGAGCTGGGCACCGAAGAGCAGAAGCGCCGCTGGATCGAGCCGACCTTGCGGGGCGAAATCGTCTGGTGCCAAGGCTATTCGGAACCCGGCGCAGGGTCGGATCTTGCCAGCCTGCGCACCAGCGCCCGCGAGGAAGATGGTCACTTCGTGATCAACGGGCAGAAGATCTGGACCAGTACCGCGCGGCAGGCCGACATGATCTTCTGTCTGGTGCGGACCGAGGCCGAGGCGCCCAAGCACGCGGGTATTTCCTATCTGATCTTCCCGATGGATCTGCCGGGGATCGAGGTTCGTCCGCTCAAGACGATGACCGGACACGCCGAATTCAACGAGACGTTCTTCACCGACGTCCGGGTACCGGTCGATCAGATCGTGGGCCAGCGCGGCCAGGGCTGGTTTGTCGCCAATGCCACGCTTGGCCATGAACGCGGGATGCTGGGCGATCCCGATGCCCTTGAAAACAGGTTGCTGGCCCTGATCCGGCTGATGCGGGACGAACGGGTCGGATCGGCCCGGGCGATAGACGATCCCGTGCTGCGCGACCGCCTCGTCGCCCTGCAGGCGGAGGTCGCGGCGATGAAGTACAACGGGATGCGCGTGCTTTCGAACCAGCTCAAGGGCGACGCGGGGGGCATGGCGAAGCTGATCGTCAAGCTGCAGAGTTGCGAGCTGGCGCATCAGATCTCGGCCCTGGCGATCGACGCGATGGGCGAAATGGGCATCCTCTACAGCGACAGTCCGCGCGTGCGCGAGGGCGGGACATGGCAGTGGAACTACATGTTCCAGCTGGGTCTCATCATTGGCGGCGGCACGGCCCAGATTCAGAAGAACATCATCGCCGAACGTGGCCTCGACATGCCGCGCGAGCCGCGACTTGCGCTGGCCTCTGCCGAGGGCCGGAAGGACGTCGCCTGATGGATTTCGGTCTTTCCTCCGAACAGGAGATGCTCGGCGAAACGGTCCGGCGCTGCCTCGCGGAAACCTGCCCCCTCGATCATGTGCGCTTCTGTGTGGATGCGGGCAGCGCGGTCAGCGATCGTGTCATGGCTGCTTTCCATGAAATCGGGCTGACCGGCCTGATGGTTCCCGAAGCGCATGGCGGACTGGGAATGACGATGCTCGATGCGGCGGTGGTCGCCGAACAGCTCGGTCGGGCCGTGGCGCCCGTACCGTTTCTGGGGCGCAGCGTGCTCGCCCCGCTCGCGCTGATGCTTGCAGGCTCGCCCGCGCAGCAGGCCGACTGGCTACCCCGGATTGCCTCCGGCGCGGCGCGCTTCGGCGTCGCGATCGCAGGCATCGTCGAAGAGCGTGATGGTGCTTCGGTCCGGATCGAAGACGGCGGGCTGACCGGCACCGCGCTGTTCGCGCTCGACTTCGAGGGGGCGGACCATTTCATTGTCGCCGATGCGTCGGGGCGCCTTCACCTGCTTGCTGCCGCGACGACCGGGGTCGAACCGATCGCCTTGCAGACGATCGATGCGACGCGAAGCGTAGGAGAATTGCGGTTGACCGGCGCGGCGGCCGAGCCCCTTGCCGACGACGGCGGACTTGCGACGCGGCGGCTGCGCGACGCCGGCCGGATATTGCTAGCGGCAGATAGCCTTGGCGCGGGCGAAGCGATGATCGAGCAGGCGGTTGCCTATGCCGCAGAGCGTGAGCAGTTCGGGCGGGTCATCGGCAGTTTTCAGGCGGTCAAGCACATGTGCGCCGAGATGGCGGCGCGGCACGAACCATGCCGTGCGTTGGTGTGGTACGCCGCGCATGCCTTCGACGTCCTTCCCGACGAGGCGGCACTCACGGCCTGTTTCGCGAAATCGCATACAGGCGAGGTCCACCGCTTCGTGGCGAGGACGGCTACGGAGGTGCACGGCGGCATGGGCTTTACCGACCTGCTTGGTCTGCACTTCTGGTTCAAGCGGATCGGCTTCGACCGCCAGCTTCTGGGCGGACCGGAGCGGGTCAGGGCTGAAGCGGCGCAGCTTCAAGGATTGAACGCGGCGACACGATAAGGCGGGAGAGAGGAAGAGAATGACTGCTTGGAACTTTGGCGACATTCTCGATGCGATCGAACCCGTGCTCCCGCACGACGCCCCCGCGCTGATCCATGGGGACCGGCTGATCACCTGGCCGGAAATGTCCGCCCGGTCCAACAATCTTGGGCGCGCGCTGCGCAATGAGGGGATCGAAGCCGGGGCCAAGGTCGCCTTTTACATGCGGAACCGCCCGGAATATGGCGAAACGATGGCGGCCTGCTTCAAGGCCCGACTGACCCACGTCAATATCAACTATCGTTACAAGCCCGACGAGGTGCTTTACATCTTCGACGATTCCGATGCCGAGGTGATCGTCTACAGCAGCGAATTCCGCGATTGCATCGTCGAACTGAAGGACCGCCTCGGCAAGGTCCGGATCTTTGTCGAAATCGGCGATCCGGCGGAAATCGCCTCTTTTGCCGAACCCTATGAAGCACTGGCGACGCAAGGAGACGGATCGCGGCTGGACGTGGTCCGTTCTCCCGACGACATGCTGTTCATCTACACGGGCGGCACCACGGGCATGCCCAAAGGTGTGATGTGGCGGCACGACGACCTTCGGAGGGCGCAACTCGATACCGCCGGTTTGCTCGGCCCGGCGCCCCTGGACCTGGATGATACGGTCGATATGATCCGCGCCGACGGCCCTGGCCGGATCTTTCTCCCTGCCTGCCCGATGATGCATGGAACCGGCCTTCTATCTGCCCTCGGCGCGATGATGGGAGGTGGCTGCATCGTCACGCTCGACAGTCCGTCGTTCGATGCAGCCGAGCTATGGCGCGGAGTCGAGAAGCACGCCGTGCAGTCCATCGCGATCGTCGGCGATGCCTTCGCCAAGCCAATGCTGGCCGCTCTGGACGACGCGCCGGAGCAATTCGATACCTCGAGCCTGGTCTCGATCATCTCATCGGGCGTCATGTGGAGCCGCGAGGTCAAGGAAGGGTTGATCCGGCACATCCGGCAAGTGGCGTTGATGGACGCCTTCGGTGCATCCGAAGGGCTGGGTTACGGACTGTCGGTGACCACCGCTCAGGGGGCCGTCCAGACCGCGAGGTTCGTGATCGGCGAGCATTGCGACATATTCGACGAAAATGACGCCAGGGTCGAAGCAGGGAGCGGGATTCCCGGCTTCATTGCCCGCAAGGGCGCCATACCGGCAGGCTATTACAAGGACCCGGAAAAGTCTGCGAAGACGTTTCGGACCATTGACGGTGTGCGCTACTCGATCCCCGGCGACTGGTGCCGGGTGGAGGCCGATGGCAGCCTCACTCTGCTTGGACGGGGAAGCGTCTGCATCAACACGGCCGGCGAAAAAGTCTATCCCGAGGAAGTCGAGGAGGTGCTCAAGACCCATAAGTCCGTGTCCGATGCGCTCGTCGTTGGCGTACCGGACGAGAAATGGGGCCAGGCGGTGACCGCGGTGGTTCGCCTCGAGGAGAGCGCCGAGTTCGACGAGACCGAGATCAAGGCGCACGTCCGCAAGCATCTGGCGGGCTACAAGACCCCGAAGTCGGTTTACCGTGCCACCATCCCGCTGCGCGCGTCGAACGGAAAGGCCGACTATGCCGCGGTAAGAGACTTCGCGATATCGCAAGGCGCGACGACGTGAACAACGGACCGGTTGGCGACTGTGAGGCGTTGATCGTCGGCGCCGGCTTCAGCGGGGTCTACCTGCTCCACCGGTTGCGCGAGGCGGGCTTCGATGCGAGGCTGATCGATGCAGCCGACGAGCCGGGCGGCATCTGGTACTGGAATTGCTATCCCGGCGCGCGCGTCGATTCGCAGGTGCCGATCTACGAATATTCGATCCCCGAGCTGTGGCGCGACTGGACCTGGCGCGAACGCTATCCCGGATGGCGTGAGCTGCGCGCCTATTTCCGCCATGTCTGCGACCGCCTGTCGCTCTGGTCGCACATCACCATGGGGACCCGGGTGGCAAGCGCCCACTGGGACGAGAGCGAGCGCATCTGGCGCGTGACGACGGACGGCGGCGATATGTTGCGGGCGCGCTACCTGCTGCCGTGCCTTGGCTTTGCGGCACAGGCCCATGTGCCCGAGATCGCGGGATTGGAAAGCTTCGCGGGGGAATGGCACCACACGGCGCACTGGCCGCAGCAGGGGCTGTCCATGGCCGGCCGGAAGGTGGCGATCATCGGCACCGGAGCCAGCGGAGTCCAGGTGGCGCAGGAAGCGGCCGCCGAAGCGGCGCAGGTCACCCTGCTGCAGCGCACGCCAATCCTCGCGCTGCCGATGCGACAGGAAACTCTGACGATCGCGCAACAGGAGCGGGAGAAGCTTGGCTATCCGGCGATCTTTGCAGCTCGCCTTCAGACCTCTGGCGGTTTCGATACGGGCAGCGTCGACACTTCGGCGCTCGATGTCGATGCGGAGGCAAGGCGATGCTTGTTCGAAAAGCAATGGCAGGCTGGGGGTTTGCGTTTCTGGTACGCCAATTTCGCCGATCTGCTGACCAGCGAACAAGCCAACCGCCACGCCTATGATTTCTGGCGCGATAAGGTGAGGGCGCGAATTGCCGATCCGGCCTTGCACGAAACCCTGGCACCAAGCGAACCGCCGCACCCGTTCGGAACCAAGCGTCCCTCGCTCGAGCGAAACTATTACGAGATATTCGCTCAGGAAAATGTCGCGCTGGTGGACCTCGCGCGGACACCGGTGCAGCGGATCATAGCCGAGGGGATCGAAACCGCCGACGGGTTGATCGAATGCGACCTGATCGTTTTCGCTACCGGCTTCGATGCCGGACGCGGCGGCCTGATGCAGATCGATATTCGGGGCCGGAATGATCTCAGACTTGCCGACACCTGGCGCGAACAGGTGACTGCCTATCTCGGCTATGCCGTGCACGGCTTCCCCAACCTGGCCTATCTCTACGGGCCGCTGAGCCCGTCGGGTTTCGCCAACGGCCCGACGGCAGCGGAAATCCAGGGGGACTGGGTCCGGGATTTTCTGGTGACGCTGCGCGACCGCGGCTTCACGCGGTTTGAAGCGGAAGAGGATGCAGAGCGTGAATGGACCGAGGGGGTCGCCGCGATCGGGTCCATGACGCTCTTTCCCCGGGCAATGTCCTGGTACATGGGCGACAATATTCCTGGTAAACCTCGACAATTGCTCAACTATCCCAGCGTGATCGGTTTCGCCAAGATTTCCGAAGACGTGGCAGCGGACGGGTATCGCGGCTTCGCGCTGGCATGAACGAAAGCAACGACCGATGACCGAGACTGTCCCCGATATCGTGCAAGAATGGGTATCTGACCCGTCGGTCCTGCCGGACTGGTTTGTCGCGGCGCTGGCGGTTCCGCGCGAGGAAGGCTTCGTGACAGTCGATGGCGTGCGCATTCACTATTTCCGATGGGGTAATCCCGCGGCGCCGCCGGTCCTGATGACCCACGGCTTCCTGTCGCACGCCCGCTGCTTTGCCTTCATCGCGCCGTTCCTGTCCCGCGATTACCACATAGTCGCCTACGATCTTTCCGGCATGGGCGACAGCGACGTGCGCCCCGACTGCGACATGGCGGCGCGCGGGCGCGAGATGATCGGGGTCGCCAATGCCCTTGGCCTGTTCGGCCACGCTCGCAAACCCATCCTGGTAGCGCACAGCTTCGGGTCGGCCGTAGCCCTGCAGGCTCTCGAACTCGCGCCGGCCGCATTTGCGGGAGTGATAATCTGTGACATGATGATTCTACGCCCGTCGGAACTGGAAAAATATTGGAGCAACGGCCGCAGCAGTCCCGGCTCGGGCGATCCCGACAAGCCTCATCGGCGCTATCCCGATTACGCGAGTGCGCGGTCCAGGTTCGTGCTGGCCCCGCCACAGCCGGTGGGCGAACCTTTTCTGATGGATTACATGGCCTATCATGCGCTCCGCCGCCAACGGGCCGAGTGGGTGTGGAAATTCTCCCCGGCAGTCTTCCGGCGCGACAATTCTCGCCGCCTGTGGCTCGAAATCGGTCCCCGGCTGATCGCCGCACCTGGTCGAAAGGCGATTGTCCACGGCGAGCAGAGCCAGCTCTTCACGCCCGATTCCCACCTCTACGTGCGCGAACTGGGAGGGGAAGATATCCCCATCATCGCGATTCCGGACGCACAACATCACTTGATGCTCGACCAACCTCTCGCCTTTGCCGCTGCCTTGCGGGCACTGATCGAAGAGTGGTCCAAGGGTGACGGTTCGATGCGCGCGGCAGCAGCAGATGTTCGGCAGGACCCGATGGGCACGGCGGGAAGCAACTGAATTGCGCGCGCACCAAAGTGTTTCGATGCAGCTCGACCCAAGGAGACACATATGACCAATGCACCCCAGGTTCCCGAACCGAAGCCCGCCGCGACGTTGCTCCTGGTCCGCGACCAGCCCGAGTTTCAGGTCCTGATGGTCAAGCGCCATCACCAGATCGATTTTGCATCCGGAGCCTTGGTCTTTCCAGGCGGCAAGACGCATGATGGCGACAAGGACGAGCGTTGGTCCGAGCATGCGATCGGGTGGAACAATCTGGATGCGGTCCAGCGAACCCTGCGCATCGGGGCGATCCGCGAGGCATTCGAGGAAACGGGGATTCTGCTGGCGCAGACCGCCCAAGGCGCGCCGTTTGAGGGCGCTTGCGACGCATCGGCGCGCAGCGCGGTCGAGACGGGCGAAATCGCTTTCATCGATGTGGTTCGCGAATTGGGCGTGCGCCTCGATCTCGATGCACTTGCCACCTTCGCCCGGTGGATTACCCCGATTATCATGCCCAAGCGGTTCGATACCTGGTTCTACACCATAAGCGCGCCGCCGAGACAGGTGGCGGCCTGTGACGGACGCGAGACCGTCGATGTGGAATGGATCTCGCCGCGGGAGGCGATCCGATTGGCGGCGGCGGGCGAGCGGACCATCATCTTTCCGACCTTGATGAACCTGCAGCTGCTCGCCGAGGCAGAAAGTGCGGAGGATTGCATTTCGCGCGCAAGGCAACGCAGGCTCGTGACCGTGCTGCCCGAGGTCTCGGAAGAGAATGGAGAACCCGTTCTGGTGCTGCCGCCCGACGCTGGATACGGTCCCGTTTCGATGCCCCTGAAGAATCTGGGCGCCTGATTCCAGGGGACCTGCCGCTAGCGGGCGAAGGTTGAAATCGGTCGAACGCCGGCCGATCTCTCGAAATAATGGCCTCAATCTGGTTATATCTTCCGAATATATTTGAATAATATGGACTTGTCCCGCATTTTCAGATTCTCCCAAGATCGCCTTGACCAGCGGCGATCGACCGTTGCGGGCCGGCCAGCCTTGTGAGAGGGCAGGGTCGCCTGCACTGACGAGGAGCACGCGGACCGGGCAGGTCGGAAACGCCGGTCGGCGCGCTATAGGTCATAATGCCGACGATGGACGCCGCGCATGCATTTGCGCTCGACGTCAGTCATGTGAAGGACAGGGCGGCGCTCGCCGACCTCCTGTCAGAGGCCTGCCGCGCCATGGGCTGCTCCTGGTTCGCGCTGAGCCATCACGTCGATTTTCTCGCTGCGCCCGATCGCGGCATTCGCATCCATAACTATCCCGAGGAATGGGCGCATTGGTTCGACGAGCGGAAACTCGGCGTGACCGATCCGGTCCATCGTGCGAGCCAGCGGAGTTCGGCGGGGTTCCTGTGGCACGATATGAAGCCGTTGGCAGGCGAACGGCGCGAGGACGAGATGATCCTCGGCGAGGCGCTACGGCACGGCATTGGCGACGGGCTCACGGTCCCCGCTCATATTCCCGGCGATGCGCATGGATCGGTATCGTTCGCCTGGAAGCCGGGGATCGCGGCGAACGCCGATGCGCTGCAGTTCGCTCGCATGATCGGAGGCGCGGCCTTCGATGCTGCGCGGCAAATCGGCAATCCGGCCCTCGCGCGCATCGCGCCGCGGCTCACCGATCGGCAGCGCGAATGCCTGATATGGGCCGCCAAGGGGGAACCGGTCTGGAAGATCGGGCTTATTCTCGGTCTCAGTCCCGATACGGTCCGCGAGCATCTGCGCAATGCGCGCCAGCGTTATGAGGCGAATGGCGGGATCACGCTGACCGTGCGGGCGCTGTACGATGGCGACATCAGCTTCGAGGACATCGCGAAGCGCTGAGAAAAATCGTGGACACCCCCCTATCATGCTATGGTGCGGGTCCGAAAAGCCGTTCAATTGGAACGCCTCTTTCAGAAGGAGGCTTATCCATGCTGCTAATCGTCGACCAACAAAACCGGACCCGCGAGCACCTGGTGCTGAGATCCATGTTCGAGGCGCGCAAGCGCGTCTTCATCGATCTCCTGAAATGGGACCTGCCCGCGCTCGCCGGCCGCTACGAGCTCGACCAGTTCGATAATGAGGACGCGATCTACCTGATCGTCGCGACCGAGGAGGGCGATCATCTCGCCTCGGCCCGCCTGCTGCTGACGACCCGGCCCGCGCTGCTCGACACGCTGTTTCCGGGTCTCGTCGAGGGTGAGGTGCCGCAAGGTCCCGATGTGCTCGAGATCACGCGCTTCTGCCTGTCGCCGGGCATCGGGGCGCGCGAGCGCAGGATCGCACGCGACGCGCTCCTGGTAGGCCTCGCCGAGTTCGCCCTCGCCAATGGCGTACGCACCTACACCGGCGTCGCCGAGCTCCCTTGGTTCCGCCAGATCCAGACTTTCGGCTGGGACTGCCGCGCCCTTGGCGAACCCGTGCTCCATCGGGGACAAGCGCTCGCGGCGCTGCGGATCGAGATCGACGCCTCGACGATTGCCAAGCTCGCTGCGGCCGGCATCGCCAGCGACGCCGCGGCGACCGACGCCGCCTGCGCCGCGTGAGGAGAGGACGATGCTGATCAATCATGCTGCGCTCGACGCACGTTCGCATCGATCCCCGGCAGCCCGCGACCTCATGGGAAGGGGCTATACGGTTCTCCGCGACGCCGTTCCGGCTTCGCTAATCGGCGCGATCGCCGAGGATCTCGGGCCACGCTACGAGGCGACGCCTTTTTGTGAAGGAGGCTTCTACGGGACAAGGACCAAGCGGTTCGGCCGCCTTCTGATCCGCTCGCCACATATGGCCGATCTGGTCATGAACTCTGCCGTCCTCGAGCTCGCCGAGATCGTACTCGGGAACTGGTGCGACCGGATCCAGCTCAATCTCACCCAGGCGATCGAGCTTCATCCCGGCGCTCTCGCGCAATTCCCGCACCGTGACCAGAATATGTGGCAGGGTGCGCTTGGCGAGGTCGAATATCTCGTCAATGTCATGTGGCCGCTTACCCCCTTCACCGAGGAGAATGGCGCGACGATCATCTGGCCGGACAGCCATGGCGTCGAAGCGTTGGTGGAGGAATCGAAGGAAACCCCGATCGTTGCGGAGGCCCAGCCCGGCGACGCGATCGTCTTCCTCGGCTCGACACTGCACGGCGCCGGCGGAAATCGGAGCGGCAGCGTCCGCCGCGGAATCATCGTCAGCTACTGCCTCGGCTGGCTCAAGCCCTACGAGAACCAGTGGCTGGCCTATCCGCCGGAGATTGCACGGACATTCGCGCCAGACCTCGCGGCGCTTGCCGGCTATGCGCAGCATCGTCCCAATCTCGGCAATTTCGAGGGGCAATGTCCGTCGGTGCTGTTCAATGGCTACCCCGCCGACCCAATCGCCGCGGTCGATGCGCTCCGGCCCGATCAGCAGGCCCTTCTCGCCGACTATGTCGCCGGGCAGCGGCCGGAAGGAGAAGGCGAGCGCGGGGCGTTGGCGGCATGAGCCCTGGTGCCACGATGGAGCGGGTCTATCTGGATTTGAAGGCACGCATATTGTCTGGCGCCTATCCGCCAGGCACTCGCCTCGAGGCCGCGCAGCTTTCGAGAACGCTTGCCTCGAGCGCCACTCCGGTCCGCGATGCCCTCTACCGCCTCTCGGGGGAGCGGATCATCGAGAGCTGGCACCAGGAGGGGTTCCGGCAGCCCCTCCTTGGCGAGGCCGATCTCGTCGACCTCTATGGCTGGGCCGGGGCGCTCCTGTCGATGGCGCTCAAGGGGCGATCGCCGCGGCCGGATTTGCCCGGCGGCCTGATCGAACTTGCGGCTCACGACTCCTATCCGGAGGCGATCGAAAGTCTCTTCCGGACCATCGCGACCGGCAGCTCGAATGGCGAACTTCGCGCCGCGATCGTCAATATGGTGGAGAGGAGCATGACAATTCGCTCGCTGGAGGTCCGCGTTGATGCCGACGCTGGCGAAGCGCTCAAGGCGATGGCGGAAGACTACCGCTTCGGGCGCTGGAGCGCTTTGCGCAGCAAAATCACGCGCTTCCATCGCCGCCGAGCCGGGTTCGCCGGGCGCGTTGCTGCCGAGATCCGCAAGCGCTCGGAGCCGCTCCGATAATATTCGGAAGATATGAGTCGTATAAAATTCCTATACGGCGCCGCCGCCCTAGCTTCGATCGAGCCGCAATTCCGCGGCATCTTGGAAGGAAACGATCATGGATCGCGAAACCAATGAACTGATCGAACTCGGCACCGTCACGACGGACACCGCCGGCGACGATCCGCTGGGCATCGAAGGTGCCGGCAAGTTCAAGGTCACCGGGCTCACCCAGGACTGACCACGGCGCCGGGGGCCGGGCAGCCGGCTCCCGGCATCGCCCTTCGATGATCGAGGAAAGGAAATGACCATGGAACGCGAACCCCAGGAGCTCGTCGAGCTCGGCACTGTCACCACCGATACCGCCGGCGACGAAGGCCTGCCGATCGAATCCGGCGGCCGCATGCTGCGCCCCGGTCTCGTCCAGGACTGATGGCACCCCGGGGGCCCGGTCGTGCCGGGCCTCCGGAAGTCCCCGGCATCATGGCAACGGGTTGGCAACTGGCGACCGGGACGGGGTTCTGTGAGGTGGGCGGCGAGCCTGTCTTCCTCGATCTTGCCCGCGACAGATATGTCTCGCTGCGCGGTGCGGACCGCGCGGCGTTCGATCGCCTACGGGCCGGAGAACCAAACGATAGCGAAGCCATCACGCGGCTCGAGCGAACCGGGCTCATCATGCAGTCGGGGACATCGACCAGCATCGGACCGACCGAGATCGAAGTGCCCGAGGATGATCTCATGGCGACGGAGGGACGAACGGGTCTGCGGATGGTTGTCTCGGCGGCTCTCGCGCTTCGCTGGGCGCGGCGGGCGATGAGGCCCGAACATATTTCCGCGACTGTTGCCCGTCTTGCCGATCGAAAGCGTGCGATCGGCATTCCGGGAGCCGAGGATGCGGCCGCTTCAGTTGCAGCTGCCTATGCCGCGAGCCGCTGGCTCAATCCCATTCCGCCGCGCTGCCTGATCGATGCGCTCGCGCTCGATCGCATCCTTCTTTCGCGCGGGATCGTCGCGAGCCTCGTCTTTGGCGTGCGAACGTCGCCTTTCAACGCTCATTGCTGGCTCCAGACCCCGGAAACCATCCTGACCGGCTCGGCTGCCGAGGCGCGGAACTTCACGCCGATCCTGGCGGTCCGGTGAAGCGGGGGCTGCTCGCCTTTCTGGGAGCGCCCGACCGGGCGGCGGATGTCGCCGCCGCCGCCGAGCAGAACGGGCTCGGCGCGGTCGCGATCGAGCATGACCATATCCTGTTCGCAGGCACGGACCTGCCGTCGCGGCGCCTCGCGGACGGCTCGGTCATCTTCGGGGACATCTTTACGCGAACCGGGGTGAGTGTTCAGGCTCCCTCGGACGGGTGGGGCAATTTCATCGCGGTAGCGCGGCGGGGTGATACCCTGATCGCCGAGCGCGCGGCGCTGACCGGGATGCCTTTATACTGGTGCCGCCGCGCTGGCGGAATTCTCTGCTTCTCGCACCTCGAACTCGTCCGCGACCTGCTCTCGGACGTTTCGATCGACTGGGAGTTCGTCGGCCAGGCACTCGCGTACAGCAATCTCAGGACCGAGCGGACGGGCATTGCGGGCGTGCTCGAACTGCTGCCCGGTTGCAGCCTTTCGTTCGACGGTCATGCGGCCGAGGTCCGGGAGGTCTGGTCGCCGTGGGTGCATGTTGCAAAGCCGGCGGCGGGCGACGCTGCCGAACTCGCTGCAGCGCTCGAGCGGCGCATCGACAGCTGTGTGAAGGCCTGGAGTTCGGGGCGCAGCGATATTCTTCTCGAACTGTCGGGCGGGCTCGACAGTTCGATCATCGCCGCCTCGCTCGCCGCGGCGGACGCGGATTTTTCGGCGATCAACTTCGCGACGCCGGGCGCCGATGGCGACGAACGCCACTTCGCGCGCGCGGTCGCCGAGCGCGTTGGCGCGGCGATGATCGAGGCCCGGAACGACGACACACGGATCGACCTTCTGTCGCCGCCGGCTATCCTGCATCCGCGCCCGGGCGCCTATGGTGTCTTGGGCGGCCTCGACCAAGCCTTCGAGGAGGCGGGCGGGGGAAAGGCCAAGTCGGTGATCGGCGGTATCGGCGGCGACAATGTCTTCGCCTTCGACAGCTCGATCGGACCCGCGGTCGATGCGTTCGAGCAATATGGCGTCTCGCGGCGGACCTTTGCCGTGCTTCGCGACGTTGCGCGCGCGGGCGGAGCGACGATTTGGGAGGCAGTTCGTCTGCTGGTCCGTGCTCGTCGTGCCGGGCCGCGCCGCGGCTGGCCGCGCGAGGCTAGCTTCTGCAATCAGGCGGCGCTGCCTTCGGCACCCTTTGCCCATCCTTGGGATGCGGGCGCGGCTGACGCTTCGCGGGGCAAGCGCAAGCATGTCGAGGCCATTCGCCGGATCCTCGACTTCGCCGACCGTCCCGATCGCTGGTACGATCGCGACGTCGGCCTGCCATTGCTGTCGCAGCCGGTCGTCGAGCTCTGCCTGTCGATCCCGAGCTGGGTCTGGTTCACCGGCGGCCGCGACCGGGCGATCGCCCGCGCCGCCTTCGCGAACCGTTTGCCGGCATCGGTCGTGTGGCGGCGCGACAAGGGGCGACTGGAATCGCTCTGCACCGCCGCCTTCCTGCGGCAGCGGCATGACCTCGGCGAGCTGCTGCTGGACGGCCGTCTCGCCACGCGCGGGCTGCTCGATGCGGCGAGCATATCGGCCTATATCGAGGCTGCCGACGTCGTCGGCAATTTCGACTATTTCCGGTTGCTCGAGATCGCCGATGTCGAGCGTTGGATCCGCGCGGTCGAGGCATCCTCCTTCTTCGGCGCGAGCAGCGACCAGCGCTGATACTGCCCGGCCTTGGCGGGATCGGGGTCGATCGCGTCCTGAAGCCAATAGCGGAACCAGTCGAGATTGCGCTGATAGGCGGCGAGCTTCTGCCGTGGCTCGGCCTTGATGTGCGCCGCGAACGGGAAAATGTGCATCTCGGCGAGCCGGGCGGTCGCGAGCTTGCTGAACAGTTCGAGCGAGAGCCGCGCTTCATGTTCGGGTAGCTGCATCAGCAGCGGCGCATGGATGTTCTGGATGTCGAGCGCCGCTGAGAGCCGCTTCCAACCGTCCGGCGATTCGTCGGGTGATCCGACCTTCCACACATCGCGCACATTCTCGATGAAGGTCTCGCGCCCGGGCCGCGCATTGAACCAATAATAGCTCGGTTCGAGCTGGACCGAGGCGATCGAGGCGGCCTTGAGCAAGTCGCTGTGCCTGAGCGTCCACGTCGTGACCTCGCTCCCGAAGCTGAGCCCGCCCATGCCGACCCGCGCCGGATCGACGATTCCGCGCTTCGCGAGGAGATCGATCGCGGCGCGAACCGCCTCCATGCCCTGTTCGTAGCGTGCCTCTCCGACCGCGCCGCTCGGCACCGAATTGATGCAGAGTGCGGCGATCCCGTTCGCGGCAAGCGCGCGCAGCGGCCATTCGTCGCCGACACCGCCGCGCAGATATCCCGCGCAGCGATAATAGGTGACGAAGAGCGGCAGCCGCCCGGGGATCTTCGGGCGGATCAATACGCCCGACGCACGGCTGCCGCTCACCTGCCACGCGATGGTTTCGGCAAGGAGCCCTTCGCTGTCAGGATCTGGATTGGGGGAGGAGATGACGGTCTTGCGGCCGCTCTCGCCGATGCGGACGAGGCGCGGCGCGATATCTGGTGTGGCTTCGACGCAGAAGATCACAGCCTGCGCTACGGCGCATGGGAGATAATGGGTACGTCCGCCCGAAAGCTGCCCGTCCGACGCGGCAAGGCGTGTCAGTCTCGTTGGTTGTGCCGACCAGTGGAACAGGGTCTGGTGGAAGTCCGCGTCATGGAGCGCGACGACCGCGCTTCCATCGCTTCGCGGCACCCACCAGGAGAGGCGCTGCGCGCCCGGCGCGCACTGGCTTTTTGCCGCGCACATACTGCGGGCTTCGAGCGCGGTGCGCAGCGCGACGGGCAAATCGGCTGGCGAAACGAGAGCGGGATGCGGCTGTGGTTCGAGGAGCGCCTGATCGGCAGCATCGGCGGCGACGGGCTCGAGGGCTCCGGCATCGTAGCGAAGGAAGTGGCGCGGCGCGGCAGCGAGCAGCGGCGCCCGATCGAACCAGTCGCCCGAGAAGCGCTGCGTGGCCGGGCGCTCGTTGATCAGGGCGCCATGATAGAGCGGCTGGGCAAGGTCGGTGGCGCCATCGACGAGAATGCCGGTCTCGCGCTCGGCATCCTCGGCGCGTGCGATTGCGGCCCGCGACGGTCCCTCGCGCGTAACGAGCCCGCCGTCGGTCCGAAATGCGAATGCCTCGATATCGCTGTCGCCGTCCGAGACGGCCCGAAAGCCCGAGCCATCGGTTGCGCTGGCCCAGAGGTCGACACGTCCGTCGACGAGCGCGCGAACGACGAGGCTACGGCTGTCCGGAGCCCATTTTGCTTCTCCGGCGATGATCACACCGGCATCGTCCCACATCGCGGTACCGAGACGACCGAGCGGGCGGGGAGCTGACCGGCCGTCGGCCGCGACCAGATACCAGTCGACGTCGATGCGGTTCGTGGCGGTCGATGGCCTCTCGATCCTGTAGGCGATCCAGCGACCGTCGGGAGACGCCGCGAGCCCCGAAATGTCGGCGGTCTCGACGATCTCCCTCGGCGTCGTCTGACCGGCCGCGGGCGATGCCGCGGCCAGCAGGGCAAGGACCAGCGTCAGCCGTCCTACCATTTGATCGTCGCCTGGACCGAGACCATCCGGCCGACCGGGCTCGCCTTCTCGGGATCATAGCCCATGGCCGACGTGCTGCTCCGGTTCATGACATAGGGCGGGTCCTTGTCGAACAGGTTGAGGACCGAGAGGCCGAGCTGCAGCCCGCGACCGCTTGTCCCACCGTCGCCGCCGAAGCGCTGCGAGATGGTGAGATCGACCGTGATCCATGACGAGACCGGCTCGGCGGGCACGACGATCTGGTTGATGTAGCTGTCGGTGAAGTTGACGAAGGCATTGGCCGAGAAGCCGCCCTTCGACCAGCCCGCGCGCCCGCGCAGGCGCCACTTCACGGGGCTGGCGTAGAGACCGACGACATCGGTGCTCGGTGCGCCGGGCGTCAGCTGCCGCTTGATTGAGAAGATATGCGTGCCGCTGACGCCGAGATCGAGCGTCCCGCCGGCCAGCTGCGGCGCATAGCCCACATCGAAATCGATGCCGCGCTGGCGTTCGGCGGAGAGGTTCCGCGTCTGCCCGTCGAGGATCGCGACGATGTCGGTCGGCGCGAAGCCTGACGGATTGAAGAAGGTCGGCTGGTTGAAGTAGAAATTGACGAGGTCGAGCGGCGGGTTGTCGATGATCACGCCGCCGAACACGTCGCGATTCGACAGGAAGCGGAGATAATCCTCGGTCACCGTTCCGATGCGATCGCGATAATCGACATCATAATAGGTGAATGACGCGCGGAGACCCGGCAGCGAGGGCGGTGCGAGATCGAAACCCGCGGTCCAGGTCGTTGCCTTCTCGGGCTGAATGTTCGGCGCATAGCCGAACAGCGCAAGGACGGTAGATTGCCCCGTCGGCGACGCGGGATCCGGCACATTCTCGACCGAGTAGAGCGAGAGCGCGGGGCCGATCAGTTCGTCGAATAGCGGGGCGCGGAATGAGGTGCCGTAGGAGCCGCGGAGCGCGATGCCTTCGGTGGGCTCCCAGCGCAGGCTGAACTTCGGATTCTCGGTGCGACCGAACTGATTATAGTCCTCGATGCGGCCCGCGGCCGAAAGCTCGAGGCGCCGGAAACCCGGTATCTCATTGTCGGGGCCGAAGATCGGGACCAGCACTTCAGCATAGATCGACTTCACATGTCGTGGACCGGGGAGGCCGGGGTAGGGCGCATTGTTCGGGATCGCGGCGCTGACGTCATTCTTGACGAAATAATCATAGGCCTCGCGCCGATACTCGGCGCCCGCAGCAAGGCGGACATCGCCCGCCGGGAGACGGAACAGTGGGCCGTCGGCGCGAAGCGCCGCCGACCAGTTCGAATAATCGTCGATCGTCCCATAGCTGCCCCGAATACGCGCGAGCGTCGCGGGATTGTTGGCGGTTCCGTCGCCGAACACGTTGAGGGCGGTCGCCGGATTGGTGTCGGCGAGCGCCGCGGTGAGGCGGGCATTATTGACCAGATTGGTCGCATCGAACTTGCCCTTTTGTCGGCCGTAGGCGCCGCCGAGCTGGATGCTCCACGGCCCGAGACGCTGTTCGAGCCCACCCGACAGGTTGATCGCGCGCACGCGGCCCGAACGGTTCTCGCGACCGAGATCGTTCGCGAAGCTGTAGGTGACCTGCACCGGCTGGTTCGTGCCGATCGGATCGACATAGAAGGGATTGGTGACCGGCACCCGCGATACGCGGAGGAAGTCGCCCTTGGCGATGCGGCGGAAATCGCGCTGCGCGGCGAGCGCGTTGAGTTTGAACGTCAGGCCATCGGTGATTTCGAACTCGCCGCCGGCATAGAGGCTGTGGACGCGCTGGCGAGGCAGAATATCGCTCTCGGCGCGGCCATCGCGTCGGTTCTGGACGCCGGGAAGGAGCTGCGCAGCGGTGAGCGCCGTGCCATTCTGCCCTGCGGGAATCCCGAAAATCTGACCGTTCGCGGCTCGGATCGTGCCCGGTACAGCGGTTGTCGACCGGAAGTCGGGTCCGCCAAAGGGGCGAAGATCCTCGCGGGCGAAATCGCGCTTCGCGCCCGCGAGCGCGCCGCGGTTCGAGAACTGGTAGGCGAGCATGACATGGCCGCCGCTCCACCGCTTGCCGAGAAGCTGGCTGAACTGCACTTCGCTGAAGTCGCCATCGGCGGTTCCCGCGCGCATCGTCGTCTCGGCGCCTTCGAAGCGATTGCGAATCCGGACGTTGACCACACCGGCGACAGCGTCGGCGCCATAGATGGCCGACGCGCCATCGGTCAGCACTTCGATCCGCTCGACCGCGCCCATCGGTATGAGCGAGATGTCGGCGAAGAGGCCGCCGACGCCGCCAAGCGCGGGCCGCGAGCCGTCGATCAGGACAAGCGTCGACGAGGTGCCGAGCCCGCGGAGGTTGATGCTCGATCCGAGCGTCGCGTCATTGCCGGTGCCGTTGCGCGTCGTCGCGCCGGTCGTCGCCTCGTTCGAGCCGCCACCGAATGCCTGCGGGAGAGATTGGAGCAGCTGCTGGACCGTGCTGTAGCCGCTCTTCTCGATGGCTTCCCGGTCGATGGACACAACGGGCGACCCGGTGGGACCAGCCCCGCGAATGCGCGAGCCGGTAACTACGATTGATTCCCCGCCGGATTCAGTCGATCCAACTTCCTCGGCATGGTCGTTTCCCGAGCGCAGCACCCAGGCCCCTTCGACCAGTTCTACGTTGAGGCCGGTGCCAGCGAGGAGCCGCGAGAGGGCCGTGTCGGGCGTCAGGCGGCCCTGGACACGGGCGCTGCGCTTGCCTTCCACGAGGCTCGTCGAGGCGATCACTTCGCGGCCCGAGATCTGCGAGTAGCGTTGCAGCGCCGCGCCGAGATCCTGCGCGGCGATGTTGTAGCTCTGCTGAGTCGACGTTGACTGCGCGTGCGCGGCCGGGACCTGAATCGCGATTGCCGCGGTGCTCACCGAGAGCATCGCCGCCAGAAACTTGTACTTCATCTTACCTCCCCAAGCGGCCACCGATGGCCGTCTGGGGGTGCAAAACACCGGAAAGGGCATTCCCCCCTTTCCGATGGGAATTATTTTTTACTGAGCGTAGTGGCGTCCGATCCCTCGACCGCCTCAAGGCCCAGTGCCGCGGCG
The DNA here is from genome assembly GCA_005503165.1 of Sphingomonadaceae bacterium 3R27E2-A. Classification (GTDB taxonomy): domain Bacteria; phylum Pseudomonadota; class Alphaproteobacteria; order Sphingomonadales; family Sphingomonadaceae; genus Sphingopyxis. The sequence goes on from SCNT01000040.1 coordinate 28,320, forward strand.
AGTTTGCGGGCCAAGCTCGCGCCGTTGGCGACGTCGAAGCGTCCGGTCACCGGGAGCGATGCGAGGGCCGGGTCCGCGAGGCGGATCGGCTTTGCGTTCGCCTCGTTGGCCGCGTCGATAACTGCGCCGAGTGGAAGACCGTCGGCCGCCAGCATCGTCGTCGGCTCTGCCGATTGGACCGGGCTGCTCATGGCAGGAAGGAGGCGCGGGCCGCTTGCCGCCACTTCGGCGCTTTCCCCGGGGGCGAGGCGGACAGTCTTTGTCGTCCCGCCGAGCCGGACCTCGACTGAGCCGCGCACGAGTTTGACCTTCGGGACGTCCGACCGAGCGTCGACCTCGAACACCGTGCCAAGAGCTTTCGTCTCCGATATGCCGGCGATGACGATGAAGGGGCGGGCGCTGTCGTGCGCAACATCGAACCGTGCGCGGCCACCGTGCAGCCGGACGCGGCGCTCGGAGTCCGAGAATTGCGGCTCGGCCCATGCGCCGTCCATCAGCGTCACGGTCGAGCCATCGGCGAGGCGGAGTTGGCCGGGAAGCATGGGGCCAGCAGCTATCTGGGGCGTGTCGCCCTGCCGGCCGACGTGCCAGGCGAAACCGACAGCCACCGCGAGCACGGCCACCGCGGCGAAGGCCCAGCGAAAGCCGCTTGGTGCTTTTTGCTCGTTTCGCGCGATCGCCTCAATGCGGGTTCGGGACGCAGACCCGGTCATCACGAAATCGTCCTCAGCCACCGAGAATGCTTCGGCGTTACCGGGTTTCGCATACCAGAGTTTGAAGGCCTCGCGGTCGGCCTCGGTGGGGGCACCTCGCATGCGCACGCCCCATTCGATCGCTTCGCGCTCGCTGGATTTCACGACTGCGGGTCTCGCGCCTTGCGAACCGCGACCAGGGCTTTGACGATATGTTTTTCCACGGCTTTATTGCTCATGCCTTTGATTCGTCCGATCTCGGAATAGCTGAGATCTTCGAACCTGTGCATCAGGAATACATCCCTTGTGACTGGATTCAGGCTGGCGATGGCTTCCTCGGCGCGGCGAAGCATGTCGCGGTGCTCGAGCGTCGCATGTGGGTCGGGGCCCGCAACGTCATGATCTTCGAAGCTGTGATGAGCATGCAACTGGCTGCGGACCCCGGACCGCTTCCGGTTTTTCAGGATCGTTCGGGCTGCGGACGCTAGATAGGCCGCCGGGGCTTCGAGGAAGGTTGCGCTCATGCCCTTCGCGGAGAGGAGGCGGCGAAACGTCTCCTGCACGAGGTCGCCGACTTCCTGCGGCGGGACATTGCGACGGAAGATGCCTGCTACGCGGGCCTGGTGTGCGACGTACAGCGCCTCGGCGCGATCCGCATGGTTGAACCCCGCCCAATCGGTTGGAGGCAGGGGGGCGCCCAGTGCGATACCTCGCCGGTCCGTCGGGTCATCGTCATAGTCCATTCCATATCGCCTACCGGTCGAGCCGAAAGGCGATGAAGCCGGGAGGTAAGAACATATTCGGAAATATGCGCCGCCGCCTTTAGCCCGAGGGCCTGGACATACGCGTCGGCCACCCGGCAGCGGATGGGAATGTCATAAGGCTTCCGAACGAGATTCTTACGTCTCGGCATCGCGCGCCTTGCTGCCCGATGCGTTATCAGCATAGCTGGACATAGCGTCAGGACAAGTTTTTCGTGATTGTTCCGTCTATAACGGACGAACTTCTGGCAATTGAGAGGGGGCGGCGAGATGGCGAAACTTACCGTGGCGGGCCTTCCGTCAAATGATGCTGGTCGACAGATTATACGGCTTCACCACAGTCATCGTGGCGGGGCGCCGCGCTACGGTATCGTCAAATTGACGAATAACGGTAACGGGCGGGAGGTGCGTGCGGTCGTGCTGGGGCACGAGGACGACAAAAACATCTACATGCCGTTCGACATACGTACAGCTTTGGGCGTCGACAAAAATGGTACGCTCGATTTCGAGGTTGTGGAAGTCGGCTGGACCGGGAAGTTGCGATGGTATCTGGGGGCGGACGATCCCGCCGTGCATATTCCGGCCTGGATTGCAGTGATTGGACTGTTCCTCGCGGTTGCGGGTTTCGCTGCGAGCGTCATTCCTTTGCTCTGCTAGTGTTTCCAGCCAAGCAGCGCGTTGCGAGCCGTCGATCTAAGACTTGCCTGCACCGCTCTTTGCACGCTGCCAATGCGCTTTCTTGCCCACTGCCATCCTTGAACCGGCGTCGTCCTCTCTTCTATTATCGGTAGCCACGTTTGGGGCGGCGGCGGATATCTGAAGAAGCGGCACGCCAAGAGGAAGAACGGCAGTTGATCGAGCCTTATCGCGGATATTTCGCTGTAATGGTCTGTTGCACCGGCCTCTTTCTGGACCGCTTCAAAAAGTTCTTTCCCGTCCTTGCCGATCTTGAGTCCGCCGAGAGCGCTGCCGTTCCGCCGGCCTGACCAAAGCTTCGCTTCGCTTCGCGCGTTCGGTACCCAAATCTGAAAATTGCAATGCGGCAGATCTTCCGTCTGGAATTCTCCAAGCTCGGCGACAAGCTCGGAGTTCCCGAACGCCAGGGCAAACATGGCCACGTGAGGATAGAGAATACTTGCTGCGGTTAGTTCCTTTCGAACCTCCTCGTTGTCCCTGTCGGTGGCGCGGATCAGCGACGCATAGTCATGTTCGATGACGGGATAGAATTCTCCCCAACGAAAGCTGATCATCGTCGAGCGGGCCACCTGCGAAACGTAATGGGCGGCCGCCTCCTGCGTTTCCGGGACGATGGCGAGCAGCATTATGGCGAGTATTATATCGATGGCCTGGTCCTCGTGGACTGGCGTGTACAGACCACGGTTAGCTTCTATCATCGCGGCAATGCCTTGGGCCGCCTCGACAAGTTTCGCACTGGGATCGGTTACGAGGCCGAGTGTCTTCCCTGCGCTCGTTTCGAGCCATGCACGAAACAGTCCGCCAACCGCCAGGCGTCCAAGGGTTTCGAACAGGGCAAGATTGATGTCGAGAGCGTCTCGCGATCCCACGGCGTAGCTCAAAGCGTGGCGCGCCCCGACATGTTTGAGGATTTTATCGCTATAAAGTTCGTCCCAGATCCGAAGGTAAAGGTCGGTCGCCTCGAATAGGCAGTGGCTTGCCTCCAGCTTCCGACCCTTGTCTTTTTCGACCAAAGGCCAAAGCTGTTCCCAACCACGCAACATGACGTATTCGGCAGCACGATATGGGGATTCGAGGTTTCCCGCCTCTCGCCCCCAAACGAGCAGGATCCAGAGAGCGAGATAGAGGCTTCTGACTCGCTCTACGGGAGTTAATTTTGCGTCGGCTTCGACATCGCGGACCAGTCGAGCGAACTGCTGGAACGAGGATTCTGGCTCTTCGACGAGGGCCGCAGCACGGCGCAAATATTTCCTCCGCTCAGCAGGAAAGACTTCTTCACGGAGCGCGCCATCGACGAGCATTCCTGTGAGTGTGTCTCCAGTCCACACGCGATAATCGATCCGTTGTGTCCGTTCCCGTCTCATAAACCCATCGACGAGGGGCTTCACGTTTTGAAGGACGACGCCCCCGACGGTGATGCAGACGACGACCGGGAGCTGTTGATGTTCGGGGGCGAGTGTGTCGAGATAGGCGTCGCGCAGTTCGTCGAGCGATGGCCTCACAGCTTGTGCGCCGACATTCCAATCGGTTCGAGTAAGGTCGCCCTGCTTGATGACGAATAGAAAGAGCTTGCGGGTTCCGTCGGCATCCTTTCCAACAGCCGCGACGTCGACACCGTACTGCCTGGGGCCGATTTGCGGCCTCGATATAACCTCATAGCCCGTTGCAGTAAGTAGCTCCGGGACGATCGCATCAAGCTCGTCTCGCTCTCTCAGGCCGCGGAAGAACTCCCTGACGATGGACCTCATTCATCATTCTCGCCGCTTAGAAGCATGTCGCGTCTGTATTTTGCCCAGAAAGGCTCAAGCATGTCGTATCGCAGAATTTCAGTCGAGAAGCCTTGCGACACCATTTCGGTCTCCTGCCGAACGCTCGTGTCGTCGGACTGATAAACGTCATAGATCGCGGCATCACCATAGAGCATCATCGACGTCGGGAAAATTTCGCCAAATATTGACGTTTTCATTGCGTTCTTCGATAGCGCGCGGCTCTCTTCCCGTTGCTTTTGGTCGACCAGATTTCGATGATGTTCGGACGGTGCAAGTTCCTTGATCTCGTAGGCCGCTGCGATCGCCGCCTGATAGTCATCATGGGCCGCGAGCACGTTTCGGAGGGTGTCGCGGGCGTGTTTGGGCCCGGTTTTGGCTGCTTTCTCCAGAACGGCTCTAGACACGGTCCAGAATGTCATCAGCAGCGGGTCGGCAATCAAATGGGCAGCTTGGAGACGCACACTCACCGGTGCCGTGCGCAACGCGCTCACCAATATCGAAGCTAGAGTGCCCGGAAAGGCGAGAAGGATCGCCGATGATCGACGGACCGACCGCAAAGCTTCATCCGGCGTCCACCCGCTCATGTCGATGTCGAACTTCGGCGTGTTTTCGCCAACGCCGCGACAGATATCGAGTACCGCGTCGAAATGGCGAAAACTCGGAGAACGTAGCCATCCTCCAATCAGAGACGACCGCGCGACTTGATCGCTGTTCAAAATTGCCATTGACGTGGCGTCGAGCTTTTTCATGCGTGCCGACCTGCTGGTGAGCAAATGATCGAGCAATGCATGTGCTTCCGTGGCTAGCGGTCCATCTATGGTTTTGGACAAAATCTGATCGACGACGTCGACGGTATCATCCTCGCCCGGGCCGATCGCCATCAAGGCGGCGAAGGCCGCTCGCGCTAGCGCTGGAGACGCTTTCGACATCGAGAACATCATTTCCGAGGCTATGGCATTGCGAACATGCTCGTCATTGCTCATGGACCGATCAGCAATGGCAGCAATGCCTTCCTTATCTTTCCCGGTCACGCTGGCGGCCACATGAAGAAGCGAACGCAGTGGTGCTACCACCGCGTCTTCCGTCTCGCGCCGGATGGAGGCGCGCAATGCCTTTACGGCGCGATCTTGCTCCCGAGGTTGAAAGCCATCGAACCGGCCGAGGAGATTTGCGGCGCTCCATCGCTCATTATTTGAGCCATGCTCGATCAATTTGATAAGAGCAGGGAGAAAGCGCCGCCGACTAACTTTTAGGCCAGAGTGGCAGACCGCATGCCGGATGAAATCTGGCGCGGAGCCCGTGCGAATTTCTTCCAAAAGCGCCCACGGGCGTGATGCCTTCGCCTCGCACCAGCCGCTAAACCACGAGGAAAGATAATAGGGTAGCCCTTGACCTCTCGATCGTTCGCTCAATCCGATGACCAGTTCAAGAACCTGTGGTTGATCCAGCTTAAGCCTCGGGAGCACCTCTTCGAGAAATTGTTGGCATCCGTAAGATAGCCGTTCCTCGGTGGCATGCGCGAACGCCGCGATAAGATCGATTGCGCCCCCACGGTGAGCTGCAGTCGCCCCCGTCACGAGATCTTCCCAGTTATTCTCGCTTCCTGGAAATGCGTCCGACACATATTCAGGGAGCGCCCCGGATTTCGCGGCTGCAATCATAAGGTCGCGACTATAGGTGAAGGAGGTTTTCGGTCTCGGCACCGCAGAAACAAATCACCAACATCAACAGATCGCAACGGCATTTTGATCCACCCGAGAAGTTATCGCGAGGCCCTGCGTGAACTGGCCGAAAAGCTTGGGCAGAGCATGTGGCGGGTTGCCGATTTCGCGACTATATTGTGGCCATGAAGGATTACCGTTCCGCCATCGACAAGGCTCTGATGGACCAAGCGCGGCTCGCCAGCATGAGCGAGGCCGCGTCGCTTGCCCGTTTCCAGCAAGAGATGTTTGGCGGAGTCACACGGCAGCAGCTCGCTGAACTGAGTCAAACGGCGAGCGCGACACAGAGGGCTCTCGAAGACGCAGCGAAGCCATATGGCGGTGTGGCTCAAATGATGCGGGAAATTGAGAACCAGCGGCGATCGGTGGATGAGTTTCTCAAGGCGCCGGGTATTTTGGAAGCGATCGAGGAGGCTCGCCGCGGCCATTGGGCGAGCGCCTTTGCAGGCTATAAGATTTCCGACTTGTCAAAGCTGTATGGTGGCTCGCTCGACACTGTGCTGAGTTCGGCAGCGGAGCAGTCACGGCATATCCTTTCCTCCACGCCCGTCGCTGACGCCGCCACAGCGGCGGCCATCAAGGCGTCGTACCCGCTGGACAGCTTGATCGCGGGGGTGAGCGCGAAGATGACGGTCATCGCGGGCGTGACGGCGGTAAGCGGAGTTGAAACCCCTGCCTATGATGCGGCTTTTCACGGCCTCCTAGGTGACTGGCGTTTGCGACCCGATCTTCCCGAACGATTCTGGAACGACAAGTCCTATCGCGAGGACCGCTATAGGCGGGCCGACGTGGATGCGGGCCTAATCGACGTAGAGCCGCAGGTCGCCGTTGAACTGATGATATCAAGTGGCCTTATTGGGGGCACGGTGGAGCCTGATGGCGCGGTCGCGCTGCTGAGCTTCGGAAGCGTCTCAATGGCGATCCGGGCCACCGACGCCGAGGTTGACGCATATAGGGTCATCAGGTCGTTCGAGCGGCGCTTGCGTGATTTCATTAGGGGTAAACTCGAAGCGCACGCGGGTCCGGGCTGGCTGAAGCGTCGCGTCGACGGCGCGATCGTCAAGAGGGCGACTGATAAACGTGACGCTGCATTGAAGTCCGGGGAGTCCGTGACCGACTTGCTCGAATTTACCGATCTCGGGGAGCTGATGGAGATTATTCTGCGTGGAGACAATTGGTCGGACACATTCGAAGCCGTATTCGTGAATCGTGATCGCTTCCGGCAGGATATGCTGACACTATTGGCTCTCCGCCGGCCGGTTGCGCATTCGCGCGTTATCGACAGCCCACAACTCGCCGAGGCTATGCTGGTGATGCACCGGCTCGACGCGCGGATGTCTGGCGCCTAGTCGCCACGATAGGTCGGCGCGGCAGGACCGGCTCAAGACGGCCGATCGCGGCTTCGATCATATTTGGTTTCCAGTTTTCCATCGATCCAGCGCGAAGCAAAGGGCGCCGGGGCAGGGATGCCGAAGTTCTTCTTGATAAATGTCAAAGGTGGCGTTGATCTCGCGAATACGAAGCGGCGCGCGATACCGACCATGATGCGGTTGAACCGTGAGACTCCTTGCGAGTTAAGTCTGAAAATGAGGAGGCCGTCCCCCCTAATTGGCGGGAACGGTATGACGTTTAAGGCAAGCTTCGGAGTGAGGGGAGCATAGAGTTCGAAGGGGATCGGCCGTTTGCTCCAAGGTTCCCGAGCAACTACTCCTCCGTCGGAGAAGAGGAGTTCTCGATCGCAATCTGCGACCATAAGAGTGATGGCGCCGTTCGCAATCGCCTCGCGATAAACATCGTACAGAAAGAGCATGTTCTCCAGCGCAAAGGCGCGGTGTGTGTCTGGGTCAACGGGAAGCGCTCCAAGGTGAGAATTGTTCGACTTGTGCCACTCGGTGAGCTTCGAGAGATAAGCTGGGCTTCGTACCACGGCCGCTGCGAGATAGTTTGCGATCGCAATACGGTCGGTTTCATCGACGGGGAGCCGCTCCTCATAATCGGAAATTAGGAAGCCGAGTTCTTGCATTTCCCTGCGCTTCGCCGGATCGCCACGATCGGGATAGGCTCGCCTCTTAATGTCCGGCAACGGAAGAATATTGGTGAGCGCTCTAGAAAATGGTGTCTCGATTTCGCGCGAGAACCACCGCTCGATGTCGCGATCTTTGGTACCAGTCGGATCGACACGGGTATAGAGTTCACCTTCTACCCCGACTTTCGATGGCGGCGCGCGAAAGGTGCTTCCGTCGGATCGGACGGCCGTTAGATTGCCATCTACGCCGGCCCACTGGCTCGATTGAACTTCGGGCCACCAATGATGGCGTTTGGGCTCCGTCATATTGTTGTGCTGACACTTCGCATCGATAGTTGCAATGGCGCGCTCCCAGCAACCTCCGCTTTATCAGAACCCAAATCACGCGCGTTTGGCGAAGTCTGCCTGTCCTGCCTATACTCGCTCCATGCCTGAACCTGCAAAGTTCAAACCCGCGCCTGACCGCCCCTCCACCTTGCCGATGGACGCGCAACTGGTGGTGCTCGCTGACGCCGTTGAGAGGATCGGCCCTGCGCGTGTCAGACATTCCGGACGTAACGCGTTCAACCATCTACGAAAGTCGTGGGAACTACACCCGGTTGATGCCGAGATGTCCTATTTTCGCGCGCTGACTGCCGAAGAGGAAGCGGCGAGCGCGCTAATCCTCGCGCTTAGACAGCAGCGATATCCGGGAGCTAAGCGGCTGGATCCGCAAATTCACGCTCATAAAGCTGCCGTCTGGGTGATCCTTGAGGCCATTGTTCGTGGATATACGGACAAGAAGATGCCTAGGCCCCAAATATCAATCGGAAAGGAAGGCCGACCGCGTATCAGGATCGATGTCGATATCGGTCCAATGATCGATTCCGATGGCCCATATTGGGTCCATTCTCCCGACCCCTTCCATACTGTCATTCATTCGGACGAGAAGGGGCCGTTCGAGCTCCACCGCTGGGCTAAGGAATTGGCGCAGATCGCAGGGCCGAACAAATCGATAATGAGATATGTTCGCGAACTTGCGAACAATCGGAACCGCGTTCTCTACGCCAATGAAAAAGGTGTTCCGAGTATCATTTTTCCGGACGAACTCATCCTCGAGCGGCTGGAGCGTGTAAAGTGGATCATGGTTGTAGTTATCGGCGTTCTGCAAACGAAGACCCTGCAGCTACTGGTGATCCAGGCACTTGAGGCGCTGCTCATCGCGGTGGAGAGGTTCGAGGGTGAGGGATTTGCGTTCCCGCAGTTCGATCAGTCGGCCGCCAATTTGAGCATCGAGCAGCAACCCGACGGAAGCTTCGTATCGGGTTTTAAGGCCTGATCACTTCGGAGCAGACCTTTGAACTGCCAGGATATACGCGGGCATTGCGCATGATGTAGGGCTTACAAAAGCGATAAAGGATGGAACCGGGACAGCGCCGGGGAAACGCCAAGGCCGTTCATCCTATCCTCCGCTTCAGCTGAACTTCCGTGATAGCTTACCGTCCATGTTGCGTCGGGACGTATGCGTCTGATAACCTCGTGAAGGTAAGGCGCGTCGATTTCCGAAAGCGAGTGACCGAGGACGAAAACTTCATCGACGTTGGAGATGCGGCCGAAGAATCCGGAATTGCGTTCGATGAGCGCGATGGTCGGTTTGAAGGTGTCGGCGAAGTAGCTGTCGATCAATCGATAGCCCCCGGCAAATCGTGTATCGGTGTCCTCATGAACTTTGGGCGACAACTTCTCCTCGTCCAATCGCTCCCAGCCGTGGCCGAGTACAATTTGATCACTCGCGACACTCGCGTTTCCATGAATGTGGAGCACGTTCGCAGGCGTGGCGCCGTAAAGTGTCTCGAGGGTGGGTGTGTAATTGAAAGTGAGGAATAGCGCGCCGGGATCCACGCTTCGAATGAGCGAATACGTCCCTTCGACCGGCGGTGGAAGTTGCCGTATCCAGGCCGCGAAATGGTCACGGAGCTTTCGGGAAAGTGCATCGACAACCTGTTCGATTTCATATTCGAAGTCGTGATGATAGGCGTCGCTCCAGTCGTCTGCGCCATAGCTAACCAGAAACTGCTCGGCATAGTCGATGATCGCATCCTCATCGAACGATGCCAAACGCTCTTCGAAACAGGCCCAGAAGTCCTTGTCGACGAATAGGTACTCGCAGATTGTCCGCCACGATGCTGGGTCCACGTTCAGGAGATAGTCTCCGAACTGCGAATATCGGGATGGGATGCCGTGATGGAGGTCAAAGCCGTTGCCGATGATGTACAGACGTTTCGTCATGGAAATGCTTCTCTACCAGATGGATGCAATTGGGCTGGCAGCGGCACTGAGATGCCCGCCTCTATCGTAAAGTAGGGGTGCGACGCCGCGGATTGCTACGGATCGCCAAGACCGGCTCGCTTATATTGCGACGGATCCGGCCGCTCGATGTAGAATGCGATCGGAATATACTCTAGATATGTGTCGACGCTCGACATCAACAGCAGCCGATTGATGCTGTTGTCTCGGATGCCTCCAGGCGGGATGACGCATTTCATTCTCGCCGACTGCGCCAGATCACCAGTCTGCATGATGGCCTTTGCGGTTTGGGCTAGTGATGTTCTCAAGCGCTTGGGCAACTGCGCTTCCCAATTTGGCTTGGGCCCCTTGTGCGCATTGGCGGTGAGGTAGCGAAACACGTCCTGCATCAGAATCGTGTATGATCGGGCTTTCCCCTGACTGTGAACGTCGGCGATTGACCATTGATTTCCTAAGAACAGATGTTCGTTCTGCTCGATCTCGGAGCGGAGTCCGGGCAATTGATCGGGCCGTCGATTCGACTGCATCCAACCAGCGGCGACAATCTCGCACCACCGATGCGGGCTGTCCGTTACAATGATCGAACCTGTAGCCTGTGCGATGAAGAGCGACATTTCGAAATTGGGAAGCATATGATGCCCGATGAGGAGGCCTCCATCTTCCCCGCTCGGAGCGGGTTCGTCTTGTAGTAGTGCCAGTGGATCGCGGCGCCGCTTCTGGCGGTTGGCTTCGAGGACATCCTCAACCTGGTCCAGCGTCAATTCCGGCATCGCGCGCTTGATCATCGCGCGCTGCGCATTCTCCGGCATGCTCCAGATACCCCGCGCCATATCGTCGCGCTGAAGCCATTTCAGTCGGAGGTCTGGAACGGCAGCCATATCAAGGCCATCGGTGCGCTCGGTCGCCATTTGCATCATCTGGTGGCGGAGATTGAAGTCGAAGTGGCATGGGTCCGGGATGACGTGACCCCCTGATTTTCCTCCAACAGTGATTAGAGTCCGGTCTTGAAGGAAGGACGGACAGATGAAGCGTTTGAGGTTTTCGGAAGAGCAGATCATCGGGGTGTTGAAG
>SCNT01000041.1 GCA_005503165.1 Sphingomonadaceae bacterium 3R27E2-A
CCCTTGCAATTCCCCCGCCCCGGCGTAAGGCGTCCCCAACAAAACCGCGCGTGCGACTCCCGTTTGCCCCGCTCTCCTTGCTCGGGCTTCGGGCGTCATTTCCCCGCCGCGCCCAACAGGGGACTGCAAGCCTATGACCACCACCGGCCAGGACACGCTGGGAACGCGCTCGACGCTCGATGTCGGCGGGAAGACGTACGCGTATTATTCGCTCGACAAGGCCGCGGCGAAGCTGGGCGATGTGTCGCGGCTGCCGTTCAGCATGAAGGTGCTGCTCGAGAACCTGCTGCGCTTCGAGGATGGCGGCTTCACCGTGTCGACCGACGACGTCAAGGCGCTGGTCGACTGGCAGAAGGACCCGCATTCGAACCGCGAGATCCAGTACCGCCCGGCGCGCGTGCTGCTGCAGGATTTCACCGGCGTGCCGTGCGTGGTCGACCTGGCCGCGATGCGCGATGCGATCGCCAAGCTGGGCGGCGACACGTCGAAGATCAACCCGCTGGTCCCCGTCCACCTCGTCATCGACCATAGCGTGATGGTCGACGAATTCGGCCACCCCAAGGCGTTCGAGCAGAATGTCGAGATCGAATATTATCGCAACGGCGAGCGCTACGACTTCCTGAAATGGGGGTCGAAGAGCCTCGACAATTTCAAGGCGGTGCCCCCGGGCACGGGCATCTGCCACCAGGTCAACCTCGAGCATATCGCGCAGGCGGTGTGGTCGAGCGTCGATGCGTCGGGCGAGACCGTCGCCTATCCCGACACCTGCGTCGGCACCGACAGCCACACGACGATGATCAACGGGCTGGGCGTGCTCGGCTGGGGCGTCGGCGGGATCGAGGCCGAGGCCGCGATGCTGGGCCAGCCCGTGTCGATGCTGATCCCCGAGGTCGTCGGCTTCAAATTCACCGGCGCGCTGAAGGAAGGCGTGACCGCGACCGACCTGGTGCTGACCGCGACGCAGATGCTGCGCGCCAAGGGCGTCGTCGGGCGCTTCGTCGAATATTTCGGCCCCGGCCTCGCCTCGCTGTCGCTCGCGGACCGCGCGACGCTGGCGAACATGGCGCCCGAATATGGCGCGACCTGCGGCTTCTTCGGCGTCGACGACAAGACGCTCGATTATATGCGGCTGACCGGGCGCAGCGAAGAGAATATCGCGCTGGTCGAGGCCTATGCCAAGGCGCAGGGCCTGTGGATCGTCGAGGGCGCCGCGGACCCGGTGTTCACCGACACGCTCGAACTCGACCTGGGCACCGTCGTGCCGTCGCTCGCGGGGCCGAAGCGGCCGCAGGACCGCGTCTCGCTGCCCGAGGTCGACGATGTGTTCAACGCCGACATGGCGAACACCTATAAAAAGGCGCAGGCGCGCGTGCCGGTCGAGGGCAAGGATTTCGACATCGGCGACGGCGACGTCACCATTGCCGCGATCACGAGCTGCACCAACACGTCGAACCCCGGGGTGCTCGTCGCCGCGGGGCTGGTCGCGAAAAAGGCCGACGCGCTGGGGCTGAAGCCCAAGCCGTGGGTCAAGACCTCGCTCGCGCCGGGGTCGCAGGTCGTCACCGACTATCTGGAAAAGGCCGGACTGCAGAAGCATCTCGACAATATCGGCTTCAACCTCGTCGGCTATGGCTGCACGACCTGCATCGGCAATTCGGGGCCGCTCGCCGAGCCGATTTCGAAGGCGATCAACGAGAATGGGCTGGTCGCCGCGGCGGTGATCTCGGGCAACCGCAACTTCGAAGGCCGCGTGTCGCCCGACGTGCGCGCCAACTTCCTCGCCTCGCCGCCGCTGGTGGTGGCCTATGCGCTGAAGGGCACGGTGATCGAGGATTTCACCACCACGCCGATCGGGCAAGCCGAGGACGGGACCGACGTGTTCCTCAAGGACATCTGGCCGACCAACCAGGAAGTCGCCGAGACGGTGCAGGGCGCGGTCGACCGCGACATGTTCGAGGCGCGCTACGCCCATGTCTACAAGGGCGACGAGCATTGGCAGAAGATCGAGGTCGAGGGCAGCGACACCTATCAGTGGCGCGCGGGCTCGACCTATGTCGCCAACCCGCCGTACTTCGAGGGCATGACGATGACCCCGGCGCCGGTGTCGGACATCGTGAACGCCAAGCCGCTCGCGATCCTGGGCGACTCGATCACGACCGACCACATCTCGCCCGCGGGCTCGATCAAGGCGGATTCGCCGGCGGGCAAGTGGCTGATGGAGCATCAGGTCAGCAAGGCCGACTTCAACAGCTATGGCGCGCGCCGCGGGCACCACGACGTGATGATGCGCGGCACCTTCGCCAATATCCGCATCAAGAACGAGATGGTCCCCGGCATCGAGGGCGGCATGTCGCGCTATGGCGCCGAGGTCATGCCGATCTATGACGCGGCGATGCGCCACAAGGCCGACGGCACCCCGCTGGTCGTGATCGCGGGCAAGGAATATGGCACCGGCTCGTCGCGCGACTGGGCGGCGAAGGGCACCAACCTGCTCGGCGTCCGCGCGGTGATCGTCGAGAGCTTCGAGCGCATCCACCGCTCGAACCTCGTCGGCATGGGCGTGCTGCCGCTGCAGTTCCTGGAGGGCGAGAGCCGCGAGACGCTGGGGCTGTCGGGCGACGACCAGTTCACGATCACCGGCGTCGCCGAGCTGAAGCCGCGCCAGACGGTGACGGTGAACGTCACGCGCCCCGACGGATCGACTTTCGCCTTCGATACGCTCTGCCGCATCGATACCGCGAACGAGGTCGAATATTATATGAACGGCGGCATCCTGCATTACGTCCTGCGCAAGCTGGCGGCATAAGCACCAGGGGGCGGCGGCGATGATCGGCAAATTGCTCTTCCTCGCCGCCGGCCTGCTGATCGGGCTGCTGCTCGCGCGCTTCCTGCGCGGGGGCGGCGGGCGGCGCGACCTTACCGCACCGCCGCCCGCACGGCCGCCGCTGCGGCGCGTCGGCGACGAAAGGATCGACGACGAGGCGATCCGCGAGCTCATCCGCCAGAACCGCAAGATCGACGCGATCAAGCTGATGCGCCAGAAGACCGGGCTGGGCCTCGCCGAGGCAAAGGACGCGGTCGAGGCGATGGAAGATACGATGCGCTGAGCCGCCCGCTCGGGTAACCGGGGCGCCGGTTGCCGACGAAGGGACGGATATGGACGCTTTCACCATCGTGATCGAAGTGACCGGCTGGAGCGCCGCGGGGCTGATCCTCGCGGCCTATATCCTGCTCTCGCTCGGCAAGCTCGAGGCGCGCGGCTATGCCTATCAGTGGATGAACGTCATCGGCGCCGGCGGCTTCGTGATCAATTCGGGCTATAATGGCGCGCTGCCGTCGGCGGTGCTCAACGTCGTCTGGGCGGCGATGGGGCTGTTCACCCTGTGGAGCGTATGGCGCGCACGCGCCGCGGCGCGCGCGGCGATGCCATAGGGATTCGGCGCCCGCCGGACGCACCGATCGCGTCGACAGGAACCTTGTCGGCAAAGGCGCGTTAACGGCTCATCGATGCATGACGAAGCAAGACTGGCCCGGCGCATGGCGCGCGCGGGAGCGTGCGCGGTCGTGCGTTCGGGAAGGAGTGATACCATGTTCAGATATGCCATCATCTTCGCCGTCATCGCGCTGATCGCCGCGCTGCTCGGCTTCGGCGGAATCGCCGGCCTGTCGGCCGATTTCGCGAAGATCCTGCTGGTCGTCGGCGTGATCCTGTTCATCGTGGCCTTCGTGTTCGGCCGCGGGCGCCGCACGCTCTGACGAGCACCCCGGCGCGTTCGCGCGCTTCCGAAATGCCGGCGGCTTTCCCCCTTGGGCCGCCGGCATTTTTTGCCTCTGCCGCGGCGCCGATTGCCCTTTCCCGGCGAATCCGGGAGCGCTAATGGTCGCAGAAAAGCAGGATGAAGCCCCTTTACCAGCGACGTCCGGTCGCATTGCGAAGTTCCGCCGCGAGGCGATCGCCGGGCGACTTTTCGCCACCTTCGCAACGCGGGTTATGCGATTGCCGTTTCCCGGCCGATCGCCGGAGCCGCTGCGCACCGTCGAGAATTGATCCGGACGGGAAAATCGCGCCGGCGCGCGCCGGCCGGAATCAGGGCGAATTCGAAACCTAGGTTAATCCGGTCAAATTTTTGGCGCGGCCCGGCATGTTGCGCCGCAACCAGCACGGCCATGCGGCGTTGCGTGACAGTCAATCAGATGTGCTGGCTCGCCTTCACCGGATGGCGGCAATTCGCGTGGCCCACGCGGAGATGCCGGCGTGCGTCGCGCGCGAGCCGGATCGGGAACGAAGGACGTAAAATGAAGCTCGATGGCGAAGACCGCTTTTTTCCGCCAGTCTCCGACGACGATGTTCTTGCAGTCCGGGATCGCGGCGAAGGCACCCGCGCGGCCGGGGCGGCCCGTCTTGCGCTGATCGGCTGTTTCCGCCCGCGCCAGTGCGGCATCGCAACCTTCACCGCCGACACCTACGACCATTTGCGCAAGGCCCGCCCCGATCTTGCGATCGACGTCTATGCGATGCGCCGCCATGCCGGGCAGCCGGTCGGGCCCGAGGCCTGCCGTGCGATCGACGAACAGGACCGCGCGGCCTATTGCGCCGCCGCCGAGGCGATCAACGCCAGCGCCGCCGACGCGGTATGGCTGCAGCACGAATTCGGGATCTTCGGCGGCCGCGCAGGCGATATGGTCCTCGACCTCGTCGACCGGATCGCGGCGCCGCTGATCGTCACGCTCCACACCGTGCTCGCGACCCCGAACGACGACCAGCGCCGCGTCATCGAACGGCTGGTCGCGCGCGCGTCGAAGCTAGTCGTCATGAGCGACTATGGCCGCGAAGCGCTTCGCGACGTCTATGGCGCCGACGAAGAGCAGATCGCGCTGATCGAGCATGGCACTCCCGACCGTCCCTTCGTCGATATCCCGCCGCTGCGCGAAGCGCTCGGCATCGCGAAACGGCCGGTGCTCTCGACCTTCGGGCTGATCGGCCCCGGCAAGGGCCTCGAAACGGCCATCCGCGCGCTGCCCGCGATCGCCGCGCAATATCCCGACATCCTCTATCGTATCGTAGGGGCGACGCATCCCAATCTCGTCGCCGCCGAGGGCGAGGCCTATCGCCACAGCCTCGAGGCGCTCGCCGAAAGCCTGGGCGTCGCGGACAATATCGCATGGGAGAACCGCTTCCTCGATGCCGGCGAACTGCTCGACCAGATCGAGCTTTGCGACATCTATCTCGCGCCCTATCCCAATCTCCAGCAGATCACCTCGGGCACGCTCGCCTACGCCGTCGCGCTCGGGCGCGCCGTGGTGTCGACGCCTTTCGTCCACGCCCGCGAGCTCCTTGCGGACGAGGTGGGCATCCTGCTGCCCGGCTGCGACAGCGAGGCGATCGCCGAGGCGGTGTTGCTGCTCCTTGCGGTTCCCGAGGAGCGGCGTGGCTTTCAGCGCCGTGCCTATCGGCGTGGCCGCCGCACTGCGTGGAACGTGATCGCGGGCGAATTCGCAGCGCTGATCGAGACGGCGATCGCACCTGCCGACGCGCCATCCGCGGACCGCCGGGCGCCGGCCCTGGCCGGCGTCTGGGCGCTTTCGGACGATGTCGGCATCCTGCAGCACGCCCGCCACCTGATTCCGGATCGCGACCATGGCTATTGCATCGACGACAACGCGCGCGCGCTGATGCTCGTTCACTCGCTCGCCCCCCGCGCACAGGAGGATGCCGGGCGCCGCGCGATCGCCTATGCGAGCTTCATCCAGCACGCCTGGAACGAGGAGCGGGGCGTTTTCCGGAATTTCATGGGGTTCGACCGGCGCTGGCTCGAAGAGGCGGGCTCCGAAGACAGCAACGGTCGCACGCTTTGGGCGCTCGGCCATGCCGCGGCCAACGCGCAATCGCCGGCGATGCGCGCCTGGGCCGCCGAATGGTTCGATCGCACCGCCGGGATGGCCGAAGGGTTCCGGAGTCCGCGTTCCATAGCCTTCGCCCTGCTGGGTGCCGACGAGCGCCTCGAGCACGACGCGAGCAACCGGCAGGCGCGGGCCATCGTCGAACGCGGGGGCGCCTTTCTTTGCGCGCTGTGGAAAACGGCGCGCCGCGGCGGATGGGACTGGTTCGAGCCGAAGCTCACCTATGACAATGCGCGCCTCGCCGAGGCGCTCATCCGGGCCGGTCGGCGGCTGCGCTCGCTTCCCCACGAGGAGGCCGGCCTCGGCGCGCTCGATTGGCTCGCTACACGGCAGACCGCTGCAGAAGGGCATTTCCGCCCGATCGGCTCGGAGGGCTTCGGGCTCGAGGGCGAGAGCCTGCCGTTCGACCAGCAGCCCGTCGAGGCATGGGCGACGATCGCCGCCTGTGCGACCGCCTTCGATACCAGCGGCAGCCGCGCATGGCGCGACCATGCCGAAACCGCCTTCGCGTGGTTCCTCGGACGGAACGACCGCGGCGTCCCGCTGGGCGACCTCCGGAGCGGGCGCTGCCTCGACGGGCTCACCCCGCGCGGGGTCAACCGCAACAGCGGCGCCGAATCGACGCTCGCCTTTCACCTGGCATGGCAGACGATGGCGAAGGTCTTCTGGCGCGAGAGCGCGCCCGATTTCGAAGCGATGCGGTCCGCGACCGGGATGGCGGCCGTCGCGGCCTAATGGGCGAAATGCGCCTTCGCGATATGGGTGATACGGCGCGCCAGATCGGCCTCGCCCGACGCGACGGCGAAATGATCCGGGCGGCCACGATTATCCGGCAAAGGAGATCGGGCTGTCGCTGTCATCGGACGACGCCGATGACCTCCGGCAGGCATATGACGCGACCTTAGCAGGGATCGCCGCTGACCGGTTTGCGGTCCGTCCTGCCTCGGGCCGCCTGCACCGGCCATCGAAATTTCAATTGCGACCCGGCGCACGGGAAGGCGAGCGTAACGAATGACCGGATCGATGCTTTTCCGGTGCGATGCCGTCTCTTCCACTACTCCCCCGTCTGATGATGGTGACCCCGGCGTGATTCGAACACGCGACATTCGGTTTAGAAGACCGATGCTCTATCCAGCTGAGCTACGGGGCCACAACAGGGTTCGCTACACGGTTCTCTGGATAACCGGCAACGGCTAAACTACACCACTCCCCTGCCTTTGCGCCCCAGACCCCCAGCTTGGAAGGCGGGTGCTCCATCCAGCTGAGCTACGGGCGCATGCACGAGGCTGTGGATCGCGCGAATAGCGTGGTTTGCGCGGGGCGCAAAGCAAGATAAGCAGGCGTTCGATGACCGAGCCCGCCGCGACCCCGATCCGCACCAGCGCCGCCGCCGTGCGGCATTTCCGCTATTACGACCTGCTGATGGCGGCCTTCGTCGCGATCCTGCTGCTCAGCAACATCATCGGCGCGTCGAAACCCAGCTACATCGTCCTGCCCGGCGGCGCCGAATGGGCGTTCGGCGCCGGGGTGCTCTTCTTCCCGATCAGCTACATCATCGGCGACGTGCTGACCGAGGTCTATGGCTATGCGCGCGCGCGGCGGGTGATCTGGACGGGGTTCGCGGCGCTCGCCTTCATGGCCTTCATGGCGTGGGTCGTGGTGTCGCTGCCCCCCGCCAAGGGCTGGCCGGGGCAGGAAAGCTACGAGTTCGTCTTCGGCAACAGCTGGCGCATCGTCATCGCCTCGATGCTCGCCTTCTGGGTCGGCGAATTCGCCAACAGCTACGTCCTCGCGCGGATGAAGCTGTGGACCGCGGGCAAGATGCTGTGGGCGCGCACGATCGGCTCGACGGTGGTCGGCCAGGGGCTCGACAGCCTGATCTTCTACCCGCTCGCCTTCTATGGCCTCGCGGGCTGGCCGCCCGAGCAGCTGATGCAGGTCGTGCTGTCGCAGTGGGCGATCAAGGTCGCCTGGGAGGCGGCGCTGACGCCGGTCACCTATGCGGTCGTCGGCGCGCTCAAGCGCCGCGAGGGGGTCGATGTCTTCGACGACGGCACCGACTTCACGCCCTTCAAGGCGAAGGTGTGACGCGGTGACCGACGAGGCCACGCTCCTCTATCAGCAGCTCAAGCTGGTGCTGATCGACGGCAGCGGGCTCAGCAAGGACGCGCTGCACATCTATGCCGGCATGGCGGTCTATCTGGTCGTGCGGCTGGGGCTCCGGCGCCGCGCGTGGGTCGCATGGCTCGGCGTGGTGGCTGCGGCGCTGGTCGGCGAATGGCTCGATATCGAGGGCGAAGTTCTGCGCGAGCGGCTCGCGCCCGATGCCGCGCACTGGCACGACATCTGGAACACCTGCCTGTGGCCGAGCGTGCTGGTGGTGGTCGAGCGCTGGTGGCCGCAGCGCAGCGCGGCCGCTCCGCTGCCCTCAGGCGAGGACGCCGAGCGCGGCCTCGAACAGGCGTAGCCCGTCGGTGCCGCCGTGCGCGCGGTCGATCGCGCGCTCGGGGTGCGGCATCATGCCGAGCACATTGCCGGCATCGCTCAGCACGCCCGCGATGTCCCGCGCCGAGCCGTTGACGCTGTCGGCGTAGCGGAAGGCGACGCGGCCCTCGCCCTCGATCCGGTCGAGCGTGGCGGCGTCGGCGAAATAATTGCCGTCGTGATGCGCGACGGGGATGTCGATGGCCTCGCCCGCGCGATAGCCCGCGGTGAACAGCGACTGGCTGTTTTCGACCGTCAGCGTCACGGTGCGGCACACGAAGTTGAGCCCCGCGTTGCGCATCAGCGCGCCGGGGAGCAGCCCGGCCTCGGTCAGCACCTGAAAGCCGTTGCACACGCCGAGCACGGGTACGCCGCGGCCCGCGGCCTCGGTCACCGCGACGAGGATCGGCGAGCGCGCCGCCATCGCGCCCGAGCGCAGATAATCGCCGTAGGAAAAGCCGCCCGGGAGCGCGATGAAGTCGATGCCCGCGGGCAATTCGGTGTCGCGGTGCCACACCATCGCGGGCGCGGTGCCGGTCACGGTTTCGAGCGCGACCGCCATGTCGCGGTCGCAGTTGGAGCCGGGAAAGACGATGACGGCGGTCTTCATGACCCTGTTCCCTTTCAGGCGCGCTGGATGCGGTAGTTTTCGATCACCGTGTTGGCGAGCAGCTTCGCGCACATCGCGTCGAGATCGGCGTCGCTCGTGTCGTCGGCAACCTCGAGCTCGATGAAGCGGCCCGCGCGCACGTCGCTGACGCCGCCGAAGCCGAGGCCTTCCAATGCATGGTGGATCGCCTTGCCCTGCGGGTCGAGCACCCCGGGCTTGAGCGTCACATAGACCTGGACTTTCATGGGCTGCGCCTTTGGTTGCGGGGGGGCGGGAAGATGGGCGCGCCTATGCCCGCGAATCGCTTTTCGGGCAAGGGCCGGCGCCCAAGAAAATCGCGCTTTTCTCAATGCGAACCACTCGCATCTTTCCTGTTGCGAATCCCTCGCACTATCCCTAGATAAGGCTTGTTGAGAAGGATTCGCACATGGTCGTCTGTGTCTGCAACGCAATAAGGGAAAGCCAGCTGCGCGACGTCGCGCGCAATGGCGACGTGCGGTGCGCCAAGGCGGCTTATGCGCAACTGGGTCGCAAACCCAAGTGCGGCCAGTGCCTGCCTTTCGCTCGCAATATCATCAGCGACGTCGTCGCGACCGCCTGATTTTTCTCGGTTTTCAGCCATTTTTGACCTTGGCCTGAGGGCGCCGGGGCGCCTATAATGCGCCCATTCAATTCCCGAGAAAAATGACAGGAAAATCCATGAAGGGCGACGAAAAGGTCATCGATTTCCTCAACGAGGCGCTCAAGAACGAGCTGACCGCGATCAACCAGTACTGGCTGCACTATCGCATGCTCGACAATTGGGGCGTCGCGAAGCTCGCGCATTTCGAACGCGAGGAATCGATCGACGAGATGAAGCACGCCGACAAGCTGGCCGACCGCATCCTCTTCCTGGGCGGCCTGCCCAATTTCCAGATGCTCGGCCGCCTGCGCGTGGGCGAGACCGTCGAGGAAATTTTGAAGGCCGACCTCGCGCTCGAGGAAGAAGCAATCCCGCTGCTCAAGGACGCGATCGCGCATTCGGAGAGCGTGCGCGACTATGTCAGCCGCGACCTGTTCGCCGACATCCTCGAGAGCGAGGAGCATCATGTCGACGAGCTGGAGAAGCAGTTCGAGATGATCGCGCGCATGGGGCTGGAAAATTACATCCAGCTGCAGTCGAAGTCGGTCGGCGACGATTGAGGATCGCGGGGGGCTATGCGAGGCCGCCCGGCAGCCGAATAGCCCGAGGCGCCTTCGGGCGCCTCTTTTTTTCGGTGGCATCGTTTATAAGCCGCCAAACAACCGCTCGATCGCTCCATCCAGATACGGCCGGTCGGCGAACAGGCGCATGGGGTCGCGGCGGTTGAGCCAGAAGGCCGTGCCGTGGCGGTCGGTCAGCGCGCGGCGCAGCGTGTCTTGCAAGAGCCGCAGCCGCATCGCCGCGATCCGCCGCGCGGCCGGAGCGTCGGTCGCGACCTCCCGCGCATACCAGGCCCGAAACTGCTCGACCCGCGCCGCGACCACATCGCTATACGCCCGATGTGGCCCGCGATGCAGCGCGTGTCCCGACTGCCACGCCAGCCGCTCGTTGCCCGGCAGCACCAGCCCGTTGAGGTCGAAGCGGTGCAGCACGAAGCCCTCGCCGCGCAAATCCGCGAACATCGCCGCCATCTGCGGCCGTTGCAGCAGCGCGACGGGGATCAGATGGTGACGCTGGTAGCCGGCTTCGGCGGGTGCGGCGCCGGACCAGCGGCAACGGGGCGGACGGGCCGGATCGCCGCCGGCCATCATCGGTCCGCGCTGAACTCGACCACCACCACCCCCGCCCGGCCGCTGTCGCCCGGCTGCGGGGTCAGCACGACCGTTTCGCCGCGCTCCAGCCCCGGAGTCTGCTGCGCCCGTGCCACCGGACCGTTGATCATCATGTCGAGCGCCAGCCTGGCGAGCCTCTTGACCATCGCCGCCATGTCCCACCCCGGCGGGACCCGCGCCACGAGCTCCTGCCCCGAAAAGGCCGCGAGCCCGCGCGTCGCGACGCGCTCGCCCGCGGTATCGTCCCGGCGGCGAAAGGCGACAAGGTGCAACACCGGCGGCATGCCGCTCGCCTCCATCTCGGCGATTGCGCCGCGAAACTGCGACGCGCCGGTCCACAGCCGCGCCGGCGACCAGAAAATCTGCGCCGCCTCGAAGGCGTCGATCAGCAGCACGAGCAGCTTCAGATGATCGCCCAGCGGGGGCGGCGCATCGCCGGAACCACCCTCCCCGCCCAGTTCGACGGCCCAGCACGCCCCCTGCCCGCGCCAGTCTCCGGGCAGGCTGGTGCCGAGGCTGCTCGTCGCCCGGTCGGCGGGGTCGGCGAAGTCGAGCAGCGCGGGCCCCGCGCGGTCCAGCGTCGCGGTCAGCGGTCCCAGCGCCAGCCGCAGCGGCAATGCGTCCGCGCCACTTGCCTCGGGCTGCAGCCCCATCCGCCGCATCAGCCCCGTAACCGCCTCGTCCGCCATCGCCGGCCCGGTGAGCAGCACAAGGGGCGCCGGCGCCACCGGCTGCGTTCTCATGTCACGGAGGCTATCATCCATGCTGCGGCCGACCTTTTCCAAGCGGCCTGCATCGCAAGACTGCCGGTCTTGTTCAAACGCTTATTGCAGCGACGCGTCCGAAACGGAGGCAGCCCGAGGGCAGCCGGTCAGATCGCCACCTGGCTGCCCAGTTCGACCACGCGGTTGGTCGGCAGGCGGAAATATTCCATCGCGCTTTCCGAATTGCGCAGCATCCACGCAAAGAGCTTTTCGCGCCAGATGGGCATGCCCGGCTTGGCGGCCGCGATCAATGTCTGCCGCGAGAGGAAGAAGCTCGTCTCGAGCATCTTGAAATCGCCGCCGCATCCGGTGACGCGGTGCAGCGCCGCGGGCACGTCGACCGGCTGCATGAAGCCGTAATTCAGGATCAGCCGGTGGAACCCCTGCCCCAGCCCGTCGAGCTGGCAGAGCTTCTGTTCCTCGACGAACGGCACGTCGGCGATCTTGATCGTGAGCAGGATGATCCGTTCGTGCAGCACCTTGTTATGCTTCAGATTGTGGAGCAGCGCGTGCGGGACGCCGTCGGACGACGACGTCATGAACACCGCGGTCCCCGGCACGCGCGTCGCGCTGTTCGCCGCCGACTTGACGAAGATCGGGATCGGCATCGCCCCCTCGGCCATTTCCTGCTGCATCAGCTTGCGCCCGCGCGACCAGGTGGTGAGCATCGTGAAGATGACGAGCCCGATCGCCAGCGGCACCCAGCCGCCGTCGGGCACCTTGATCAGGTTGGCGCCGAAATAGGCGATATCGACGATGAAGAAGACCGCCAGCACCGGCAGCGCCTTCCACGCGGGCCACTTCCACAGGGTGAACAGCACGACGCTGAGCAGGCAGGTGTCGATGAACATCGCGCCGGTCACCGCGATGCCATAGGCCGCGGCGAGGTTGCTCGACGATCCGAAGAAGAGGACGAGGATGATCACCATCGTCATCAGGAACCAGTTCACGACCGGGATATAGATCTGCCCCGCCGCCGAGGCGCTGGTATGCTCGACGCGCAGCCGCGGGATGAAGCCCAGCTGGATCGCCTGCTGGGTCAGCGAGAAGGCGCCCGAAATCACCGCCTGGCTGGCGATGATCGTCGCGAGCAGCGCCAGGATCACCACCGGCACGCGCCACATGTCGGGCATCATCTGGAAGAAGGGATCGGAGATCAGCTCGGCGCGCGGCCCCGCCTCGGCGGCAAGCACCATCGCGCCCTGCCCCATGTAGTTGAGCATCAGCGCGGGCAGCACGAAGGCCAGCCAGCTCACCCCGATCGGCTTGCGCCCGAAGTGCCCCATGTCGGCGTAGAGCGCCTCGGCGCCGGTCACCGCGAGCACGACCGCCCCGAGGGCAATAAAGGCGGTGAAACCGTCGAGATAGAAGAAACGCAGCGCGTTCAGCGGGTTCACCGTCTCGACGATGATCCACGGATTGTCGGCGATATGCATGATGCCGAGCGCGGCCAGCATGATGAAATAGGCGAGCATGATCGGCCCGAACAGCGCTCCGACCTTGGCCGTCCCGCGCGACTGGATCGCGAACAGCGCGATCAGGATCGCCAGCGCGATGGGCACGATATAGGGCGCGAATCCCGGATTCACATATTCGAGCCCCTCGGTCGCCGACAGCACCGACATCGCCGGGGTGATCATGCTGTCGCCATAGAAAAGCGCGGTCGCGAACACGCCGAGCAGCACGATCGGCCAGGTCCAGCGCTTGCCCTCCGACGAGCGGCTGATCAGCGCGAGCAGGGCCAGGCTGCCGCCTTCGCCCTTGTTGTCGGCCTTCATGATCGTCAGCACATATTTGAACGTCACGACCAGCATCATCGACCAGAAGACCAGGCTCAGCACGCCGTAGATGTGCAGCCGGTCGGGCTCGATCGGATGATGGCCGGCGAAGGTCTCGCGGAACGCGTAGAGCGGGCTGGTGCCGATGTCGCCGAACACGACGCCGACCGCGCCGACCGCGAGCTTGAGCACGCCGTCGCCGTGATGGCCGTGGCCATAATGGCCGGTGTCGGCGGCGTTCGGGGCGGCGCTTTCGGCACCGTCCGCCGCCTGTTGCGACTCAGCAGTCATCGCGCGCCTTTAGCCGAGCGGCAGAAAAAGGAAAGCGCGCGCATCATGGCGCGCCGGGCGTTTCGACAGGCGGCGGCGGCCCGAGCGCCTGCCGCAACTGCGCCAGCCGCGTCTCGAGATCGGTGCGCCACGGCGCATCGGCGGGACTGCGGGCGAGCAGCTCGCTCCACACCGCTTCGGCGCCCTTCAGGTCGCCCCCCTGGGCCAGTGCCAGCCCCGCAAAGAAGGGCGGGCCCGGGTGCGTCGGGTCGCGCTTCGCCGCCTCGTCGAAGGCCAGCGCCGCCGCGGGCGACATCATCCCCCCGCCATGCGCGACCAGCGCATTGCCGAGACCGACCCACAGATCGACATTGTCGGGATATTTGGCCAGCCCGTTCTGCAGCATCTTTGCGGCATTCGCGGTGCGCCCGCGGCGCATCTGCCCGTCGGAGGCGGCGATCCACTGCGACGCCGGGCCGAAGCGGTCGGACATGCCCTGTTGCCGGTCGGTGATCGGCTCGCCGAAGCCCTCCATCGTCTCGGCCGGGATCACCGGCTTGCCCGGCAACGACGGATGCCCCTGCAGCGCATAGCCCGCAAGCCCCAGCATCACCGCGGCCGCCGCCAGCGGCCGGGTCGCCGGGGCCAGGCGTCCGACGAACAGCAGCCCGGCGATCGTCAGCGCGGCGGCGAGCAGGACCCACAGCCAGATCATGCCTCACCCTCCCCTTCGCCGGCGCCGCGCCGGAAGCGCCCGAAGGCGAGCCAGCCGCCGAGCGCAAGGAACAGCAAGGGCCCGAACCACAGAAAGGCCGTCGCCGCGTCGAAAGGCGGGTCGTAATCGACCCAATTGCCGTAGCGCGCGACCAGCCAGCTGCGGATTTCCTCGGGGCTTTCGCCCGCGGCGATCTTGCTGCGCACCTCGTTGCGCATGTCGCCCGCCAGCGGCGCGTCCGAATCGGCGATCGACTGCCCTTGGCAGACCAGGCAGCGCAGCTCCTCCATCAGCTTTTTCGCCTCGGCCTCCTGCACGGGGTCGGCGAGCTGCTGATAGGCATAGGGCGCGGGCGGCAGCCGGTCCTGCGCCGCGAGCGGCATGGCAGTCAGCGCCAGCAGCCCGAGCATGGCCAGCCGAAAGCTCACTTCATCTTCTCCAGCTTGGCGATAATCTCGGGCACCTGTTCCTCCAGGATCACGCCCTGGATCTGCTCGCGGATGATCCCGTTGCCGTCGATCAGGAAAGTCTCGGGCACCCCCGACGATCCGAGCGCGATCTGCACGCTCGACTGCATGTCGGACCCGATGCGGTCGAAGGGATTGCCGAACTCATTCAGGAATTGCGCCACATCTTCCGGCCGGTCGCGGATCGCGATGCCGTCGATCGGCACCCCCGCACGCTTCAGCGCCTCGAGCTGCGGCGCCTCGGCGCGGCACGGGATGCACCAGCTCGCAAAGACATTGACCAGCCGCGGCTTGCCGTCGGCGAGCTGGCTGCTCTTCAGCCCCGGCACGCCCGCGGTTGCGGGCGGCAGGTCGAACAGCGGCATGGGCTTGTCGATCCACTGCGACTGGATCAGCGTCTCGGCGGGCGTCGTCAGCCGATAGATGAAGGCGCCGAACAGCAATCCCATGATCGCCAGCGGCACGAACAGGACCCAATTGCCCTTCGCGGCGCCGGTGGCCCGCCGCGATTGCGCCCGATAGGCAAGGAAACCTGCGACGCAAATCGACAGCAGGAAGAGCCCGAGCTTCACGAAGAATGAGATTTCGCGATCGTTCATTTCCAGCGACCCTCATCCTTGCGCGCCCGGCGCCCGCGCCAGACCGTCAGCAATTGCGCCCGCCCCAGCAGCGACAGCGCCGCGCCGATCGCGATCAGCGCGCCGCCCAGCCAGATCCACCACACCAGCGGCTTCCACCACAGGCGCAGCTGGTAGCGGCCCGCACCGTCGGCGCCGAGCACCGGCTGCCCCAGCACCGCGTAGAGCTGCCCGCCCGGGCGCGTCAGCAGCGCCGCCTCGTTGGTCTCGGTCGGCGCGGTGCCCATCAGCCCGGGGAACATCCGCGATTCGGGCTTCATCACATGCGACCCGCCGCCTGGCGTCGTCGCGACCAGCGTGCCCTCGATCGCGGTATAATTGGGTCCGGCGACGGGCTTCACGCCCTCGAAGCGGACGTCGAAATCGCCGACCTTCACGACGTCGCCCGGCCTGGCCGCGACCAGCTTCTCCTTGATGAAGGCGCTTTCGGCGCCCATCCCCGCCAGGCACACCGCGACCCCGAAATGCGCGATCACCATGCCCCAGGTCGGCAGCGGCGTGCGGCGCAGGTTGCGGCCCCAGAGCGGCGCGAGGCTCGCGACGGCGACCACCCCCGCGACGGTCATGCCCAGCAGCGGCAGGATGCCGACCTTGCCGCCGAACAGGATCAGCGCGAACAGCACCGCTGCCCCGGCAAAGATCGCCAGCGGCAGCCGCGACCACAGCCGCTTGCCGTCGTCCTTGCGCCAGCTCAGCAGCGGCCCCGCGACCATCACGAGGCACAGGATCAGCGCCAGCGGCCCCGCGACCTTGTTGTAATAGGGCGGCCCGACCGAAATCTTTTCGCCCAGCGCCTCGGCGACGATCGGATAGAGCGTGCCGAGCAAGACGAGCGCAAGGATCGTCGTCAGCAGCAGGTTGTTGATCACCAGCGAGCCTTCGCGGCTCAGCAGCGCGAATTTCTTGCCCTCGGCGACCGATCCCGCGCGCACCGCAAACAGAGTGAGCGCGCCGCCGATATAGATGGCCATCAGCGCAAGCAGGAAGGTCCCGCGCTCGGGATCGACCGCAAAACTGTGCACGCTCGTCAGCAGCCCCGAGCGAACGATGAAGGTGCCGACCATCGACATCGAGAAACCGATCACCGCGAGCATCACCGTCCAGGCGCGCAGCGCATTGCGCGTCGCGGTCACCGCGACCGAATGGAGCAGCGCCGCGCCCGCGAGCCAGGGGATCAGCGAGACATTCTCGACCGGGTCCCAGAACCACCAGCCGCCCCAGCCGAGTTCGTAATAGGCCCAATAGCTGCCCGCGGTGATGCCGAGCGTCAGGAAAATCCAGCTGAACAGCACCCACGGCCGCATCGCACGCGCGAAGGCCGGGCCGATCTCGCGCGTGATCAGCGCGCCGACCGCAAAGCTGAACGCGACCGACAACCCGACATAACCGACGTAGAGCGTCGGCGGATGGAAGGCGAGGCCGATGTCCTGCAGCAGCGGGTTGAGCCCCTGCCCGTCGGGCGGCGCCACGGGCAGGCGATTGAACGGGTTCGACGAAAAGAGCAGGAAGGCGAAGAAGCCGAGGCTCAGCGCCGCCTGCGCCGCCAGCGTCGCGACCAGCGTGTCCTCGCGAAGCCGCCGCTCGAAGATTGCGATCAGCGCCCCCGACAGCGACAGGATCATCAGCCACAGCAGCATCGATCCTTCGTGGTTGCCCCATGTCCCCGCGATCTTGAAGATCATCGGTTTCAGGCTGTTGCTGTTGCGCGCGACCAGCTCGACCGACATGTCCGACCGCACGAACAGCGCGATCAGCAGGCCGAAGGCCGCAGTGGTCAGCACCCCCTGCGCGACGCTCGCCGGCCGCACCAGCGATGCGAGGTCCTTCGGGCCGCCGCGCAGGAAGAGGACTCCCGCGACCAGCGACAGGCACGCAAGCGCCGCCGCGATCCACAGCAGGGCCAGTCCGAGTTCTGCGATCATGCCTTCGGCGCCATCTTCGCGACGCCCTCGGGCATCTCGCCCATCTGCGGCGGCATATAGCGCTCGTCGTGCTTCGCCAGGATGCGGTCGGCCACGAAGGTCCCGTCGGCGCGCATCCGGCCGTCGGCGACCATACCGCTTTCCTCGGCGAACAGGTCGGGGACGATGCCCTTGAACTCGACCGGCACCGACGCCTTGCCGTCGGTCGCGACGAAGCGGATCGTCAGTCCGTCGGCCTGCCGCTCGATGCTGCCCGCGGCCACCATGCCGCCCAGCCGCATCGGCTCGCCGACCTCGGTCTTGCCCGCCTTCACCTCGACCGGGGTTCGAAAATAGGCCGCCTCGTCGCGCAGCGCGCTCGCGCCGAGCACGCCCGCCCCCGCGACCCCCGCGACGGCGACCAGCGCCAGAATCAACCGTTGATGCTTAGCCTTCATTTCCGGTCCTTGCGCAGCGCGTCACTGCGCTTTTCGGCTTTTCTCATCGCGCGCCAGCTCGCCCACAACACCGCGCCGGTCAGCAGCGCCGTCAGTCCATAGGCGGCCGCGACATAGGCCCATTGCCCGCCCCCGCTGATAACCCCCGTCACGCGTCAGTTCCCCTCATCGTCGGCGAGCCGCCGCAGCCGCGCCGCGACGCGGTTGTCGGCGATGATCCGCCGCATCCGCATCAAGACGATCGCCCCGAACAGCAAGGAAAAACCGAGCACGGTCAAGCCCAGAGGCCAGAGCAGCGCGCCGTCGATGCTCGATCCGCGCAGCGTGATGCTCGGCCCCTGGTGCAGGCTGTTCCACCATATGACGCTGCGGTTGATGATCGGGATGTTGATCGCGCCGACCAGCGCATAGATCGCCGCGCCGCGCGACAGCGTGCCGCCCTGCCTTTGGCCCCCGGTTCCATTGGCGTCGCCGCTCGTCAGCGCGATGAACCCGGCATAGAGGAACAGGAGGACCAGCATCGAGGTCATCCGCCCGTCCCATTCCCACCAGGTCCCCCAGGTCGGTTTGCCCCAGATCGATCCGGTCGCGAGGCACAAGGCGGTGAACAGCATCCCCGGCACCGCGATCGCGCGCGCCGCGATCCCCGCGAGCGGATGGCGCCACACCAGCTGCACCAGCCCCGCGACCGCGAGGCTCGTCCAGCCGCCCATGCCCAGCCAGGCCGACGGGACGTGGACGTACAGGATACGGGCGGTCTCGCCCTGCTTGTAATCGCCCGGGACCTGCGTGAGGCCGGCAAAGGCGCCGCCCAGCACGAGCAGCAGCCCGACGCCGAGCAGCCACGGCGTCAGCGGCTTCGCAATCGCGAGGAAACGGGTGGGATTGGCGTAAGCGTGCATCGGTTTCGCGTCGTCTTTAGGGGAGGCCGATATATCGGTCCAGTGAATTGCCCGGCGCGACCCGGCGGCGCTTCTGTCGCGTGCCTTGGGGGCGAGGTCAAGGGCCGGACGGCGGTAGGACGGTCGAATGGCGGGTATCGGTCGGGAGGGGCCGCCCTAATCCTCCCTGCGGCGTAGCCGTGGGGAGGATTATTACGTCCCCTCCCCGCCCCGAAGCAGCGATCCCGCCGCTCGCGCCCTACCCCTCGGGCCGCGTCCAGATCCACGTCCCCGTCACCGCGGCAACGACGATTGGCACCATCATCCACGGCCAGGGCGCCAGGAGCAGCGCCAGCGCGATGCTCGCCGCAAACATGATGGTCGCGGCGACCTTGCCCCTGCGGCTGATCGCGCCGCTCTCGCGCCACGCGACGATGTGCGGGCCGAAGGTGGCATGGTT
Organism: Sphingomonadaceae bacterium 3R27E2-A; assembly: GCA_005503165.1. Classification (GTDB taxonomy): domain Bacteria; phylum Pseudomonadota; class Alphaproteobacteria; order Sphingomonadales; family Sphingomonadaceae; genus Sphingopyxis. The sequence goes on from SCNT01000041.1 coordinate 19,122, forward strand.
CAGCAGCCACGCCTCCAGCCGCGGCGACGAACGCGCGAAGCAAAAGGCGGCGAGGATCACGAAGGGCACCGTCGGCAACAGCGGCAGGAAAGCCCCGATCGCGCCGAGCGCAAGCGACAACCAGCCGCCGACCAGGTAGAAATGCCGCTTCATGCGAGGCTGGCTTAGCGGAAAAGAACCGTTCCGCCAGCGCGATATTGTCGTTCCCGCGAAGGCGGGGGCAACACCTGGCTACCCTCGCCCGATCAGCTTCTGCGCCATCCGGTCGGCCACGACCGACGCCGGGGTCCCGCTCGCCTTGCTCTCGGCCCAGATCGTTGCCAGCCGGCCGGGAATCTGGTGGATGCGGCTCTCGACTTCCTCGCGGCTGCCCTGGCCGAGATATTCGAGCGCGACGTTGATGATCCCGCCCGCGTTGATCACATAGTCGGGGGCATAGACGATGCCGCGGTCATGCACGCGCTGGCCGTCGGCGGCGGTCGCGAGCTGGTTGTTGGCGCCGCCTGCGACAATCGGCACGCGCAGCTTCGCGATGCTTTCCTCGGTCAGGATCGCGCCGAGCGCATTGGGGCTCAGCACATCGGCTTCGATTTCCATGATCGCCGCCGAATCGGCGAGCTCGGCGCCCAGTTCGTCGGCCAGCGCCTTGGCGCGCGCCAGATTGACGTCGGCGAGCGTCAGGATCGCGCCATCGGCCGCGAGCCGCCGCGCAACGCCGCCGCCGACGCTGCCCACGCCCTGGATCGCGACGCGTACGCCCCTGGCGCTGTCGGCACCGAGGCCCTGCTTGATCGCGGCGAGAATGCCCAGGTAGACGCCGAGCGCGGTCAGCGGCCCGGGGTCGCCGCCCGCCTCGCCGCTCGCCACGGGCAGGCCGCTGACATGCTTGGTGAATTTCGAGATCGCGACCATGTCGGCGTCCGACATGCCGACATCCTCGGCGGTGACATAGGCGCCGCCCAGCGATTCGACCGCACGCCCGAAGGCCGCGAGCAGTTCGGGGGTCTTTTCGACGCCCTCGTCGGCGAGGATCACGCCCTTGCCGCCGCCCATCGGCAGGCCGGCCATCGCATTTTTGTAGCTCATCCCGCGCGACAGGCGCAGCGCGTCGGTGATCGCGGCCTTGCGCTGCGGATAATGCCAATAGCGCACCCCGCCTGCGCCGGGCCCGAGGTGCGTCGAATGCACGGCGATGACCGCCGTCAGCCCGCTGGCGCGATCGCGGAACATGTGGACATGCTCATGATCGTCGAAATCGGCGAAATCCCAGACAGCAGACATGCGCGACTCCTCGCGTTAGAAAATTACATGAGGACGCAATAATGCAACGGGCGCAGCAAGTCACCCCAAAAGCGCTTCCGCGCGACGACAGGAGAAAATGGGGCGATCAACGGGGCTCGAACCCGCGACCTCCGGTACCACAAACCGGCGCTCTAACCAACTGAGCTATGATCGCCACAGGCCGGGCGAAACCGCCTCGACAGCGCGCGGCGATAGGCGCGCGGGTGGCCATTCGTCAAGCATTGTTCGCTTGGGCATTGCCCCTTAAAAGTGCCTCATGACCGACAAGATCGTCGATATGGCCACCTCGGGCGCCGACCGCACCGCCGAGCGGCTCGCCGCCGTGCCCGGCATCCGCCGCGCGCCGACCCCGAAGCTGCAGCAGTTCATGCTTTCGAACTTCCTCGATCCCGCGACCTGCGCCGCGCTGATCGAGCGCATCGACCGCGACGTACGCCCCTCGACGATCGCCGACCCCAATGGCGACGAGGCGTTCCGCACCAGCACCACCTGCGACCTCGACCACCGCGACCCCGTCGTGCGCGCGGTCAACGACAAACTCCACGCGCTCACCGGCATCCCGCGCGAATATGGCGAACCGCTGCAGGGCCAGCGCTACGACGTCGGGCAGGAGTTCAAGGCGCACACCGATTTCTTCGACCCGCGCGGCGCCGACTGGGAGCAATATTGCGCCATCCCCGGCCAGCGCAGCTGGACGCTGATGATCTATCTCAACGAGCCCCCCGCGGGCGGCGCGACGCGCTTCCTCGCGACGGGCAAGATGCACCAGCCCGAGGCCGGCAAATTGCTCGCCTGGAACAATGTCCGCCCCGACGGCACGACCAACGACGACACGCTCCACCACGGGATGAAGGTGCGCAAGGGGCGCAAATATATCATCACGAAGTGGTTCCGCGAACGGCCTTGGCCGTGGGCGGCGGGGGAATTGGACTGACCCGTTCCCCGGCGGAAGCCGGGGCCCAGGCGTCGCTTCACAACCTCTGGACCCCGGCTTTCGCCGGGGCGCAGGGTTCGTGGCCTACTTCACCAGCCGATACTGGAAACTCAGCGTCAGCGTGTTCGACACCTGGCCGGGTTCGACCGGGGTCGCCTTGTTCGCGCCGGCGTCCATCGCCTGCAGGCGCACCATCGGCATCGGCGGCATCGGCCCGCCGAAGCTGCCCTCGCTGATCGACACCAGCTCGGCGGCGCGGAACCCAGCGAGCCGCGCATAATCGGCGGCCTTGGCCTCGGCTTCCTTGATCGCCGCGCCGCGCGCGCCGACCAGCTGCGCGTCGGCATCCTTCATGCCGAACCACGGACCCTCGATATTGGTCCCGCCCGCCGCGACCAGCGCGTCGAGCAGCGGGCCGATATCGTCGATCTTCGGCGTCGTCGCACGAACGCTGTTGTTGACCTGATAGCCGATGAAGCGCGGCGGCTGGCCGCCCCCCGTATTGTTATAGTCATATTGCGGCGACAGGTTGATGCCGCTCGTCTGGATATCCTCGGGCTTGATCCCGCGCGCCTTGGCGGCGGCGATCAGCTTGTCCATCGCCGCGGCGTTCAGGCGCATCGCCTCGACCGCGGTCGGCGCGGTGGTCTGCACCCCGGCGCCGACGGTCGCCTGGTCGGGACGCGAGCGCACCTCCTCGTTGACGCTGAAGCTCAGGATCGGTCCCTGCACAGTCGCTGTCGTCACCGTCGAACCTCCCTGCTGCTGCGCAAGAACCGGCGTGGCCGCCGTCAGCGCGAGTGCGCTGGCCATAGCGGTGAGCATATGCTTCGTCATTCTCTTCTCCTGTGGCCGGAACCCCCGGCCGTGATGAACGCCCGCCCCGTAACGCAGACGGCGCGGGCGCGTTCCGGCCTTTGCCGTGACGGCGCTTGCATGACGCTGAACATCTCCGTAGCGAGCCGTTCATCATGGGTCAGGGTCTGCTTCTTGCGCGATCGAGGTTTGAAGCGATTTCGTTCAGGGCAAGGAAGCGAGACGCAGGCATATGAAAATATTCCAAGGCTCGCTGACGCGGCCATGGACGAAATCGATCAAATCCCGCAGGGACGGCGAAATGGCTTCGATCTCGGCCCCGCGCCCCCTTGCAGATGGAACCACCATCCGCGGCGGTCGCACGAAACCGATATCTTCGCCATTTCGCCGCCTCGAACGTGCAAGAAGCAGACCCTGACCCATGGCAGCTCCCATTCTTTCTTATGAAGGCCTCGGCCTTGTGCAGGGCAGCGGCTGGCTGTTCCAGGACCTCGACATCTATGTCGGCGAACGCGACCGCCTCGCGCTGATCGGCCGCAACGGCGCGGGCAAGACGACCCTGCTCAAATTGCTCGCGGGCCAGATCGACCCCGACAAGGGCAAGCGCGTCATCGTCCCCGGCACGCATGTCGTGATGCTCGAGCAGGAACCCGACTTCCGCGCCTTTGCGACGCTGATGGACTTCGCCGTCGCCGGCGCCGACGCCCCGCCCGAGCATGAAGTCGCAGCGATCGCCGACCAGCTCGGCATCGACATGACCCGCACCGCCGCCAGCGCCTCGGGCGGCGAGCGCCGCCGCGCCGCGCTGGCACGGGCCCTGGCGCAAAACCCCGACGTGCTGCTGCTCGACGAGCCGACCAACCACCTCGACCTCGCCGCGATCGACTGGCTCGAATCCTGGCTCGCGCGCTACACCGGCGCCTTCGTCGCGATCAGCCACGACCGCACCTTCCTCACCCGCCTGACGCGCCAGACCCTGTGGCTCGACCGCGGCAGCATCCGCCGCAAGGAAATCGGTTTCGGCGGCTTCGAGGAATGGAGCGACGCGGTCGCCGCCGAGGAAGCCCGCGCCGCCCAGCGCCTCGACTCCAAATTGCGGCTCGAGGCGCACTGGCTCGAACGCGGCGTCACCGCGCGCCGCAAGCGCAACCAGGGCCGGCTCGAGAAATTGAAGGAAATGCGCGCCACCCGCGCCGCGATGATCGGCGGCCCCGGCGTCGCCAAATTGGGCCTCGCCAACGACGACGTCCGCTCGAAATCGGTGATCGTCGCCGAAAATATCTCGAAGAGCTTCGGCGACCGCACGATCATCAGGAACTTCGATTTCCGCGTCCAGCGCGGCGACCGCATCGGCATCGTCGGCGCCAATGGCGCGGGCAAGTCGACCCTGCTCAAGCTGCTCACCGGCGAGATCGAACCCGACAGCGGTACGATCACCCTCGCCCCGACGCTCGACGGTATCGTCATCGACCAGCAGCGCAGCCTGCTCTCGCCCGAAAAGCGCGTCCGCGACATCCTCGCCGACGGCGGCGACTGGGTCGAGGTGCGCGGGGCGAAAAAGCATATCCAGGGCTATCTCAAGGAATTCCTCTTCGACCCCGGGGTTGTCGAGGCGAGCGTCGGCGCGCTGTCCGGCGGCGAACGCTCGCGGCTGCTCCTTGCGCGCGAGTTCGCCCGCGAGTCGAACCTGCTCGTGCTCGACGAGCCGACCAACGACCTCGACCTCGAAACCCTCGACCTCTTGCAGGAGGTGATCGCCGATTACGCCGGCACCGTCCTCCTCGTGAGCCACGACCGCGACTTCCTCGACCGCACGGTCACCGTGACGCTCGGCCTCGACGGGTCGGGCAAGGTCGACATCGTCGCGGGCGGCTACGCCGACTGGGAAGCCAAGCGCGTCAAGCCCTCCGCCGCCAAGACAAGGACCGCCGCAACCGAAAGCGCCCCCCCGCCCCCGCAGGCGCGCAAGAAACTGAGCTACAAGGACCAGCGCGACTACGATCTGCTCCCGGCGCGGATCGAGGAGATCGAGATGGAGATGGCGGACATCGAGTCCGACCTCTCCGACGGCACGCTCTTCACCCGCGACCATAAGCGCTTCACCGCGCTGACGGACAAGCTCGAAGCCCTGCGCGGCGAAAAGGCGGCGGCGGAGGATCGCTGGCTGGAGCTCGCGGAAGCGGTCGAGGCGCTGGGATAGCCCATTGCCGGCTTCGGGTGAGAGGAGCGGGCGATTCCAATTCCTGCCCGCAACCGGGGAGGCGGCAGCGCGACGCGCTGACGGAGGGGCTGCAACGTCCCCGGGCCCTCCGCCACTCGCTTGGCGACAGGGAGGATAAGACTATTTCGCCTTGACCACGCAGCCTTTCGGGGCATCGGCAGGCGCCGCGACACGGCGCGCCGACTTGATCATTACCATCGGGTCGAGGATCTGTCCGATCATCACCCCCTCCCCCTTCGTCGGCGAGATCGGCGCGTTGAAGATTTTCTCGGCCACGTCGGCGCCGCCGACCAGTTCGCCGAACACCGCGAAGCCCGCATTGTCGCCGCTCTGGCTGGGATCGGCGTCGAAGCCGGGGATGTCGGAGAGGAGCAGGAAGAAGTCGGTGGTCGCGTCGCCGGGGGCGAGCCGCGCCATCACCAGCGCGCCCTTGCAGTTGGTGAGGCCGGTGACATTGGTCGGCTCGTGCGCGATCGGCGGATAGTTCTTGCGCGCGTCGCCGCGGTTGCCTGCCTGAATCAGCTGGCTCGCCGGGCCCCAGCTCCGGGTCGTGCGATAGAAGCTGAAGCCGTCCATCCGCTTCGAATCGACGTAGCGGAGGAAATTCTTCGTGCTGACCGGCGCGCGCTTGTCCTCGAGCCGCACGGTGATCGTGCCGAGGTCGGTGACCAGCGCGACATGGGGACGCGTGTCGACCTCGACCACCGAGGTGACCGGTGCCGGGATCGGGGCGGGCGACGGCGGCAGCTGCGTCGCCTGCGGCGGGACCGTCGGGGACTGGGCGGCGGCGGCGAGCGCAACAAGGAGGCTGATCATGCGGCCTTTATGCCGCGGCGATCGAGCGCCCGAAAGCCCTTTGTCGGCGTCAGCGTCGGCAAAAGCGACTATATTCAACCAATAGGTTGATAATTACAGCGAACCGGTTATATTAAACCATATGGTTGAACATGATTCGCACACCCTCGACACGATCTTCCATGCGCTCGGCGATGCGACGCGGCGCGCGATGCTCGGCGAACTCGCCGGCGGGGCGCGCAGCGTCGGCGAACTCGCCGAGCCTTTCGCCATGTCGCTCGCCGCCGCGTCGAAGCATATCAAGATGCTCGAACGCGCCGGGCTGGTGCGCCGCGAGGTGCGCGGGCGGACGCACGTCTGCAGCCTCGATCCCGCGCCGCTGATGAGCGCCGACCGGTGGCTCGGCGTCTATCGGCGCTTCTGGACCGGCCGCCTCGACACGCTCGAAGCGCTGCTGCGCGCCGAGGACGCCCCATCCCCGCCGAAGAAGCCCCTCCCCGGGAAAGAAGGAGAAGAGAAATGACCGCGATGCTGGCCGACGACAATTACGGGATGCTCACCGAACCCGCGACGCTGACCCTCCAGCGCCTGCTCCCCGGCCCGATCGAGCGCGTCTGGGCCTATCTCACCGACGGCGAGCTGCGCCGCCAATGGCTGGCCGCGGGCGCGATGGAAGAAAAGATCGGGGCGCCCGTCGAGTTCGTCTGGCGCAACGACGAGCTGACCGACCCGCCGGGCGCGCGGCCCGAGGGCATGGGCCCCGAGCATCGCATGACGTGCGAGATTATCGCGATCACGCCGCCGCACAGCCTGTCGATCAGCTGGGGCAGCACCGGCGGCGTCACCTTCCGGCTCGAGGAACGCGGTGACGACGTGCTGCTGACGATCGTCCACAAGCGGGTCGAGGATCTCAATATCCGCCTGAATGTCAGCGCCGGCTGGCACGCGCATGTCGACGTGCTCGAGGCGCGGCTGCGCGGAACCACCCCCGCGCCGCACTGGGACAATTGGCTCCGATTGCGCGCCGATTACACCGAACGCTTCGCTGGCTGAGCGGCATCGCCGGAAATTGCAAAAGGGGCCGCCTCGCGGCAGCCCCTTTCCTTTTCCGATAGCGGAAGCGGTTAGTCCTTCAGGAAGTCGGGCACATGGCCCTGGTCTTCGGGACCTTCGTTGCGCTCGCGGCGCGGACCACGGTCGCCGTCGCGGCGGGGGCCACGATCGCCACGGCCGCCGTCGCGGCGGGGGCCGCGGTCGCGGTCGCCGTCACGGCCCCGATCGCCTCTGGGACCACGATCGCCGCGCGGTTCGCGGGGTTCGCGCGCCGGGCGGGTGTCTTCCAGTTCTTCGCCGGTTTCCTGGTCGACGACGCGCATCGACAGGCGAACCTTGCCACGCTGGTCGATCTCGAGGACCTTGACCTTGACTTCCTGGCCTTCGGCGAGGACGTCCGAGACCTTCTCGACGCGCTCGTTCTTGATTTCGCTGACGTGGACGAGACCGTCCTTGCCGCCCATGAAATTCACGAACGCACCGAAATCGACGAGGTTGACGACCTTGCCGTCATAGATCTTGCCGACTTCCGCTTCCTCGACGATGCCGGCGATCCACTTGCGCGCGGCCTCGATCTGGTCGAGGTCGCTCGACGAGATCTTGATCACGCCTTCGTCGTCGATGTCGACCTTGGCGCCGGTGGTCGCGACGATCTCGCGGATCACCTTGCCGCCGGTGCCGATGACGTCGCGGATTTTCGACTTGTCGATCTGCATCGTCTCGATGCGCGGCGCGTGCGCCGACAATTCGCTGCGGGTTTCGCCGAGCGCCTTGTTCATTTCACCGAGGATGTGCGCGCGGCCTTCCTTGGCCTGGTTCAGCGCGGCTTCGAAGATCTCGCGCGTGATGCCCGCGATCTTGATGTCCATCTGCATCGTGGTGATGCCTTCGGACGTGCCCGCGACCTTGAAGTCCATGTCGCCGAGGTGATCCTCGTCGCCGAGGATGTCGCTGAGGATCGCATAATCCTTGCCTTCGAGGATAAGGCCCATCGCGATGCCCGAGACGGGGCGCTTGATCGGCACGCCGGCGTCCATCATCGCGAGCGAACCACCACACACCGACGCCATCGACGACGAGCCGTTCGACTCGGTGATGTCGCTGGTGAGGCGGATCGTGTAGGGGAAGTCCTCTTTGGTCGGCAGCACGGGGTGCAATGCGCGCCAGGCGAGCTTGCCATGACCGACTTCGCGGCGGCCCGGAGCGCCGAAGCGGCCGACTTCGCCGACCGAATAGGGCGGGAAGTTATAGTGGAGCATGAAGTTCTGGTACGACAGGCCGTTGAGGCCATCGACCATCTGTTCGCTTTCCTTGGTGCCGAGCGTCGCGGTGGCAATGGTCTGCGTTTCACCGCGGGTGAACAGCGCCGAACCGTGCGCGCGGGGCAGGAAATGCGTTTCGGCGACGATCGGACGGATCTGCGTCGTCGTGCGGCCGTCGATGCGCTTGCCGTCCTTCAGGATGGCGGTGCGGACGATTTCGGCTTCCAGCTTCTTGGTCAGCTTGATGCCGGCCATGACTTCCTGCGGGCTGAGGCCGTCGGCGGCAAAGCTTTCCTTCGCCTTCGCGCGCGCTTCGTTGAGCGCATTCGAACGGGCCGACTTGTCGGTCAGCTTGTAGGCAGCGGCGATGTCCTTGCCGATCAGCTTCTTGAGCTTGTCCTTGAGTCCGGCATTGTCGTCGCCGGCGGCGACTTCCCACGGATCCTTGGCGGCCTGTTCGGCGAGCTTGACGATCGCCTTGACGACTTCCTTGCACGCGTCGTGCGCGAACAGGACGGCGCCGAGCATGACCTCTTCCGACAGCTCGTTCGCTTCGGATTCGACCATCATCACCGCGTCGTAGGTGGCGGCGACGACGAGGTCGAGGTCGCCTTCGGCAACCTGTTCGTCGGTCGGGTTGAGGATATATTCGCCGTCGACATAACCGACGCGCGCGGCGCCGATCGGGCCCATGAAGGGCACGCCCGAGATGGTGAGCGCGGCCGACGCCGCGACCATCGCGAGGATGTCGGGCTCGTTGTGGCCGTCATAGCTCAGCACCTGAGCGATGGCGTTGATTTCGTTGTAGAAACCTTCGGGGAACAGCGGGCGGATCGGACGGTCGATCAGGCGGCTGACGAGCGTTTCCTTTTCGGTCGCGCCGCGTTCGCGCTTGAAGAAGCCGCCCGGGATGCGGCCGGCGGCCGAATATTTTTCCTGATAATGGACGGTGAGCGGGAAGAAGTCCTGCCCGTCCTTCACCGACTTCGCGGCGGTCACGGCGCACAGGACGACCGTTTCGCCCAGCGTCGCCATCACGGCGCCGTCGGCCTGGCGGGCAACCTTGCCCGTTTCGAGCGTCAGCGTTTCACCGCCCCACTCGATCGATACTTTTTTCACGTCAAACATGTGGTTTCCTTCGCCCGCCGGGCCCTATGCCGGGCGGGGCCTCTGATTCCGGGCAATCCGGCCCGGGGCGGTGCGGGGCGCTTTTATGCCCCTTCAATATAGGAACCGGCGCCGGATTGCGGCGGCTCCTCTCCATTGTGCCCCGGCGAAAGCCGGGGTCCATTTTTTGACAGTGCGGCGCAGGACCGCACTGGATCCCCGCCTTCACGGGGATGACGCAATATGTAAACGGCCCCCGTTACCGGGGGCCGAACGATTGTGTCACTTGCGAAGACCCAGCTTCGCGATCAGGTCGGCGTAGCGGCCCTCGTCCTTCTTCTTGAGATAGGCGAGGAGGGTGCGGCGCTTGTTGACCATCATCAGCAGCCCGCGGCGGCTGTGATTGTCCTTGTGGTTCGCCTTGAAATGGTCGGTCAGGTTGTTGATACGGTCGGTCAGGATCGCGACCTGGACCTCGGGCGAACCCGTGTCACCGGCTTCGCGGGCATGTTCCTTGATGACTTCGGCCTTGCGTTCGGCGGTAATCGACATTGTATTTTCCTTCGAACATCGTGTTTTAGAGGTTGAAGCCGCGCACGACCTTCAGCGTTCCCGCCAAAGCCTCGATCAGGGCAACGGGACGCATTTCGCTGTCCCTTCCCCAATAGAGCCCGTCGTCCGTGCTACCCCCGGTCCAGACACGACCCTGACGGATCGCCCCTGCCGCCTCCGGGGAAAGGTCTAGAGCCGGGATGTCGACCAGCCCTGCCTCGAGCGGCAGAATGAAATCTGATTGCGCGGCCCCTTGGCCGAAAGCGTTCAATTTGTCCAGCGAAATCGCCTGATCTGCCGTGAACGACCCCGCCCGCGTGCGGCGCAGCATCACGACATGACCAACGCTGCCGACCGCCAGCGCGATGTCGCGGGCGAGGCTGCGGATATAGGTGCCCTTGGACACATGCGCGCTGAGGGTGATTTCGGAAAATTCCTCCCCGGAACGGGGAGGGGAACGATCGGCAGGATGGTGGAGGGGGGATGCGGTTTCAGCCGAGGCTTCAAGCTGCGAACCCCCTCCGTCATCGCTTCGCGCTGCCACCTCCCCGCGAGTGGGGAGGATTTGGAGGGAATGGATTATCACCGCCCGCGGCTTCATCTCGACCGCCTCGCCCTTGCGCGCCCGGTCGTAGGCGCGCTCGCCGTCGATCTTGATCGCCGAATAGGCCGGCGGCACCTGCTCGATCGGCCCGGTGAAGCGCGGCAGCACCGCTTCGACCTCGGCCAGTGTCGGCCGCACATCGCTCGTCGCGACCACGTCGCCCTCGGCGTCGAGCCCGTCGGTCTGCACCCCGAAGCGGATCGTGAAATCGTAGGTCTTGCTCGCGTCGAGCATCCGGCCGCAGAGCTTGGTCGCCTCGCCGAGCGCGATCGGCAGCACGCCCGTCGCCAGCGGGTCGAGCGTGCCGCCATGGCCGACCTTGACCTTGCCCAGCCCCGCCTCGCGGCACACGCGCTTGACCGCGCCGACCGCCTGCGTCGAGCCGAGCCCCAGGGGTTTGTCGAGGATGATCCAGCCGTTCATCGCCGCGCCCTATGGCGACGCGGTCGAAGCGTCAATTTGACTCGGCGGCTTTTCCCGCTTCCTTCGCGGCCTTCTCCGCCTTCAGCCGCTCCCCCCGCGGCAGCGGCTTTTCGGCGGTGACGAAGGAAGTGAAAGCGCAGCGCTGGCCGTTGACAATAATGGCGCCGAACTTGTCGAGGCGCGAGGTGCCGCGCGTGTCGATGCCGATCGACTGGACGAAGTCGAGGTCGGGGCAATAGCCGGCGAGCGTGGCATAATACCAGTGGCGACGCTGGTCCTCGATCCAGATACCGTCGTCGCCGTCGGCCTCGAAATTGCGGACGGTGCCGTAAGCGGGAAAGGCGATGCTCGCCTCGACGCCGATCTGGCGCGCTTCCTTGGCGGGCTCGTCGGCCGCCGCTGCAGAAAGGGGAAGCAGCAAGGCGGCCAGGGAGAGTGCGAGTTTCTGTTTCATGATGCCGCGCGCCTTAGCATGCCAAGTCTGAACTAGGGCTGACATAAGCCCCCAATCGTCATTGCGAGGAGCCGAAGGCGACGCGGCAATCTCCAGCGCCAGCCATCCCGCGGGGTCGATGGCTGGAGATCGCTTCGCTCCGCTCGCAATGACGGGTCTTATTGACCCGCCCACTCCCCCGCGAGCAGCGACCAGAGCGCGGTGTCGCGGACGTGGCCGGTCCAGGTGATGCGTTCCGACCGCAGCGTCGCTTCCTTGGTGCAGCCGAGTTTCGCGACCGCGGCCTGACTGCGCTTGTTGCGCTCGTCGATGCGAAATTCGATACGGCGGATGCCCACGCCGAAGGCATGGTCGATCATCAGCTTCTTGAGCCGCCCGTTGAAGCCGGTGCCGCGCGCGTCGGGGTGGATGTAGCTGTTGCCGATCTCGACGGTCTGCGCCGACCAGTCAGGGCGCAGCCAGGCGGTCATGCCGATCAGCCGCGCGCCGTCGAACACCGCATAGGGCATGCGCCCGGCGCCCGAGACCAAAGTATCGAAGCTCTTGTCGAAATGCCCGGGACCGAAGCTCGACGAATAGATCGGCCAGATCTCGGCATCGGCGGCGCACACGGTGCGGAGCGCCTCGCGGTGTTCCTCGGCAAGCTTGACGAGCCGCAAATCGCCGTCGGTCAGTTCGACATAAAGCGCGTCCTGCATCATTGCACCCCGGCGGTCGCGAGCAGGATGCCGAGGCCGACCTTGGCGCCGCCGAGGCTCTTGCTCTTCTCGACGTCGATCCATTCGTCGAGCGCGTGTGCCCGCCCGCCGTCGCCGCCCGACCCGATCGTCACCGCGGGGATGCCGAGGCTCATCGGCAGGTTGGAGTCGGTCGAGGAGAAGGACAAGACGGGATCGAGCCCGCTCGCACGGATGATGGCCTGCGCGTTCAGCACGATCGGCTGCGACGCGGCGGTCTCGCCCGCAGGGCGGTCGCCGATCATCTCGATATCGGCGGCGATCGGTCCTTCCTTCACCGATCGCGCCGCATTTTCGTCCTCTACGCTCTTCCGGACGACGCCAAGGAACGCCTGTTCGAGCTTGGCGAGTTCGGCGGGGCTTTCGGACCGCATGTCGAACTCCATAAACGCCTCGTTCGGGATCGAATTGACCGAGGTGCCGCCGCCGGTGACGCTGGCCGAATAGGTCGTCTTGGGCGCTGCGGGGACCGCGATCTTGTAGAAATCGACCACCGCCTGGCTCATCGCCGCCATCGGATTGACGAGGCCGAAGGCGCTGAAGCTGTGGCCGCCCGGCCCCTTCCAGGTGATGCGATAGCGTTTCGACCCGACGCCGCCGGTGACGAGACGCGACGGATCGAGCCCGTCCATCGAGAAAAAGGCCTTCACCCGGTCCTTGTACTTGCCCTTGGTGAGCAGATAGCGGACGCCGCGCAGGTCTCCGGGTCCCTCCTCGCCGACATTGCCGACGAAGATGATGTCCCGTTTCACGCGGACCCCGCTCTCTTTCATCGCGCGCGCATAGGCGAGCAGCACCGCGAGGCCGCGCGTATCGTCGCCGATGCCGGGGGCGTGGAGGCGTGTGCCCTCGCGGCGAACCTTGACCGGCGTGCCTTCGGGAAAGACGGTGTCGAGATGCGCGGCGATCATCACCGCGGGGCCGCCGGCTGGGCCGGTGCCGCGATAGACGCCCATCGCATTGCCCTCTTCGTCGATCTCGACATCTTCGAGCCCCGCGTCCTTCAGCATGTCGCGATAGGCGGCGGCGCGCGCGGCTTCCTTGAACGGCGGCGCGGGGATTTCGGTGAGCTTGACGATCTCCTCGACCATCCGGTCGTGATCGCGGTCGAGGATCTTCACCGCCGCCTGATAGCCCCTGGTCTTGAGCACCGCCTCGGGCTTCGAGCCCGGCTTCGCCTGCACGGGCGCGGCAGCGAGCAGCGCGGCGGCGAGGCTCAGCGACACGAGATTGCGCATGATGGTCCTTTCGGCGGGAATTGCGGTCAGGCCGGTACCGGCGCTGCGGCGGCCTCGCGCCGCTTCTGCATGAAGTGGCGGCGGCACATCGCGACATAGCGGTCGTTGCCGCCGATCTCGGTCTGCGCGCCCTCGACCACCGCGCGGCCCTTTTCGTCGACGCGCAGGTTCATCGTCGCCTTGCGCCCGCATTCGCATACGGCTTTGAGTTCGACGAGCGCGTCGGCGATGCCGAGCAGCGCCGCCGAGCCGGGGAAGAGCTCGGCCGAAAAATCGGTGCGCAGCCCGTAGCAGAGAACAGGAATATTGGCCTCGTCGGCGAGCGCCGCGAGCTGGAATACCTGTGCTTTCGACAGGAATTGCGCCTCGTCGACGAGCACGCAGGCGAGCGGGCGCTGGCGGTTCTCGGCGAGCACCGCGGCGGCGATGTCGCTGTCGGGGTCGAACTTGTGCGCCTCGGCCATCAGCCCGATACGGCTCGTCACCTGCCCCGCGCCATAACGGTCGTCGAGCGCCGCGGTCCACAGCATCGTTTCCATGCCGCGCTCGCGATAGTTGAAATCCGCCTGCAGCAGCGTCGTCGATTTGCCGGCGTTCATGCTGGCATAATAGAAATAGAGCTTGGCCATGCGGGAGCGATAACGAGTTCGCTGGCTGACGCCAATCCTCCCTGTGGCGAAGCCATGGGGAGGTGGCAGCGCGAAACGCTGACGGAGGGGCAATCGCGCGACGTTGCCGGCCCCTCCGCCACGCCCTTCGGGCGCGGTCCCCCTCCCCATCGCTTCGCGACAGGGAGGATCAGGCCGGCTTCGCTTGACTCCCCCTGCCCCCCTGTCATGCTGCGCACAAATATGCAGCGTGACAGGGGGAGATAGCTGCCGATGCGCCTGATGCCGATCAGCGATGCGATGTTCCTGGTGGGCGAAAGCCGCGAGATGCCGATGCATATCGGCGGGATCAACCTCTACACCCTGCCCGACGATGTCGACGAGACCGAGTGGCTCAATGAGCAGCTCGCCTTGCTCCGCCAGTCCGAAGGGCTGCGGCGGCCGTTCAGCGAGGTGCTCAAACTCACCGCACTCGGCCAGTACGGCCCGATCCGGCTCGAGCCCGACCGCGACATCGACATGCATTACCATGTCCGCGCGTCGGCGCTGCCCAAGCCCGGGCGCTACCGCGAGATGTTCGAGCTCGCCTCGCGGCTCCATTCGGGGCTACTCGACCGCACCCGGCCCCTGTGGGAGATTACTTTGATCTCGGGACTGCCCAACCGGCAGATCGCGACCTTCAAGAAGATCCACCATGCGCTGATGGACGGCGCGGCGAGCATCCATTTCTACAATTCGATGCTGTCGCCCGACCCCAAGGAACGCCGCAGCGCCTCGCCGCTCTCGGTCGAGGCCTATGAAGCATACAAGCGCAAATTCCCGCCGCCCAAGAAAGCGCCGCGCCCCAGCCTGACCGACATCGCCGCGATCGGCGATTTCCTGAAGGAGCAATGGGGCAACAGCGTCGGGGTGACCAAGGCGCTCAACCAATATGTCGCGGCGATGGTCGGACTGGGCGGCGACGGGCTGGTCACGCCCTTCGCCGGGGTGCCGCGCACCAGCTTCAACCGCAACATCACCGGCGCGCGCCGCTTCGTCGCGCAAAGCTGGTCGCTCGAACGCGTGCGCCGCGTCGGCAAGGCCTATGACGGCACGATCAACGACGCGGTGCTCGGCATGTGTGCGGGCGCGATGCGCAAATATCTGCAATCGCTGAACGAACTCCCCGACAAGCCGCTGAAAGCCATGGCGCCGGTGTCGATCCGGCCCAAGGACGATATCGATTCGGGCAATTCGGTCGCGTCGGTGACCGCGAACCTTGCGACGCATATCGACGATCCGGCGACGCGCATGGCGGCGATCCAGGAATCGATGAATTCGGCGAAGGCGCAGCTGCGCGCAATGACGGCGTCGCAGATCCAGCTCTATACCGCGATCACCAGCTTCCCGATGATGCTCACAGCGCTGACGCGCACCGCCGACAAATTCCCGGCCTATTCGGTGACGATCTCGAACGTCCCCGGCCCGCGCGAGCAGATGTACTGGAACGGCGCGCGCCTCGACGGCATGTACCCCGCCAGCATCCCCGTCGACGGCATGGCGATGAACATCACGCAGGTGTCGAATTTCGAGAATATCGACTTCGGCATCACCGCGTGCCGGCGGAGCGTCCCGCATGCGCAAAGGATGATCGACTATCTGGAGGAAGCGCTGGTCGAACTGGAAGCGGCGGCGGGGATCAAGACGCCGAAGGGGAAAAGTTAAAACCGTTCGTATCGAGCGAAGTCGAGATGCCTCTCGGCTTAGGGCTATCCCGCGGCGTGTCTCGACTTCGCTCGACACGAACGGAGATTAGACGTCGCTTTGATCCTCCGGAGCGGACAAATCCCGCGCTACCTTCGGATCGCGGAGCAATTTTTCGATGTGGCTCGCCTCGTCGAAGCTTTCGTCGGCGAGGAACTTCAGCCTCGCCGCATATTTCATCCGCACCTTCGACGCGACGGTCTTCTGGAGATAGGCGGTGTTGGTGCGCAGCGCTTTCAGCACCGCTTCCTCGCCCTTGCCGAGAAGCGGCTTCACGAACACCGTCGCGTGGCGGAGGTCGGGGGACATGCGCACTTCGGTGATGCTGACGGGGTGCGTCGCAAGCACATCGTCGTGCACGTCGCCGCGCGCGATGATCTCGCTCAATATGTGGCGCACCTGCTCGCCGACGCGCAGCACGCGGACCGACGGCCCCTGATCCTTGTCGCCCTTTTTCACTTCGCCTTCTTCTCTTCGTCCAGTTTCGCGACGATGCGCGCGATCGAGCGCATGTTACGCGCGGTGCCCTTGCAGCCCAAGCGCCTTTCGATGAAGGGGCCGGTGAGCTTGCTGTCGGCGACGCCGTCGCCATAGTCGAGGAACAGCATGCGCTTGCCGAGTGCGAGCTTCTCGCCCCCGCGGCCGAGATGATCGCCGACCAATTGGTCGAACTGCGCCTGCGTGGGCTGGTCGGTCAGAAACATGGTGTGGACGAACCTGTCCTCGTTGGTCCCCGCGAAGGGATTGTCCGAGACGCCCGCCGCCAGCTCGCCCCGGTCGCGCACCACCACCGCGCTGGTCATGTCGAAGCGCTCGTCGACCATCAGGCCAAGCTTTTCCTCGAGCCCGCGCGTCGGCCGCGCATCATGGTCGAACAGCACATTGCCGCTCGCCACGACGGTCTCGACGTTGCTGAAGCCCTCAGCCTCGAAGGCCGAGCGCAGGTCGACCATCTTCAGCCGGTTGCCGCCGACGTTGATGCTGCCGAACAGGGCGACGTAGCGCGCCATGGTGCCGCCTCCCTGTTATGCGGAGCGGACGCCGGTTACAGCGTCCGGTCGCGCAGCTCGACCTCGAAGACTTCGAGATGGTCGCCCGGCTTGATGTCGTTGGTGTCCGCCAGCACGACGCCGCACTCGAGGCCCGCGCGCACTTCGGCAACGTCGTCCTTGAAGCGGCGGAGCGACGCGATGGTCGTCGCAGAGACGATGACGTCGTCGCGCGTCAGGCGTGCGTGGAGCCCCTTGCGGATGACGCCTTCGAGCACCAGCAGGCCCGCGGCCTTGTCGCGCTTGCCGGCCGGGAAGACTTCCTTGACCTCGGCGCGGCCGACGACGGTTTCGATGCGCTCCGGACCCAGCTCGCCCGCCATTTCCTTCCGGACCTCGTCGGTCAGGTGATAGATGACGTCGTGATACATGAAGCGCACTTTTTCGCGCTTCGCGATCTCCCGCGCCTTGGCGTTCGGGCGGACGTTAAAGCCGATGATCGGCGCATTGCTCGCCGCCGCCAGCGTTACGTCGCTCTCGGTGATCGCGCCGGCGCCCGACTGGAGCACGCGGACCTTGATCTCGTCGGTCGATATCTTGTTGAGCGCGTTGACGATCGCCTCGACGCTGCCCTGAACGTCGCCCTTGATGACCACGGGGAACTGGATGACATTGGCCTTGTCGGCCAACGCCTCGAACATCCCCTCGAGACTGACGGGCGCCTGAACGGTGCGCTTGCGCGTCGCCTGTTCCTGGCGATAGGCGGCGACTTCGCGGGCGCGCGCCTCATTCTCGACGACGGTCAGCGTGTCGCCGGCCATCGGGACGCCCCCGAGGCCGAGGACCTCGACCGGCATCGACGGGGTCGCCGCCTTGATCTGCTGGCCCTTGTCGTCGATCAGCGCACGGACGCGGCCGCTTTCGGCGCCGCAGACGAAGATGTCGCCGACCTTGAGCGTACCGCGGCGGACGAGGATCGTCGCGACGGGGCCGCGGCCCTTGTCGAGTTTCGCCTCGATCACCGTGCCTTCGGCGGCGCGGTCGGGGTTGGCC
Source organism: Sphingomonadaceae bacterium 3R27E2-A (assembly GCA_005503165.1). GTDB lineage: Bacteria > Pseudomonadota > Alphaproteobacteria > Sphingomonadales > Sphingomonadaceae > Sphingopyxis. Next base: position 37,013 of record SCNT01000041.1, read on the forward strand.
TTCAGCTCCATGATCTCGGCCTGCACCGCGATCGCGTCGAGCAATTTGTCGAGGCCGGTCTTCTTCAGCGCCGACACTTCGACATTCTGGACGTCGCCGCCCATTTCCTCGACCACCAGCTCGTGCTCGAGCAGGCGTTCGCGGACGCGCTGCGGATTGGCGCCTTCCTTGTCGACCTTGTTGATCGCGACGATGATCGGCACGCCCGCGGCCTTCGCATGGGCAATGGCCTCGATCGACTGCGGCTTCAGCCCGTCGTCGGCTGCGACCACCAGGATCACGATGTCGGTCACGTTCGCGCCGCGCTGGCGCATCTCGGTGAAGGCTTCGTGGCCCGGCGTATCGAGGAAGGTGATGGTGCTGCCATCCTTTGCCTTCACCTGATAGGCGCCGATATGCTGGGTGATGCCACCGGCCTCGCCCGCGACGACATTGGCGCCGCGCAGTGCGTCGAGCAGGCTGGTCTTGCCGTGGTCGACATGGCCCATGATCGTGACGACCGGGGCGCGCGGCTTCAGATGCGCCGCATCGTCGACGTCCTCGTCGTGGCGGATGTCGACGTCGCCTTCGCTGACGCGCTTGATCTCGTGCCCGAACTCGGTGACGAGCAACTCGGCGGTGTCCTGATCGATCACCTGGTTGATCGTGACCGGGCTGCCCATCTTGAACAGCGCCTTGACCAGGTCGCTGCCCTTTTCGGCCATGCGGTTCGCCAGTTCCTGCACCGTGATGCTTTCGGGCACCACGACTTCGCGGACCTGCTTCTCGCGCGGACCCGAGAAGCTGGTGTGCGAACGCTTTTCCTTTTCGCGGGCGCGCTTGAGCGCGGCGAGGCTGCGCGCGCGCGCGCCCTCGTCCTCGTTGAGCGCGCGGGTGACGGTCAGCTTGCCGGACTGGCGGCGGTTGTCGCCGCCGCGCGCGACCTTGGGCTCGGGGCGCTTGGGTTCGGGACGCTTCGGCGCCTCGACCGGTGTGAAGCGGCGGGGCGCCGGGGCAGCGCTGGTCGTGCTGCGCGGTGCGGCGGCTTCGCCGTCGTCGGACTTGGCAGCCGGTGTCTCGGCGGCCGGCGCGGCTTCGGCGACGGGCGCAGGCGCGGGCGCGGGTTCGGGCGCCGACGTGGGTTCGGCTGCGCGCGCCTCGGCACGGGCCTTTTCTTCCGCGGCGGCGCGGGCGCGCGCGGCTTCGTCGCGGCGGCGCGTTTCCTCGAGCGCGTTCATCCGCGCTTCCTCGGCCTCGCGCAGCAGCTGCGCCTGGCGCTCCTGGCGCGACATCAGGCTATCGGCCTCGGTTGCGCGCGGGGCAGGCTTGGGC
>SCNT01000042.1 GCA_005503165.1 Sphingomonadaceae bacterium 3R27E2-A
GTGCAGCTACGCCCTTCGGGCTCCGCTGCACAGGCCATTGCTTACACTGCGCTCATGCGCAACAAAGCTGCTGGGCTCTAATCCCCGCTGGTGGAAACCAGGGGGTCACGTCATCCGAGATCAGGTGTGGAGAATCGATCAAGTTTGAAGCCCCACGGGCGCTTGAGGCCAGTTTTCACTGGGACCCTTGGAAGTTCACCAATCCCGACGTCCTGATCACCGATCCAGATGAAGCCATGGAACTTGTTCGCCGGGAAATTCTTCGCTGCATCGGAGCGCAGATGCCGCGCGGACGGTTTTACGCCCTCGATCTTTCAGGGGGCTTGGATTCGTCGATAATCGCGGCGGGGTCCGCCACTGCTGGGCGTGAAATTCACGCGATCACGATGTTCAGCGAAGGAAACGATGGGGACGAGAGGAATTTTGCAAGAAGCGTAGCCAGCCACTTACATATCTCCCTGGACGAGGGTGCGCCTGATCATCGAAGACCAGATCTTCTTCATTCGGCGCGGCCGCACTTGCCCCGACCCCACTCGCGGTCCTTTGTTCAAGAAACCGATCGCATCTCCCTCGAAATGGCAACGGACCGGTCGATCGACACATTTGTCAACGGTCAGGGCGGCGACGCCGTATTCTGCCATCTGCAGAGTTCCGGACCCGCGGCGGACACCCTTCGAGCGAAAGGTCCGAGTCCAAATTTTGCACGAACCGTCTTTGAGGTGGCGCGTGCAAATCAGTGCAACGCGTGGGATCTCGGCTGGAAGGCGATCAGGAAGGGATGGAAAGGCAAGCACCACGCCAACTGGCGCGCGAATGATGCATTTCTTTCCAAAGATCTTCCATCCAATGAATCGCCACCTGGGCTGCCGTGGCCTCCGCCAAAAAACCGACCGCTTCCCGGAAAGGTTGAACATGTTCATGGACTATACAACAGCTGCTATAACATGAATGGTTATCGGCGCTCCGATTTGATGAAGGGGATATTTCCCCTATTGTCGCAGCCCCTTGTCGAGACTTGCCTACGCATACCGACTTGGCTTTGGGTCGGCCGGGGGCGAAGTCGTTACATAGCCCGCCGAGCCATGGAGCGGGATCTTCCCGCCAAAGTCGCATGGCGGATCTCAAAAGGAGGCCTCGGCCAGTTTCAATTGCAGATGCTGCGCGAGCGACGAGTTCTCATTCGCGAAATGCTGATGGACGGACTACTCAGCGGCGCGGGTATTCTTGATCGCAGCATGATCGAACAGCAGCTGAAGGACGACCTGACATTTGGCGTGAATGATATGGGACGAATTCTCCGCCTGTGCGACGTCGAGGCTTGGTGCAGAGCATCGCCGCAAGTCACCTTGAACACCGCGCCTTAGGCAATCGCCGCCAGTCGTCGAGTTCCATGAGCGTTCGTCTGAAAACGGCCTGACGATGAACCGGCTGCCATTTCACATGATACTCATCGGGGAAAATGAACATTGTCACATCACGGCCGAATTGCCGCAGCGCCCGAAGGGAGGCAGTGGCCAGGCGCGCTTCCCGATCCGCGCTCTGAATTATAATCTTCGCGCACACGCGGCTTGCGTTCATCGCGAGACTGACGCGCTTCCAACTCGATTTGTGCTGTTCCCAAGGCAGTGGATATTCATTCGTGCGCAAAATGCTCGCATAGGCTTCCCCAACACCGGTCTCCAAAATGCTCGGGTCTTCACAGCATGAGCTAATGAGCGCCAGCGAGAATATATCGGCATGGATTAGCGCATATGTCGCGGTGGACGCGCCATCGCTGAGTCCCGTGATCGCGATATGGTCGGCATCGATCGGGTGCGTGTCAGCCGCCAGCTTGATTCCGCGCATAAGAGAATCGTGAACGCTCGCACGATCGGTCCACGCGTTCGCGATGTGCCGTCGGGATACCGATCGGTCGGCGCGAGACATCGCGGTCCGGTAGTCGAGCGGACGGTCAAAACTCAGGACGGCAAAGCCTTTCGCCGCGATAGCCTGAATCGGATATTCGTCGCCAGTTCCGCCTCTGAGAAAGCCGCGACTGCTGTACTGCACGACAACAAGTGGCAAACGCTCATCGTGCCGAGCGTCCGGTGGAAGCACGAGATCGCCAAACGTTTCGATTCCATATTTGTTGGTCCAACGCAGGCGGGTCACTGTTCCGAGCCTGCGCGCGATCCATTCGGGGTTGAGCTCGATAAGTTGATGGATTTTTCCCGACCTCAGATCGATTTCAACGATGTCGCGGGGTTGAAGAGAAGCTTCTCGGGCGCAAACCAAAAGGAGTTGAAAATCACATCCGCGGATCGCGTCGTCTGTTGTGAGGATATTCGTCAGCTTGTTCTCACCCAGAGCCCATCGATAAATGCCGGTTCGCGCTGCGGCGAACCCTTCTCGGCGCATGAAGACAATTTCGTCGGCTCCCGGAACCGTCCATGCCGCTGCGACGCGGGCGCATTCCTTAAATTGGCAAACTATATTTTTGTCGCCGACCCTCGCCGCGAGTTGTCGATGGTCGATGATCGCAACAGCGGCGCCTTTGCGCGTCGGAGCGCGGCCTGCCTCCTCCGCCATTCTATCCTGCTGTGATGCACTGCCGGACCCACCGAACGTATCGGCCTCTCCGATCATGACAAAACGTTCGACTTCCGCAGGTGTCTCGCGTGGATATGGCGTGAGCTCGGCAAGCGGCCAAAATCGCTCGTCGAATTGGAAACCGCTTCGCCCCTCGGTTTGCAGTCGTTCTATGGCAGCGGCGTGATTTTCCCGTTGTCGATAGCGCAACTGCGATGCGTCATCTGACCAGGCGAAGTCGGCGACGTCGAAACGCCCGTCAGAGATACTTCTCGTGCCACCTTCGGACAGCGCGGTCACGAAAAGTCGCGTGATTCCTTCTTCTCGTTTCAGGAAGGCCAGCCACTTGCCATCTTTTGACCATTTCGGCGTCAAAGGTTCCGGAGTGCCGGTGGGGAAGCCCTCGAGACCGTAGAGCGTAATCGTCCGGCGCACGTAGTCGCCGCCCATGTCGACAATGCGCGGCGCAGTTCGAACATTGCCGAGATCATAAATCAGCAGGGCTTGGCAGTAGCTGTTGGAGACGGGGTCCGCCTGTCGAAGCTGGATTGCCAGATATCTTCCGTCGGGCGACACAGCAAAGCCGCCCGGGTCTGCCTCAGACGCATCCATCTTTCCGAAATCGCGGAGGCGAATGATATCATCCGCCTCCACACTTCGTGCTATCGATTGCGATGCGACCGGAGGAACTATCGTCGGACATGACGGGCTTGTGTCCCTCGCTGATTGCAAGTCGACGCCGGTCGCATTCGTAGCCACAACTTGCAGAGCGGGCGCCGTCGGTGGCAGCGGCGCAGCTTGTGAGAAAGCCGCACCCGGCAGCGCTGCGGTAGTAAGGAAAATTAACGTGAACGCGCGGTTCGCCGATCGCCGCGCGATGCATTCCATGACGAGGGCCATTAGAAAGACTGCGATAGCGACAACGCGACAAAGCGCCCCATTGGGGAATAATTGGTCGAGTCATAGGGTTCCGTGAAGGGTGCCGGCGCCAAATAGGGGGGCCGCTTGTCGAACAGATTCTCGACGCTGAGACCGATACGGAAACCGTTCGGAAAGCCGCCGGAAGTGGACGTTCGATAGCTGAGCGAAAGATCGACGGTGAACATTGATCGCCCGTCAATCGGGAGCGCCGCACGACGATCTTCGACGCCTCCAATATAGTTGAAATAGACGAATGCTTCGGCGGAATTCCCTTCCCAACCGACACTGGCGCGCGATCGAAAATGGGGTGGGTTCCAGATCGTTCCGGCAAGGTCAAAATAGGGGAAAGCTGATCCGTTCTTCTGGCGGCTGCGAAGCCAACTGCCATTCAACGCTGTGACCAGCGCGCCGTCGTGCAGATCCAGGCGATAGGACAAATTGACATCCACGCCCTCGATTTTTTGCGCCGCGACATTCATATTTCTGTTGTCGATGAGGTACAGGACCGACGCCGGGTCGTAGGCCCCGGCGGTATAATTGAGGAAGCCGCCGGACGCGCCATTGATGGCTGCCTGGAGCGCCACTTCGCTGGGATTCAGTGTGACATAGTTCGCATAATTCGGACTGAGTGCTTCGGGGTAAAACCCGATTGGAGTGCGAACACGGTCGATATATTTCACCCGGAAGTAGGACAGGTCCGCGTTAAGCCCCGGCAACGACTTGGGGTGAAAGGCGACCGTCGCAGTCCAGGTTGTGGCTCGCTCCGGCCGCAATGATGTGGAACCGCCATCAAGATAGAGGGCTGATTCATCTGGTGCAGCGTCGCTCCTCCCAAAATATGTCAGCGGAAGGAGGTACGCATATTGCGTCTGATAAATGGACGCGAGGGTGGGAGCTTTGAACGAACGCCCCCAGGAGAATTTCAGGTCGACGGCATTATTTGGGCTGTAAATCAGGCCGATCTTCGGCGTTGTGACGCTACCGCTATAATTGTACCGGTCGTAGCGGCCGGCTACCGAGATCGTCAGTGCCTTTGCGAATGCCGTTTCGTTCAGCCCTGAAATGACCGGGATCTGGATTTCGCCGAATGCGTAGGTATCGCTCTGATCCCCTCCAGTTGTGACGAATTGATCTCCGTTCGCCGACGATCTCCCGTGAACGCGATAGCGATTTTTCCGGTAGCCGGCGCCCAGCACCGCCCGCACATCCCCTGCGGGCAACGACAGCGCTGAGCCTTCCAGATAGGCTTCAACGGCGTGGAGCGAATGGCAGTAACAAAAGTCTTCGCGGAGGAATACGGTGCCGTTCGATGACGACGCGGTTTGGCGCCGATTCCGACTTCTCGCATAGGTGCTCGCGACCGAAAGCGACCAGTTGTCATCGACGGGGATGGTCAGAGACGGGCTGATCGAAAGCGAGCGATCGGTCGTATGGGAGACGCTAAGGATGTTATTCGTGTTGTAGCTCCCGTCCATGGCCCGATCCACGAAGGTAGCGTCGAGACTGAAGCGCACATCATCGAACAGGCTTTGTGACCCGCTTACGAGCGCGGAGTGCACGCGCTGCCCTTTGATCAGCGGATAAGGTTCCGGGAGATAGTTGGTATAGTCCCGATCCTCTGCATCCACCTCCTCATTTCGGCGAAAACCATATGCGACGAGCAGGTTACCGCTCTGCCACTGCTTGCCAGCCACGATCTGATAAAGCTGCGAAGTGCCGCCTCCATCGGTTGCCGTGCCGACGCGCGCGTTAGCGGTAACGCCGTCAAAGGAACGCCGCAAAATGACGTTCACGACGCCAGCCACCGCATCGGAACCATAAAGCGCCGATGAGCCGTCAGGAATGATTTCGACGCGCTCGATGGCTTCAGTCGGGATACCGGAAATATCGATGCCCTGCGCCGAACCCCCAAAAGACAATCTGTGACCGTTCAGAAGGGTGAGCGTTGCATCGGCTCCGAGGCCGCGCAAGTTGACGGCGGAACCTCCGGTCACATTATCGTTAGTATTTGCACCAGAGCGAGCGCCCTTCCCGACCCCCGGGTTTTGGCCCCCGCCGAAATTTTGCGGGATCGATCTCACGGCTTCGCCAAGATCACCAAACCCGGCTCGCTGAATATCGCCGCGATCAATTCTGATCTCGGGCGATGCAAGTCGCGCGCCTTTGATGCGCGATCCCGTAACGGTGATCTCCTGCTCGGCTGTCTCGACTTGGTCCGGAGAACGCGGTGTACCGGCCCGGCCGATTATAATCGCACTTTTCGTATTTCGGACGACCAGACCGGATCCCTCGATCAGACGCCTGACGGCTTCCTCAGGAGTGAAGTTTCCCGCCAACCGCGGCGCCTTTCGCTGTCGGACGTCTTCATTGTCGAAGACGATGTTTGTGCCGGAAATTCGGCGCACTGTATTCAGCGCGGAAGACAGATCCTGGGCAGGAAGATCATAGCTGGCGGTGATGGCGGACTCAGCAGCGATCGCTGAAGCAACCGGCACAAAGCTGGTGGTCGCGGCGAGCACGAAGCCCGCCACGCTGTAACGAAATTGCATGGACTCTCCCCTCAGTACAGCCAGGCGAGTTCTTGCCCGTGCCTACAGGGTATGAGCGTTGCGCACGCTGCGCAGGGTAGTCGAAGGAAGCGTTATTTCTGCGGATCGCCTAAAATAATGCGGTTCCCGCTCCGCGTTATCTGCAGATCGTAAAGATTCGACAGATTCTCAGCGAGCAATTCCGGGTCATCGATCCCGTTTAGCCCAGACACGATGCGCGGCGCGATGGCGGGGTCTTCAAGGTAGATTTTAGTCGCTGATCGATTGTTCACTCTGGCTATGAGATCTGCAACGCGCGCTTCCTGCGCTTCGGACACGCCCTCCGTCCAGTCGGCTTCCGTTCCTCGTTTTTGAACACTTGCCGAGTTGCCCGAACCTTCGATCGCATAGCGGAGCTCGTCACCTGGCTCGAGCCGGATCGGTTCAGCCTTCCCTGCCGACTGCGCTCGGCGAACGTCAATGGCGCCCCGCAGGAGATGAATCTCCACCGTGCGCTTGTCGCGAAAAGCTACGTCAAAGACAGTTCCCACGGCAACGATCTCGCTGTCGCCCGCGTCAACGACAAACGGACGTTCTTCGTGCGCGACATCGAAGCGCGCTCGGCCGCGGCCTAGTCGTAGACGGCGCTCGCCAGATCGAAACCATGCTCGGATCGTGGTGTCACCGTCCAAGGTCAGGCGAGACCCATCCGGAAGTGAAAACTCGCGCACCTCGCCAGCTTCGGTCGAATATTGGAGCGATGCGTCCGCGTGGCCCTGCGCCATTTGTGTCGTATCCGCTTCCGGCCAGAAGGCTGGTGCTCCGCTCGCGCGCCATGCGACGAAGCCTATGAGCGCCATGCATCCGATTACGGTGATCCAGACGCGTTTGGCCGTCCCGCGCACCGGCTTGGGCGGCGGCAGGTTTTCCCAATCGACGCGCTTGCCGGCGGAATGAAGGCCAGCGATGCGATTATAGGTCGCGCGATGCAGCGCACCACGCGCGAGCCATCGCTTAAATTCCCGCTCGTCTTCCTCACTCACATTCTCATCGTTCATGATAACGAACCATTCGCCGGCCTCGCGGCGGAGCTGATCTTGCTCATAGCGATGTGTTTCAGCCATTGGCGTTCACCCTGTGATCGAGATAGAGCAGTGCCTTCTTCATATGGTATTTGACACCGTCAACGGTGATACCGAGCTTCTCGGCGATCTCCTGATAGGTCAGTTCTTCCTGCCGATGGAGCCGGAATACTTCCCGCGTTCGCGATGGAAGTTCTGAAAGCGCCTCCTCGTAGCGGCGCATGAAATCCGACGCCTCCATCATCCATTCCTGTTCCGGATCGACCCACAACTCGTGGGCCTCGTCCACCGGGACATGGTTTGCTCGATCATGGGCGCGGGGACGCCGCGTGCGCTCCCACAACAGACTTCGGGCAATCGTGCGGAGATAGGCAGCGGGGGTGCGCACCTTAGACCTAGGGCGCGCCTCGACGAAATTGACAAATGTGTCCTGAACAAGGTCGTGCACCTCATCTTGGTTCCGGATCGATCGGCGGAAGAGGCGTGCGAGGCGCGGCGCCTCCGACCGGAACAACCGGTCGATCAACCGATCATTTTCGCCGGTTTCCGGCACAGGGGCGCGATCATTATCGGATCGGTTCATGCCGCAATACCCGCTGCAGAACGCCGCGTGCGCCGAGACGAGGTCTGAAGATTTGGTGGCATGGAATTGAAAGCCGATCAGCAAAGCATGACGCAGCATTGCCCGTGTGCAGGCCAATTGCGTAACGATGTGACGGCCGACCCGCATAGTCGGGCGTTTGTAGATCAGGAGACGGGTTCACCCATCCCCTTCGCGCATCATGACGAGGGTAGCTTGTCGTTGCAACAGCAGAATTTACGCCGCGCCCGCTCAGCACCGGTCCTGAGCGTGGCAACCGTCCGGCACAGGATCAGATATTGCCCGACTCTGACGCGGCAGCGCGTTCGAGCTCAGCCAGTTTCTCGGTGCAGATTTCCCGGACGATCGCGCTCAGCTCCTGCACGCGCTCGCCCAGCCATGCGAGATCTTCCGCGCTGATCCGATAATGTTTCGAATAGCGGGCTTTGACATAGGCGTCCTTCAAGAGGCTGAAGCGGCGGCGCGACTGCCTGTCGTCGTCGGGCCAGACATGGACGAGGCGCCGGTCGACCTTCCTCGCCTGGTTGCGGAGATTTTCCAGATTATGGCTGTGCGGCGTGTACAGCGTGCAGGTCAGCAGCAACGTGTGATAGAGACGCTCAGTAGCCTGATGCAGCTGAAACGCGGCATTCTTTCGAAACCCTTGATTTTGAGCAGCTTCGAACATGGCAAAGAACTCGCCGGCGCTCGGGTACCATTCGTCAAAATATTCGCGTGCCAGCGCGAGCGCATCCGCAGGGCGCTTGGGTCGTGGCGTCGCGAGCTCGCTGTCGTCCGATTGATACAGCGCAACCGCATCCTTGACGACGTCCAAGAAAAAGAAGCGTCCATCGGCGAGATTATTATTCACCTCTTGGAGCGTGTGGACGATCAGGCTCACCGGATGACGCAGCCGGTGAAGAACCATATAATCGCGCGCCAGCCGGTTCTCGAGATGATACCAATATTCGTGATCGGTAAGTTCGACCTGATTGACGATGACGAGGATGTCATAGTCCGAGACATAGCCCTTCTCGGTGTGCGGCTCGTATATCCCCTCGCCGCGCGCCATCGAGCCATAGAGAATGACTTTCAGGATCCGGCCAGCCTTGCGTTCGCCGTTCGCGAGCTTGTGGGCATCTTCGAATTCTTCGAAAATCGCCTGCACGATGGCCTCGAGTTCGCGCTGGCCGCGGGCGGGAAGGTGCGTAATGTCCGTGCGCATGACAATTCTTCCTGCATGACTGGGGGCCATCAGGCAATGGGCGACGGGTTATCGCGCTGCTGGATCGTCAGAGTCTGATCGATCGCGACAAGCGCCGCGGCAAGTTCGCGACGAACCAAATCCTCCGAAATGCCAAGGGCCGCGGCGATCGCCGGATAGTCGAGGCTGCCGCGGGAGGACAATGTGAACACGTCTCGGGCAAGAGGCGGCAGCGCGGCGATGGCGGCCGCCAAGCGCTCGGGATCGATGCTTTCACGGCTGCCGGGGCCGGTTGCGGCGCGGATCCAGGCGCCGATCCACACGCCCGCGCGATCGACGCGACAAGGTGCCCGATCGGCGATGAGCACGCGGTCTTCGGCCGCCCAGGCCTGCCTGGTCGCCTCAATGAGACCTGACGGAGCGGTGTCGTCGGCATCGACCGCAAGCACGGCCTGCACGCGTGCGAGAAGTTCACGTCGACGTCTGCGACGGCTGACGACGCCCAAGAACCTGCTTTCGTCGGCGAGTTGGTCGCGCAGTTCCCGGAGGAGCGCGCAAAGATGAACGGTGTCCATGGAATATATCCTTGATGGCAGCCGAGGACTCCAGCGGGTACGCAACCCGCTGTCCTCGCTTCCATCCTTCCCACTCCCCTTCCTGTCCGACACCGATCGCGCAGTCGTGGGATGCATCGATCAGCCATTGAGTGCCGACGAGCGGGCAGGATGCCGCGCACCATCGAACCTTGCGATAGTGTCGGGCAAAGTAAGTTCGCCCCCCGGAAATTCTCACTGGAAAGTCCGGGGGTAGTGATCAGCAATCACGATGACCGATGAACTGCGCAGACGCGCCGAGCGCGCCGCCTATCGGGGTCGATCTTGAATTCACACAATCCAAATCTTCGGTTCGACGCTGCATGCGTGCGCCAGCCATCGATCTATGCGCGGCAGCTAGCTGCCGCGCATTTGCCGTCGCACTTCTCTCGCGATCAGTTTGTCCGCGGTGAATGAGCTGAGATGGCGTCGGGAGGAAAAACCCAGCGCCGCGATGCCATTTTCGCCAGCCGACCCAGCACCTTATGCCCGCGCCGTCACGATCCCCCAGCATCTGACTGGTGCGATCCTCGCGAATATGATGCGTTGTTGCGGTGCGATCGCCGCGCGTTCGCGTGGGAATGGCTACGGCGGAACGGATTCTATCGCAGCCTTTGGAGCGCGCGTGATACACTGCCGTCAGACGCGCCCAAATGTGTTGGCCTCGTCGCATGGGTCGATCCGGCTCTCGCATCTCCCGTGGCGCGACCGATCTGGAGCACAAAACTGGACCCGAAGGTTGTGAGGAGTCACTTGACCGGCCGGCGAGCGGCTTCGAGTGACCTGTTCGATATTCGGGACTTCGCGTCATTCGTCTCGGTTGAAATTGATGCGAGCCAGACGGAACATTGGCTATTCAGTGACGGGCACTGGATCGTCAGGCTGGACGTGCATGGCGGTTCGCTACTCGGCGGCCCGGCAAGACTTGAATATCAATTGAGTGGCGTACGATCGGCAAAACCAAAACTGGAAGCACTACGACAGTTGCTCGCCCTGTTTGAAAATGGCCGCTTACCAAGGTCAATGATTCCCCGCGAACAGCGGGCTGCAAGGTGGATAATGGAACTTCGTATCGGCGATGCAATACTTGCCGGCGCCAGCGAACAAGAGATCGCGAGGGAATTGTTCCCAGATGCAATCGCGCCCAAGCGCTGGCGCCGAGAAAATTCGTCTCATCGCCTGAGGGTGCAACGGCTGGTTCGGACAGCCCGAAGTCGTCTTTCCGATCCGCTGGGAGGGCCATGGTTCGAATAATTTGTCGCAAATAGCCGGTGCCTGGGGGCAATTTGCGGGCTGCACACATGTCATCGCTATCTTGCGCGCTCACCATATTTGGCTGCCGAATCTTCTGCGTAGATGCTGCGAGACGCTCGCCGCGTAGCGCAGTTGCCTCCAACCCGTCGGGCTATGATAGACGCCGATCGCCTTCCAATAATCGCCGGCCGCCGCGAGCCCCGACAGGAATATCCAGCGCGCCGCCTCCGCATTGAAACAGGCATCGTTCTGGAGCCAATGCCGAACATGGGTTTCGGGCCGCCCCACGAGCGTCGCAATTTTGGGCACCCACCAGCTGTTGATTTGCAACGGCCCCAGATCATGAGTGCCATTGCTGTTGACGACAGCGGCGCCGATCCAGCCGCCTTCCTGATCGCGCAGACCCCAAAGCGTGCGTTCGAGCCACGGCTTGCCATGGGCGGCGCTGCGGATGCAGCGAGCGATCTCAGCATCGCCCGTCGCGACTGGCGCGCGAGCCATTGCCGGCAGTGAGATGCCGAATGCCAAGGTGAAGATGGCCGCCGTCACCCCAAACCGCAAACCTTGCGAAGCGCGGACCCCGATAGGCGCGCTGGCGAGTTCGGCTGTCCGTGGAAACGGGAATATGTTCATCGATCATGTCCTTGCTGTCGGGAATGCGGTTGCTCTGCGGGCTCGGGATCAGTCGGTGCTTGCGCGCGCTGGCTCTTCGTCGAGCCAGCGAGAATGCCGTTCAGATAGGCATCGAGCTTCGACATGCCGTCTCTCGCGCGGCCCGCGAGCATTTCCGCAAGCGATGGCGGACGCAGAACCTCGTTCCATTCGCGCTCGCGCTCGGCCCTTCGCTCGGCGCGATCCGCACGCGTGCTCAGCATCAGCTCGCGCGCCCGGTCGAGACTTTCAGCGAGCCGGGCGCCGCGGATGTGGTGGCTGTCGCGCCAGAGACGTCCCAAGCCTTCGAGCGAGGACGTCTTTTCGCCAGAATGCTTCTCGAGCTTCTGCACGAGGCGATCACGGTCCTCGGTCCAGAGTTTCACGCCGTAACGAGCACGAGTGATGGCGGTGTAGTAATTCTGGCCATTGACGAGGCCCGATCCGACCGGGGCAAGGACATAGACGCGGTCATAGGTCTTCGACTGCGCCGAATAGACAGTTTCGGCGTAGCCATAATCCCAGGTGCGATGAACGGAGAGGTCGATCTTCTGCGGCTCGACGCTCCGGTCCCAGCGAATAGTCGCGATCGTCCCGTCTAGACGCTCGATCGTCCCGCGCTCCGCATTTTTGAGGCCGAGCTCCCTGGTCGCAAGCCGCCACTGAATGCGATCGCCCGCGGCGATGTCGCGTTTGTCCTCGACGAACACATTGACTTGCGACGCGCGGCCGAGACGGGGATTCCAGAGGATCGTCCCACCCTTCTCGTCGACAAGCCGCACGAGCTGGCGTCCGCGAGCATCGCGTGCGATACCGTCGACACGATATTCGGCGCCGGCGGCGATACCGAGCCCGGCATTGTCGCGGGCGAAGGTCACGACCTGGCCACCCGAATAAAACCGGGCAAAATGCTTCTCCTGGTCGGTCATACCGGAGGGCGAAAGAATATCGATGCGCGCGTCTTCGGCGGCAACGGCCCCTTCCCGCTTCAGAACTTCGCGGATCTGCGTGTTGACGATCAGCCTGGTCGCGTTGTCGAGAACCAAGATATTGGTCTTGTCGCGGTTCTCGGGTTTGAGCCGCGTCCATTCCGCGACGAGGTTAGCCGCAAGTTTGTCCGCGCCCTCGCCGCTGACGATCTTGTCGAGCGATTGGAGTGACGCGGCATAATCCCCGCTGCGCGCGCTCGCCACCGCGGCCTTCATCGACTGGGTTTGCTGTCGGACCGCCTCCGTCAGTTCAGCCGTCGGCAGGCCCAGCTTCTGCATCAGCCAGAATGGTTTGCCCTGCTCGATCGCCCCGGTCTGCTTGTTGTCGCCGAGAAGAAGAACGCGCGCACCGGTGTCGTGGCTGATCTGCAATATCCGCTGCGCTTGTCGGCTACCGAGTTGGCCAGCCTCGTCGACGACCAGGACATGACGGTCGGTAATATCATGCCCGCCGCCGCCTAGGAGCGCGGCGACGGTACGAGAGTCGATACCCGCGTCCTGGCCGAGTTTCGCGGTCGCCGATGAGGTCGGCGCCAATCCGATGAAGGTCCAGCCCGGATCGGCCGCGGCCTTCAACTGCTTGATGAGAGTCGATTTGCCCGAGCCGGCGACGCCGTGAACACCCATGACGCGGTCACTGGATATCGCGATTTCGGCGAGCACCTGTCGCTGGTCATCATTGAGAATGCTCCCGCGCAGCGACGTGTCGATCCGTTCCCGCGACGCAAGCGGAACCCCATCGCCAAGGCTTAGCGAGATATGCGTCGATAGCGCGATCTCGAGCCGCGCGGCGCGGCGCGAGGTTCTGCCGCGCGTAAGGACTTGGTCACCGGTGGGCTCTCTCGTCTTTAGCAGCTTGAGCCGTGCTTCATGCTCCTCGAAGAGGGGGCGAATGTCTCGGAACCGAACATCGCCCACATGCGACGCGAGCCCGGTGCGGATGAGCCGACCAAGGTTATTGACCGCTTCGCGTGTCTCCGACTGGCGAAGCCCGAACAGCGCAGCGCGGCGCACGGTTGCAGTATCGGCGTCCAGATGCTTCTCCTCTCGCGCATCGGCGGCGTCGCGGACAGCTTCGAGCGCGGGAATGTGAGCCTTCGATCGCTCTGCCCATTGGGCATGGAGCGTGTCGAGATCGACTTTCTGCTTGGGGGGCCGGGTCGCGAAGAAAGAAATCGATCGCTCGGCCTGGCCCTGGAAACCATGTTCCTTCGCGTGCGCATTGATCTGCTCGGCCCGGCGCGACGTCGCATCGATCAGCTCCTTGGGGACACCCCGAATCTCGAACAACCCCCGGCGCGGGTCGAACTCGATCTCGTAACCAATCCCCCTGAGGTCATGGGCGAGGTCGTTGCGATAGATCTGGCCGGCGACCATCTGCTCGGCGAACATGGCGCGGGATTCGAGGCTCACCATCTGCTCGTCACCGGCATGGCGGGTCATGTTGAGGATGACGACATGGGTATGGAGGTGCGGATCGAGCTCGCGCGAGGCATGTTCGGTAAAACGCGCATAGAGAAGCTGGCCCGTCGTCTCGTGGGTAATCTTGCCGTCCATGCGCCGACGGAGTTCGGCATGCTCCTCGATCCAGGCGATGGCCGTCCCGACCGCGCGCTCATGCGCGGCGATGATCCTTTCATCGCCCGTCACCAGTGCCATGATCGACACCGACTTCGGGGCTTTGACGGCAAAGTCCCACCCCGGATGATGCTGAACTTCGCCATTCCGGATACGCCCGAGTTGCTGCCCATCGACCTTGCCGGCGAGCAGCGCCTCGAACGCCTTGCGGTCGACCGGCCCCGAAAGACCGAGGTCGGCCGCAAGCTTCCCGCCCCACTCCGAGGGCTCATCCCCACCCTTGGTGTAATAATCGCCGATCGTATAATAGCGGGCGATATTGCCGGGTTTGCCTCCAAGGCGGCGCGGATGGATCATGCAGGCTTCGCGGGCCGGCGGCGACCGCCCGGACGACCGTGCTGCCGTAGGGTGCGATCCCAGTGCGGGGCGATGATTTCGAGGGGCGTGGCCGGATTATCGGGCGAACCATCGGCGGGCGCGTCCCGGTCGGTTGGCGCCTCCCCATTCGTGTCTTCAGGCGCGGGATCGGACGCGCCCATCGGGAGATCGAGCTTCAGCTCGGGCGCATTCGCATTCGCTTCGCGCTTCCCGGACCGTTTGCGCGCTGGCGCACCGTTCTTCGCCGGTTTCGCCGATGACGGGGCAGCCTCTACCGAACCTGATGGTGACGGCGGCGCGGGCAGAGGCGCGATGCGATGCGGAAGTCGACGGCGTTCGGTAAATGCCTCTCCAATGGATGGCAGGTCGTTGTATCGATCCGCAAAGCGAACGACGGGCAGGTCGCGACCGAACCGCAGATAGCCCGACAGGTTCGGGAGGTTCGTGACCTCGGTGTGCATCACAAGAGGTCGCGTCACCTGGATGCGCGAGAGATTGACCCCGTCGCGCATGTCGTTGACGCCGTAGCTCATCCCCTCGTTCGCCTCGACCTGCTCGACCTGTCCCAAATTCTCGCTGACGTGCTTGGCGGTGGGGGTATCGTTCGCCCGGAGCGCGACCCAGGTCGAGCAATAGCCGGTGATCGCCGCGGCATCCTGGATGCCGTATGTCGCCTCGAGCTGCGGATAAGACTGGAACCCGAGGATGCCGCAGCCGCCATATTTGCGGGCGCGTGCGAGAAAGTCCGAAAGCGATGGCAGTTTCTGGAGCGAGGGTAGCTCGTCGATCACGCAATAGAGGCGGCGCTGCTGATCGGGTTTCAGGCTCATGATCGCGCTGATCGCGATATCGAGCCAGACCGTGATGAGGGGGCGGAGCGAGGGAAGCTGGTCGGCCTTCACGGTGACGAACAGCCAGCTGTCGTCCCCCTCGGTCGCCACCCAGTCGCGGATCGAAAGCCCGTCGTCGGTATCATCGAGATAGGCGAAGCTGCGCATCACCGACGCGAGCTCAGCCTGGACGCCCGCCGACGTGCGTTCGCCCTCCATCGAGATAAACGCCGCCGCATCGGTCCCTGCGGCGAAGGCGGACAAATCCTTCAGCGAGGAGCGGACGATGGTGTGAAGGAGGATCGATATATAGGTGCGTCCCTGCGCTGCGAGCTTGCGCAGCACGGCGACCAGAGTACCGCGCGCGGCCTTAGGCCAGAAAGGATCGCCATGCTTGTCGGGGATCGTCGATTCCGCGATCTGGTCATAATGATAATCGTGCGGAACATCGACCCAGGGCGACCAGATGGCCGACCGTTCGTCGAGGGGGTTGAGCAGGATGTCCTTCCCCTCGCGGTAGAATTTCTCGACGAAGGTGCCGGCGGTGTCGTAAACGATCGCCCGCTTGCCCTTGGCGCGGATGCCCTCGAGCATCTTGACGATCATGTTGGTCTTGCCCGTGCCGGGAGCGCCGCAGATCAGAACATGCTCGGTTTCAAAAGCGTTCGGGACGTTGATGCCCCCGATCGCGAAGCTGCCCTTCGCTTCGCCGCGAAGCGCGCGTCGTACCTGACGGACTGTCCCGAAGTGGGCCCCGCGCAGATATTCATTGGAACCGAGCCCCTTCCCTGTCCGGGTAAAATAGAACCAGGCGAAGACAAGTGCTGCGAGCGCGAACACCCCGGACAGGATCGCCCCGCCGATGAGATCGCTCTCGAGCTTTTCGAGCGCCTGCTTCGCGATCACAGAATCGACCAGCCAGTCGGCCGACGTCCAATATTCGCGGCCATCCGGGGTGCGGAACAGGACCGGGTCGTTCGTCCCCGGCGCGGCGTCGGCCTTGAAGTTTGCCTCAATGAGCTTGGTAAGGACGAAGCGCTGATAGGCATCCGATTTTTCGAAGGCGTACCAGATGGCGCCGATGACCCAGATGCTGAGCCCGGCGAGGGTGGTCTGGAAGAAGACCTGGGTGGTCATCCGGACATTGTGGACGATGGCCTGGCCGCCGCGCGTCCAGCTGCCGAGCGTGTCGTTGCGGAAGATGCTCATGACGACGCGCCTCCCCCCAGAGCGGGAAGGTCGCCAGCGGTGATCAGTCCCCGGTCGAGGAGTAGCCGCTTTGTATCTTCCATCCCCTTTGCGAGCGATTTGGGCGCGCGCGCGCCGACGTCGGACGCGAGGATCGCGAGCACTTGGATGACGGTCGAATGAAGTTCGTCGAAGCGGGCATGGAAGCCAAAGGGGTCGGCGCCGTTCAGCTGTTCGAGGGCGTCACGAACGAAGGCCGCGGTAGAGGCGCCTGCCGCATCCGCATCGGCCGCGAGCCGGTCGTATAGATCGTCGGGAAGACGAATAGTCAGTCTTGCCATGGCAAGCTCCTGGTCTGGAGCTTCGGCAAGTGAGGACGCGTAGCCCATCTTATATAGCGAAACCGGCTCTGACAGGCAAATCGATGAAGGATATTTCGAGGTTCTGGCCTGTCGCAATCATCTCGATCCAGCTACGGTCGGCTTGAAAAACGGTTCAAACAAAACTATCTGAATGCCGTAAGCGTCGTATTTTGGTGAAGCCATGCCGAGCCTGTCGAAACAGATTCTGGATTATGTCCCCGAGGGGAAAGTCGTCGATCGCGCGCAGATTGCGCTCGACGCCGATTATGATTCCATTGGCCGCGTGCTGCGCAAGCTGGTCGACGATGGTAAACTCGTGCGTGTCGGTCGCGGCCGTTACCGCAGGCGGGCACGCGGCTCGACTATGTCCTCGAACTCGATCGCCGATCGTGTTGCGCGACGCGTGGCTCGTTCAAAGCGCAATGTCTTCCTGCGCCGGGATTTCGAGACGTTTGGCAGCTATGATGCCGTTGGGCGCGCCCTGCGGAGGGTCACCGAGGAGGGCCGCCTCGTCCAGATCGGCTACGGGCTCTATGCGCGCGCCGAACGCTCGCCGGTGACCGGCAAGCCCGCCCCCGTCGTCGGGATCAAGCGGCTCGCGACCGAGGCCCTCAAGCGGCTGGGGAAAACGGTCTCCGATTCCGGCCAGACAAGAGATTATAACAGCGGCCGAACGAACCAAGTCCCCACCGGGCGAACGATTGCCGTCAAGAACCGTGTCCGCCGCCGGATCGGCTATGATGGCGCCTATGTCATTCTCGAACGCGCCTGACGCAAGAACGCTCGGGCGCGTCGCAGGTGCGCTGCGCGTCGACGAAGCGTTCGTCGAGAAAGACTGGTATGTCGTCCAGGCCATTCAGGTCCTTCTCAACTGGCCACGCCCGACCTTACGCCAGTGTTTTCAGGGGGAACGTCGCTCCTAAAAGCGCACGGGCTGATTCAGAGATTTTCAGAGGAGTTAGATTTCAAGCTCATCCTCTCGGACGCATTCTTGGAAAAGTCTCCGGGGCAAAAACGTAGTGCGTTGAGCGCCTTCAAGAACGGACTCGCCGATGCCTGGGCGGCAGCGGGATTCGTCATAACCGGGGTCGAAGCCGGAAGTGGCAACGGGTTCATCCAGATCGACATGGACTATCCAACGATCCTCGATGGGCATGACGCGCTCCGCCCCCATATCCAGGCCGAGATATCCGCCAAGCCCACGCCGCTTGCGACCGGCGAACGGCCGCTGGCATCTTTCGTCCATCAGTATCGTGGATTGGAACCCGAGATCACCGCGATTGCGTGCGTCGATCCGGTCGAGACAGCCGCCGACAAGCTGAGCGCCTTCTGCTGGCGGGTGCTCACCCGCGACCGCGAGAGGGTCGGTGATGACCCGACGATCGTGCGTCATCTTCACGATCTCGCGGCGCTCGAAGCGACCGCTTCCGCAAACGCGCAGTTCCCTGCCCTGGCTGAAGAGACGATTATGGCCGATTCGCATCGCGGTGGCGGCGCACTGGAAGGCATGCTCCCTGCGCAACGCATGGCGGCCCTGGTGGAGCACCTGCAATCAGACACGCTCTATGCGGATGAATATGCCCGCTTCGTAGGCGGAATGGCCTTTGCCACTGAACAGAAATTCCCACATTTCCGGAAGCCGTCGGGGCGCTGGAGCGGCTTTGCAGGCCGGTACCGGCCAAATAGAGTCGGTACCGGCGTTTTTCCATGTGGCAGCTGCGGCAGCCAAAAGATGCCAAATGAAATCAGAAGCTTGCACCCAATGGCTGCCAAACGCGGCCGCAACCGGCAGCCGCGGCTGCCAGATGACGCCATCTTGGTCGAGCCAGGATATCCACATAACTAGCTGAATTAGAATGAGGAACAGATCCGCAGCACCCGTGCGTAGGGTGCATTACAAACGCCAACGGCGTGCGTCCGCCCACCGCAGCGACGTGTCGCTGCGACACCTCGTGCCGGAAGGCGCGGGGGTTCCCCCCGCCGGGGGGGATTTCTTCATCTGCCGGCGGCACGCCGGCCAGGATAATTGACGTTTGATCATGGCGCATTCCTTCGGATAGAATTGGAAGCTGGCGGGCAGACCATTTGAAGGATGATGGTTATGCCCAAGAAGAGTGAACGTGAACGCCTCGCCGATCTCGAAGCGCGTCAGCGCAAGGTCGCCGAGGACGTGGAGAATGCCCGCCGCGCCCTGCGCGGCCGCTATGCGTCGATCATCGGCGAGCTTGCCGTCGAGGAACTGACCGAACGCGAATTTCGAGAGCTTGTAGGCCTTGCTATCCGGTCCGGCGGCGAAGCGGCGGTGGGGGCACTCAAATCCCTGCCGATACGTCCCGCCAAGTAACGCTATCCCGAAGGGATGCCCCTGCGACGAGCACGGCGAAGCCGCGCGCAGGAGGCCGATGGCATCGCCATCGCATCGCCCGCGCGACGGACCCCGCCAGGGG
Organism: Sphingomonadaceae bacterium 3R27E2-A; assembly: GCA_005503165.1. Lineage (GTDB taxonomy): Bacteria > Pseudomonadota > Alphaproteobacteria > Sphingomonadales > Sphingomonadaceae > Sphingopyxis. The sequence continues at coordinate 19,154 of SCNT01000042.1, forward strand.
TCCACGAGCGCGGGCGACCTTCCCTTACACCAAAAAGAAAAGGGACGGCCCGGCACTCCGGACCGTCCCTTTGCGCCGCCCGATCAGGCGGCGAGACGCTGGTCGATAAGGCGGAAGAAATGCGCGGGCACGCCCTTCGCGCGGACCAGCCGGGCGAGATGTGACTGAAGCCCCGAGCCTTCGCAGACCAGGGCTTCCACCGGGTTCAGTCCGAGCAGTTGCTCATTGCGCATAAACCCCGCGCGTTGCCCGAACTTGCTGCTGAGGGTGAAAGCGACGAGCGGTGTTGCGGTCCGGGCCGCCCATGCAGCGGCAATGGCATCGCACCCCTTGGACTGCGCGGTCGTCGCCAGCACCATCGCCGGGATGCGCACCTTGATCTGGTCGAGCCGCTCGGTCAGCAGGGCGTGATCTTCCCATTGCTGCCCGCCCGAGAAGATCACCACGGGCCCCTGCGGGGCGTGGGCGTCGATCCGGCGCTGACGCCGCGCGGCGAGGAAATCGGTCGCCGCCACCACCGCGGCGGTGCGCTTGCTCGACACCAGCGACCCCCGGGGTGCCGCCCATGGGTGTCCGGTTTCGGCGGCGAAGGTCTGGGCGGCATAGTCGCGCATGCAGGCCACCGCGTCGCGCGCCTCGTCGAGAGAATGGCAGAAGGTCTGCGCCTCCTCCAGCTCGGCGGTCAGGATCTCGCTGCCGTCGGCGTCGCGGACGAGATCCTTGACCTTCAGCGCGGCCTTGTCGGCTTCGGCATCGAGCTGGTCCGCGACCTTGTGGAAGCTGTGGACGATGCCCCAAGCAATGCGGTCGGCGATCCCTTCGAGGCGGGTGTCGCGGAACAGATCGAAGAAGGTGCGGACCGCCATTTCCGTAGCGAGCTCCGCCGCGTGGGGGAGCGGCATGTCGGCGTCGGTCGGCTCGTCGGCATAGCCCATCCGGAAGCCGCCCGTGGTTTCGGTGAAGGCGTTTTCGAAGGCGGGCGACACGGTTTCCGCGGCGATGAGGTCAGCGATTTCTTGGTCGGTGCGAGTGGTTTGTGTATGCTTCGTCATGAGAACCTCCTTGAAAAAGAGGTCTCCTTCCCTGCACGGGCTCTGAGCGACGGGGTCAAGGATCGGGCGCAGCCCGACCGCGCAGCGGCGATGGGGGTCACGATTTTCTTTGGCGGCCACCGGCACCCGATGGGCTACGCCGCGCCCGCCGCGCCGAAGAAAATGGTGGGGCCCCGTCGTCCTTGAGGCCGGCGCTGCCCCCGTGCCACACTAAAAAGAGTTGAGAGAGAAGAAGAGGCTTGCGAAGCGGGGGCTCGATGCCCCCGATTCGCAAATGGTTGCATCAAACGCGATTATTTGCGGAAGGTCTCCGCCAGACCGGGAGGTGCGCCGCAACGGTGCTGGTCAGCCCTTCGAAGGGGAAGCGAGAGAGGATGAAGATAGTTGGACGCGTGTGAGCAGACCGAACGGGTGGACAGCGCATCGCGGATGATCCTCGCCACGCCGCGGCAGTTGTTCCGTACCTATTTTGACGCCGAGAAGATGAAGAGTTGGCGGGTGCCCGATGGCGCGACGGGCACCTATTCGGTGCTTGAACCGCAGCCCGGTGGGCGTTTCTGCCTAAATCTCCTCTATTCCGATCGGGCGGAGATCGACGGGCCTGAAGCCGCAATCGAAATCATCACCGGCACATTCACCGAGTTCCTACCCGACGAGCGTGTGGTCGAAGCGATTCGCTACACGAACGCCGACGCGGCTTATTCCGGCATGATGACGTTGACCCTCACGATCGAGCCAGCGAAAGTCGGCTCCAAAGTCTCGCTCCACGCGACCGGCATGCCCCCGGCGCTGGAGGTCACCGCCCATCGCGCGACACTTGCCGCAGCGCTACGGCGGCTGGCGCTGCTGACCGAATGAACGAGGAAGGCGGCCGCCTCGCAAGAAAGGCGACCGCTCATTTTCTTAACGTCGTTCGAAGGCTTCTCCGGTCGGCGGCATATAGGCCTCGAACGGATTGCCGTCATGCAAATGTCCGAACGGCGTCATGACATAGCTCGAACCCTCGCGCCCCACCGCGCAGATGACATAACGGGGCTCGCCCGACGCCGCATCGGTACATTCCATCAGGGCGAGGTCGCCTTTTTCCGCCGCACGGCGGAGCGTCGCGAAGTTCCGCCGATAAGCCTCAGGAATCGCCATCGCCGTCACGCCGTCAGGCGGAGGCCGGGGCCCCGCTGTGCCGCCGGGCGCGAAACGTCATCCGGCTTCTTGAAGGCATGAATCGGCACCCCGGCCTTGCGGAGGAGCTGGTAAAGATTGGCCTGAAGCCCCGACCCCTCGCAGAGCAAAGCCTCGACTGGCTTCAGCTCGGCGAGCTTGCGGTTGCGGTTGAAGGCGGTTTTCCGCCCCGAGCCATAAAGGCCATAGGCAACGAGTGGCACGCTGTTCTCGGGACGCGCCGCCCATGCGGCGGCGATCGCGTCGGCGCCCTTGCGCTGGCCGGTCGTCACTAGCGTCATATGCGGCACGCGGGCCTTGATCTGGTCGAGCCGCGCCCACAGCGGTTCCCAGTCGGCCCAGACGGCGGGACCCGAGAAGACGACGATCGGGCCTTGCGGGAGGGTCCGTTCGCGCGCGGCGAGCGCCCGCTCGCGCAGAAAATCTTGCGCCGCGATCTGGCTCGCCATCGAGACGGACGACGCCCGGGTTCCCTTCGCCGGCGACCATGGCCAGCCGGTGAGCGCGCGATACATTTCGGCGGCATAATCGCGCATGCATTCGATGGCGTCGCGCTGTTCCGCGAGCGAGCGGCAGAGGAGCTGCTTCTCCTCCAGGCTCGTCGCATAGACTTCGCTGAGGTCCGGCGTGCGCGCGAGATCACCGAGTTCCTGCGCAATTGAATCTTCGCGGCGCGCAAGCTTTCCGGCCGTGAAATGGAATGAATTGACGAAGCCCCATGCGATGTCCGGAGCGAACGCTTCGAGGCGCGTGTCGGTGAAGAGGTCGAAGATCGCGGCGATCACGCCGCCGCATTCGGCCTGCGCGGCGAAAGGCTCGGGCATGTCGAGATCGCTCGGCTCGTCCCCGGCGGAGACGATCGAGAGCGGGATTGGGTCGCCGAAGGCGGCCTGAAATTCAGGCGTGGCGATGGCCTCGGCGTATAGCTGTTTCAGGTCGGCGAAGCGGTCGACGGACGCGGGGTTGGCGTTGGTCATGATGGGCCTCCAGTCAGCAAAAATGAAAATCGGCCGGAGCGGCTGCGCCGCCCGGCCGCACGAGGATCAGTGGAGCGTTGCGCCCGCAGGCTTCCGCGGCGCCGGGCTGGCAGCGATGCCGTCCAGCGGGCGCAGCCCGTTGACGACCTCCCATGCGAGGACGGGCGCGAGCGGTTCGAGCGCGGTTCCGGCGACGATGTCGAAGACAGCGGCGATGACGGCGCCGCATTCGATGAGACGAATCTGGGCCATGACGGCCTCCCAAGCTGGATGAGAAAAATGGGCCGGGAACCGAAGCCCCCGGCCCGTCAAGCCTGACCGTCAGAACGGGACCTCATCATCGACGTCGGCGCCGGCGCCCGCGCCATTATCCATCAGCGCGCCGTCGGTGCCTGCGGTGCTCTCGCCGAACCCGCCGCCCTGCTCACCGTCGCCATAGTCGCGGCGCGACGAGCGGATCGCGGGACCGAAGTCGTCGCGGCGCTGCGGGCGCCGCCACGCGACGCGGTAGCCATCCTGCTCGGACCCGAAGAGCGCGATCGGGAGCGGTTCCGGGAGGCTCGGGTCGTCGATCGAGCCCTGAAGGAAGACTTCGCCGGTGGTATTTTTGGCGACGGCTTCCCAGAGAGCGCCGAGTTGGACCCAGCGATTGCCGACGTTGAGCGCGACGATCTCATAGGCCGGGGCCCGCTCGTGATCGCTCTCGACCGGACGAAGGCCGAGACGCGGCAGATCGATGGTGCGGGTCGCGATCGACCCCATCAGACGGCCGTTCCGATTGCTGAATTCACCAATATTCATGGGACTTTCCTTTGACGTTCATCGCTCCGGCCAATCCCGAAGCGACACCCGCCAAGGTCCCCCTCTCCTCTCTGTCCCGCCGCCGCCGTCCGGCGCCGCGGCCTGCGGTCGCACCCGCCCTCGCGCCCTCACGCACCCGCTCGCTTCAGGCGCGCGGATGCGCTATGCAGGTCGCATGGATGCCGAGACGATGAGGACGGTTGCGCGGCTCGCGCGGTCGCGCGCGGATCGCGGCAGTTCCGCGGCGCATGGTGACGGGCTCCAGCGGCTCGGGGCCGCGCGGGCGCTGCGCCAGCTCGCGATCGATCTCGAAGTCTCGGCCGATGCGTGCGAGGTCAGTCCCCCGCCATCCCGTCGGCGCGGCCGACCGGCCTAGCTCCACCCGGCCCCCGCGCATTTCCCTTTCGGCAGCCAATCGTTACCCTTCAGGGCCGAGATCCGGCGCAGCCGGAGCTCGGTCGGAGCGGCGCGCAGCGCCGCGGAGATAGAGCGGCGGTGCCCGCGGCAGCGGACAGCCGCCCCGCAGCGACATCCAACCATCTGCGGATCAAGCACAACAGTCCGGTGCCAGGCTATTCCAGGGGACAGAGTCTCGAACGCGCCGCAGGCGCGCTGCCAATGCGGCGCGCCTGCGATCGGTCGGACGGCAGTCTCAAGATAAGAGAGGCGGCGGCCGCTAACGCCGCCGGTAGTGTCATTCCGCGATGCGAGGGGTCAGAGCGAGCGGTAGCTCGCGGTCCGGTGACGGCGCGGTCGCGGTGTTGCGCGTGAAGGTCGCCGGACCGCCCACAGAGCGGCGGCCAACGTCAAGACCAATTTCATTGAGGCGTGCCCAAAGCGCGGACGATCTAAGGGCGGGACCTTCCGGAGGATAAGACCGGGCTATTTTGCCTTGGCGCGGCCACGCGGGGCCTTGCCGCCGCCGCCCCGACCCTTGGTTCCGAGGCCAATGGCCTTGGCGAGAGTGCGGCGGGTCTCGGCATAATTGGGCGCGACCATCGGATAGTCCTTGGGAAGGTCCCACTTCGCGCGATACTCGTCGGGGGTCATGTTATAGGCCGTCATCAGGTGGCGGCGGAGCATCTTGAGCTTCTTGCCGTCTTCAAGGCACACGATGTAATCGGGCTTCACGGAGGCGCGGATCGAGACGGCGGGCTCCTGTTTGACTTCGGGGGGCTCGGTCACGCCAAGACCGGCGAGGGCTTCATGGACGGACCGAATGACGAGGGGAATGTCGGATATCGCGACGCTGTTGTTGCTGACATGAGCAGCCACGATATCGGCGGTCAGCGTTACGAGCGTTTCGGAATCGTCCATGCGTTCACCCTTCGAATGCCAAGCTATCTAACTTTACCAATAGCAGGCATTCCACCGGGAACAAAGGGCAAGTAATCGGCAGTCCGACACCGAACTATCTCATCCAGACACTTACAGGGACCTACCAAGGGAACGTCGGTAGCAAGTCCTCGGTCGGTCCGTCGCTGTCGAGCAGCACATAATCACAGCCGTTGTCGCGGCCGAGCGCCAGGATCGCGGGCAGTTCCTTGGGGAGACAGCGCTGCGCTTCGGGCGGTAGCGTCATCGTATGGAGGAACCAGCCATATTGCGTTGGCGCGACGCACAGCGGCCGCCTGTGCGGCGGATAGTCTGCCCAAGCGGTGAGCAGCTGCCCGGTCGCGCAGCGAATATGGGCGGTGCTGAGCACAAGATATTGTCCGGTTTCCATGGCGTATTCCTTGAAGGGAGGCTCTGGTCGAGGGCAATTCAACGAACCGATTCCTGCTGTTCGATCCGCGAATTCGGATCCGCGGTGCTCGATGGTCACGCCGCGAGCCGCGTGACACCGGCGTTGAACCGGTCGATCCATTCGCGGAGCGGCGGTCGCTCTTCGATCGGGATCTGCGCCGCGACTGCCTGGAATTCGACGAGGGCGACGGGTGCGCCGTTCACGATCGCGGCAATCTCGCGGGGCGGCAACAGGCCGCGGTCCCGGATGAACTCGGTCATCGTACCGGGCCGCGCACGGGTGGACCGCCGCCACAGGCCTTCGACATTGATCAGGCGGGGGGCCGCGCGCGCTTCCATCAGGACGATCAGGCGCAGACACCAAGCGGGCAAGGTCTGAACCTCGTGCGGCTTCATCGCGGCGCAGAAGAAGCAGCTCGACTTGACGGGAACGGGAAGGCCTTCGGCCTTGATGCGAGCCGCGCATCGATGCCGGTCCCAACCCCAGTCGCGTAAGGGGTAACAATAGTCATAGCGCGGGTCGACATGCCCCTCGCGGTGCGCATACCGGCGGCTGTCCGCCGGCGATGCATCGTAGCCAATGAGCTTGATCACCTTGCCGCCGCGTGCCCACGCCTGCTTCGCGGGATCCCAGCTCTCGACCCATTTATCCTGTGGCTGGATCTTCCATTTCTGACTGCAACTGTGACGCCCGAAGCTGATCGAGGGCAGGGTCGCGTTGGTGAGGCAGTTTTCGAGCAGGGAGAAATAGGGCGGCCAATGCTTGAAGCGCTTCGGGGCATAGCGGACGATCTCGTGCGCTATGCCGCGGGCATCCATCCAGCGCTGAAATATCGGGAGATAGTCATAGGTTTCCGGACGCTCGCTGCCGGTGTCGGCCGTCAGCACGAGGTCCAGGGGTCGGCCGCGCGCGATCCATTCGATGATCATCGCCGTGCTATCGAGTCCCATGCCCCATGCGGCGATGACCGGCGGACGTGGCAGCGCAGGATCGTCCGGAAGACCCGGGTGTGGCCGGACATCAGACGAGAGGCGGGCGAGCGCGGTAGCCATATCAACGGCACCGGCAGCCGAGCGATCGCCGAAAGAAGCGGTGCGAATGTTGCGGGCGTGAAGATGTCATCGGCGAATACCCTTCCAACGATCCTCGCCGATGCTTTTCCCTTCCCTCCTCCGTATTGGCCGGTCAGGCGACGAGGGTCGTCAACCTTTCGCCATTGCCGGGCGGTCGCGATGAGACCCTGAAAGGCCGCAGCGTCTCTCCAGTGTTCACGATGAACTGGGCGCGACCGCTGGCGGCGCACCGCCTGACGGCAACGGCATAGCAACGCTCGAAGGAGGCGAGTTCCGCGCGCCGCGGCGACAATCGGATCGATGGTTCAGCGTTCGCCATGACAAAGTCCAGTCGAAGTGGATGAGGAGAGGCCCGCCTTCAGGTGCCGACGCGTTTGATCGTGAGCCGGAAGGCATCACCGTCTTCGAACACGACATGAATATGCGCGGCATCGATCCTGGAGCTGGTCGCGATGCTTGCGATATAAGCCTGCGTGCCAAATGCCTCGGAGACGATGTGCGGCGGGCGCTCGTCCGGACCGCCCCCGGCGTTCTCGCATTTGTCGATATGCGTCTCGATCAGTTCGGAAAGGAACGCGGCCATCGTCGAAAGGCGCGTCCTCGCGGAGCCCGCGTCGCCACTCTCGGGAGGGCCGAGGTCGCGCAAGATGGGCGCAAGAGCATCGTTGATCAGGTTCAGGAGATGCGATCTCCCCTCGGCATCCATTCCGGCGAGTAGCGAGGATGGGATCAAATTGTTGACCGCATGGGTCGCGTTGTCGACGAGATCGTCGAATTCGTCTTCCGCCATGGGAGTGACTCCTCGGGAATTGGGCCGGTCAGGTGACCACGGATCGCCCGCTCGGTTCAAGATTCCGGCATCGTCATGCCACAGTGGTTTCAGGGTCGGCGTCATTGGCCGCCAACGCGACCCGCACATTGCCGTGATAGGCCTCGAGCGTGAGCCGCCGCCCGATCGGGATCATCCATTGAACTTCTTCGGCGAAAACGGCGCGGATGTTCTCGGCGAGCGCTTCATCGGCTCCAAGAAGCAGTTCATTTGCAAATTTGCGGGCATCGCGTTCAAAATCGCGGTGCTGGGTGTGCCAACTATCGCTGCTACAATCCTCGTCGTAGGCAAAGCAGCAATCCTCGATCATCTGCGCAAGCGCCGCCGGCGCGATAGTGGCTCCTTCGCGAACGAAGACATGGGTTTCATCAAGACCGCTTCCGCCATTCGCACAGACCAGCATGTCGACGGGAAAGTTCAACGTCGCGATCGGCTCGTCGGACGCGGCGCAGCGGACGACTGGAACTTCGAGCGTGATCATAGGAACGCGGCCAGACAATGTGTCCGAGCAAATCACATCGCCGTCGGCGTAGTGAATCTGACGCCCGTCAATCTCGGTCGCAAAGGACAGGCCCGTGACGCGGGGAAGGTCATCATACCATTTGTAGCCCGCGAACGCGTCCTCGGCGCGGACGGCACGAAAGCCGAGCCTCTCTTCGGTCAGCAGCGATGCCGCGCATTGCTCGATATCGGCGTCATGATCGGGAATCAGGATCATCGGGACGGCCTCGATGCGGGCGCCCTCGGCGCCGCCACGATCGTCCGCCGTGCGTGGGCACCATTCGGAGAGCCAGGCACTGGCTTCGGGAAGTTCAATGCCGAGATCGGCTGCGCGCTGCCAGTTCTGGAATGAAAGTCGGTGGCTGCTCTCGGTTGCAATGGTTCGATAAATGGTGGCCTGAACGGCTACCCGCAGCGAAGCGAGCGCGGCATTATCGACCATTTCCTTGCGCGCAGGGAGCACGAGCTGCAACGATGGCGCGTCGACGATGTCGATCCGGGCCGTCCAGGGATACGAACCATCGACCTCTTTGACCGACGGCAAGCGGCAGGCGACCTTGACCCCGTGAAAGTTGATCCGCGGTTCAGTCGCGAGATCATAATTCGCGCGGAAGATGCCGATCCGGCAACCGTTCCATTCCTCGACCCGATGGGCCCCTTCGAGGAAATCCTCACGCGGCAGCAGTGCGCCGTGGAAGTGGACAGGCAGGGGGAAATGCTTGGCAGCGGCCTCGATCTGGCCCCGAAGATTGCAGAGCCATTCCTTGGGCATGGCGATGATGATCTCTGTGCCCGCCCGGATGCGACAGTTTTCGACAGCCAGGGGCTGCGCTCCTTCCCAGCCGTCCGCGGGGATGGTCATTGTCCAGCCCTCGTCTGCGACCCGCGAGAAGGACCGCACGGTCACGGTCCTGCCGGCCAGGCTGAACACACCCATGCCGGCCGGGTCCTCGCGCTGCGCGATCTCGTCGCTCCAGCCAGAGCGCCCAAGCGTGACGAAGGAAGCAGGGTCGTCGATACCGCGGCCATCGTCGGCGATGTGAAGGCTCGAGCTGCCCTCGTGGTCGCCCAGATGAACGTCGATCCGTCCGGCGCCCGCGCGGCGGGCATTCTGGAACAGCTCGTTGAGAACGTCGGTGATCGTCCCATTGAACAGGCGCGATACCTTCGTGATGAGTTCATCGCCGACCGATGGCCGAATCTCGCGGGGAAGCGTCATGACAGGATCTCCGGTTGCCGGGCAACATCATTGCTGCCGCACCGCCCCGCTCCCCCTTTCCTCCTAGCCCAGGGGAAGCGGGCGCATGGGCCCGTCATCAGGGGCCCCGCTTATCGGCTTCGGCGAATGGCTCGCTCAGCCTCGGTTTCGACATAGACCTGTTGTGAGCGACCGCGGCGGCGCTTGCGGATGCGGCCATCGACATGGGCCTCGGCCCAGCGCCGCGCCTCGGCGGCGCGCATGCCCATCGCGCATTCGTCGGCTTGCTCGAAGATCGTGTAGGCAAGCGCATATTGCTCGCGCTCGGGAAGAGCGAGCAGGGCCGAAGCGACCGGCAGAAGCCCCTCGTAGAATTCGAGAACATGGCGGCCGCCGCCATGGTGCATCAATATGGCGAGGCGGCCCTTCTTGCCGATGCCGGTCGGCCTTGCGATCATCACATTGTGCGAGGCATAGGTGACGCCGGCGCTGCAGCCGTCGGGTTCCGTCGGATAGTAGACGCGATCATCGCGCGCCGGCAGTGGGTGGGCGATGATATCGTAGCCGTCGAACGTTTCGACCTTTCGTATGTGATTATGTCCGATAACGCTCATTTCAGACCCTTTCTTTTTGGGTGGCTTCAGGACGAGGTTGCAGGTTTCGTGGACTCGGCCGACCGACATCAGGCGGCGCGTAAATTGTCGCCCTGACGCAGACCGAGGTCGAAGGCCGTGAGAATGTCGAGGTTGGCCTCAAGGCGATCGAACGCGGCCGTGAGGTCCGCGATTTGGATCCAGACGCACGCATCGCCTGGGTCATGGTCGAGCTCGAATACGATCGGCACCGAGTCCGCTGTCATCTCGGGGAAGATCGAGCGGATGATCAGCAATTCGATCCTGCGGCTGAGCGCCCCGATGCGCGGCGCGAGGGCCGCACGTTCGACGGGGCTCATCATCAAATAGCGCTCGGGCGCTACGATGGGCGCCATGCGAACACATGCGATCCGCCCCGCAATCTTGGGCGCAGCGGACGCACCGCCGATCATGCGTCGTTCTGCCGCGACGCCGTCGGCGGGGACCAGGACGCGGTAGATATAATGGGGCGGCGTCCCCGCGAGGCGGGAACGGGAGACAATGATTTCCATCGATTTGCTCCTCAGGCAACGAGCCGCAGGGGCGGCGATCCGGGGTTGGGGAGATGGAGGTCGCGGCGGATGCGCGCCGCCAGGCGATCGGGCTCGAGCAGTTCGCCAATGGCGGCCCAATGATTGCGGTCGCCGCAATAGTCTCGTCGACCTGCGACACGGCGAAACATCACCTCGCGGCCGGACCCGATGCCGAGGCCGAGCTGGACATAGATGCCTTCGCCATGAAGGACGATCTCGCCGCTGACCGCGATGCCGCCCTTGTTCGAGCGCAGGTCGTAGCTTCCGTCGGCGAGGCAAAGCGCGTCGGCGAGGCGCTTCAGCGCCTTCCGGCCATCGCTATGGAAGAGCTTCTTGGCCTGCTCGTCATAGCTGACGCCCTTTTGCGCGAGCACCGCGAGGGCGGATTTGCCTCGCATGTCGGCAATCCGGTCCATGCAGGCGCGGCGAAGCAGACTGTCACCCTCGCCCAAGTCTCTCGCGATGGCGCCGAGATGGCGTGCCAGCAAAATCACGGCGGGATCGAGATCGTCGGACTTGCCCGCGTTCCGGCAATCCGTGATCGCGGCGGTCAGCGCGTGGAGACAGGCGGGAAGCGTCGACAGCCCCGAGGGATCGAGCGCTTGCTGAAATCGGAACGCGATATCGTAAGCCATGGGATAGGCTCCTGCCTTCGGGCGCCCCATCGCGCCCGCCCCTGCCCATCCCCCTCTCCTCCGGCTTCAGTCGGCCAGTTGCGGTTCGCAATTATCGATTAGCTCGGCACAGCAATCCTCGATCTGGACGCCCAGCGGGCTCGGGCCGGGATCGAAGATCATCTTGAGGCATGCGCAGATATCGGGCTGGCCCTGTGTCCCGCACATCAGTTCAAAATCGGACTGATCGGCGGTTCCGCTCGTCTGCGCATAGGCGGCAAAGGCCGATTGCCGCATGATTTGCTCGTCCCACACATCGACATAGAGCGTCACGCTCGCGCTGGTGATGCCGGTCACGTCCTCAATCCCGGGCGGACCGATCGCAGCGTTTCGTCCATCATCTCGCGGGTCGAGGTGCCGAGAATCTCCGTGCCGGTGATGACGAAATATCCGCCGCCATGCTGGCCCGGCCTGAACTTGTCGCAGGTAGACGCCCACTCGAAACCGAAGGGAAGCGCGCTTTTGCAGACCTTTTGGATCAGCGATGCGAGCGCCTCAACATCGGCTTCATGTCCGCGAATGAACGCGACGCGGCCCGTATCGTCGCGATTGTCGTCGATCGTGATGTCCGCATCGAATGAGGGAATATCAGGATAGGGCCAGAGTTCGAGGAAGGATGCGAACGGATCTTCTTCGTGATCTTGCTTGGGGAAGAATTTGCTGAAGGCATCGCTGCAGGCGGCGTAGAGCGACGCGAGCGCCGCCATCTCCCCGCTCGGTGTTCCCTCGAAATCGCCGGACAGTTTCTCGGCGACAAGAAAGCATTCCTCGAGCAGCGATGCTTCTTCGGGCGTGACGGGCACATTGAAGGCCGTCTCGACATAGTTGTTGGCCATGTTCGGATTCCTTGGCGTTCGTGCTGGTCGCTCATTTCTGCGATAGGTGGATGTCCAGGGCCTGGCGGAGCAGGTCGTCGCGCGCGCCATTGACGATGATCGCATCGGGATTGGTCGCCAGGACCGCACTGATGATCGTGTCGGCCGGGCGCTTACGCAGCGGGTACTGGAAGATCTGACCACGCTCGATCGTAACGACAAAGGTGCGCATCAGCCGCTTCAATCGGCGGCGTTCGAGTTCGCGGGCAAGGAGATCGCCGACTTCGACCTCGAGGTCATGATCGTAGGTGAACTTGCCGAAGGACTGCTGCGGCCGGTTCGCGACCAGCCATTGGTTGACTTCCATCTCGGTCCAGCGGCCGACCTTATGGAAGAAGTCAGCGCCGCCCGTCCCTTGGTTGCGGGCATGGAAGGCCAGTTCGCCATCGATATAGACGTCGGCCGTGTAGGCGCTGGTTTCCTGCGACAGCGCAGCATTATAGGTGATGCGGCGAAGTTCGATTTTCATGGGTAGTATACCTCCTGAGTTGGACGATCACCCGAGCCCCTCTCCCTCTTCTCCATGCAGCGACCACGATGGCTGCGCTGTCGGTCGCTGTTTGTCGGGAATTTCAGGCCGTGCTGGAGTATCGAGCCTGGGCTCAATTCTATGTGCGGAGAGTCGCTGTTCGATCGTACAGGTCGAGGAGAATTCCCAACCCCGCGGCTTCCGTATAGGTGAGATCGCGATGGCCATCCGCATCGAGGCCGCTTGCCAGCTCGATGACAGGGTGAACCGAGATAATTTGCCCTGAGGGAAGCCGAAACTGGTTCTCGATGCCGGGTGAGGGAGTGGTGCCGTCAGGCACGTCCATCCGACCTTGAATCTGGAAAATGATGTGCATGAGCTTTCTCCGTGAACGAGTAGATTTGGGCAGTCGTCGCCGCCGATCACTGAAAGGACCGCCTAGGCAGCGAGGTCGAGGAGCGGGAGCGCTGTGACGTCGCCTCCGGTCGCCGCCCGGTCTAGGATGGGATAAGGCAGGCTCGGCACCTTGCGCGCGGCGATCCGGACCGCCCTCGTCAAGGGAAAGAGATAGGCGTGGCAGCCAGGATGGCGGCGCCGTGTCAAAAAGCCGGTGTGTTCTAGGCTGGCGAGCCATTCGCCACGGTCCTCACCGAGGCGCGGCGCGCGGGCACCGGCTCGGATCAAATCCTCCATCGCATATCTCTGACCGCATTCGGCATTGCGGATCTTGGATATTGCCCGCGACGATATGGGGCGCCCATCGGGAAGGATGAGGTCAACGCGCGGGCTTGATCGGCCGGTGTAGCGACTTCCCATCACCGCGTAGAGGCCGCCGACATGGCCAGGAAGGAACACGTGTCCGTCTGCATCGACGCGCCTGACCGGGTCGGCATAGGATATGACCGACAGAATCTCGGGTTTCTGGCGGCGGAGCAGCCGGAACGCCCGTGCCGCCAGGAACGATTCCGAATTGGCGCCCTGACTGTCGAGTATGACGAGACGTCCAAGGTCGCACGCCGCGCGCGGATCGCCGAGGCCCGCCGTTTTCGGAGCGCTTGCATTATTGACCGGGTGCGAGAAGACGCAAACGCCCACGAGTTCCGATCGTCCGCCGCGGCCATTGGCGAAGAGGCCGACCGAGAGCCGTGCGACCGGCATCGCCCCCGCATAATGATGTTCCCTGACGAACGGCGCGGCCTCACGCCGGGTATCGATTATATCGACGGACAGGGTTCCGGGGTCGATCTCCCAGTGCCCGGCACCCAGCGGCACCGGCGCTCGCGCCACCGCTGGGTCCGGTCGGTGATCATTCGGGATCGCCCGCGCCGTCGTCGGTGGATTTGACTGCGGCCGTCCGAGAAAGGTCGGGAATGCGCGGGTCGTTGTAGATGCTGTCGAGCGACAGCGAGAGCGCGCGGTGCTGGGCGCCTTCGGGCGTCGAAGCGTCGATCGTGAAGACCTCGGTCGCGAAGCGGTCATCGCCGCTATAGAAATCGACGTCGACGACATAGGTGACGATATCTGCCGGAGCGGTCGGCGACAGTGACTTGTCGAGCAGGTCGATGACGGTGGATCGCAGACCGTCGATATCAGGATCGAAATCTTCCCACGTCACATGGTCGGGGCATTCATCGACGAGATAGTTGGACATGAGATCCTGCATCGTCTCAAGCAGCGTGTGGCGTGCGTCGGCCATGGTTTTCCTCCTTCGGAAAATTGGCCGCCGGACGATCGCGTCCGGCGGCGCAGAATGTCAGTGGACGGCTTCGAGGAGCTTGCGGGCCTTGCTCTCGATATCGAGCCTGCTGTCCTGGTGGGTCTTGGTACGGGCGAAGGCGGTGATGCCCTGCACGAAGTCGTAGATGCTCTCGGGCGGGCGGCCTTCCTCGCCCAGCACCGTCGCGACAATCTTGGCGGACTCGGCCTTCGAGAAGCCCCGCTTGCGCAGAAAGTCCTCGCGATCTTCGTCCTTCCGGGCGACGATGCGTTCACGCGCGGTTTTGACGCCACTGACGAAGCGCATCGGCGAGGAGTCCGCGAAACGCTCGAGCGCCGGCGCGGCTTCGTGCGCGAAGCGGTTGGCAGCGAATTTCGAGTGCCGGATCTTGACCTCCTCGAAATTCTCCACGCCCCAGAGGTTCCGGTTCATGCAGACGGCGCGGAGATAGAAGGTCGCCATGCCGAGCGTCTTCGCGCCGACCTCAGAGTTCCAGGTGTAGAAGCCGCGGAAGTAGAGATCGGGCTCGCCGTTCGGAAGCTTGCCCGCCTCGATCGGGTGCGTGTCATCGACCAGAAAAAGAAAGACATCGCGGTCCGAGGCATAAAGCGTGGTCGTGTCGCGGCTGACATCGACATAGGGATTATAGTACATGTTCGACCAGTCGAGCACGCCCGGAACCTTCCACCGCGTCTGCCCGACGCCGTCGCCGGCGATCTTCATCACCGCGGCGACGAGTTCGTGATCGAATATCCGGCCATAGTCAGGACCGGTGGCAGCGCGTAATTCGTTCCGACCATCGTGGGTCTGGTAGAGTTTGACCTGCTCGGCCCGGTGCGCGACGAGCCCGTGCTGGAGGTTGATCCCCGCGAGCGCCGCAGGCAGTTCGCGCAGATAGGATGCGGGCGCACTGACAAGGCTGCAAAGCTGTCCGAACGACCAGTTGGTCGGGGCAACGGGCCGTTCTTCACCGGGAACGATGAGCGAGAGGCGTTCGGGGCTGTCGCTGCGCGCCTCGACGCGAATCTCCTTGCTATCCACGACGCGCGCCGTGGAGCGGTCGGCGCGGGTACGAACGGCCGCGTAAAGCTCGGTCAGCGAAAGATAGCGCTCATCGTCGGGCCGCGAGAACCATTCAGAAGATACGCGCCCGATATTTCGGCCGCGGGAAATATCGACACGATAGGCGCCGGAAACGGGATGATCGGTCGTGGGTGCAAGCGTGGCCATGGTGGCTCTCCTTGATTGGCTGGGTTACGCAGAAGGCCGATCAGCCTTCGGACGCACTCCGCCCTCACCCCCTTTCCACCTCTGAAGCAGGGAAGCCGACGATCAGTCCAGACGGTCGAGATCGATCCGAATTCAGGATAGAGCGTCATTCGATGCCGGGGCGGTAAAGTGGCCGTTCCCGCTGCCACCGCCAAACGGTCAAGCTGGTCAATCGCTCACGGGGCTGCTTTTGAAGCAATTCTGACCGGTTGCGGTCGTGCAGCTTTTATCTAGCCAGCATCGAGAAGCAGACTTTCCGGGACTGAGCGTTAACTACCCAAGCTACCCGCAAACCGTTCGGCCAGCCGCTCGCGTTTGAAAACATCGGCGACCCAATCGACGAACGCGCGCGTCTTGCCGGGAAGCAGCGTGCGCGACGCATAATAGACCGAGATCGCACCCGCGTCGGCGTACCAGCGTGGGACCAGCCGCACCAGCTTACCACTCTCGAGTTCCGGCAGCACATCGGGCATCGCGAGAAGCGCGACACCGAGCCCGAGCCGCGCGACTTCGCGCATCGCGGCGGGATCGTTGACGACGATATCCTCACGCAATGTCGCCGCGCTCTCGTTCCCGACCGCATCGCGCATCATCCAGTGGCGGATGCGCCCCGACTGGAGCGAGCGCATGACGATGCCTTCAAACTCGACCAGTCCGGCAGGATCGCCCGGCGCGACGCGGCCCGCCATATAGGCGGGCGATGCGACCGCGACGATATGCGCGGGCGCCAGGGCCCGCGCCACGACTCCCGGCGACAGGTCGAAGCCGCCCCCGATCGCCGCATCATAACCCTCGGCAACAATGTCGACCGGCCGATTCTCGAAATGCCATTCGGGCCGGATGCGGGGATAACGCGCGAGGAAGGCGGGCAGCATCGGCAGCAGGTGCATAACGCCAAAGGTCGGCGCCATACTGACCTTCAGCACCCCCGCCGGTTCCCCGCTGTCCGAAGCAATCCCCGCGATCGCCGCCTGGATGTCGTCGAGGCTTCCCGCAATCGCGAGGCGAAAGGCTTCCCCCGCCTCGGTCAGCGTCAACCTGCGCGTCGACCGGTGGAAGAGCCGCACCCCCAGATTGCGTTCGAGCATCGTGACGTTGCGGCTCACCGCCGCCGGGGTCAGCGCCAGCCGGCGCGCCGCTTCGGAAAAGCTGCCCAGCTCGGCGCTGCGCACAAAGGATATAAGATTGGCGAGCGTTTCCATTTTCAATCAATGATTGAATATATAGCAAATCATTACCGACTAATCGAGCCATAAACATTGCGCCATCTTGGTCTCACCCCACAACAAGGAGTGCAGACCATGACCAAAGCTAGCCAGAACCTCACGGGCAAAACCGCCCTTGTCACCGGCGGCTCGCGCTCGATCGGCGCCGCCATCGCGCGCCGCCTCGCCGCCGACGGCGCGGCGGTCGCCATCACCTACAGCGCGTCGCCCGACAGCGCGGCGAGCGTTGTCGCCGAGATCGAAGCCGCGGGCGGGAAGGCCATCGCCATTGCCGCCGATGCGGGCGACCCCGACGCCGTTCGCGCCGCGGTCATCCAGACCGTCGAAGCCTTCGGCGGCATCGATATCCTCGTCAACAATGCCGGCGTCGCGGTCAACGCGCCGATCGAAGAGTTCCGGTTCGAGGATTATGAGCGCATGCTCGCGGTCAACGTCACCGGCGTCTTCGTCGCGACACAGGAAGCCGCGCGGCGCATGAAAGTGGGCGGCCGCATCATCCACATCGGTTCGTCGATGACGCGCTACGCCGCCTTTCCAACCGCGTCGGTCTATACGCTGACCAAGGGCGCGATCACCGGCTTCAACCGCAGCCTCGCGCGCGATCTCGGGCCCAAGGGGATCACGGTCAACACCGTCCACCCCGGCCCGACCGACACCGACATGAACCCCGCCGACGGCCCCGTCGCCGCGATCGTCGGTCCCGGCATGGCAATCGGCCGCTATGGCCAGCCGGCTGAAATCGCCAGCATCGTCGCCTTCCTGGCCAGCGACGAAGCCGCCTTCGTCACCGGCGCCGACATCGTCGCCGACGGCGGCTTGACCGCCTGACCCGACCAGAAAGGACTATCGTCATGCCCAGCATCGGCATCATCGGCGCCGGCAACATCGGCCGCGCCATCGCCACCGCGCTCGCGAACAAGGATATCCCGGCGACGCTCGCCAACCGCCGTGGCCCCGAGAGCCTCGCCGAGGTCGTCGCGGCCATCGGTCCGGCGATCACCGCCGGAACGCGCGAGGAAGCCGCCGCGAAGGATATCGTCTTCGTCGCGGTGAACTGGTCGAAGCTTCCGGCCGCGCTCGCCGACCTGCCCGACTTTGGCGGCCGCATCGTCGTCGACACCAACAACCCGATCGAAGCGCCGCTATTCAAGCCTTTCGACCTTGGAGGGCGTGCGTCATCAGAAGTGTTCGCCGACATGGTGCCGGGCGCCCGGGTGGTGAAGGCATTCAACCACCTTCAGCCGCATCTCGTCTCGCGCGATCCGGCCAGTGAAGGTGGCCATCGCGTGCTCTTCTACTCAGGCGACGATGCCCCGGCCAAGGCCAAGGTCGGCGCGCTGATCGACCGGCTCGGCTTTGCCGGGATCGATCTCGGCTCGCTCGCGACCGGCGGACGCCTCGTCCAGTTCCCGGGCGGACCGCTCCCTGCTCTGAATTTGGTCAAATTCGACTGATCAAACCGATCGGCGGCGGATTGAAGTGCAATCCGCCGCCACTGGCCGGTGCACCGAAGACTTTCTGACGCCTGGCGGCGTCCGAAACTCTCAACGTTGCACGAACCGCTCCGCGGATTGGCGCTATTGTCGATGTAAAGCGGCCCAGCGACCACTGCGCCTGATTGAACGTCGGCGGCCATAGGCGGACCCTTTCGACTCCTTTAC
>SCNT01000043.1 GCA_005503165.1 Sphingomonadaceae bacterium 3R27E2-A
TCAACACCCCGATGATCTGCTCTTCCGAAAACCTCAAACGCTTCATCTGTCCGTCCTTCCTTCAAGACCGGACTCTAATCACTGTTGGAGGAAAATCAGGGGGTCACGTCACGGGGATCGGCGAAATCGCAGCGATCGGCGTGTCCGCGATCCGCGCGCATAATGCGGCGTTGCAGGCGATGCTGCGCGAAGCGCTGGAGGCGAGGACGCCGCAATGGCGCTGGCCGGGCGGGGCGATCGGCGGGACGCTGTGCATCGACACCGGCGCCGACCAGCCGCGGGTGGCGGCGGCGCTCGAACACCATCGGCTCCGCGCCGATTTTCGCGGGTCGATCCTGCGCGTCTCGTTTCATGCGTATAATGATGCAACGGATGCGCATGCGGCGATCGAGGCGCTGTCCTGAATGCGCCAGCATTCCAAAGTTCAGTGAAGTTCAGCCCAATGGCGATGCCGTGTCGAGCTGACTTCCGGCGTAGCACGGTGGGTGCGTCGCGAGTCGAAGCGGGAGGGATATCGCTCATCGACAAGCTTGAAACATAGCGATGTTTTTTAGGAAAGAGATTTTTTCAGGGACAGTGAATTTAGGAATTGTTGCACGCGTCACCATATTCCCTGAGGAGGGCTATCGGCAGCATCAGCGCGACAAGGATGAGTGGCGCGCGCGGTTGGGGCAAGGTCAACGACCTGTGTTTGTGGTTTGAAGAGCAGGGCGTGACCGGCCTTCCCTGCAACAGCGGCAAGGATTGAGGCTCGCCCTCTGCTCTTTCTAATCGTTAGGTAACGGCGGGACGGCGTCGGCTGTCTGGCGATGAGATCGCCAGAGTAACACCGACCGCAAATCCCAGCACCAGTCGATTGGGATGTTCTGGTTGTTCATATATTTGACGGCTTGAATTCGTGCCTCGCGTATATGACCGTCGCGGACTAATGGCGCTATCGCGCTGAGGAACCGGTAACTGAAGCCACCTTTTTTCATCGGGTCTAGGTCAGTCAAGGCGGGAGTAGATATCGCTAGTTGTCGCAATGATGCGAAGCACGACCCTACTTTACCAAGGATGTCATCGGTAATCGCGCCGGGGTTCGGAAGCCTGCCGATTTCGGATCGTGTCATCATCATTCGGTCGGCGATTGCCCGTAGCTCTCGAACGCGGCGTACCCGATCCGACGGCTTTAGGAGCAGATAAGTACCGAGCGCGGCCAATATGATGCCGACAATATTGAGGACCGCAGACACCGAAATGCCGTCCCCGTCCCTAATTTGCTCAGCCACCCACCAGAAGGCCTTGACCACTAGATCATTAGCTATCGCGAGTCCGGCGAAGATGAAGATCGAAGCTAAAGCCTTGGAGCGGTCCATTGGCTCGACATATCAGCCATGCGACGATTTGCAATCAAAGCACCCGCGCGCGGGGAGGCAGTTCCCACCGGCTGGGGATGAGCTCGATAATCAGAAAATCGAGAGTGTTTTTGGCGCGAATTTTTAGCGCGCTACACTGCCTCGGGCCGACGAAATTACGGTGACAGGTGCAATGTCCCCTAGATATCCACCACGATCTTCCCGAAATGCGCGTTTGCGATCTGGTGCCGGAATGCGTCGCCCAGCCTTTCCAGCGGGAAATGGTCGCTGATCACCGGCCGGATGCCGTTCGCCTCGACCCCCGCGATCATCGCGAGCTGCTGTGCGCGGCTGCCCACGGTCAGCCCCTGCACGCGCAGGTTCTTGCTCATCAAGAGCGCGGTCTGCACCGGCCCGGCGAAGCCCGCGAGCACGCCGATCAGCGCGACATGGCCGCCGACGCGCGCCGCGACCATCGACTGGTCGAGGGTGCCGGCGCCGCCGATCTCGACCACCGTGTCGACCCCGCGGCCGCCGGTCAGCTCGAGCGCCCTGGCGCCCCATTTCGGCTCTTCCTTGTAGTTGATCAGCTCGTCGGCGCCGAGCGCCTTGAGCTTTTCCAGCTTCGCGTCGGACGAACTCGTCGCGATCACGCGTGCGCCCGCGGCCTTGGCGAATTGCAGCGCGAACACCGACACGCCGCCGCTGCCCTGGACCAGCACGGTCGAGCCGGGCTGCGTCGTGCCGTCGACGAACAGCGCGCGCCAGGCGGTCAGCCCGGCGCAGGTCAGCGTCGCCGCCTCGGCCGCCGACCAGCCCGCGGGCGCGCGGGTGAACCAGCTTTGCGGCGTGACGACCACCTCGCGCGCATAGCCGTCGATGCCGTCGCCGGGAACGCGCGTGAACGCGCTGGTCGGCGGGGCGCCGTCGGTCCAGTCGGGAAAGAAGAGCGAGACGGCGAGGTCGCCGACCGCGAAACCGGTCACGCCCTCGCCCACCGCCTCGACCACGCCGGCGCCGTCGGACATCGGAATGCGGTTCTCCGCGGTCGGGATCATCCCCGCGACCACGGCAAAGTCGTGGAAGTTGAGCGACGATGCCGCCAGCCGCACGCGAATCTCGCCCGGCCCCGGATCGCCGGGGTCGGCCAGGTCGGCGAGCACCAGATTGTCGAGCGACGCGGGGGCCCGCAGCTGGATGGCGCGCACTATTCGGCCGCCATCGCCATTTCGACGCGCTGCGGCCCGCGGATCACGCCGCCCGGCGTCGGCCCCTGCATCGCGCCATCGCGGAAGGTCACCTCGCCCGACTTGATCGTCGCGACATAGCCGTCGGCTTTCTGCAGCAGGCGCTTGCCACCCGCGGGCAGGTCGAAGGCGAGCCACGGCTTGCCGAGCCTGATTTCGTCCATGTCGATGACGTTGAGGTCGGCGAGATAGCCCGGCGCGAGCAGCCCGCGATCCTCGAGCCCATAGAGCATCGCGGTGTCGCGGCACTGGCGCTTGATCGCATGTTCGAGCCCGATGCGGTTGCCGTTCCTGTCGCGCACCCAATGCTGGAGCATGAAGGTCGGGCTGGCCGCGTCGCAGATCGTCCCGCAATGCGCGCCGCCGTCGGACAGGCTGTTCACCGTGTCGTCGGCGGCCTGCAGGTCCTCGAGAAAATCGAGGTTGCCGTCGCGGTAGTTGAGGATCGGGAAATAGATGAAGCCCTTGCCGTCGTCCTTCATCAGCAGGTCATAGGCATATTCGGCCGGGGTCACGCCCGCCGCGGCGGCGCGGTGCGCGATGCTTTCGTCCATCCGCGGCTCGTAGTTGAAGTCGGGATCCATCTCGAAATGCACCGGCCAGCCCTCGGCGACGATCTTGAGGAAGTCGAGGATATCGCTTTCGGGCCAGACATTGGCCTCGCCGATCATCCGCTTCTTGAAGTCCGGGTCTTTCAGCTTCGCAAGCTGCTGGTCCCACGGCAATCCTTCGATCTCGGCCCAAGCCGGCTTGAAGCGGAACGGATGGACCGTGCCCTGCCATGCCATGATGATCCCGTTACCCCGCAGCGCGATCTGCGCGACGATGTTGGCGCCGGTGGCATTCTGGCGCCGCATTTCCTCGATCTGCTCCTCGAGCGGCAGTTCCTTGGCGATCGACTGCAGCGCGGCGAAGGTCACCGGCAGCCCGGTCTCGCGGCTGAGGTCGCCCATCCACTGGAACTCGTTCCATTCGCGCTTGAGGTCGCTCGCCATTTCGAAGACGCCATAGCCGACCCGGCCCATCGCGCGGCCGATCGCGATCAGCTCCTCGGCGGTCGCAGTCGTGCCGGGGACGAGCTCGCCGTCGATCGACTTGTGGAGCACGGTGCGGCTGGTCGAGAAGCCGAGCGCGCCGGCGCGGATGCCCTCCTCGACAATGCGCGACATTTCGGCGATGTCGGCTTCGGTCGGGATCGCGCCGGGCTTTTCGCGGTCGCCGAGCACATAGGCGCGCACCGCGCCGTGCGGGACATGGCAGGCGACGTCGACCGTGCGCGGCAATTTCTCGAGCGCGTCCATATATTCGGGAAAGGTCTCCCAGTCCCACGACATGCCCTCGGCGAGCGCGGTGCCGGGGATATCCTCGACGCCTTCCATCAGCGAAATCAGCCAGTCGTGGCGGTCGGGCCTGGCGGGCGCGAAGCCGACCCCGCAATTGCCCATCACGACGGTGGTGACGCCGTGCCAGCTCGACGGCGCCATTTCCTGGTCCCAGGTCGCCTGCCCGTCATAATGGGTGTGCACGTCGACGAAGCCCGGGGTGACGATCTTGCCCACGGCGTCGATCTCCTGACGCCCGGCGCCGAGGCTCTGGCCCACGGCGACGATCCGGTCGCCGTCGATCGCGATATCCGCGACAAAGGCGTCGCCGCCCGTTCCATCGACGACGGTGCCGCCGCGAATCACCAGATCATGCATCTCCGCTCTCCCGAATCTTTGGCCCGATTATTTCGTTTCAGGGAGAAACCTATCACGGATATGCGATATGCCAAGACCTATGGATCGCGCACAAAGGGCGACAGCAGCTGCCGTTGCCAGCGGTCGGCGTCGCGGTCGTGCGCGTCGCCCAGCCCGATCCGTTCGACCGGCTCAGTCGCGGGGTCGCGCCAGGTGCCGAACAGCCGGTCCCAGACGCTGAACAGCGATCCGTAATTGCTGTCGGTCTGCGCCTGCCGGCTGCTGTGATGGACGAGGTGCACGGCGGGGGTTGCGAACAGCCATGCGGCAGCGCGCCAGCCGCGGCCGTCGGCGCGAATATTGGCGTGCTCGGCGATCCCTGCGGCGATCAGGACCAGTTCGGCGATCGCGACCGCGGCGGGCGGCAGCGCGAACAGCCAGATCGCGGGCAGCGCGAACAGGAACGACACGAACTGCTCGACCGGATGGTGGCGAAACCCGGTCGTCGCGTCGATCGCGGTGTCGGCGTGATGCACGCGGTGCAGCCGCCACAGCCAGCCGATCCGGTGCGAGACCCGATGCGCCCAATAGGCCGAAAAGCTGCGCAGCAGCAGCGCGGCGATCGCCGCGATCGCCTGCGGCATCGGCGGCAAGGCAAAGGGCGCGTGCCCCGCCGCGCCCACCCACGCCGCAAACGCGGTCAGGCTGACCGGGACCAGCGCGGCGAGCAGCAACGCGAGGATGCCGAGCAGCAGGTTCGTAGCCGGGCGGCGCAGTCCGGTCGCCGTTTCGGCGCGCGCCGCGAACGGCCTTTCGGCAAGCGCGGTGGCGACAAAAATCGCCGCCATCACCCACGGCGTCAACGCCATCCATTCGTTCGCGGAACCGTGCTCCATGATGACAGGCCTAAAGCGGCTTGCGGCGAAGGCAAGCGCTGGTTAATGTATCGCCGGGTCACAAGAAAAACATTATATTTCTGGAGCTTGACTATGCGCGCACTGGCAACCGCCGTTCTCCTCGCTTTGCCGACCGCCGCAATGGCCGGCGTGCCCGCGACCCCCGGCCCCGAGGCCGGTGTCGGCGCCGCGGCCATGGTCGCCGTCGCGGCAGGCTATCTGTTCCTGAAGCGCCGCCGCAGCCGCTGAGCCCGCGATGACCGAAGCGGCGGCTCGTGCGCCGCATCGGCTCGACCGCGACACCGCCTTTGCCGCTGCCTTGCTGCTCGCGATCGCGGCGGCTTTGACGACGCGGATCGGTGCCGCCGTCGCGCACCGGGGCTTTGCGACCGCCCTCACCGACCTGTTCGGGATCAGCGCGATCGTCTGGTTCGCGGCCTTCGCGATCTGCGCCATCGCGCGCGAGGATCGCACACCCGCGCCCTGGCGCCGCCACGACGCCCCCATGCTGGCCGCGATCGTCGGGGCTGCGCTGCTGCCCGTTCCCGCGCTTGGCGCCGCAGCCGTGTTCGGGGCCGGGGCGTGGTTGGCGCTGCGATCGGAGCGCGCGTCGAGTACACGCCGCATCGGACTCGTGGCGCTCGCGCTCAGCGCGCATCTTTTGTGGGGTCCGCTGGTCCTGAAACTGCTCGGCAGCGAATTGCTCGCGCTGGACGCCTCGATCGCCGCGCTGTTCGCGGGCGGCAGCGCCGACGGCAATATCTTCGGCCAGGCGGGGTCGCAGGCTTTCACCGTCGGCCAGAATTGCTCGTCGCTCACCAACCTCTCGCTCGCCGGCATACTCGCGGTCACCCTCGCGCAATTGTTCGAACTGCGCTTCGACCGCAGGCTCGTGGCGGCGACGCTGCTCGCGATGGGCGCGACGGTGACCCTCAACGGCATCCGCCTCGCGACGATCGCACGCCATCCCGACCTTTATGACTATCTGCACAGCGGCGCGGGTATGATGCTGTTCGGCTGGGCTTCGCTGCTTGTCACCGCCGCGATCGTCGGCACCGCCGTCGCGCGCCACCCCGATTTTGCGCCGCGCTGACCGGACATTGATCGGCGCCGTGCTGGTCGCGGCAGGGCTTGTCGCGGCAAAATTGCTGTGGCTGCCGCGCAACGTTTATCCCGATCGCGAACGGCTGGCGGCGGCGATCGAGGCGCGGCTCGCGACAGCAGGCCTGACGAGCAGCCGACCGTGGGAAGCGGCGCCCTTTCGGATTCGCGCCGCCGGCGGCGCCTGCACGATGATCGTCCAGCAACTCGACGTCGAGGCGGCCGAGAAGAGCATCTTCGTCGAACGCGCACGCGGCCTTGGCCCGGTGCGCTACCTGTATCACGACGCCATGCGCACCGACTTTCCGCGCGCCGGTACCGTGCTGCGCGACCAGTTGCAGCGGCAGGCGGCGCGGGTGGGCCTGATGGTCATAGTCGATCCGATCATCGGCGTTGCGGCGTCACCCGCCTGCCCCGATCCGGCCCCGCTTCTCGGGGGTCTCAAGCTTTTCCCGCGCGCAGGACCGCCCGCGCTCCGCTGACCGATTTCGCGCGCGAACGGCGCGCCAAGCCGTTATGGTGCTGCGATACACCAAGGGAGTCGCTGCCGTGATCCGTTCTTTCACCCTTGCCGCCGCGCTGGCGCTGTGGAGCGCCAGCCCGCTCGCTGCCGAGACGCTCGCGCCCGCGCCCATCGACTATGGCGCCGCGCTCGCCGATCCCGCGCGCCCGGCGACCGACCGCGAACGCGACGCGGCGCGCAAACCCGCCGAGCTGCTCGAATTCGCGCAGATCGCGCCGGGCGAAAAGGTCGGCGACTATGTGATGGGCGGCGGCTATGTCACCCGGCTGCTGGCGGCCGTGGTCGGCGAAAACGGCATGGTCTATGCCTTCCAGCCCGCCGAGTTCATCGCTTTCAAGGCGCAATATGGCAGTGATCAGGCGGCGGTCGCCGCGGCCTATGCCAATGTCGATGCGGTCAGCGGCCCGTTCGCGGCGCCCGCCTTCCCGGTGCCGCTCGACACGATCATCACGGTGCAGAATTTCCACGACCTTTATCTGAAGCCTTTCCCCGAAGGCACTGGGGCCAAGGCAAGCGCGGCGCTGTTCGCGGCGCTGAAACCCGGCGGCACGCTGGTGGTTGTCGATCATAGCGCCGCCGACGGCACCGGAACGACGCTGTCCGACAGCCTGCATCGCATCGATAAGGCAGCGGTGGTCGACGCCCTCACCAAGGCGGGCTTCACGCTGGAAGCCGAGAGCGACCTCCACAAACAGGCCGACGACCCGCGCACCGCCAATGTCTTCGACAAGGAAATCCGCGGCAAGACTGACCAGTTCGCCCTGCGCTTCAGGAAGCCGGGCTGACGTCCGGCGTGCAATCGTCGTCGAGTTGCCACATCACGCCCTGCTCGAAGGTCAGCGGCGTGATGCGGCCATAGCTTTTGTGGCGCAGGGTGACCGCGGTTTGCCTGGGCGTACCTCCGGGCACCGTCAGCGCGAAGCGGCACGTCGCCCGGTTGCGGCCTTCGCCGTCGAAGCCGCAGACGAGGTCATCGACGCGGTAATCGGGGAGCGGGGTCGGGTTCCGAACCTCGCCCGTTTCGTCTTCTTCGTCGGGCACATATCCCGGCGCCGCAACCACGTCATGCACAGCGCAACGCCGCGCCAGCGTCGCCGCATCGGGCAAGGCGCAGGCCCGAGGGTTTTCGCGCTCTTCGCGGGTTCGCCTATAGTCGATGCTGGCGTGAAAGCCGCAATCCATGTCCATTGCTATCGGGACGAGCACCACCGGCACATCGGATTTGGCGGGCGCACACGCCGCCGCCGCACCGATCATCAGCACGGCGGCGGCGGCGCGGGCGATCATCCCAGCGTGCCCTTGCGCGGCCCCAGATAGCCGAACAGATAGGCCCCAACCTTGCGCATCTGGATCTCCTCCGCCCCTTCGGTGATCCGGTAGCGGCGGTGGTGGCGATAGATATGCTCGAAGGGCTTGTGGCGCGAATAGCCGATGCCGCCGTGCACCTGCATCGCGCGGTCGGCGGCTTCGCAGCACAGGCGGTTCGCCCAGTAATTGCACATGCTGACCTTGTCGCTGAGGCGGTGCTCGACCTCCTTGTGCGGCATATTGTCCATCTCCCACGCGGTCTTGCGGATCAGGAGTCGCAGCATCTCTGCCTGGGTCGCGAGTTCGACCAGCGGGAACTGGATCGCCTGGTTCTTCGCCAGCGCTTCGCCGAACGGCTTGCGCTCGCGGGCGTATTTCACGCTTTCCTCGATGCAATAGACCGCGGCGCCGAGCGACGAGGCCGCCTGGCGGATGCGGTTCTGGTGGACGAAGCTCTGCGCGATCGACAGCCCGCCGCCTTCGGGGCCCAGGCGCGCGCTGTCGGGCACCCAGACGTCGGTGAAGGTCATGCGCGGATGGTCGGTCGGCATGTTGAAGGTCCACATATATTCGTCGACCGTCATCCCCGGCGTGCCCGTCGGCACGAGCAGGCAGGTGATGCCCCTGGCATCGCCGTCCTTGCCGTCGGTGCGGCAGAAGGTCGCGCAGTGCGTCGCGACATGCATGCCGGTGATCCACATCTTGCGCCCGTTGATCAGCCAGCCCTCGACCCCGTCGCGGGTTTCGCGCACCGCGCGGGTTTCCATATGGGTCGCGTCGGACCCGTGATCGGGCTCGGTCAGGCCGAAGGCGGTGCGGCGCTCGCCCTCGAAGCCGCCGAGGATGAATTCCGCCTTCTGCTCCTCGCTCGTCGCGAACTGCTCGAACATCTCGACGAAGGGGAAATTGCCGACGATGCTATGCTCGTTCTGAAGGTCGTTGTGGAGGCCGAGGCCCTTGGCGGCGAAATGCTCGCGGATCACCGCCATCCACAGGTTCGACCCGTCCTTGCCGCCGTACTTCTTGGGCGCCGAAAAGCGCCAATGGCCAGCCGCGTCGGCCTTGCGCGTGGCGGCCTTGAGCAGGTGCTCCCATTCGTGGCGCGGCAGGCCCTGATTGTCCCAGTCGGTGCGGCTATGCTCGCGGCGGTGGTCGAAGAAGCGAATATTGTCGTCGGCGAGCTCGAGCGGCCTGATCTCGGCCTCGATGAAGGCGTCGAGCTCGTCCAGATAGGCCTGCAGGTCGGCCGGTACGGCAAAATCCATCATGTCTCTCCCTTGGCTTATCGCTCCGCCTTGCCAGCGTTCGGCGGGTGACAAAAGGGCAATAAGCTTCGTTAGCTAATCTTTTTCGGGGCGGCAGACCTCAATCCCCGCCCCCGCCGCATCCGCCGCAACCGCTGCTGCCGCACCCGCTGTCGCCCCCGCTGCTGCAACCGCTGCTGCTGCTCGAATTGCTGTCGCCCGCCCAGCCGCCGCTGTCCGACGGCGCGCGCATCAGGTGAAAGGCGGCGAAGGCCGATCCCGCGAGCACCGTGGTGCCGAACAGCGCGACCGCGAGGTCGGTCTCGCGCGCCGTCGGGGCCCGCCGCAGCCTGTCGTGCTGGCGCCGCGCCGCCTTCAGGGCCGCGCGGCCGGCGCTCGTCTTGTCGCTCACCATGGCCCAGCGCATCATCGCAAGGACGAAGGTGATGAAGAGCAGCACGACGAGGAAGAAGACCGGTGCGCCGCGCGAAAAGCCGACCACCAGCTTGAGGGCGCCGACCAGCAACAGCAGCAGGAAGGGCGAGGTCGCGATCAGCGCGAGGCGGCGGCGCTCGCCGCTATCCAGCAGCAGTCCGTTCGCGACGAGCCGGCGTTCGAGCGCCGCGCCTTCGGGCTTCAAGGCCGCGACGACATCCTTCCAGCCGAAGGGCGAAGGAAGCGCAAGCACCGCGCGGTCGCCGGCTGCCCTGGCGTCGCCCGCGCCGCGGCGGAATTCGCGGCCTTCGACCGCGATCGCGCCCGACTCCATCAGCCGCGACGCGACGCCCTCGGCGAAGCGGCCGTCACGCCCCGCGAGATAGGCGAGGCTGTCGGCGTCGCTCAGCACCTGCGTCCGTCCGGCCGGGCGCGCGATCCGGCCGATGATCCATGCCAGCGGGATCGCCACGATCAGCGCCAGCCCATAAAAAACCAGAAATGTCGGCCCGTCCCAATTCAGCGGATTCATGCCCGCACCTCCCGCTCAACGCCAATGGCAGAGTGCGACCCCGGCCGATGCTAACACAGCGGCCGCGAGCGCGCCAAGCCGCACGAGCCGCTTCGGCACGACCCAGGCCTCGGCCAGCGAAACACGGCGCGCGCGCGAATCGACGTGGAAGCGCTGCCAGCCCGAGGGCCAGATCGCGGCGGGCGGAACCGTGCCGAACAGCCGCTCGTAGCTCGCGAGCGTTTCTGCATAGAGCGCGAAAAAATGCGCCCCTTCCTCCCTGCCCCCGGCGGTCGGCCCATGGTGGAGCGGCGCCTTCAGCACCTCGCCGCAGAGGCGATCCCAATAATCGCGGCTGTAGGTCAGGTGCAGGTGCCACGCCTGGTCGACCGCCTCCGACGGGACCGCCATATGACCGGCGGTCATCGCGAGGAACAGGAAGCGGCGATATTCCTCCATCACCGCTTCGGCGTGCGGCGCCGACCAGCCATTTTCGCGCGCCAGCCGCGCCTCGAAGGTCAGCGCCGCGTCGGCAGGACCGACGCGATAGTCGCGGAGCGCCGCCCAGAGCGGATGCCCGGCGGCGGTCATCCGCCCCAGCGGCTGCGCGCCGCGGCGAGCGCGGCATATTTGGGGCTGTCGACCGCGCATTTGTCGAGCACGGCGCGGCGGAGGCGCGCGAGCAGCCCGGGCTCGGCGAGCGTGGTGGTGCCGGACATCAGCGATTCGGCCAGCGCCGCATCCTCGGCGCGCGCCCCGGCGCCCAAGTCGCGCATCACGATACCGAGCGCGTTCATCGCGACCACCGCCTCGAACTTGGCGTGTCCCTCGGCGTGCGGCTTGATCGCACCCTCGATCCAGTCCCGCACCGCCTGGACGATCTCGCGGTTGGTAGGCTCACCGACGGGGGCGGGCGCAGCCGAGGGGGACGGTGGCAGCGCACGAAAGCGTTCGGCCTCGGGCGCTTCGGTTTCGAGCAGCGCGATCAGGTCGAGCTCCTGCTCGGCGGTGCGCCGCCCCACAACGACGCGCTCGACCGTCGTGTCGGCGCCGCTGCGCCACGCCTGCCCCATCTGCAGGCAGCCGAGCGCCCACCACAGGGTGCGATAGACGAGCCAGAAGCGGAAGCGGTCGCGGTCGACCGGCGCGCCGCCGGCGGCCTCATATGCGGCGAAATATTCCTCCAGGCTGCCGACCCCGAAGGCGGGTTTGTCGAGCTGGCCGAAGCGCCACACGGTCATGCAGCCGAAGGCGAGGTCCTCATGCGCGTCGCCGCGATGCGCGAGTTCCCAGTCGAGCACGACCGCAAGGCCGTCTCCGTCGACCATGATATTGCCCATGCGATAGTCGCCATGGACGAGCACCGGCGGTGCGGGCGTCGGCAGATGATCCTCGCACCATCTGATCGCCAGCGCGATCGCCGGCCGGTCGCCGCCATAGGTGAGGAAGCGCGCCTTCAATTCGGCGAGCGCCGCCGCGGTGTCCATATGCGGGATCGCGTCGGGAATGGTCTCGGCCGGGATCGCATGGATGCGTGCGAGTTCACGGCCGAGGTCGGCGACCAGCGACGGCGGCGGGGCAGGCAGGATTTTCGCCGGGCTGACTTCGGCGATCACGCGGCGCATGACGTAACCGGTGCCCATGCCGTCGCCGTCGGTCAGCACGCCCACAACCTCGGGCGCCTTCACCCCTGCCGCGTGCGCCGCTTTCACCAGCGCCGCTTCGGTCGGGTGGCCGTAGGGGCGGTCCGCCATATACTCCGCCGACGGTGCGCGGCGCAGCACATAGCCCTCACCGGCCCAGTCGAAGGCCCAGCTTTCCATATTCGCGCCGCCCGACAGACGGCCGAGATTGGCGATTTCGCCAGGCCCAAGGGCGCGGGTCATGAAGGCGGACAGCAGCGGGGCGAGATCGGTCATTACTTTCCGATGCTAAGCTTTTCGGATCGCGGCAAGTCGTTTTCGCCTTTCATCGACGGAAGCGCGCCTAAACCGGATCTCAGAACTGGAAGCGCACCGAATTGACATAATAGGAAGCGAGAGGCTTGCCGTCCTTGTCCAGCGCGGGGTCGAAACGTGCGCGGCGCATCACGCCCTTGCACACGGCGTCGTCGAAGCCCTCGCTGTTGGTCGAACGCTGGATGTGGCACGCGGTGGGCACCCCATCGGCGCCGACCGACAGACGGAAACGCACGATCCCGGGCTGCCACCTGGCGAGCATGTCGCGCGGATAGTCGCTGCTCTTCAGCCATTTTCCGGGCTCGGTGACGGGCATCGCCCAGCGCGACAGCTCGCGGTGACGCGCGACGTCGATCCCCCAATGGCCGAGCAGTTCGTCGGTGCAGTTGCGCATCGCAGCGAAGGCCGCCTTCATCGGTCCGGTGTTGAGCTGCACCGGATTGCGCAGCGGGCGGCCGATCAGCACGCTGGTCACCGCCGCCTCGTCGGCTTCGGTGATCGGCGTGTCGAAGACGGCGGCATAGCCATTTTCCTTCGCGGCCGCGACCTCGGCCGCCGAATAGGGTTTCAACCGCACCGAATCGCCGAAAATCCAGGCCGGCTGGCCGTCCTTGCCGGTGCCCACCGTTCCCGGGAAAAACATGATCTTCTGCTCGGGCATCGCGCCGAAGGTGATGCTGGCATCGCCCTTCTGATCCTGCCGCCCCAGCATCGCGCCCACCAGCGTCATGCGAAAGCTGCTGCTCGGTGCATCCTGCTCGAGCGACAGGGTGATCTTCTGGTTGCCGGTGCCGAAGATGCGCGCGAGGCGGCAATAATCGTCGGCGTAATGCACGTTCCACGGCGTTGTCGGCGCGAGTTCGACCGGCGCCTTGGCCGCCGCTACCGACGGCACCCCCGCGAGCAGCGGGGCAAGGCCCGCTATCCATATCCGGCTTCCCATGAAACGATCCTATCGCACTGTTTTACCGCCCGCAATCGGCTGTGCGCGTCATAGTCTTGTCAGCGCCGCAAACGGTCCTTGGCGCGCCGGTCGTGCCATTTGGCAGCGAAGTGCAGGCCCCAGGCGAGCGGCACCGCGGCAAGGAACCAGCCCCACTGGATGCGCTCGATCATCGTTTCGCCGCCGACATGGCCGAAGACCGCGACCAGGATCAGCGATGCGACGACACCATAGAGCGCGATCTGGAACCAGTTGTGCCCGCCGCCTATGACCCGCGGATCGACGGGCAGCGGCGCCCGCGCCGCGACCGCCGCCTCGATGCCGTCGCGCCGCTCGCGCCAGCCGCCGAGATAGTCCCACGCCTCGATCCCGACCGTGCCCGCCTCGACGAGGAAAACCGCAAGCCCGATCGCGGGCGCGTGCAGCCGCGGCGCGATCGCCAGCGTGTCGAGCAACCATCCGCCAAGAAAGACGACCGTGAGCAGCCCGCCGACCGCCGAGATGGCATGGACCGGAAGGCGCGCGATCATCGCATCGATATGCGCCTCGAGGTCGCCGCGCCAGCGCGCGACCTCTTCGGCCTTCACGCCGCGCAGCAGCCCGTCGCGCCCGCGATAGGCGGGGCCCATCGCGGTCTCGACGAACCAGCGTTCGAAGCGCCGGATCTCGCCGTCGCGGATCTGCCGCTGCTGATAGTCGCTGACGAGAAACATGGCCCGGCCCCCCCTGGCCGGGGCGATAGCGCGGGGCGGTTACCATCGCGATAATCAGCCCGCGCGTTCACGCCCGCGCTCCATCACGGCGACGCGCCGAGCCTCGACCTCATCGGCGCTGACGCTGCGGTTCGCCGCCGAGGAGCGCGCCTGTTCAAGCGCCATCGCCTCGCCGAAAGGCAGCGCATAGCCGTCGTCGATCAGCGCCTTGTAGGCACGCACCATCGCCGGATCGGCGCTCGCGATGTCGCGCGCCAATTCCTGCGCCACGGGAAGCAGTTCGGCGGGCGCGACGACGCGGCCCACGAGGCCCCAGGCGCAGGCGGTTTCAGCATCGAGGAAATTGCCGGTCAGCGACAATTCCTTGGCGCGGCTTATGCCGATCAGCCGCGACAGTTTCTGCGACAGGCCCCAGCCCGGCATCACCCCCACCCGCGCATGGGTGTCGGCGAAGCGGGCATTGGTCGAGGCGATACGGATGTCGCACGCCAGCGCGACCTCGAACCCGCCGGTGATCGCGACGCCGTTGATCGCGCCGACCACCGGCTGCGGGCAGAGCTCGATCGCGCGCACCGGATTCTCGTCGGCGCTCGTCGCATTGGCGGCGCCGAGGTTGCTGGTATCGGCGCCGAGTTCCTTGAGGTCGAGGCCCGCGGTGAAGGCGCGCTCCCCCGCCCCGGTCAATATGATCGCGCGGATGCTGTCATCGGCCGCCAGTTCCCGCATGGCCGCGGCAAGCTCGGCGCGCAGGGCCTTCGACAGCGCGTTCATCGCCTCGGGCCGGTTTAGGGTGACGGTGGCGACGGCGTCGTCGCGGGTGACGAGGACGAAGGGCATCAGGCTATTTCTCCATAAGAGGCATAATCCTCGACATGGATATTGGGCCTGCGGAAGCTCGTAAAGCTCATGCTCGCCGACAGGTCGAGCGCCTCGACCTGATGCCACCAGCCGACGGGCAGGAAGATGCCCTCACCGGGGCCGATGATCGATTCGAGCACCGGCGGCATTTCGGCATCGCCCTCGCCCGCGGGTAACGGCTCGTTACCCCAGTCCGAGAAGCAGTGACGGCTGTTCCTCATCCGCGCGAAGGCCCAGGGCGGCGCCATTCGCACGCGCTTGCGGCCCAGCACCTGGACGAGCAGATTGTTGGTGAGGTCGTGGTGCCAAGGGGTCAGCGTGCCCCGGGGTCCAAGCCAGAAAAAGCCGTCGCGCGGCCGCGGATCGAGCAGCGCGATCGGCGCCAAATCGTCCCACAGCGGCGCGAGCGCCGCCGCATTGGTTCCGCTGTTATAGGCGGTCAGGTAGACGTCGTTGCTCGCCTCCCCCTTGCGGAGCCAGTCGACCAGTTCGCCGAAACGGACGAGCCCGCGGTGGTCGTCCTTGGCGATCTCGTAATCGGCGCGGCGCTCGCGCTCGACCTGCGCCTCGACAATCGCGTCGCCCGCGACGCGCGCGAAATGGTCGAGCGACCAGCGCGCCATCGCGGGCCAATGGTCGATCAGGCCCGTGAGTTTCGCCGGACGGCCCGCGTCATAATAGTGGCGATAGAAGAAGCCGGGGTCGGGCTCGTCCAGCGTATCGAGCGCGAAGCCACCCTCGGCCTCGAACGCCAGCCGCCGCTGGTTCGCGAACAGCCAGTCGTGCTTGGCCATGCGCGCCGCCTGGCGCCGCAGCATCGCCGCCATCGGATCCTTGGGCAGCCGGTCGATCTCGTACTTCGCCGAGGCCGCCGATATGCCGGCGGCGACGAGCCGCGCGTGCAGCGCCGCGTCATCTTCGCCGGCGGCGAGCCCTTCGGCGAGCAGTGCGCGTTTGTCGGCCTGGGCCATATGGATTCTCCTCGAATCCGCCCAACGCCATGACAATGACAGAAGGATGACGATAGCCTTCATCCTCCCTGTCGCGAAGCGATGGGGAGGGGGGACCGCCGCGAAGCGGTGGTGGAGGGGCGGAAACGTCGCGCCCTTGCCCCTCCGTCAGCGGCTACGCCGCTGCCACCTCCCCATGGCTTCGCCACAGGGAGGATTTTCAGTCGCCCGGCGGCCCCTTGTAGCCCGGCCCGTACACCGCCGCGCGCAAGTCGCGGTGGAGCGTGCCGTCATAAGGCAGGGTCTGAACGAAGAATACCGCGGTGAGCTTGTTCGCGGGGTCGACCCAGAAGAGCGTCGAGGCCATGCCGTCCCAGAAGAACTCGCCGGTCGCGCCGCGGCTTTCGTCGACAGTCAGCGGTTGCCCCTTGCGCACGGCGAAGTCGAAGCCGAAGCCTACATGGCCCTTGCTGGGGAGCCACGCCCGTTCATGGATCGCGGGATCGAGCTGGTCGCTCGCCATCAGCTTGACGGTCGAGGGGTCGAGGATGCGAACGCCGTCCAGCGCGCCGCCGTTCAGCAACATGCGCGCGAAACGCTGATAATCGTCGAGCGTCGACGCGAGGCCGAAACCGCCTGGGGTCAGCTTGTGATCCTGAAAGTTCAGGGTACGCGACGTGGCCGCGTCCTGTTGCACCATTTTGCCGTCCCGCTTCTCATACATGGCGGCGAAGCGCGGCAACCGCGTGTCGGGCTGGCGCCATGCGGTCTCGGTCATCTTGAGCGGCTCGAAAATATGGGTGCGGACATAATCGGCGAAGCGCTGGCCCGAAAGCTTCTCGACCAGCGCCGCCTGCACGTCGACCGCGATGCTATATTCCCACTGCGTGCCCGGCTGATAGAGCAATGGCACTTTCGCAAGCCGCCGGCTCGCCTCGGACAGCGGGATCGTCAGGGCGAGCGGATCGGCAGCGACATAGGCGCGATGCGCTTCGGTCGGCCCCGGACCATAGGCGAAGCCCGCGGTATGGCGCAGAATGTCGCGCACCGTGATCGGCCGGTCGAGGGGGCGATAGAAGACGTCGCCGGCACGATCGGTGCCGCCATAGACCTGCATATCCTTATATTCGGGGAGATAATGGGCCAGCGGGTCGTCGAGGCGGAAATGGCCCTTCTCCCACAACTGCATCAGCGCAACCCCGGTCACCGGCTTGGTCATCGAATAGATTTGCGCGATCGTATCGCGCGCCATCGGGCGGTTCGCGGCGCGGTCGGCCAGCCCGGCGCTGCCATAATAGACCTCGCGCCCGTCCTGCCACACCAGCGCCGACACCCCCACCGCGCGGTCGCTGGCGATCATCTGCGCCAGCGCGGCGTCGATGCGCACCTTGTCGATCCTTACGGCTTCGACCTGCGCCGCCTCCGGAGGAGCGGGCGAGGCGACGGCGGCGGGCGCCGCCGCCAGCAGGCCCAGGGCGATCAGTGAAGCGCGCATGGTCCGTCTCCCGTCCGTCGGCCGCCGGTCGCGGCTCTGTCGCGAGAAGAGCGCAGCAGCGCCCGCGCGTCAATGGCGCGCGCCGTCTGAATTGCCCTGCAGCCTAGGGCGTTGCCGTTTCCCCGCTTGCCGCCTCGTCGGTCGCCGCATCGCTCAGCGCCCCGTTCTGGATCAGCCATTGCGGATAATTCGCCTGGACCGACGCCATGATGCGGTCGATCGCGGCGGCGACCTGTTCGCCCTCGGCCTCGCGGTCGCGCTGGACGATGACGCGGCGCGCCTGCGCGTCTACAAGCACGCGGGCGCGCGGCACCAGTTCGCCCACGGTCAGCCCGGCGATAATGTCGCGGCTATCGCCTTCGCGCTGTTCGAGCGTAGTGATGCGGCGGTTGAGCTGTTCCTCGACCTGCGCCGCGGCGTTGGTCTGCTGCCGCAGCTGGACGATGCTGACCCGCACCGACCGCTTCAGCCGCCGTTGCACCTGGCGCGCGAGATCGGGGTTGAGCTGGGCCGCATAGCGGTCGACCAGCACGACGCCGTCGACCGCGACATTGTCGCCCTCCATCCGGACGTTCAGGCTGTCGACGCGGTCGCTGGGGTCGAGCAAGCGGTCGAGTTCGGTCTGCACCGCGTTGCGCGCGCCGATCTCGCGCACGATGGCGTTGAGCGAGAGCGCCAGCGGGATCGACAGCACGCCCAGCGTGACGATGATCCCCGCGGCCTGCATCGCCGTATGCTGCGGGGTCAACGACGGGCCAAATTTGTTGATCCGCGCGACGAGCGTCGCAGCGAAGGCGATGGCGAGCGTATTGGTCAGGAAGAGCAGAGCCGAGCCGAGCGCGAAGTCGAACCGCCCGGTGGCGAG
This sequence comes from Sphingomonadaceae bacterium 3R27E2-A, assembly GCA_005503165.1. GTDB lineage: Bacteria > Pseudomonadota > Alphaproteobacteria > Sphingomonadales > Sphingomonadaceae > Sphingopyxis. The sequence continues at coordinate 18,064 of SCNT01000043.1, forward strand.
GCCGAAGCCGATCGTCGACAGAGGGGGTACGAGCGCGGTGGCGATCGCGACACCGACCATTACCCCCGACAGCTTTCGCATGATGGCATAGACGCCGGCGATCCCGCCGACGACCGCGACGCCGAGATCGAGCAAGGTCGGCTGGGTGCGCGCCCGAAGCTCCGGGGTGACGTCGTTGATCGGCGATAGCCAGATGATCAGCATCGCGACGATCACCGCGACCGCCATCCCCGCAGCCATTGTGCCGAGCGAGCGCTTGATCAGATTGCTTTCGAGCGTCGCGAGCCCGAAGCCGACGCCCATGATCGGGCCGAGCAGCGGGGAGACGAGCATCGCGCCGATGACCACCGCGGTCGAGCTTTGCAGCAGGCCGAGCGTCGCAATCGCCGCCGACAGCGTGATCAGCAGCAGGAATTTCTGGTTGAGCCGCGCGTCGCGCGCCACGCTGGCAAGGATCAGTGCGCGGCCGTGGACGTCCTCGTCGCCGATGCCATTGTCGTCATCGTCGGTTTCGCGGCCGGGCCCGGGGCGCGCGGACCGGCGACCACCGGCGTTGAACGGTGCGTCGCCCAGTCCGGGCACTCCGGGATGGTTGCCGGCCATGGCGGCGGAGGCTTAGATCTTCCCGGTCAGTTCGGGCACGGCGCTGAACAGGTCGGCGACGAGGCCGAAGTCGGCGACCTGGAAGATTGGCGCGTCCTCGTCTTTGTTGATCGCGACGATCGTCTTCGAATCCTTCATGCCGGCGAGGTGCTGGATCGCGCCCGAGATGCCGATCGCGAAATAGACTTCCGGCGCGACGATCTTGCCCGTCTGGCCGACCTGATAGTCGTTGGGGACATAGCCCGCATCGACCGCGGCGCGCGAAGCCCCGAGCGCGGCGCCGAGCTTGTCGGCGAGCGGCACGATGACCTCTTCATATTTCTCACTCGAACCCAGTGCACGGCCGCCCGACACGATGATCTTGGCCGAGGTGAGTTCGGGACGATCCTGCTTGGCGATTTCGGCGCCGACGAAGCTCGAGATGCCGGCGTCGCTACCGCCGCCGACGGCTTCGATGCTGCCCGAACCGCCCGAGGTCGCGGCCTTGTCGAACGCGGTGCCGCGCACGGTCAGGACGAGCTTGGCGTCCGACGATTCGACGGTCGCGATGGCGTTGCCGGCGTAGATCGGGCGCGTGAAGCTCTTCTCGCCCTCGACCGACAGGATTTCCGAAATCTGCATCACGTCGAGCAAAGCGGCGACGCGCGGCGCAATATTCTTGCCGGTCGTCGTCGCAGGCGCAAGGAACGCATCGTGCGAGCTCATCAGATCGGCGATCAGCGGCGCGACATTTTCGGGCAGATTGTGGCCGAAGGCGGCGTTGTCGGCGACATGGACCTTGCCAACGCCGGCGATTTCCGACGCCGCCCTGGCGACACCATCGACGCCTTCGCCGGCGACGAGCAGATGGACTTCGCCGAGCTTCGACGCGGCGGTGACCACCGCGAGCGTGGCGTCCTTGACGGCGCTGCCGTCATGTTCGACCCAAACCAGAGTTTTCATGAGTGCACTCCCATCGCCTTCAGCTTGGCAACCAGTTCATCGACGTCGGCGACCTTGATGCCCGCCGAGCGGGCGGCGGGTTCGCTAACCTTGACCACCTTGACGCGAGGGCTCGTGTCGACGCCGTAATCGGCGGGGGTCTTGGTATCGAGCGGCTTCGACTTCGCCTTCATGATGTTCGGCAGCGACGCGTAGCGCGGCTCGTTGAGGCGAAGGTCGGTGGTGACGATCGCGGGAAGCCTGAGCTTCACGGTCTCGAGGCCGCCGTCGACTTCGCGGGTGACGTTGACGCTGTCGCCGTCGACGTTGACCGCGCTGGCGAAGGTGCCCTGCGCCCAGCCGGTGAGCGCGGCGAGCATCTGGCCGGTCTGGTTGTTGTCGTCGTCGATCGCCTGCTTGCCGAGGATCACCAGCCCGGGCTGCTCGGCGTCAGCGATGGCTTTCAGGATCTTGGCGATCGCCAGCGGCTCGACCGCATCGTCGGTCTGCACCAGGATCGCGCGGTCGGCGCCCATGGCGAGCGCGGTGCGCAGCGTTTCCTGCGCCTTCGCCGGGCCGATCGACACCGCGACGATCTCGGTCGCGACGCCCTTTTCCTTGAGGCGGATCGCTTCTTCGACACCGATCTCGTCGAACGGGTTCATCGACATCTTCACATTGGCCAGGTCGACGCCGGTGCCGTCGGACTTCACCCGCGGCTTGACGTTGTAATCGAGCACCCGCTTGACGGGGACGAGGATTTTCATGGCTTTTAAAGCTCCTCTCGAAAAATTGTGCACCGCGCCATAATTGGCGTTTACGTAAACGTCAACCTAGCTCCTCTCCCCTTGGGGGAGAGGATAGGGAGACTTGGCAGCTTGCTGCCTAGTCGGACTTGGTGAGGGTCCGCGACGTTGGTGGCCCTCACCCAGCTTCGACCAGCGAACAAGTTCGCAAGTCTTCGCAACCCTCTCCCCCAGGGGGAGAGGGAATATCTCAAGCCGCGCGAACCTCGGCGACGATCTTCTTTGCCGCGTCGCCCAGATCGTTGGCCGCGACGATCGGCAGACCCGAATTGGCAAGGATGTCCTTGCCCTGCTGGACGTTGGTGCCTTCGAGGCGAACGACGAGCGGAACGCCCAGATTCACTTCCTTCGCCGCGGCGACGATGCCCTCGGCGATGATGTCGCATTTCATGATGCCGCCGAAGATGTTGACGAGGATGCCCTTCACCGCGGGATCCTTTAGGATGATCTTGAACGCCGCGGTGACCTTTTCCTTGCTCGCGCCGCCGCCGACATCGAGGAAGTTGGCGGGGAATTCGCCGTTGAGCTTGATGATGTCCATCGTCGCCATCGCGAGGCCGGCGCCATTGACCATGCAGCCGATGTTGCCGTCGAGCTTGATATAGGCGAGGTCATATTCCGACGCCTCCACCTCGGCCGGGTCTTCCTCGGTCAGGTCGCGCAGCGCGGCGATATCCTTGTGGCGGAACATCGCATTGCCGTCGAAGCCCAATTTGGCGTCGAGCACCAGCAGCTCGTCGCCGATCGCGCCTTCGCAGACGGCGAGCGGGTTGATCTCGATCTGCTCGGCGTCGGTCGCGAGGAAGGCGTCGTAAAGGCCCGCGAGCACTTTCGCCGCCTGCTTGGCGAGGTCGCCCGAAAGTTCGAGCGCCGCGGCAACGCTGCGGCCGTGGTGCGGCATCAGGCCGGTGGCGGGATCGATCGTGATCGTGTGGATCTTGTCGGGCGTGTTGTGCGCGACGGTCTCGATGTCCATGCCGCCCTCGGTCGAGGCGACGACCGCGATGCGGCTGGTGGCGCGGTCGACGAGCAGCGCCAGATAGAATTCCTGCTTAATGTCCGCGCCGTCGGTGATGTAGAGGCGGTTGACCTGCTTGCCGGCCTCGCCGGTCTGGATCGTCACCAGCGTGTTGCCCAGCATGTCCTTGGCATGCGCTTCGACTTCCTCGAGCGTCTTGGCGAGACGGACACCGCCCTTGGCGTCGGGGCCGAGTTCCTTGAACTTGCCCTTGCCGCGGCCGCCCGCGTGGATCTGCGACTTCACGACATAGAGCGGCCCGGGCAGCTGCTTCGCGGCGGCGACCGCTTCCTCGACGCTCATCGCGGCGATGCCCTTGGGGATCGCAACGCCGAATTTCGCGAGCAGTTCTTTCGCCTGATATTCGTGGATGTTCATGAGGTCTGCCGGGCCTTTCGACTCTGGAGCGGGAGATAATCGGCGCCGCCTAAGCACAAGTTGCCGGGCGTGGCTACCCCTTGGTTCCGCTAGCGCGGCGACAGATTTTCTACCCTAGCGAAAAGCGCAGACCGCCGCCGAGCTGGTCGTCACCGCCAATATCTCGGCATCCTTGAGCGCGCGCACCTTGTGCAGGAACTGGTCGAGCGACAGGTCCGCGATCCGCCTGTCCTTGAGGCTGCCGAGCGCCGACAGGCGGCGCAGCTGGAGCAGCGAGAGCCGGTCGACCATGCGTTCGGCCATGCACGCCGACATCGGCGCCGACAGGCCGGCATCGTGGAGGCCATTGCGCAGCCGCGTCTCGGGCGTCGCGCAGCCCGCCAGCGCCAGCGCGGCAAGCATCGGGATCAGCGCCAGTTTTTTCATCGCCCTACTTTCCATGATACTCCGCCACCGCGCGCGACACCGACTGCATCGTCGCCATGCGCGCGGGCACCGGCGAGCTTGCCTCGCCCATCAGCACGACGATCGCATAGCGCGTGCCGTCGGGCGCGGTGGCGATGCCGATGTCGTTGTAGCCGACGGTCATGCCCTTGTAATCCTGCCCCGTGCCCGTCTTGTGGAGGAAGGTCCAGCCGGCGGGGAGCCCGGCCTTCAGCCGCTGCGGTCCGCTCTTGGTCCGCGTCATCACGCCCAGCAGATATTGCGTCGATTCGGGCGAGAGCAATGCGCCGCGCGCCAGCCTGGTCAGCGCGTTCGCGATCGCCGCGGGGCTCGCGCCGTCGGGCGGATCGGCGCGATAGGCGTCCATCGCCGCCTTGCGCGTCGCTTCGGGCACCGCCGCACGCGCCGCCTGGAAGCTGCGGCCGACCGAATAGCTCTGCTGCCATTTGAGCCCCGCCGCGCCCGCCTGGAGCAGCCGCTCGCCGGGGCCGAAGCGAATCGCGCCCAGATCCTTCTTGTCGATGAAGCGGCGCACCGCGTCGGGGCCGCCGACTGTCCGCAGCAGGCTGTCGTTCGCGGTATTGTCGCTCTGGGTGATCGCGGTCTCGATCAGCTCGCGCACGGTCATCGTCACCGAGCCCTGCGCCTGGACGCGCCCGGCGATCGGCTGGTGGAACAGGGTCAGATCCTCGGGCCCGATGCGCACATTCTGGTCGAGTCGCAGCCTGCCGTTGTCGACTGCGTCGAGCACGGCGAGCGCGACCCACAGCTTCGACACGCTCTGCTGGGGGAAGAGTTCATTGCCGCGCTGGGTCAGCGTCCATTCGCCGTCGATGCGCTGCACCGCGATGCCGGTCTTGCCCGGGAACGCCTTCCAGATCTGGAACAGGCGATCGTCGAGCCCCGGCGGCGGGCGACGAAAACCGGGATCGGCGGGCAACTGCGGCGCGGGTGTCGAACTGCGCACCGGCGGGCCGATGGGGACGGTGACCGCGCCCGCACCCGTGCGCGCCGGCTGGGGCTGGGCCTGCTCCCGCGGCGCGGGAACGATCGCCGCGCTGCTGACGCATCCGGCGAGCACGATGGCGCTCGCCCCCATGGCGAGCAGATGCCTGCCCGAAACCTTGACCTTCATTCCAACCCCGCGACTGCGACCATCATTGCGTCCCCCGGCCCTATTCGGCCGACACGGATCGTCCCGCAGGCAGGATGCGGCGACCAGTGCTTTGCGACGAACGATTCCATGCGCGCGATGAGCGGCCGAACCTTCGGGAGATCAGGGCGCGGGCTTGCCCCGGACGAGGTCGGGGAAAAGCCGCTTCAGCGCCGCAAGCTTGGGCGCGTCCCAGGTCAGGATATAGCCGTTCTTGGGATTCTTGCGCATGAAGTCCTGATGCAGCGGCTCGGCCCGATAAAACGCCTTATAGGGCTCGATCGGCACGACGATCGGCCTGGCGAAATATTTGCCCTTGCCGATCTGCGCCAGATAGGCGGTCGCGACCTGGCGCTGCGTCGCGTCCATGGGCACGATCGCGGCGCGATATTGCGGTCCGCGGTCGGGGCCCTGGCGGTCCTTGAGCGTCGGGTCGGCGATCACCGAGAAGAGCACGCGCAGCAAGGTGCCGTAGCTCACCTGGCTCGGGTCATAGACGATGCGCACCGCTTCGGCATGGCCCGACTTGCCGTCGTGGGTGAGCTCATATTTCGCGGTCGCCTTGCTGCCGCCATGATAGCCCGATTCGACCGAGATCACGCCCTTCACATGGGCGAAGACGCCCTCGACGCCCCAGAAACAGCCGCCCGCGAGGACGGCGGTCGCCTTTTTGCCGGGGACCGCGGGATCGACGGCCGCGGCCGGCAGCTTGACGACGCTTTCGGCGCTCGCGGCGGGCGGCGCGCATTGCGCGACCAGTATCGCGGCCAGCGCTGCGCCCAGCGAACGCCGCGCGGGGGTCATAGCACCATCGCGAGCGCGGGCTGCTGCGTCATGACGAAGACGGCGCCGATCGCGAAGCCGGCGAGCATGGTCAAGAACCAGTCGGAGCGAAGCATGGAGAGCATGGGTTGTTCCTGTCATCTCTTGTCGTTTCGCGGCCAGGGCCGCTTTGGTTACCCCGACTCCATGGCGCGCCCCGAACCATCCGTCAGTGATCGCGATCACCTTTAGGCAGCAGGCCTTACTTTCCGGTGAACCGGGCTGTCGTGCGGCGTTCACAAACAAAACCCCTCCCGCTTGCGGGAGGGGGACCGGATCAGCTCAGCGCCGCGCACGCCTGCTGGATCCGCACGCACGCTTCCTTGAGCACCGCTTCCGACGTTGCATAGGAGACGCGGAACGCCGGCGACAGGCCGAACGCCCCGCCGTGCACCGCGGCGACGCGCGCCGAGTCGAGGAAATAGTCGATCAGCGCCTCGTCGCTGTCGATCCGCTTGCCGTCGGGGGTGGTCTTGCCCATGCACCCCGACGCGTCGGGATAGACATAGAAGGCGCCGTCGGGGGTCGGACAGCTCAGCCCCGGCGCGTCGTTGAGCATCGCGACGACCGTGTCGCGGCGGCGGCGGAACGCCGCGTTGCGATCGTCGAGGAACTGCTGCGGGCCGCCCAACGCCGCGGCGGCGGCGGCCTGCGCGATCGAACAGGGGTTCGAGGTCGATTGCGACTGCAATTTGCCCATCGCCTTGATCAGCCACGCCGGGCCGCCGGCATAACCGATGCGCCAGCCGGTCATCGCATAGGCCTTCGAGCAGCCGTTCACCGTCAGGATGCGGTCGACCAGGTCGGGGCAGCGCTGCGCCAGCGTCGAAAATTCGAAATCGGCGTACCAGACATGCTCATACATATCGTCGCACATCACCATGACATGCGGATGGCGGCGCACGACCTCGCCCAGCGCGTCGAGTTCGGCGGGCGAATAGGCCGCGCCCGACGGGTTCGACGGCGAGTTGAAGACGATCCAGCGCGTCTTCGCGGTGATCGCGGCGTCGAGCTGTTCGGGGGTGATCTTATAGCCCTGGTCGGCGGTGCCCGCGACGAACACCGGGGTGCCGCCGGCAAATGCGACAATGTCGGGATAGCTCACCCAATAGGGCGCGGGAATGATCACTTCGTCGCCAGGGTCGACCGTCGCGACGAGCGCGTTGAACAGGGTGTGCTTGCCGCCGACGTTCACCGTGATCTGGTCGGCGCCGTAATCGAGCCCGTTGTCGCGGCGGAACTTGCCGCGGATCGCTTCCTTCAGCGCCATCGTGCCGTCGACGAGCGTATATTTGGTCTGGCCGTTCCGGATCGCCTCGATCGCCGCTTCCTTGACGAAATCGGGGGTGTCGAAATCGGGTTCGCCCGCGCTGAGACCGATCACGTCGATCCCGTCCGCTTTCATCCTGGTCACGCGCGCCGTCATCGCGAGCGTCGCCGAAGGCTGGATGCGGCCGAGCGCGGCCGAGACATGGGGCGGAAAGGTCGACATGGCGGAAGTCCCCCTGAACTGTGCAAAGCGGCAGGAAATTGCGCGGGGCCGCGCCTAGAGCCTCTGTCCGCAATGCGCAAGGCGACGTAAGGATAATTTACCTATGCAGGCTGAAACGCGTCCGCCAGCCGCGCCGGGACCAGCCCGCGCAGCGAATTGCCGATGAAGAAGCCGCCCGCCAGATCGGCGAGGCGCAGGTGCGATTCGACCGCGCGGCCCTTTTCGATCAGCTCGGAGCGCAGCACGCCCGGGAGCAGGCCGAGCGAAAGCGGCGGGGTCAGCAGCACGCCTTCGCGCTCGACGAAGATGTTGCTCCAGCTGCCCTCGGTGACGAAGCCGGGCTCGTCGACGAAGACGACCTCGGCGGCGCCTGCCTCGGCCCGCGCCTCGTCATAGAGCGCGCGCAGGCTGGTCTTGTGCGCAAGACGGAAGTCGTCCGCCGCCATCGGCGCGGGGCGTACGGCAACCGGCACCGGCAGTTCGGCGAGGCGCGGCATCGGCGACACCTCGACCGCGAGCGCCCCCGAAGGCGCGAGCCGCATCCGCACCCGCGCAGCGCTGCGCAAGCGGAAGGTCGCCGATTGCAGATTGTTGCGCGCACCATGGCGGTCGAAGGTGAAACCCAGCGCTTCGGCGCTTGCCTTCATCCGCGCCAGATGCCCCTCGAGCCGCTGGACCCCGTCGACGGGGTCGAAATGCATCGTCTCGATCAGATCGAAACTCTCGCGCGCTGCCCCCACAAATTCCCCCTTGGCCAGACATTCGTGCCATTCCTCCGATGGCAGACTGTCGGCGACGATTCCCGATCCCAATCCCAGCGTGGCGCGAATCGGCGTTTCCTGCAAGCCGGTTAGCGGCGGAACGACGGCAGGAAACACGAGCGTGCGGATCGCGACATTGAACGCCGCCTCGCCGTCCGGCTCGATGAAGCCGATCGACCCGGTATAGAGCCCGCGCGCGCCGACCTCGAGCTCGTCGATGATCTCCATCGCGCGCACCTTGGGGGCGCCGGTGATCGATCCGCAGGGGAAGGCGGCGCGCAGCACGTCCACCGCGCCCCTGTCCGCCGGCAAGCGCGCAGTGACGTCGGACACCAGCTGATGGATCGTCGGGAAGCTTTCGACCCGAAACAAATCCGGCACCGCGACCGAACCGGGTTCGGCAACGCGCGACAGGTCGTTGCGGATGAGATCGACGATCATCAGATTTTCGGCGCGCTGCTTGGGGTCGGTCGCGAGGAGCCGCGCCGCCGCCGCATCGGCCGCAGCATCGCCGCGCCGCGCCGCGGTGCCCTTCATCGGCCGCGCGATCGCCTCGCGTCCGCGCAGCGCAAAGAAGAGCTCAGGGGAGAGCGACGCGACTGCCCGCTCGCCCGTCCAGATGAAGCCGCCATAGCCCGCGCGCGCGGTCTGCCGCAGCCGCGCATAGACCGCGAGCGGGTTGCCGAGCAGCGGCACCGCCGCGCGAAAGGTCAGGTTCGCCTGATAGATGTCCCCGGCGCGGATATAACCCAGCACCGCCGCGACCGCCGCTTCGTAATCGCCGCGCGCGATCCCCGGCTCGACCGCGCCGATCCAGCAGCTCGCAGGATCGGGCAGCAGCGCCGGCACCGCGTCGGCATCGATCCGCTCGACGCGCGCGAACAATCCGAACCAGCCCAGCGGCATCTCGCCCCCGCCTGCCGGCGCCGCCCCCCGCCAGGCCGGCGCAAGCCCCTTGCCACCTTCATAAGCGAGATAACCCGCCGCGTGCAGGCCGCGCCGCGCCGCCGCCTCGAGCGCGCCGAGCAGCGCCGGCACCTCGGCCGCGCGGCCCGCGTGCAGGATCTCGACCGGATCGGAAAACAGCCGCGCCGACACCGCTCCCTCGGCCCGCGCATCGTCGAGCAGCACGAAGGGCGCGCATCCCGGGCCGGGCAGCGGCAAGGCGTCGGACGGGCTCATGGCAATCGTCGCGGGCGGGCCGCGCCGCTCCCGGCGATCAGCGGTCGCGCTTCAGGCGGATCGTGCGGCCGCCGTCGATCGTGGCGAAATAGCTGCCCATGGTCGCGACCTTGATCTTGACCTTCTGGCCGGGCTTGGGCTGGCGCGGCAACCGGGTGGTGTCGATCTGCACCCACACCGCATCATCCTCCATCACCAGCGTATATTTGCCCGAACGGTCCATGCTGACCGAACGCAGCGTGGTCTCGATCTCCTTGATCTCGTCGTCGTCGCCGCCGAAAATCCCGCCGAGCTTCGGGAAGGAAAAGCCGAACAGCCCGCGCCGCGTCTTCTTCGCGGTCTCGCGGTCGGTGAAGACGATCTCCTGCGCCTGGTCGGCCGCCGACAATTCGCCGACCTCGCGATCGAAACAGGCCAGGCGCGAAGCGGCATCGCCGATGTCGCGGCAGGCGTAGAGCTCCTTGATCTGCGACGGCACTGCCGGCGGCGCCTTGTCCTTGGCGGCGGCGGGGGCCGAAACGGCGGCGGCCCATATCGCCAGCGGCGCGATCAACCGGAAAGACGGATGCGGCATCGATACCCCCTGAAATTGGCGTGCGAACGTGGCGCGCCCTGCCTAGCCGCGCCGCCGTCATGCTGCAAGCGTCGCACCCCCCGATTGCGATGCGCGCGCGTCGTCCCTAGGAAAGACGGCACCCCCACCGATCCTCTCGCAGAAGGACGACGCGCCGCGATGAAAAGCCCCTATGACTGGTCGACCAGATACAACCACCCGACCGCCTGGGACCAGGATTTCGCGCCGCTCTCGCTTCCTGCCATGCTCGCCGCCAGCGTCGCGCGAAAGGGCGATGCGCCGATGCTCGATTTCATGGGCCGCCATTTCGGCTACAACGAGGTCGCACGCGGCGTCGCGCGGGTCGCCCATGGCCTGCAGCAACGCGGCATCGGCAAGGGAACGCGCGTCGGCCTCTTCCTGCCCAACGTCCCGCATTATGTCGCGGCCTATTATGGCGCGCTCGCCGCGGGGGCGACGGTGGTCAATTTCTCGCCGCTATATACCCCCGCCGAGCTGGAGGCGCAGGTCGAGGATTCGGGCACCGACATCCTGTTCACGATGAGCGCGACGGCGCTGCTCCCCACCGCGCTCGAGGTGCTCGACGGATCGAGCCTCAAGCAGCTGGTCGTCGGCTCGGTCGCGGGCGGGCTGCCCGGTGCCAAGTCCTTGCTCTACCGCATGCTCCGCCGCAAGGAGGTGTCGGCGCTGCCCGACGACCCGCGCGTCACGCGCTTCTCGGCGCTCGTCGATAACGACGGTAATCCCGATCCGGTGGCGATCGACCCCGAAGCCGACATCGCGCTGATCCAGTACACCGGCGGCACGACCGGCACGCCCAAGGGCGCGATGCTGACGCACCAGAATCTCACCGCCAATGCGCGGCAGGTAAACAGCATCGATCCCGACACGCAGGCCGACGACCGCATCCTCGGCGTGCTCCCCTTCTTCCACGTCTTCGCCAACACCTGCGTACTCAACCGCACCGTCCTCAACGGCGGCATGATCGCGATGCTGCCGCGCTTCGACGCCAAGCAGGCGCTGCAGGCGATCTCGCGGACGAGGGCGACGGCACTGCCCGGCGTGCCGACGATGTATCAGGCTTTGCTCGACCACCCCGACCTCGCCAAGACCGACTTTTCGTCGCTGCGCGTCTGCATCTCGGGCGGCGCGCCGATGCCTGCCGAACTGCGCGAGAAATTCGTCGCGGCGACCGGCGCCGCGCTGGTCGAGGGCTATGGCCTCACCGAAAGTTCGGGAGTGGTTTCGACCAACCCCTATGACGGCCCGGTCAAGGCGGGCACGATCGGCCAGCCGCTCCCCGCGACGCACATCCGCCTCGTCGACAAGGAGGATCCGATGCGCGACGCCCCAGCGGGCGAGCCCGGCGAACTGGTGGTGAAGGGGCCGCAGATCATGCGCGGCTACTGGAACCGCCCCGACGCCGACAAGGACAGCTTTACTGAGGACGGCTGGCTGCGTACCGGCGACGTCGCGGCGATCGACGAAGACGGCTATGTCCGCATCGTCGACCGGCTGAAGGACATGATCGCGGTCGGCGGCTTCAAGGTCTACCCGAGCGTGATCGAAGCGCATCTCTACGAGCATCCCGCGGTCAAGGAAGCGATCGTGCTCGGCGTCCCCGACGCCTATCGCGGCGAGGTGCCCAAGGCGTTCGTGACACTGGAGGAGGGTTTCACCGTCTCGGGCGAAGCGCTCGCCGCCTGGCTCAACCCCCAGCTCGGGAAACACGAACGGGTGAGCGCGGTCGAGGTGCGGCTGAACCTGCCCAAGACCATGATCGGCAAGCTCGACAGGAAGGCGCTGCGCGCGGAACAGGGGTCATAGACCCTCGCCAATGCCGGTTTCGGGGTGGGGAGCCGACGCAGCCCGCCGCGGGCCATATGCCGCCCCTAAAATTCGAACCCGCGCTGCGCCGGCGCTTCTGCCACCGCCGGCGACCCCACGCCCTCGAGTTCGAGCATCGCCGCCTTCGACTGCGAGCCGCCGGGGGCCGAGAAGCCGCCGATGCGGCCGCCGGCGGCGGTGACGCGGTGGCAGGGGACGATCAGCGGGACGGGGTTGCGCGCCATCGCCTGGCCGACGTCGCGCGCATATTCGGGACCGCGGCCGAGCGCCGCGGCGACGCCGCCATAGGTCGTCGTCTCGCCCCAGCCGAGCGCACGCACGAAGCGGTAGATACCGGCGAAGGCCGGATCCTGTACCGCGGGGTCGACCGGGACATCCACGAAATCGACGCGCTCGCCGGCGAAATAACGGACCGCCGCGGCGATCACCGCCCGCACTTCCGCAGGCGGCGCCACGCGCACGGCGCCCGGCAGTCGCTTCAACAGCGACCGCTCGCTCTCATGCGCGTCGGGCGCGGGGAGGCGAAAGCTGGTGACGCCAACGCCGTTCCAGCCGATCGCGGCGACGCCCGCGGCGGTTTCGAACAACTGGTACACATCACGCGCCATCGCCCGGCCTTCCTATCGGAACGGGCGATGTGGGGCCGGGGCCCCAAGAAGCCAAGCGGCGGGCTTCACCCCATGACGAAGGCGTTGAGCTTGTTGCCGTCGGGGTCGCGGAAATAGCCGGCGTAAAAGCCCTCGCCGCGCGGCCCCGGGGGGCCTTCGCAGGTGCCGCCGTTCGCGAGCGCGAGATCATAGAGTCGATGGACTTGCTCCTTGTCCTTCGCCTCGAGCGCGACCATCACACCGTTGCCGACGCTCGCGGCATTGCCGTCGAAGGGCTTGGTGAGGCCGATCCCCGCGCCGCCGCCGGGCTTGCCCCAGGCGATGAAGGTGTCGAATTCCATCATCCGCGGCGTTTCCAGCTCGCCCGCGATCGCATCGTAGAAGACCGCCGCCCTGGCGAGGTCGTGCGTGCCCAGCGTCACATATCCGATCATGATTCTCTCCCGACTCGATGGAGGAACATAATAGGAACAATGTGGGTCGAGCGCAAGAAAAACGGGCGCCGGACCCATGAGGCCGCGGCGCCCGCTCCAAAGCCCCTCCCCTTCAGGGGAGCGATCGATGTTGTTAGCGCTTCAACCGCAGCGCGACGTCGGCCGAGGGGCCGCCGCGGCGCAGGATCTCGACGAGCACCGCGTCGCGCCCCGCGGCCTTGGTGTCGGCGACGACCTTGGCGAGCGCCTCGGCGGTCGTCACCGGGGTGCGGCCGGTGCCCGCGCTCAGGATCACGTCGCCGCGGCGGATGCCCTTGCGGCCCGCGTCGCTGCTGCCCGCGACCGCGCCGATGACGAGGCCCCTGGCGCTTGGGTCGACGCCCACCGCGCGCGCGATGTCGGGGGTCAGCGGCTGCACCGACAGGCCCAGCTCGTTCTGGATCGCGGTGTCGGCGGCGCCCGCCGGATCGTCGGGCAGCGCCTGCTCGTCCTCGGGATCGAAGGTCGTGCCGGCGAGCTGGTCTTCGGGCGGACGCTTGCCGACCACCGCGTTGATCGTCATCGTCCGGCCGTCGCGGATCACCTCGAGCGGGATGCGCGTGCCGGGTTTGACGCGCGCGACGATGTAGGAGAGGGTCTGCTGCGGCGTGACTTCCTGGCCATTGACCTTCGTCACGACGTCGCCGCGCTTGAGCCCGGCCTTCTCGCCGGCCTCGCCGGGTTCGATGCGGCCGATACGCTCGCCGCGATCCTTGGGCAGACCGAGCGCCGCCGCCATATCCTCGTCGACCGGCGTGATGCCGATGCCGAGATAGCCGCGCTCGACCGCCTGGCCGGCCTTCAGCGCTTCGATCACCGGGATCGCGGCTTCGGCGGGGATGGCGAAATTGACGCCGATGTTCGCGCCGACGGGGGAAATCAGCATGTTGTTGATGCCGACCACATTGCCCTGCAAGTCGAACAGGGGACCGCCCGAATTGCCGCGGTTGATCGCGGTATCGGTCTGGATGTAGCGGTCATAGGCGCCGCCTTGGCCGAGGTTGCGCTGCACCGCCGAGATGATGCCCGCGGTCACCGTCGAGCCGAGGCCCAAGGGATTGCCGATCGCGACGACCCAGTCGCCGACGCGCGCGTCGCTCCCGGTCGCGAATTTGACGAAGGGCAGGCCGGTCGCTTCGATCTTGAGCAGCGCAAGGTCCGACGCGGGGTCGCGGCCGACGATCTTCGCCTTATATTCCTTGAGGTTGGTGAGCGTGACGGTGACCTCGTTCACCGCCTCGCCGCGCGGGCCACCCGAGATGACGTGGTTGTTGGTGACGATATAGCCGTCGGCCGAGATCAGGAAGCCCGAGCCGCCGCCCTGCTGTTCCTGCGTGATCGGCTCGCGCGTGCCCGCGAAGGGATTGAGCCGGACGCCGAGCGTCACCTCCTGCTTGGTCGAGATATTGACCACCGCGGGCTGGAGCTGCTCGACCAGGTCGGCGAAGCTTTCGGGCGCGCCCGCACGCGGGACGGCCTTGGCGATTTCGCTCGATTCATTCTGCGCGACCTGCGCCCCGACGGGGGATTGGGTGACCAGCGCCAGCGCCGTGCCACCCGCCAGCAGAGCCGAAGTGATGCCATAAACATAACGCACGATCGAAATTCCTCTTCTGTACTCGAAAAACGCTCACCCCGGCGGCGGTTGTCTGCTTCGCCGTGGCTGAACGGCGATTGAACATGAACGGTGCGTGCAGGCGCCGTTCAGCCGCGGGGATCAGTTGCCGCGGAAGCGGCGCAGATATTCATTGTCGGGCGACAGAATGATCGACGTCGCGCCCTGGTTGTTCTCGCCCAGGAAGGTCTGCTGATAGCTCTGCATCGCGCGATAAAAGTCATAGAATTCGGGATCCTTGCCGAAGCTTTCGGCATAGATGCGCGCGGCCTCGCCGTCGGCATTGCCGCGGATGATCGCCGCTTCCTTCTGCCCCTCGGCGCGGATCGCGGTCGCGACCTGCTGGCGGGCGGTGCGCATGCGGTTGAACGCGAGCTGTAGCGTCTCGCCCTCGGGCAGGTCGGCGCGCTTGATCCGCACGTCGATGACCTCGGCGCCATATTTGTTCGCCTCGCGGTTGAGCGCGACCTGGATATTGTCCATCACCGCGCCGCGCTCGGGCGACAGCAGGGTCGCGAAAGTGCGCTTGCCGAGTTCGTTGCGCAGCGACGAGCCGAGGATCGTCGCCAGCTGCTGCTGCAGCCGTTCCTCGGTGCGGATCGCGGTGTACATGCGCACGGGGTTGGTGATGCGGAAGCGCGCGAAGGCGTCGACCTGCAGGCGCTGCTGGTCGGTCGAGAGCACCTGCTGGCGCTCCATGTTCACGCCCAGCACGCGCTTGTCGATGATCTGGATGCTGTCGGTAAAGGGGACGCGCAGCACCAGCCCCGCGCCCGACCGGCCGAAATCCTCATTGGGCTTGTAGCGGTTCACCGTGCGCTCGATCTCGCCGAAGCGCAGGATCAGCGCCTGCTTGTCCTCGGGCACGATCGCCACCGATTGCGACAGGATGACGAGCAGGACAATGATGCCGATCAGCAGGCGCATCGGGCGCTGGGACAGATTCTCGAACATCACTGGCCTCCCTTCGGCGCGGGTTCGGTGGCCGGGGGCATCCGGCGCTGGACCTCGGGAAGCGGCAGATAGGGGGTGACCCCGCGCGCCTCGACGATCGTCTTGTCGACGTTCGACAGCACGCGCTCCATCGTCTCGTAATAGAGGCGCTGGCGCGTCACCCCGGGGGCGAGCTTGTACTGCTCGTAGATCTTGTCGAACGCCGCGGTCTGGCCCCGCGCGCCTTCGAGCACCTGCGCCTCATAGGCGCGCGCCTCGTTGATTGCCGATTCGCGCTGCTGCTGCGCAGCGGTCACCGCCTTGAACGCCTCGTCGACCGCGCTCGGCGGGTCGACCTGGCGGATCGCAATGCCCTGGATCAGCACCCCGGCGCGATATTCGTTGAGCAGCGCCTGCATGCGCTGCTGCACCTGCGCCTCGATGTCGACGCGGCCCGGACCGATCGCCTGGACGAGATCGAAATTGGCGACGGTCGCGCGCATCGAGGTCTCGGCGACCTCGCGGATCGTCCCCTCGGGATCGGCGAGCTGGAAGAAGAAGAGTTCGGGGTCGCGCACCGACCAGCGCACTTCATAGGCAAGGTCGACGAGGCTCTGGTCGCGCGTCAGCACGAAATTCTCTTCAGTCGCATTGGGCGAGCCGATCGCCATGGTGCGGATCGCGCGCACGTCCTCAAGGCGCATCGTCTCGAACGGCGCGGGGAAAGTCAGTTTGACGCCCGGCCCGACGGTGCGCGAATATTTGCCGAGCTGGACAACAACGCCTTCCTTTTCGGGCGGGACGATGTGGAAGGAAGAAAAGACCACCCAGATGGCGACGAGCGCGATGGCGCCCCATTTCCACAATTTCGCCGAATCGCCGAAGTTCAGGCGCCCGCCGCCACCGCCGGGACCTTCGCCGCCGCCGCCGAAGCTGCCGCGCCCCTTGCGCAGCAGTTCGTCGAGCGCCGAGGGGCCGCGCGGTTTGCGGCCGC
Source organism: Sphingomonadaceae bacterium 3R27E2-A (assembly GCA_005503165.1). Classification (GTDB taxonomy): domain Bacteria; phylum Pseudomonadota; class Alphaproteobacteria; order Sphingomonadales; family Sphingomonadaceae; genus Sphingopyxis. Next base: position 34,689 of record SCNT01000043.1, read on the forward strand.
GGTTGATGTCGACCGGATCGGGGCTGACCCACGGGTTGCGCGGGCCAGGCTTCTTGCCGCCGCCCTCACCGCCGCCGCCCTTCCCGCCGTCGTCGCCCTTGGGGCCCCAGGGGCTGTTCGCCATGGCGGTCGCGATCCGGCTCAAAAAATGCCGCACACCCGAAAGGGCGCGGCGTCCCATAACGTCGCTATTCTCGTTGCTCATATCGCTTTTATAGGGGCGAGCGGCGCGATTAACAGGGGGTGCGCGCGAAAATGGCTGGCAATCGGTTCGCGCGACCCTATCTGCCTCCGGCATGACCGACACCGCTCCCCTCGCCAGCATCGCCACCGACCTCAGCGGCGGCCGCACCTCGGGCCTCCGCTTCCTCGATGGCGAGGGCACGCTCGCGATCGTCCTCGACGTCACCGGGCTCGCCGAGGAAGAGCGCAAACCGCTCGAGGAGAAGATCCGCGCCGGGCTGCTCGCGCGCCCGGGGGTCACCAGCGTCCGCGTCGCGATGACCGCGGAGCGCAAGGGGCTCACGATCATCGCGGTGGGCAGCGGCAAGGGCGGGGTCGGCAAGTCGACCCTCGCCGCGAACCTCGCGGTCGCGCTCCAGCGGCGCGGGGTCAAGGTCGGGCTGGTCGATGCCGACATATACGGCCCGTCGCAGCCGCGGCTGATGGACAGCGAGGGGGTGAAGCCCGAGGCGCGCGGATCGAAGCTCGCCCCCGTGCCCAACGCCTATGGCGTGCCGATGCTCTCGACCGGGCAGATCGCCGCGCCCGGCCAGGCGATCGCGTGGCGCGGCCCGATGGCGGGGCGCGCGCTCGAACAGCTGGTCGATGCGAGCTGGGGCGACATCGACACGCTCGTGGTCGACCTGCCGCCGGGCACCGGCGACGTCCAGCTGACGATGATCCAGAAGCACAAGCCCGCGGGCGCGATCATCATCTCGACCCCGCAGGACCTGGCGCTGATGGACGCGACGCGCGCGATCACCTTTTTCGAACAGGCCGACGTGCCGCTGATCGGCCTCGTCGAGAATATGGCGGGCTACGCCTGCCCGCATTGCGGCGAGACGAGCGATCCGTTCGGCAGCGGCGGCGCCGAGGCCGCAGCGAAGGTGATGGGGCTCGATTTTCTCGGCCGGGTGCCCTTGTCGATGGGCATCCGCCTCGCGAGCGACGGCGGTGTGCCGCCCGCCGCCGGAACCGATCCGCAGGGTGCGCCGTTCCACGCGATAGCGGCGAGAGTCGCCGACTGGCTCGCGGCGCGAAAGGACAGATGATGGCGATCAACGACGACGGCGAAATCCGCGAGCTTCTGGGCCAGCCGCGCCGCATCGCCGTGGTCGGCGCCTCGCCCAACCCCGCGCGGCCCTCGAATGGCGTGCTCGCCTTCCTGATCGGCCAGGGCCATGACGTGATCGCGGTGAACCCCGGCCACGCCGGCACGACGATCCACGGCGCGCCGGTGGTCGCCACCCTCGCCAATGTCGAGCCGCCCGCCGAGATCGTCGACATCTTTCGCAGCAGCGATGCCGCCGGCGCCGCGGTCGACGAAGCGATCGTGCACGGCGCGAAAGCGGTGTGGCTGCAGATCGGGGTGATCGACGAGTCGGCAGCGAAGCGTGCCGAGGCCGCAGGGCTGACCGTGGTGATGGACCGCTGCCCCAAGATCGAGATTCCGCGATTGGGGTTGCTGCGTTGATCGGGCGGCGGTCAACAGGAGGGGCGAGCCGATATCGGCTTCAGGGTGGGGAGCGGACCTTCCTAAATCCTCCCTGTCGCGCAGCGATGGGGAGGGGGACCACCCGCAGGGTGGTGGAGGGGCCGAGGCCTTGAGCGTCGGTTTCGGGCCGCTGCCCCTCCCCCACCCCCTCGCGCCGGTCCCCCTCCCCCCGGCTTCGCCGCAGGGGGGGTTAAACGGCAGCAACCACCCGCAACCCCACGCCACCTGGATTCCGGCGCTGATT
>SCNT01000044.1 GCA_005503165.1 Sphingomonadaceae bacterium 3R27E2-A
CCCCAAAACCGCCCCCCCGGGGTTGCCATTGCCCCCCCGCACGCCTAGTCTTGCCGCCAAGTGCACGTCCGGTCTTCGGGCGCGTGAGAAACAGGTAAGAATAGCCATGCGGCAAATGGCAGCGCCCCAGGGGCGGTCGCCGCGGCCCGGGGCGGCAGCGGCGCAGAATCGGAAACCGGCCGGCGGCTATGACCGGCCCACCCCCTTTACGCGGCCCAAAAGCTATGCCGCAATCGACCTGGGCACCAACAATTGCCGGCTGCTGATCGCCCGGCCGCAGGATGGCGAACTGGTTGTCATCGACGCCTTTTCGCGCATCGTCCGGCTGGGCGAGGGACTGCACGGCAGCGGGCGGATCAGCGAGGCGGCAATGGACCGCGCGGTCGCGGCGCTGGCGATCTGCGCCGACAAATTGCGTCGCCGCCACGTCACCCTGTCGCGCGCGGTCGCGACCGAGGCGTGCCGCCGCGCGAGCAACGGGCAGGAACTGGCCGACCGCGTGAAGCGCGAGACGGGGATCGTGCTCGACATCATCTCGCCGGCGGAGGAAGCGCGGCTGGCGGTGCTCGGCTGCCACAATCTGATGGAACCCGGCGACGGGCCCGCGCTGATCTTCGACATCGGCGGCGGGTCGACCGAGCTGATGCATGTCGAGGGCAGCGGCAACGACGTCGCGATCCGCGACTGGGTGAGCGTGCCGTGGGGCGTGGTGTCGCTGACCGAACATGCCTCCTGCGATGGCGCGACCGTGGCCGACCGCCAAGCGAGCTACCAGCACATGCGCGAGACGACGCGCGAAGCCTTTGCCGCCTTCGCCGCGCGCGCCGAACGCCATGCGGGCCAGCCGCTGCGCCTGCTGGGCACCAGCGGCACGGTGACGACGCTGGCCAGCGTCTTCCTCGACCTGCCGCGCTACGACCGGCGAGCGGTCGACGGGCTGGTCGTCCCGTGCGACGCGATGCGCGACATCAGCCGCCGCCTCGCCGAGGCGAGCATCGCCGACCGCGCCGAGATCGGCTGTATCGGGCGCGAGCGCGCCGACCTGGTCGTCGCGGGCTGCGCGATCCTGGAAAGCATCATCGACCTGTGGCCCGCCGCGCGCGTCGGGGTCGCCGACCGCGGCATCCGCGAAGGCATCCTGCGCACGCTGGCGATGCAGGGGCGCGACATTCCCGTGACGCGGCGCGAGTATCGCAAATGAGCGCGGGAAAAGGCGGCACCAAGGGGGGCGGCCGTGGCAGCCGCGGCGGATTGCACGTCCGCGTCAAGACCGCGAAGAAGCGCAGCACCTCGTCGACCCGCTGGCTGGCGCGGCAGCTCAACGACCCCTATGTCCGCCGTGCGCAGGCCGAGGGCTATCGCTCGCGCGCGGCGTACAAGCTGATCGAACTCGACGAGAAATTCGCCTTCGTCAAAAGGGCGCGCGCGGTGGTCGACCTGGGAATCGCGCCCGGCGGCTGGTCGCAGGTGGTCCGCAAGACCAACCCGCGCGCGAAGATCGCGGGTATCGACCTGCTCGAATGCGAGCCCATCGAGGGGGTCGCAATCCTGCAGATGGATTTCATGGACGATGCGGCGCCGGCGGCGCTGATCGACGCGCTGGGGACCGCGCCCGACCTCGTCATGTCGGACATGGCGGCGAACACCGTCGGCCATCCGCAGACCGACCACCTCCGCACCATTGGCCTGGCAGAAACCGCCGCCGATTTTGCGGTGCGCACGCTGCTGCCCGGCGGGACCTTCGTGACCAAGGTCTTCGCCGGCGGCGCCGACCACAGCCTGCTGACCTTGCTCAAGCAGAATTTCGCGACGGTGAAACACGCCAAGCCGCCCGCAAGCCGCAAGGGATCGCCCGAATTGTTCGTGGTCGCACAAGGTTTCAAGGGGCGGAAAGACGCTGCGGAGGACTAGTCCGGCAACCGGTTTCGGGCGAACCCTGCCGTTCCCCGGCGCAAGCCGGGGTCCAGATGGCAAGCACAGCGCTCGCGTCCTGGGCCCGGGCGTTCGCGGGGAACGGGATAGGTCGAACGTCCGCTTCCCACCCCGAAGCCGACAATCGCTTCGTCGCGCCCGATGATCCGGGTCATTGCCGCACCCTTTCATCGCCGATACATGTGGCGGGTCGCAGAAACGGCGCTGGTCGCCGCGATGCGTCCGACCAACCGGGGAAAATCCATGCGCCATAACTTGCGAAAATCCGTCGCCCTGCTGACGATGTCGGCCTTCGTCCTCGCAAGCTGCGGCGGGGGCGGCGGCGGCGGCGGCGGCGGGCCGGTGACGGTCACCCCGACGCCGACGCCGACACCGGCTCCCACCGCGGGCTGCGGCCTGTCGGCGCGGCAGGATTTCGCCAAGGCGGTTATCGACGAATGGTATCTCTTCCCCGCCGACGTCGCGACCGGGGTCAACAAGGCGAGCCACAGCAGCGTGCAATCCTATATCGACGCGCTGGTCGCGCCGGCGCGCGCCGCGAACAAGGATCGATTTTTCACCTACATCACCTCGATCGCGGAAGAGAATGCCTTTTTCTCGAGCGGGTCGAGCGCGGGTTTCGGGGTGCGGCTGACCTATAACCCGTCGACCCAGCGCGTCGTGATCGCCGAAGCCTATGAAGGCGCACCGGCGCTCGCCGCCGGCATCGACCGCGGCACCCAGATCAGCGGCATCGGAACCAATGCAGGAAATATCCGGTCGATCGCCGACATCGTCGCGACGAGCGGCACCGGCGGCATCACCGACGCGCTGGGACCGAGCGATCCGGGGGTGACCCGCGTGCTGCGAATCGTCGACGGCGCGAGCACACGCGACGTCACGGTCACCAAGGCCAATTTCGATATCGACCCGATTTCGGATCGCTATGGCGCCAAGATCATCGCCGAGGGCGGAAAGAGCTACGGCTATCTCAACCTCAGAACCTTCATCAGTTCGGCGAACCCGCAGCTCCGCACCGCTTTCGCCAATTTCCGCGCGCAGGGCGTCACCGACGTCGTGATCGACTTCCGCTACAACGGGGGCGGGCTCGTCAGCACCGCCGAGCTGATGGGCGACCTGCTCGGCCGCAACCGGACGGCGAGCGAACTCTTCTCGCGCACCGATTTCCGCCCGTCGAAAGCGGCGGAGAACGACCGGCACTTCTTCACCAGCCAGCCCGAATCGATCGCGCCGACGCGCATCGCCTTCATCGGCACCGGGTCGACCGCATCGGCGAGCGAGCTCGTGATCAACGGGATGCTGCCCTATCTTGGGACCAATATGACGCTCGTCGGCAGCAACACCTTCGGCAAGCCGGTCGGGCAGATCGCGCTCGACAAGGCCGAATGCGACGACCGGATGCGCGTCGTGGCCTTTGCGACGGGCAATGCGGCAGGGGCGAGCGACTATTACAGCGGCCTCGCGCCCAAGATCAGCAACAGCTGCGCCGCGGGCGACAATCTGTCGTTCCAGCTCGGCGACCCGAACGAGCCGTCCTTGCGCGCGGCGCTCGACTTTCTCGCGGGGCGCAGCTGCGGGGCGCCGATCGCGAGCGCCGACACCCGCACCGCGTCCGCCGACCGGGTGGCGCCGGGACTGGCACCGGAGGCCGCGATGCTGACGAGCGCCACGCCGAGCGCGGCGCAGCGCGAGTTGCCCGGTCTGTTCTGAGGCGGCGGCGCCCTTGCAAGCCGTAGGCGGGGCGCCCATATCCCTTTTATCGTCAACCAGCGAAAGGAGGTGGTCGAATGTCTCATTGTCCCATGCCGCATGCGGCAGAATCGAGCCCGACCGTCCGCGCGGAGGTCGCGTTCGGCTAAACCGGCCGCGCGTGCCAAGACAATGGAAGGGCCGTCCCGCAAGGGTCGGCCCTTTGTCGTTGCGGAGCGAACCCTGGGCCGCGAGAAGGTCCGGTCAGGCCGATACCGGATCCGCCGCCATATCCTCTTCGATCAGATCGGCCGCGCGCCAGGCCATCGCCATTGCCGGGGCATTGGTGTTGCCCGAGACCAGCGACGGCATCACCGATATGTCGACGACCCGCAGGCCGGCCACGCCGCGCACCCGAAGCCGCGTATCGACAACCGATTCCGGATCGCTGCCCATCCGGCAGGTTCCCGCCGCATGATAGCCGCTGGCGCCGATGCGATGGAACGCATCGACAATTTCATCGTCGGTCTCGACGCTGTCGCCCGGGCCGGTCTCGCCGACGACGAATGGCGCTAGAGCGGGCTGGCGGAAGATGTCGCGGATGGTCCGGAACAGGGCAACCGAGACCCGGCGGTCATAGTCGGTGGCGAGATAATTGGGGTCGATGAGCGCGGGCGTTTCGAGGGCGGGCCCCGCGATCAGGATCGAACCCCGGCTTTGCGGGCGCATCACATAGCCGCCGCACAGCGCGCCATGATCCTTCTCGAGCGCAAAACCCGGGATCGACGTGTCGATCGACATCGGCCCCATGCCGAGCTGCGCATCGGGCCGGCCGGAGCCGGGCTCGGTGCGAATGAAGCCGCCGACTTCGAAGGCGGCCGAGGTCAGTGGACCGCGTCCGGCGAGCCCATAGGCGATCAGGCTGCGGGCGAGGCCCAGGCCGTGAAACGCACGGTTGTTGCTTCCGCGCCGCAGCCGGAACTGCGCGCGAAGCAGGCGATGCTCGCGCATATTGTGTCCGACACCCGGCGCGTCGGCCCGCACCTCGACCCCGACCGATTTCAAATGCCCGGCGGGCCCGATCCCCGAGCGCTGAAGCAAGGTCGGCGAGTTGAGCGCGCCGGCGCTGAGGATGATCTCGCGGCCGGCGACATCGCGTTCGCCGGCGGCGTCGCGGACGCGCACCCCTGTGACCCGCGCGCCCTCGAACAGCAAATGAAGAACGTCGGTGCCGGTGGCGACAGTGAGGTTGGGCCGCTGCATGGCCGGTCGGAGGAAGGCCTTCGCCGCGCTTTGCCGCTTGCCGCGCCATATGGTGCGCGGCTGGTAGCCGAACCCCGGCCCGTCGATTGCGTTCAGGTCCTCGACCGCGGGAATGCCATTTTGGGCGGCCGCCGCGATCATGGCCTCGCACACCGGCTCGCGGCGCGGGTGGACCGTAACATGCAGGGGACCGCCGGCGCCGCGCATGTCGGAGGCTCCGAGTTCATGATCCTCGATCGCCAGGAAACTGCGCTTCAGGGCGTCCCAGCCCCACCCCGTGCAGCCCGCGGCTTCCCACTCGTCATAGTCGGAGGGCTGTCCGCGAACATAGACCATGCCGTTCACCGAGCTCGACCCGCCGAGCACCTTGCCGCGCACCCAATATTCGGGTTCGTTGTGGCCGCCGGTCTTGGATGCCACATAGGCCCATGTGAGCTTCCCCTGCACGAGCGTACGGCCGAACCCGCGCGGCATATCGATCAGCGGGTTCGTATCGGCCGGGCCGCTTTCGACCAGCAGCACCCTGTTCCGCCCCGACCGCGTGAGCCGGTCGGCGAGGACGCATCCCGAAGAGCCGGCGCCAACGATGACGAAGTCATAGGTCACCGCAGCCTCATATCTCGGTCATTTCGAACTCGGACTTGGTTGCGCCACAATCGGGGCATTTCCAGTCGTCGGGAATATCCTCCCAGGCCGTACCGGGCGCGATTTCGCCGAGCGGGTCGCCCAGTTCCTGGTCATAAACCCAGCCGCAATTCATGCACATCCAGCGCTTCATGGCTCAGACGTCCAGGCCGACGGCGGCCATCACAGCGCGGCTGATCGGCAGGATCGGATCATCCTCGACGGTGCGGGTGTTGAACATGCGGTTGTGGCAGATGGCGACCGCGAGGCGATTGTCGGGGTCGGCCCAGCCGATCGAGCCGCCGGCGCCCGGGTGCCAGATCGCGCGCGGCGAGCTGACGCGGTGGCCGCCGAGCCAATAGCCGCCGGCGCTGATCGGAATAGGGATGCCGAACATGACGGGATCGGGCTCGTCGCCATTGTCGCGCACGTTGGAGAAGCCGGCGACCCGTTCTTCCGACAACAGCCGAACGCCATCGAGCGCGCCGCCTTCGGCGAGCAACGCCCAGAAGCGCGCCTCGTCGCGCGCATTGAATATCCCGCCAACGCCGGGAATGCAGGCGCGGCGGACGTCGGGGCGTTCGAAGACCGGCGGCACGAGCGCTACCTGCGGCGGCATCGACTGGCTGAACAGGGTCGCGAGCGGCGGCGGCGGATCGCCGGCGTTGCGGTCGCTCATGATCGCGACGCGCGGCTCGGCGGCGTCGGGAATACCGAGCCAGAGGTCGGCGAGGCCGAGCGGCGCGCAGATCTCGTCGAGAATGAATTGACGAAAGTCCCGGCCTTCGGGATCGGTACGGCGCACGATTTCGCCGACGATCCAGCCGAAGGTCATCGACTGGTAGAGCGTCTTCTCGCCGGGGGGCGCGAGCGGGGGGAGCGCGGCGATCGCAGCCGTCATCGCGTCCCAGTCGCACATCATTTCGGGCGTCACGCCCGCGGGCATCTGGGGGACGCCGACGCGGTGTGTCAGCGCATGGCGGACCGTCGCGCCTTCCTTGCCGCCAGCGGCAAATTCGGGCCAATAGGTCGCGATCGGCGCATCATAGTCGACATGGCCGCGCTCGGCCTGGATATGAAGCGCCGTTGCGGTGACCGCCTTGGTCACCGAGTAGACGTTGAACAGCGTGTCGGCTTCGACCCTCCGGCCGGTAGCGGGATCGGCGACACCATCGCAGAGATCGATGATCTTCCGTCCGCGATGATAGGCGACGACGTGCAGCCCGGTTTCGGCCCCGCTTTCCACCGCCGCGGCCATTGCGGCGCGCACGCCCCCGACATTCACTTCGGCCAGATCGTTCGCCGTCACATCGCATCTCCCGACATTTCTGGACGTTCTGACATATTATGAAATAATGTCAACGATTGAGCGTGCGGGCTCAGTTTTCGGACGCCTTGCGCAGCGTCTCGGCATGATCGCCATCGAACACGATCGCGAGTTTCATGTCCTTCCGAACCGTCTCGGCAAAGTCGCCGGTGGGGATTCGCGTGCCCGGGTGCAGGATACGGATGAAGGTATCGTCATCGACGCGGAAGCTGCGCGGCCCATCGCGCGTCTCGACATCGATCCGGTCGGATGCCCAGCCGGTGACCGTGCCGAGCAGCACGCGCGGATCGCCCGCCGACTGAATGCGCGTGTCGATCGACACGCGGACGCGATCGGACAGGTTGGGCCGGCTGGCATGCGGCGTCGCGCCATGGATGACCAGCACGTCGCCGGGATGATAGTCGGTTGTCGCCCAACTGTCCGGATCGATCACGCCCTCGGGAATGGGGCAGCGCGGCGCCTTGGCAAGATTGTGGAAATAGCCGCGCTTATTCTGTCCGACCGCGACCATCAGCCCGCCCATGCTGCGGTCGATATCGACGAGCGGCATCCACACGGGTTTGAAGTTGACGATGCCGGGGCTGAAGAAGCCGTCCTGGTGGACGCCGGTGACCGGACCGTTCGGCGGATAGATGCGGTACTGGACGATCGGCACCATCGCCGCCGGCTCACCGAGGATACGCGCCATGAGGTCCATATTGCCGGGATGTTCGATGATGCGCCGCGAGATACCGGCAAATTCTTCGCTTTCCTCCATGCCGCCCGGGAAGGGCTTGCCGGTCCAGATGGGCTCGGTTGCACCGGGAGCAACAACGCCATGGCGCTCCATGATCTCGAACATCGCGGCGCGCGCCTCGGCCACCGATGCCGGATCGAGAACGTTTCGGAGGAAGACATAGCCCTTCTCGTCGTGGAAGCGCATCAGCGCCTCATGGTCGCCCAGCAGATGATTGGCGGTCTCGAGTTCGCCGGTGATGCGAATCGCGTCGAAATCCAGATCCGCTGCGTCGGGCTGGCTCAGCGATACAACGGCCATTGGTTCATCCTCTCGTTGCTATAGTTTGACATTTCTGCGAATTGTGTCAGGCAGCCTCCATGGGACGGGAGACGATCGACCGCGAGGCGCGGACCGACATGCTGCTGGCGGCGGCCGAGACGATTTTCATGCGGTTCGGCTATGCGCGGACCACGATGGGACTGCTGGCCGAGGCGGCGGGCATGTCGCGCCCGGCGGTCTATCTGCTGTTTCCGGGGAAGGATGAAATCTTCTCGGCGCTCGTGCTCGGCCTCAACCGACGCCAGATCGAGCGCCTGGGCGAGCGTATCGCGCCGATCGAGGCGCTTCACGACAAGCTGCTGACCGCGTGCCTCGCGTGGAACGAAAGCGTGTTCGACGTGCACGCTGCCCATCCGGAATCGCGCGACATGGACGATCTCGGCTTCCCCGCGGTGCGCGCCCTCTATGACGATCTGTCGCGCTTCTTCGCTTCGGTCCTGGAAGCCGGCGGACGCAGCGAAGCGGACGCCCGGCTCGACGGCCGCACGCTTGCGCTCGCGGCGCGCGGCTGCCGCATCGCGGCGAGCGGCCGCGACGACATGACCGCGATGATCCGCGCACTGGTTGCGGCGATCGCGGGCGCCGGACGCTAGACATCCCATGTCAGGTGAAGCTCCAGCACCCCGTTGACGGGGCCCGATGCCATGACCAGCGGTTTCGACGGGTCGACCCGGAACGAGGGGATGACAGAAAGCCATTCGTCGAAGAAGACCATGATCTCGCGGCGCGCGAGGACGGCGCCCGGGCAGGTATGGGGTCCTGCCCCGAAAGCCGAGTGCCTGATCGCCGATGGCTTGCGATGGAAATCGACATCGCGCGCGGCGCTGTTGATCCGGTCGTCGAGACCGTAGAGGCATTTGGGCAGCTGGATCATGTCGCCCTTCTTGAAGGCGATGCCCTTATAGTCATAGTCCATCGTCAGGACCCGCGCCGTGTTGGGAAGGCCGAAGCGGCGGATCAGTTCCTCGCACGCCACCTGGTTGAGCTTGGGATCGGCGGCGAGCTCGGCAAGATGATCCGGATGGGTCGCGAGGAAATGCGCGATGAAGCCCAGCTGCGACGCGACGGTATCGAGCCCGCCAAAAAGAAGCAGCGTCGACATGCCGAACACCTCGGGGCGCGTGATCGGCCGCCCGTCGATCTCGCCCTGGCCGATGACGCTGATAATGTCCTCGCCGGGGTTCGCCATGCGCGCGTCGATATAGGGCGCCAGATATTCCTGCATCTTCATATGGACGGCGCGGCGCTCGGCGATGTCGCTCGAACGCACGGCGACTTCGGCCCAGGGCAGCAGGAACGCGCGATCCTCGAGCGGCAGGTCGACCATGCCAAGGAAGACGTTGATCGGCAGTATCTTCGCAAAATCCTCGATGAACTCGCACTGTCCGCGCGGCGCAATCTCGGCGACCAGTGAACGGGCGGTATCGCGGGCGACGGCCTCCAGCGCCTTCAGCGCCTTCGGCATGAACGCCGGCATCAGAAGCTTGCGATAGGGGGTGTGGCGGGGCGGATCGAGGCCGAGCGGCAGGGAGTGCTGGTCGATCTCGTTGCGCGGCAGGTTGAAATTCTGGTGGCTGAAATGCTCGTGATCGACCTGGATCACATCGAAGTCGGCCGCCCGCGTCGCGATCCAGTGTCCACCGTTATGCGGCGTCCACACGATATCGGGACCCTTGTGCAGTTCCGCCCATGCGAGCTGGATGTCCTCGGCCTTCCCCGCGAGGTCGAAGAAATCGAAGTCGACGATCAGCTCGGCCGGCACATTGTCCGGAACGACGTCCACTTTCAGGCCCATCTGGCTCTCCCGCTTGTCTGTCGCGACGCGCAAACCGCGTCGCGACCTTTTTTGATTCTCCGGCGCACCCTATCGGAGACCTCCCGAATTACAAGATAAACGTATAGATGATTTAATGGAAAATTGGGCCATTCGTGGCGCTGCTCCGTCCCGCCCCCTTGACAAGGGCGCCAAATGCGCGATGCTAATCGTATAGATAGTATGTATGTTTGTAGGGGATGAGAGATGGCTGAAGCGCCCGTGAAGGACGACGTCCGGAAGGATTGGGACAAGGCGACGCAATATGCGCTGACCGACGAGGATATCGAACGGGCGAAGCTGCTGCTCGGTGTCGATCTCGCCGTGCGTCACCAGGAATATGTCGGCACGGCGCAGGTCGACAATATCCGTAATTTCGCATCGGGCGTCGGCAACGACAACCCGCTTCACCGCGACCCCGACTATGCCGCCGGCACGCGCTGGGGCCAGGTGATCGCGCCCGCGATGATGGCCGGCATCATCAACGCGCCGCTGAAGGGCGACCCGATGCCCGACGAGCTGAAGGCGCGCACCAAGAGCCTCTTTCGGGGGATCCACGTCTTCGTGTCGGGCGGCGAATGGGAATTCTACAATCCGATCTACCCGGGCGATACGCTCTACAGCTTCAAGGGCGAGGAAAGCATCACCGTAAACCCGTCGGAGTTCGCCGGCCGCAACGTGATCCAGATCAGCCGCGAGGTGAAGTTCAACCAGCGCCAGCAGGTGGTCGGCGTCTACAAGACGTTGCGCGTCCTCACCGAGCGCAAGACGGCCGCCAAGAAAGGCAAATATAGCGCGATCGAGCCGCAGACCTACACCGACGAAGATATGGCGAAGATCGACGAGATCTACGCCGCGGAGAAGGTGCGCGGTGCCGAGAAGCGCTATTTCGAGGACGTCCAGGTCGGCGAATCGCTCGGCACGATGGGCAAGGGGCCCCTCACCGTCACCGATGTCGTCTGCTTCCATGCCGGGGGTTATGGCTTCATTCCTTATGCGCCGACGGTCGGACGCATGGCGCACAAGAACCGCAAGCGGATCGCGCCCTTCTATGTGAAGAATGAATATGGCATTCCCGACGTCGCGCAGCGCCTCCACTGGGATCCGGCCTGGGCGCAGCAGATCGGCAACCCGATGGCCTATGACTATGGGGTCATGCGCGAGAATTACATCTTCCACTATCTTTCGGACTGGTGCGGCGACGACGGTTGGGTGAAGTCGCAATATGACGAGATCCGCAAGTTCAACTATATGGGGGACATGCAGATCATCACCGGCGAGGTGACCGGCAAGCGCGAGGAAGACGGGATGAAGATCGTCGACGTCGAGTTCCGCATGACCAACCAGCGCGACGAGGTGACCGTCAAGGGTCATGCCTCGATCCTGCTGCCGTCGCGCGAGACCGGTATCCCGGCGCTCCCGGCGGTGCCGCGCGAGCTGCAGGCGAAGGTCAACCAGATGTGGGCTCGCCACAACGAGCTGCGCACGGGCCGCGGCTGAGCCATGGCGCTCCCGGACCGTATCCGCGACCGCATGGTTTTGCCTGCGGTCTGCGCGCCGATGTTCCTCGTTTCGGGGCCCGACCTGGTCGAGGCGGCTTGCCGCTCCGGCATCGTCGGCGCCCTGCCGCGCGCGAACGCGCGCGACATCGAGACATTCGAGGCGTGGCTGAGGCAGATCCGCGCCAGTCTCGACCGGCACGCTGCGGAGAATCCCGCCGCGCGGATCGGGCCCCTCGCGGTCAATCTCGCGACGCGGATGCGCGAGGACGAGCTGCGCGCCAACCTCGAGCTATGCGGCCAATATGGCGTCGAGATCATCATCAGCGCGACGGGCGACCCGACCGAGCTGGCGGCGCAGGTTCACGACTGGGGCGGCTTGCTCTGGCACGACGTCGTGTCGCTGCGTTTTGCCGAAAAGGCGATGGCGGCGGGCGTCGACGGCATGACCTGCGTCGGCGCCGGCGGTGGCGGCCACTCTGGCAATATCGGCCATCTCGTGCTTGTCCCCAAGATTCGCGAGATGTTCGACGGCACCCTGCTCATGGCGGGATCGATCTCGACCGGCGCAGCGATCCGCGCCGCCGAAGTGCTGGGCGCCGATCTCGCCTATATGGGCACGAGGTTCATCGCGACCGAGGAATCGCGCGTCGACCCCGCTTATCACGCGATGCTGGTCGAAAGCGGATCGAGCGACCTCATGTTCACCGGCAAGGTTGCCGGCGTCCCAGCCAACTGGCTTGTCCGTTCGATGGAGCGCGTTGGGCTCGATCCGAAGAACCTGCCGGTCCCCGAAGGCAAAGGCATGCGTCACGACCATCTTCCCGAAGGCGTGCGTCCGTGGAAAAATCTCTGGTCGGCCGGCCAAGGGATCGATCTTATCCATGACATTCCGCCGGTGGCCGACCTCGTCGACCGGCTCCGCGAAGAATATCGGAAGGCCTGCGCCCTCCCGGTATTCGGCGGCTGACTCCCTTCGCCCGAAAGCGTCCGGTCGATGCCTCTCCATCGCGCCATCTGCGAAGCGGGCGCCAAGCCCTGCGTCCGGTTCCCTGGGCCCTGTGGGCCCGCGAAGGACAAGTTGTGCGAGTACCGGGCGAGTTCGCCGCCGCGCGGGGCAAGGCGGGCCATCTCGCTGCGCTGATCCCCAGGAATATGGGCTGGGACTGTGGCGCATCCGACGACGCGCCACGGGGCGCTCAATGGGGGGCGGGAGCGGCCTCGCCTTCCGTCTCGACGGGCGGCGGCGGCCCCAGGGAGACAACGAGGGCCATCGCGGCCACGACGCCGACCGCAAGCCCGACGAGGACAGTGTCATAGCTTCCATAGGCATCATGGGCTTTGCCCACGAGCCAGGACGACAGGCCGACGGCGAGGCCGTAGACGCTGATGAGAATCCCAAAGACAAGGCCGTACCGGCGAAGCCCGAAATATCGGCTCGACAGATAGGCGACGACATCGACTTCGCTTCCCATACCCACACCGATCAGGAGCGCGAGCAAAGTCGCCGACGTCAGGTCGAGCGGCAAGAGGAAGAGCAGCACGCAGGCGATCCCCGGCAGCGAAAATGCCGTCGTGGCGACGAGGCGCGTCGGCAGGACGTCGAAGAGGAGGCCCGTGGCGATACGCCCCGCGACCATGGCGGGTCCTATGAAAAGAGCCACATAGGCGGCATCGTCCCGGCTTATGCCGGCATCGGTCAGCATCGGCTGGAAATGAACGATGAACGTGCCGACGCAGGAGGCGATGATCAAAAGGCCAAGGCCCAGCCGCCACAATATTCCCGAGCCGACGACGTGGCGCCAGTTGCCGCTGCTGCTCCGGCGCGCCGCCGGCGCTGCGGCGGCGTCGCGATGCGGCAAAAAGAGCCAGGCGGGGACGAACATCAGGATCAACGAGGCGAGCGCGAGCGACGGATAGATGCCCCGCAGCCCTGCCAATCGCTCGAGGGCCAGCACGATGGACGGAACCAGCGAAACGAGCAGGCCCGACCCGGCCAACGAAATGGCCAGCGCCAATCCGCGGCGTTTGCTGAAGGCCTGAACGACGGCCATCGTCCAGATGACCGAACTTGCCCCGGCCCCGAGGATCGCAAAGCCGGTGTAAGCTGCGTACCAGCTCCAGAGCGCCGGACCGGCGAGGCCCAGCAGCGCGAGGCCTGCGCAGAACAGGACTATGCCCGGGAGTGCGACGGCACGCGGACCGTAGCGGTCGGCGAGGGTTCCGATCCAGACATTGGTGAAAGGATGGAGGACGGCGGTTATCGTCAGCGCGAAGGCGATGTCGCCGCGCGACCAGCCATAGGCGCGGCCGAGCGGCGTCACCATGGCGCCGACGACGTGGAAATGGATACCGGCGATCGCGATCCCGATCGTGGCGGCGAGAAGAATGCCGACGCTGCGCGCGCCGGTCGAGCCGGTCTTCGTCATCGCGTCATCGACTCCCCGGTGAGCGCTTCATAGGCAGCGAGCGGCGCAATCTGCGTCACCCCGCCATCGACCGGAAGCACGGCGCCGGAGATGAAGCGCGCTTCGGGCCCTGCCAGGAAAAGGACAGCTTGCGCGATATCCCAGGCATCGCCCTCGACCCCGAGCGGGGCGATGCGACGCCGCGTCTCGCGCGCGTCGGGAGAAGCGAACTTCTCGACCAGCGGTGTCATGATATGACCCGGGAGGATGGCGTTCGCGCGCAGGCCCTCGCGGCCGTACATGACGGCAATCTCGCGCGTGAACTGGATCATTGCCGCCTTGGCGGGGCCATAGCTTGCGGTGCCGTGCGCGAGAAGCCCTGCGACCGAAGCGATGTTGACGACCGCTTTGCCTTCCCCGGCGAGCAGGGCGGTGATCGCGGCGCGCGTCATGTTGAAGGCGCTTCCGAGATTGAGGGCGATGCCGCGCTCCCATGCGGCGGGCTCGATTGCCTCCAGCCGCCCGGCGCCGGCCCCCATCCCGACATTGTTCACGAGGATGTCGAGACGGCCGAGCCACCGGACGGCTTCCCCGACCATGGCGGCACATGCCGCGCCGTCGGTGACGTCACCGGTAAAAATCTTCGCTTCGGCGCCTTGGCCGGTGATCAGGTCCCGCGTTTCGGCAGCGCGGTCATGGTCGAGGTCGAACAGGGCGACGCGGGCGCCTTCGCGGGCGAGCAGCAAGGAGATCGCCTTTCCGGTGCCGACGCCCTCGCCGAGCGAGCCTGCGCCCGTCACGATAGCGCCCCAGCCCGCCAGCCTGTCGTAGCTTTTCACCGGTTCGGGCATAATTTCTACTCGCGATATTCAGGCCGGGGTGGCAGACGGAGCGAGAAGCTCGCGGAGCCGCGGCTTGACGATCTTGCCCATGGCATTTCGGGGGAAGGCATCGACGAACATCCAGTCATCGGGGATCTTGTAGCGCGACAGGTTCGCGAGGCAGAGGGTCCGTAGCTCTTCCTCGATGTCCGCGCGGGACTGGGCCGCGTCGGCTGGCTGGATGACGGCGACGGTCCGCATGCCGAGACGATCGTCGGGTTGCCCGATGATCGCGCAGTCCGCGACCGAAGCGGCGCCTTGCAGGACGTTCTCGATTTCGGTCGGATAGACGTTGGAACCGCCTCGCAGGATCAGTTCGGAGCTGCGATCGGCGATCGTGAGCCAGCCTTCGGAGTCGAGGCTCCCGACGTCGCCCGAATGGACGACCCCGCCCTCGAGGAGCGCCGCGGTCTTCGCCGCATCGAGCCAGTATCCGAGCGGCGGTGCATAGACATGCGCCCACGCGCCCTCGTCCACGGCCGCAAAACAGACTTCACCGACTTCGCCGGGGGCGAGTTCATGGCCCTCCGTGTCGCGGATCGAGATGCGCAGATGGGGCAATGCGAAGCCGGAGGCGCCCTCGGGCGTAGGCCGATCCTGCGGACTGGCGACCACCGTCGGCGCTTCGGTGAGGCCGTAGCTTGGCTGCAGCTGCTGTCCGTGGCGGGCAAGGAAGCCGTCGCGCATGGCCTGCGAAACGGGTGCGCCGCCGGCCCCGGCGGACAGCCCTGGCGGAAGGTCGAGATCCTCCTTCATCAGGTCATAGATCATCGTCGGAACAAAGGCGCATTGCTCGATCCGTTCGCGCGCCAGCCACTCGACCATCGGCGCGATCTTCGCCGTCTTGCCGAGGATGAAGGGCCGGGCGTTCCAGTAAGCGACAACGGCGCCGAGGATCATCACATTCGTGATCGTCACCGGAAGCACCGATCCGCGGCGCGCGCCGGGATTCATGAGGCCATGCGCCGAAACCGCGGCGGCGAGGGTCACCATATTATGCTGGCTGTGCACACAGCCCTTCGGAACGCCGGTGGTCCCGCTCGTGTACATGATCGCTGCGGGGGCGAAGGGATCGACGTCGGGATAGGCAATATCGACCGGCACGGTGGCAGCCAGTGCGTCGACCCAATCCGCATCATCGTCGATCGACAGGATGTGCGCAAGCGCCGGCAATTCGGAGCGAAGGGCCTCGACCTCGGCCGCCGTATCGCGATCGGCGAGGATCAGATGGGTTTGTGAATGACCGAGTATATAGGCCTTGTCGCCGGGCGGGAGGATGCGGTTCAGCCCGACCCATACCGCCCCGAGGCGCATCGCCGCAAAATAGCCGACGACCGCCTCCCAGCGGTTCGGCATCGCGGCGGCGACCCGCATGCCGGCTCCCACGCCGCGTGCGCGAAGCAGCGCTGCGGCGTGATCGATCGCCATATCGAGCTCGCGGAAGCTGAACCGGCGCACATCATCGGCAAGCGCCTCGTCGTCAGGGCGCCTTGCCGCGGCAAGGCCGACGAGGCTGGAGACATCGGGCGGACCCACGGGCGGGTCGATGCGATATCGCGGCGGCTGCAGGCCCACGGCCGCGTAATCAAATTGATCCACCATCCCAATCCTGTTTATTAGTTATACGATAGTATCAATGACCCGGCGAAGCGTCGGAGTCAATCGGGCGAGGAACGTAAAATGTCACAAGGCGATATTCGGGTCGAGTGGCGCGAGCGGCCGGCATTGCCGTCGGCGCTCCCGATGCGCGCCATGTGGCGGGCGCTGGCATGGGACGGCGCGAGCTTCGCTCGCCACCTGCTGCACGCCGCAATCGGCGCGAGAAACGGCAAGCGGGGCTCGCCCCTCGCCGCCCGGCAACGAAATCCGGAGCACGCAAAATTGGGGCTGGCCATCCTTTATCAACTAACTTAGTTATAGGATTAGTGGCATATCGAAGGTAATTGGCCCGGCACCGTGGACAAGGCGCGCGGCCGGAAAGGGAAAGGGCTTGGAGATGGATCTTGGCTTCGGGCCGGAGTTCGACGGCTTTCGCGCGGAAGTGAAACAGTTCCTGGCGGAAAACTGGCCGCCAGCGGACGGCGACTATAAGTCGAAGGAGAATGAGCGCCGGTTCGTTCTCGCCGCCGTCGACCGCGGATATCTTCATCGCGCCGTGCCGAAGCGGTTCGGGGGGTCCGAGCAGGCACCCGATATCGCGCGCGCCGAAATCATCCGCGAAGAGTTCGCCAAGGCCCGCGCCCCGAGCGGGCGCATCCTGGGAACCGGCAAACTCGTGGTCCCGACGCTGCTCGAGTGGGGCACCGAAGAGCAATGCGCCGAGTTTATCGCGCGGACGCTGACCGGCGAGATTCGCTGGGCACAGGGCTTTTCCGAGCCCAATGCCGGATCCGACCTCGCCTCGCTTCGCACGCGCGCCGAGCTCGTCGGAGACGAGTGGGTGATCAATGGGCAGAAGATCTGGAGCACCGGGGCCGACCGGGCCACGCACATGTTCATGCTGGTTCGGACCGAACCCGACGCCGGCAAGCATGACGCCATTTCCTATCTGCTCGTCGACCTGCGCCAGCCGGGGGTGACGGTGCGGCCGCTCCAGCAGATGACGCGGCTCCCCGAGTTCTGTGAGGTTTTCTTCGACGACGCCCGGACACCGGCCGGCAATCTTGTCGGCGAACGCGGCAAGGGCTGGTATGTCACACGCTCGACGCTGAAGCATGAGCGTTCGGGTATCGGTGGCCTCACCTGGAGCCTCTCGATGATGCGCGATCTCGTGAAGCTTGCGCGCGAAACGCAGCGGAATGGCAAACCCGCCATCGAGGATCCCCGCATTCGGTCCGAACTCGCCGCGATCGACGGCCAGCTCATGTCGCTCACCTATTCGACCTACCGCGCGACTTCGCATGCGGTCCATGATCGCGATGTGGGCAGTTTTGCGACAATGCCCAAGCTCTACATGACCGACCTCGCGCAGCGGATCGGCAAGCTCGCCCGCGACATCGTCGGCGACGATTTCGTCGACATGTCGGGGCCCGGCAAGAAATGGATCGAGCGCTTCATGATTTCGCTCTCGATGTCGATCGCCGGCGGCACCTCGAACATTCAGCGCAACCTGATCGCCGAGCGGAGCCTGGGCCTACCCCGCGATGCCAGAGGAGGCACGAAATGAATTTCCTGTTGTCCGACGAGCAGCTGGCGCTGCTCGATGCTCTGCGCGGCCTCCTCCAGGACAAATGCGATCCCCGCCGCGTCCATGAGGTTTTCGATGGCGACGGATCCTTCGACGCCGGGCTCTGGCAGGCGATCTGCGAGATGGGCATTCCCGCCATCATGGTGCCCGAAGGCCAGGGCGGACTCGGCCTCAAGCTCATCGATCTCGCGATTGCAGCGGAACTCGTCGGCGAATATGCAGCGCCCGTTCCGTTGTTCGGCCATTGCGCCGCAACGATTGCTGTCGCGCTGTGCGGCAGCGACGCGCAGCATGCGCGCTGGCTGCCAAAGCTGGCCTCGGGCGAGGCGCTCGCGACCCTGGCGCTCGGCGAGGGCGATTCGCGATGGCTTCCCGGGGAATGGGAGATTGCCGGCGAAGCGCGTCTGAACGGGAAAAAGCGCCTCGTTCCTCACGGTCTGGAGGCCGATCTGTTTATCGTCGGCACCGCGTCGGGCCTGGTGCTCGTCGAGAAGGGCGAAGGCGTCGCCGCCGAGCGTCTCGACGGAGCAGACCGTACCCGCTCGCTCGACACGGTGACCTTCACCGATGCGCCCGCCGAGCCGATGCCCGGAGACGAAGCGTCGGTCGCGCGGTCGATCGACGCGGCTGCGGTGCTGCTCGCGGCCGACGCCTTCGGCGGCGCCAACCATTGCGTCGAGATGTCGGTGGAATATGCCAAGGTGCGCGAGCAATATGGCGCGCCGATCGGCAGCTTCCAGGGGCTGAAGCACCAGCTGTCGAACATGGCGCTGGCCGTCGAGCCAGGCCGGGGCCTTTACTGGTACGCAGCCCACGCCTGGGACGATCTTCCCGAGAAGGCGCGACATGCCGCGGCCCAGGCCAAGGCTCATCTCACCGACATCTACCTCCAGGCGACCCGCGACACGGTCGAGGCGCATGGCGGCATCGGCTTCACCTGGGAACATGACACCCACATCTACATGAAGCGCGCGATGCTCGATTGGGCCTGGCTCGGCCAGCCCGAAAAACATCGTCTTCGTGCCGCAGATCTTGCCGGCTGGTAATCAAGGGAAATCAGGATGAGCGATCTACTCAATGGCCTCGCGCCGTGGCCGACGGGCGATTTTTCGGTGTTCGGCGATGTCGAAGTGGACGAGCTGCCGCGCATACAGCGGTTCGTGGCCGCGAACATGGGCCGCAACTGGGTTGCGATCCCGCATGTGACGCATCATGACGACGCCGATATCACCGCGCTCGAAGCGGCACGCCGCACGCGCAATCAGGCGAACGGGACCAAGCTCACGATCGTGCCGCTGCTGGTCAAGATTCTCGCCGACGCGCTGGTCGCGTTCCCGCAGTTCAACCAGTCGCTCGATCCCGCGGCGGGCAAGATCATTCGCAAGAAGTTCGCGCATATCGGCGTTGCCGTCGACACGCCCAAGGGCCTGCTCGTCCCGGTGGTGCGCGACTGCGACAAGAAGGATGCCGGTGCCATTGCGGGCGAGATCGCGGCGCTGTCGGCGAAGGCGCGCGAAAGGGGGCTAACGATGGATGAGATGTCGGGCGGGTGCATCACCCTGTCGTCGCTTGGGCATATCGGCGGCACCGCCTTTACCCCGATCGTCAATGCGCCCGAAGTCGCGATCCTCGGCGTGACGCGGGCGCGACCGGTGGCGACGCCAGGCGCCGATGGCGGCATAGCGTGGAAGACGATGCTGCCTCTCTCGCTGAGCTATGATCACCGCGTGATCAACGGCGCCGACGCGGCGCGTTTCGTCGCCTATATCGCCAAGCGCCTCGCCGATCCTGCCTCGCTCTTCTGAGCGGGGCGGCGGTCAGGCCGCGAACAGCTTCTTGAGTTCGGGCTGGCTCACTTTCATCGATGGCGTGCGCGGCATTTCATCGAGCTGCAGCAGCTGCACGGGCACCTGATAGGGGGTGAGGCGTTCGCGCAGATAGGCGCGGAGTGCGTCGGGTTCGAGCGACTGGCCCGACTTGACGAGGTACGCCGCGGCGGGAACCTCGCCGAGGCGCGGATCGGGAAGCGCGATGACGCAGGCCTCGCGGACCGCGGGATGGGTCTCGATCGACCGCACGACATCGTCGGGGATGATCTTGAAGCCGCCGCGAATGATCGCATTGTCGGCGCGTCCGAGGATCCAGAGGAAGTTCTCCTCGTCCATGCGGGCGATGTCGTTGGTTCGCATCCAGCTTACGCCGTCGCCGAGATATTTTGCGCGAAGCTCGAGGAGGCCGCTTTCTCCGAACGGCAGCGGATCGCCCGTTTCGGCATCGACGACCCGGCCTTCGACGCCCGGGTTCATCCGGCCGACGCTGCCGCGACAGGATTTCCCGTGGGTCTTGAAATCCTGCATCGTCCAGCCCGCGACGCCGCCTGCAAATTCGGTCGCGCCATAGTTCTGGAGCACGGGAATGCCGTATCGATCGAAGAAGGCGTCGGCGAGGTCGGGATCGAGCGGCGCGGTTCCGGTCCGGAAAACGGCCAGGCTCGCAAGCTTTTCTTTCGGCACGTCGGCGTCGAGGATCATGCGCAGACCCGACGGAGGCGCACTCACTGCCTTGGGCTGGTGGCGTTCGATCGCAGCGACGAAGGGGCCGACCTGGAAGCGTTCGAGCATGCAAGCGCGGCGGCCGGCCGACAGGCAGATGAAGAGGCCGACGAGGCCGCCGATATGCGAAAAAGGCGTGTTGAGGATGCTGACCGCGCGGCGGAGGCGCGGCTCCTCGTTCACGTCGCGCCGCTCGAACACGGCAGCATCGAGGATCATGCGCTCGAAGTTGCGGGCCTTCAGCGGGATGCGCTTCGGTGTGCCGGTGGTGCCGCTCGTCAGCATCTCGATCCCGATACCTTCGGCGTCCGACAGGAAATCTCCGTCGCCGAGCGCGTTCAGCACTTTCACCTTGTCGCCCGCCGTGGAGGGAATTGCGAGGCAGAGCGCCTTGCTCGCGAAGGCCGCCTCACGGAATTCGTCGCGGCTCCAGTCCTCGGCGGCAGCGAAGATCACCGGCGCCTTGAGCGCCGCGACGTCGGCAACGAGCTTCTCCTCGGGAAGAAGCGGGTTGAGGGTGACGATGCAGCGATCCGAAATGAGCAGGCCGACGATGGCAGCGGCGATCTGCGGCGTGTTGCGCAGGACCCCGGCGATGCGGCTTCCCGCCCCGATCGCGTTTGCAGCAAATATCTCTTCGAGCCCGTCCATGATGTCGGTCAGTTCGCCCCAGCTGTGCCAGACTTCCCGAAACTCGATTGCCTCCGCATCCGGATCCAGACGCATCACCCCGTCGATAATCGACCGCAACTTGGACATCGCTACCTCAACCTCAAAGCAAGCGCCGCGCAGCAGCGGCACCGCATTCTCCCTGTCCCGGCGCAATTTTCCGCTCGGAAATCCACTCCGGACTCCCCCAGCAGGCAATGCGCCCTTTTCCAATATACCTCTACCTAATTTAGATATATATGCAAGCGATTCACGTTTCGCGATGCAATCAATTGCGATGAACGCTCCGGATCATCTCCGCCGCTTTTTCGGCAATCATGATGGTGGGGGCGTTGGTGTTCGCCGAGACAGGCTCGGGCATGACCGAGGCATCGACCACCCGCAGCCCATCGATGCCGCGCACCCGCAGCTCCGGATCGACGACCGCCATTGCGTCGTTTGCCGCGCCCATCCGGCAGGTTCCAACCATATGATAGCCGATCCCCGCCCACTGGCGGATGTAGACACGCCAGCCTTCGGCGTCCTGCGGCAGCGGCGCGGGACGGAGGTCGCCGGTGATGACCGAGGCAAGCGCGGGAGCCTCGCAGGCGCGCTGGACCAGCTGGCACGCGGCAACGAGCTTCTCCAGGTCCTCGTCGGCTCCAAGGAGCCTGGGCTCGATGCGGGGCGGCGAGTCGGGTTCGCGGTCGCGGAGGCGCACCGCGCCGCGACTTTGCGGCCGCGCGACGTGGAAACCCATGCTGAAGGAGGGGCGCTTCTCGACGACAGCGTCGCCTTTCGCGTTGAAGGTAACGGCAACCGGAAGCATTGAAAGTATGACGTCGGGCTCGGCCAGCTCGGGGCGGGTCTTCAGTCCTGCCATCACCTGCACCGCGGGGGTGGTCAGAATGCCCTGGCGCTGAAACAGGTAACGAAACATCGCGCCGGCCAGGCCGAGCGGCGTCAGATGACGACTCAGCGTATCGATCCCGACGAACTTCGAGATCGCGATCGTGCAATGCTCGCGCAGATTCTCGCCGACGCCCGGAAGGTCGGTCACGATGCGCACGCCATGCCGGGCGAGTTGATCGGCAGGGCCCACGCCGGATCGCATCAGCAGCGTCGGCGACTGGGCGCAGCCGGCCGACACGATGACTTCGCGCTTGGCGACCAGCTCCGCCGACACCGACCCCTTGCGATAGCGCACACCGGTCGCCCGCCGGCCTTCGAAGAGGATGTACTCGGCGACGGCGCCGGTTACGACGCGAAGATTGGGCCGCGAAAGCGCGGGCTCGAGAAAGGCGCGCCGGGTCGAGCAGCGCTGCCCGCCGCGCTGGGTCGCATAGATCGGAAAAACCCCGAACTGGTCGCCACTGCAATAATCGTCATTGAGCGGAAGGCCGACCTCGCGAAAGGCGTCGATTACATGGCGGCCGATCGCCTGCGGCTCGCCGACCGGCGACACACTCAGGGGGCCATGCCGGCCGTGCGATTGCGATGCCGGCCCGTGGAATGTCTCGGAGCGCAGGAAATAGGGAAATATCTCCTCGAACGACCAGCCGGTGCAGCCCAGCCGCGCCCAGGCATCATAGTCGCCGCGCGACCCGCGCATATAGACTTGTCCATTGATCCCCGAGCTACCCCCGAGCATGCGGCCCGCGCCCCAGGTCATCGTCCGCCCGCCCAGCGAAGGATCGGGTTCGGTCTGCAAGCGCCAGTCATAGCGCGCATCGCCCATGAGCTTGGCCGTGCCCGCAGGCATGTCGATCAGGAAGCCGCGCCCGTCGCCGCCAGCCTCGAGCAGCACGACCTCGACCGACGGGTCTTCGGACAGGCGTGCGGCAAGCACGCATCCTGCGCTCCCGCCTCCTACGATCACATAATCTGCCGAGACGGGAAGCTGGCTCACAGGTGGATCATGACCTGCTTGATCTGCATGAATTCCTCGAGCCCCGGCTTGCCGCCCTCGCGACCGAATCCGCTCTCCTTGAACCCGCCGAACGGCAGGTTGGGAGCCATCGGAAGCATGCCGTTGACCGAGATCGCGCCGGCCTGCAGCGCGCCGGCCATCCGGTGCGCCCGCTTGAGGTCATTGGTATGGATATAGCCGCCCAGACCGAAACGGCTGTCGTTCGCCTTCGCGACGACTTCGGCCTCGTCCTTGAACCGCAGGATGGCGAGCACCGGACCGAAGACCTCCTCGCGCGCAAGATGGCTGTCGTGCGCGACGTCGGCGAACACGGTCGGCTGAACGAAGGCGCCGCGGGCCAGGCTTCCCTCGCCGCGGGCGCCGCCGGCGACGAGCGTGCCGCCCGATTCCGCCTTTGCGCGGTCGATCACGCCCATGATCCGCTGCGCTGCCGCCTCGGTGATGACGGGCCCTACGAGCGTCTTGCTGTCGAGTGGGTCGCCGAGCGGAAAGGCGCGCGCGTGGGCCGCTACCTTGTCGACGAAGCTGTCGAAGACCGCATCATGGACATAGGCCCGGGTCGGCAGGACGCAGCCCTGTCCGGTGGCGACGACGATCGAGCACATCGCGGCCATCTGGGCTGCCGCGTCAAGATCGGCATCGTCGAAGATGATGTTGGCCGACTTGCCGCCGAGTTCGAGGGCGACGGGTTTCAGCACCTCGGCCGCCCGCCGCATCACGATCTTGGCGACCTGCTCGCCGCCGGTGAAGCTGATCTTGCCGCAGCGCGCGTCGCCGATGAGCGCCTCGCCCGCTTCGGCATCGCCGGGGACGATATTGAGCGCGCCCTCGGGGAAACCCGCCTCGAGCGCGAGTTCGCCGAAGCGGAGCGCGACGAACGGCGTCTGCGTCGGCGGCTTGAGAACGACAGCGTTACCGCCGGCGAGCGCGAGAATGGCGGTCATCGAAATGGCGATGAGCGGCGAATTCCAGGGAATGATGACGCCGATAACGCCGATCGGCTCATGTTTCGCATATGCGAGGCCGCTTGCGCCGATCGGTTCGGTAATCGTGCCCTCGACCTTGTCGGCCCAGCCGGCGTAGTAGCGCATCCAGGCGAGCGCGAGGCCGGGTCCACCCACCGACAGCGGAGTGCCGACTTCGAGCGCCGCAGCGCGGTTGAACCAGTCGGTTTCGCGCTCGACGAGTTCGGCAAGCTTGAAGAGGCAGTCGCGGCGCCGTGCCGGCCCGTAGGCGATCCAGGCCTTCTGCCCGGCGACCGCCGAGGCGAGCGCGGCATCGACTTCGGGGGCGCCCGAGATGTTGACCCTGGCCTGCGGCTCGCCGGTCGCGGGATTGATGTGGTCACGCGCGCCGAGCGACGTCTCCGCGAGGCGGGCGCTTCCGACGAGGGGCCGCGCGTCCGAAAGGATCTGCATCGCCATCAGCCCTTGGTGAAACCGCCATCGACCAGCAGCTCGGCGCCGGTGATGTAGCTTGCTGCGTCGCTGGCAAGGAAAAGGACGGCCCGCGCCATTTCGATCGGATCGGCGGCGCGGCCCATGACCGAGCGGCCCGGAATCGTCGCAGGACCGGTGATCGCGACCGTCGAGGCGTGCATCTTCGCTACGCCCGGCGTCGTCATGCCGCCCGGGAGCACCGAGTTTACGCGAATGCCCGCCTTGGCAAATTCCACGGCGGCAAGGCGGGTGATCGCATCGACCCCTGCCTTTGCGGCGTCATAATGCATGTTCGGAAAGATCGTCGGATGCTGCGCGCTCATCGAGGAGATGTTGACGATCGATCCCCCCTTGCCGCGCATCTGTTCGACGGCCTGGCGAAGACAGAGGAAGGTTCCGCGCGAGCAGACGGCCTGCATGCGGTCCCATTCGTCGACGCTCATCGACATGGTGTCAGCCTTGTTCCGGTACGCGGCATTGTTGACGAGAACGTCGAGCGGCCCGAACGTCGCGGCGCTCTCGGCGAAAGCCCGTTTGACCGCCGCTTCGTCGGCGACGTCGATTTGCACCGCCACGGCGCGATCCCCGACATCGAATTCTTCGACCGTCGCTTTCGCCGCTTCACCATCGAGATCGGCAACGACGACCCGCGCCCCGACGTCGAGGAAGAGCTCCGCCGTAGCCTTGCCGAGCCCGGAGGCGGCGCCCGTAATCAACGCGACCTTTCCGTTCAGCGAAAAGGATGCCAGCGCGGTATCGGACCTGCTCATTCGTTTCTCTCCCTCGACCGTTCGCCTCTCCGGGCGGCGGCGATCATTTTATTGCACACCAGGCAATTGCCATCACCTGAAAATCATGCAACCTAGTTAGCTGATTATCGATGTAGCGCAAGAGCCCTCCACGGGCCGGCAGACTTTTTTGGGCAGGAGGATCGGCATGGCGGACCGCTTTGCAGGCAAAGTAGCAATCATCACCGGCGCGGGTCGCGGCATCGGACGGGCTACCGCCATGCTGCTGGCGGCCGAGGGGGCGAGCGTCGTCGTCAATGACCTCGGCGGCGGCCCGCAGGGCGGCGGCGGCAACAGCTCGGTCGCGGGCGAGGTCGCCGAAGCGATTCGCGCCGCCGGCGGGAAGGCGATCGCCGAGACCTCGAGCGTCGCCACGATGGAAGGCGGCCAGGCGGTCGTCGACGCGGCGATCAAGGAATATGGCCGCCTCGACATTCTCGTGAATAATGCCGGCATCATCCGTCCGAAGCGGATCATGGAAATGACCGAGGCCGATTGGGACATGGTGATCGGCGTCAATCTCAAGGGCTATTTCGCGACCGTGCGCGCGGCGGCCGAGCATCTCGTCAAGCAGGGCGGATCGATCGTCAACTTCAGTTCGCCCTCGGGCTTCGGCCATTATGGCATGTCCAACTATGCGGCCGCGAAGGAAGGCGTCGTCGGTTTCACCCGGTCGATCGCGCGCGAGCTTGGCGAGTTCGGCGTTCGCGCCAACGCGATCCGCCCGATCGCGGGCAACAGCGCCATGGCGATTCCCGAAGTCTATGAGACGATCAGCTATTCGATCGAGAAGCTGCGAATCCCCTATATTTCGAACCAGTGGTTGAGCGACGGCGGCGTGCAGGGCCTTCCCGAGCATGTCGCGGCGCTCGTCGCCTGGCTCTGCAGCGAGCAGGCCTCCGCGATCAACGGCCGCGAGCTGTACATCAACGGCGGCCAGCTTTCGTTCGTCCAGGAGCCGGAACTGATCCGCACCCGTTGCAATCCGCAGGGCTGGACCCTCGAAAGTCTTTCCGATGCTGGCACGACGGCCGCGCTGACCTATGATCAGCGCGACCGCTACACCGGAAAGGCCTGACCCATGATCGACCCCGCCCTCAGTTCCGAGAGCCTGACATTCGAACTGCGCGGGGAGATTGCGCTCCTCACGCTCGCTCGCCCCGAGGCCGGCAATCCCTTGCCTCCCGGCGGCGTCGAGCAATTCAAGGCCATCTGGGACGAGGTGAAGACCAACGCTGCCATCCGCGCGGCGGTCGTGACGGGGACCGGCGAGCGTCACTTCTGCACCGGGGCCGATGTCTCGGCGCTGCGCACGGGCGGGGACGGCAAGCCCGGGCTCCGGAATGTGCCGATGGACCAGGCGGTCCGCGCGTCGCCCTATCAGAACCGGGTGATGAAGCCCGTGATCGCCGCTGTGAACGGCCTTGTGAACGGGGGCGGCCATCATCTCGTCGCCGACGCCGACATCGTCGTCGCCTCTCGCAACGCGGCCTTCATGGATACGCATGTCAATGTCGGACAGGTTGGCGCGATCGAGAATATCGGGCTGACCAAGCGCCTGCCGCTCGGCACGGCGCTGCGGATGACGCTGCAGGGCAAGAGTTTCCGGCTGACCGCCGATCGGGCCTGGCAGCTCGGCTATGTCGACGAGCTCGTCGAGACCCCTGGCGAAGTGCTGCCTAAGGCGATGGAGATCGCCCTCGAGATTGCGAAGAATTCGCCGCAGGCGGTCGCCTTGTCGAAGCAGGCGATCTGGAACTCGCTCGAGACAGGCTACACGCCGGCGTGCGAGCTGGGATGGAGCCTCATCCGCAACCAGTGGAGCCATCCCGATTTCGAGGAAGGCCCGAAGGCGTTTGCCGAGAAGCGCGAACCGCAATGGAATCCCGACCCCAACGCCCGGCGTTAGGGGCACCAGTCACAGGAGCGACTTTATGACCGACAACGGCGCGACCGAGGTCATCGAATATCAGAATGCCCGCCTCGAGATCGAGGGCCCGCTCGCGACCTTCTGGTTCAGCGATCCCGAGAAGCTCAATGCGCTCAATCCGGGCATGGTCGAAGCGCTCTATGCAGCACTGATCGAGGTCGCCAAGCCGCGTCGTCATATCCGCTGCTTGATGATCACCGGCGAGGGCCGGGCCTTCTCGGCAGGCGCCAACCTCTCTTCGGGCGCCGCGAAAGCGGAGCGCACCCGCGCCGAGCCGCCGGTGATCCAGTCGGTCGCCGGAACCTTCCACCCGCTCGTCCGCCGCCTTCGCGATCTCGAGATACCGGTCGTCGCCGCGGTCAACGGTCCCTGCGTCGGCTTCGGCTTCGCGATCGCGCTGCTTGCCGACTATATCGTCGCCTCCGAAAAGGCCTTCTTCCTCGTACCTTTCGCCAGTCTCGCGAGCTGCACCGATTCGGGGATCACCTGGCTGCTGCCGCGCGCCATCGGGACGCCGCGCGCGCGCGCGATGATCATGCGCGCCGAGCGGCTCTACGCCGAAAAGGCGCACGATTGGGGCCTCGTCAATGAAGTTGCCTCGGAAGAGGCCTTCCGCGATGCGGCGCGCGCTGTCGCGCTCGACTATGCAAATGGCCCCACCGTCGCGCTCGGCATCATGCGCCAGCTGTTTCAGTCGGGACCCGAGCGGACGCTCGACCAGCATCTCGAAGCCGAGGTGCGCGGCGTCGCGCGCACGGCGCGGACCAAGGACAACACGATCGCGATCGGCAATTTCGGCAAGAAGACCAGGCCGGAATTCGTGGGTGAGTGACATAGCGGCCGCAGGCGCCAGGAGCGAGTGGCGCGCCGGCTGGCCGCTTGTCCTGACATCGGCGGTGGGCTGCGGCTTCGCCGCGACGCACGCGGTCACCCTCGGCTCCTACATCGGGCCGCTCACCCGCGAGTTCGGGTGGACGCGCGAGGAGATCACGACCTGCCTGTTGTTCGGGGCGCTCGGCACGATCTTTCTCACCCCCTTCCTCGGCCGGGTTCTCGACAGATTCGGCGCCCGGCGCATCGCGCTCGTCGGCGTCCCGGCCTATGCCTTTTCGCACGCGCTGTTCGGCTTTGCAGGCCCCTCGATCACGAGCTGGTATCTCGTCTGGGGCATATTGGCGGTCCTGTGCATGGGGATCAGTCCCGTTGCCTGGTCGATGGCGGTCGCGAGCCGGTTCGACCGGAACCGCGGCCTGGCGCTCGCGATCGTCCTCGCCGGCATGAGCGTCAATACCGCCATAATGCCCTACCTCTCCGTCCAGATGATCGACGCCTATGGCTGGCGCGCGTCCTATTGGGCAACGGCGCTGCTGGTTCTGGTCGTGGCGTGGCCGCTGACCTGGGCATTTTTCTATGACGCGCGTGACCTCGAGCGCGGCATCCCGGCCAAACACGAAGAGGCCATCACGGCGCCGTCGCTTCCCGGCCGGACGCTTGCCGAAGCCATATGTTCGACGCTCTTCTGGCGGATCGCGCTGTGCATGGCGCTCGTCGGCGGCGCCTATTCGGCGATCTACATCCATTTCCAGCCGCTCATGACCGATGCGGGGATCGATCCGGCGCAGGCCGCGCTGCTCGCCGGGATCATCGGTCCAATTTCCTTCGCCTCGCGAATCGTGACAGGGTTGCTGCTCGACCGCTTCCCTGCCCCGATCATCGCCGCGGTCGCCTTCGCGCTGCCGATCGTGAGCTGTTTCCTGCTTCGCGGCTTCGACGGCAATCTTGTCGTGGCCGGGGTCGCCATCGCCTTCACAGCGATTGCGGCCGGCACCGAGGTCGACATGATGGCCTATCTTGCGAGCCGCTACTTCGGGATGAAGAGCTTCGGCGTCATCTATGGCTGCATCTTTTCCACGCACACCATCCTGTGGGCGACGATGCCGCCGCTGGCCGGCAAGATCTTCGACCGCACCGGCAGCTACGACAGCGCCTTGCTTCTGTTCGCGGCCATGCTGGCCGGCGGGGTGATGCTGGCGGCGACGCTCGGGCGCTATCCCGAATTCGATGCCGGGAAGGCGGCCGCCTAGGGTCAGGACCCTAAGCGTCGAAGCCGAGGAAACGCACCTGTTCGCCGAGCGGGACGCGCTCGCGCTCGAAATTGTTTACCGGCGCCGCCGGATCCCGCCAGCCGATACCGAGGCCGCAGAACAGGAGCGTGTCGTCGGAAAGGCCCAGATGCGCTTTGATCGTCCGGCCGTACATGCCCATATATTCCTGCGGGCAGCTGTCGAGGCCTTCGCCGCGCAGCAGCAGCATGATCGTCTGCAGCCACATGCCGACGTCCGACCATTGTGCTTCCTTCATGAACTTCGGGAAGTGACACAGCAGCAGGACCGGCGCGCCGAAGGACATAAGATTGGACCGCGCGAAGTCGGCGCGGCGGTCGGTCTGGTCGCGCTCGATCGTCATGGCGCCGTACATCGCCTGCCCGACCGCGCGAAGGCGCGCCTGATATTTGTCGACCTGCCCCGGGGCCGAGAAATCATATTCCATCGGACTGTCGGCTTCGCTGGCGAGCAGCTTTTCCTGGAGGGCGGCGAGCGGCTCGCCGGTCAGCACCAGCGCTTCCCAGGGCTGAAAATTGCAGCCCGAAGGCGCCATGCGCGCCTGGTCGAGGACGCGCTCGATCGTCTCGAAGGGAACGGGCCTGGCGAGAAAGGTGCGGATCGAGCGACGGCTTGCCACAGCTTCGGCAACGATCATCCGGAAAACCTTCGCTATTGGCCGAAGTCGAACATCGACCCGATGCGGGCCGGATCGATCGCAAGCGGACGTTCGTAGCTGCAATCGCTCCGGTCGCGCGCGGTCCGCCCGCCCGACGCGAGGGCCGCTGCGGCCTCGGGAGAGAGCCAGCTCTGCGACGGCACGCCGCCCCAGTCGGGGACGCATTTGCGCGCGGCAATTCGCCATTCCCCCTCACGGCGCTCCATCCTGTCGACATAGCGACCGCCACCGATGGTAAGTTTGCCATCATGATGCATGCCGGCGAACATCCAGTAGGTTTCGCTATGCGCGCTATCCCCATCGAGTTCGCAGCTGTGGTTGGTCACGATATGCTGGTGCGCCGACTGAAGGCTTGCGTGCAACGCGAAAGCCCAGTCGGCGAAAGCCTCGGGACTCCCGACAAAGATACCATGGTCGTCGATCGCGTCGGGATGGTAGCAGGTCAGCAGCAACTCGCGGTCCATCCGGTCGACCGCGCGGCAATAGCGGACGACCACATCATGGATCGCCTGACGGTCCCCCAGCTGGCGCACCGTCGTTTCGAAATCGGATACCATCGTCGGACTCCCGGTCAGTTCGGCATCGTGCCGATTGCGTGACGCGCAGCCACCCAGCCGAACACGAAGGATGCGCCGATGCTGGCGCCCGCGCCGGGGTAAGTCCTGCCGGTAACCGACGCCGTGCTGTTGCCCGTCGCATAGAGCCCCGGGATGACGCTGCCATCGTCGCGGAGCACGCGGGCGAACTGGTCGGTCACGAGGCCGCCATAAGTCCCGACATCACCCGGGAACACCTCGATGGCGTAGAATGGCGGCTTGCCGATCTCGCCGAGGCAGGGATTGGGTTTGATGCTCGGATCGGTGAAGACCCGGTCATAGGCCTTGTCGCCGCGCTGGAAGTCGAGATCCTTGCCGGTCTTGCAGAAGCCGTTGAAGCGCTCGACCGTGGCGCGAAGATTGTCCGTGGGAACGCCGATCTTCGCTGCCAGATCTTCGATCGTGTCGGCAACTTTGGCATAGCCGCTATCGAGCCAGGCCTGCGGCGTCTTGCCGGCCATGGTCGCTCCCCAAGGGTAATTTTCGCGGTGGCGCGAGTCGAGGATGGCATAGGCGGGGACGGAACCCGATTCGTAGATCGCCTGCCCGTTTGCCATGTAGGACTGGCTCTCGTTGGCGAACCGCTTGCCGTCCTTGTTGACCATGATCGCGTGCGCCTTGGCGATGTCGAGCACATGGAAGGCGCGGAAGCCGGACGGGTCGAGCGAGGTGATGAGCCAGACCGCCTGGTCCATGAGGTCGGTCGCCGCGCCATGCGCCTTGGCGATCTCGATCATCTCGCCGGTATCGCCCGGATTGGCGTTGGTCCAGTCGGTCGACGACGGCTGCGGACCATATTTCGCGCGCATCTCGGCGTTGCGGGCAAAGCCACCCGCGTTGATGAGCACCCCTTCGCGAGCTTCGATCCGCCACGGCTTGCCATTTTTCTCGGTAACGACGCCGGTGATCCGGCCGTTTTCCTCGACGAGTTCGCCCACGGGCGATTCGAGGCGAATATCGGCGCCATGGTCCAGCGCCATCTGGAGCATACGCCCCTGGATCGCGGCGCCCATTCCGACCAGCTTCTTGCCCAGCAACTTGGCACCGGTCATGCGCAAACCGAGCCGGACCGCAGCCAGCTTGCCCGCCCAGCTGCGCTTCATCAGCTGGAGCTTGCGCGACTCGGTTCCGCGTACCGGGATGTCGAACGGCCCGCGGCGCAGCCGCGGTTCCCACTCGCCGAGCCTGTTCGCGTCGAAGAGCTCGACGAGGAGCGAACGGCTTTCGGGGCAGCTGCCCGGCAGGTCGTCATGATAGTCCGACCAGCCATCGCCGCGGATGAAGGGCATTCCCTTGTCTCGAAGATAGGTGACCATGGCGGGACCCATGCGAAGATACATGTCCTTGCGCTCGGGCGACGTCGACGGGCCGGCATCGCCGACACAGGCATCCAGATAGGTGCGGGCCTTCTCGTAACTGTCCTCGACCCCGGCTTCCGCCTGCAGCGGATGGTTCGGGATCCAGAAGACCCCGCCCGACATCGAGGTGGAGCCGCCGACCTTGTCGGTCTTTTCCAGTATCACCGACGTCTTGCCGGCGTCGGCGACCGCGAGCGCGGCGACCATCGAGCCGCCGCCGCTGCCGGCGACCACGAAATCGAAACTTTCGTCCCATGCGGACATGCGAAATCCTCTCTGCTGCGACTGCCGCTCCTGCGGTCAGCGGCCTTCGTCCATGAATTCGACGAGCGACTTGTGGAAATTGGAGATGGCGACTTCCTGGAGCGGGTTGGGCCGGGCGCCAGCAAAGCCGCGCGACTTCATGCCCTTCTGGACCGCCGCCATATTCTGATAGTCCTGCGTCAGGATCTTGCCCCAGAAGCCGACGTCTTCATGATCCATGCTCCATTCCCGCTCGACCTTCGGTTCCTTGCCGGGGGCGTAGCGCTGGAGCGAATAGACGTCCCAGATGCAGCTGTCGGGATCCATGCCGTTGGGCCGCGCGCGGTAACCGAGAAGGCCGGTCGGGCCCTGCAGCATGATCTGGTTGGGGAAGAGGTGCCAGTCGATGCCGGCCTTGTACATTTGCTCGGGCGTGATCGCCGGGAATTGCGCGCCCTGGCTGGCGCAATATTCGAAGATGAACTGCCCGAACTTCTGCAGCACTTCCATCGGCGGCGTGCCAGGCGGCACTTCCTGCATCACGCGCCGCGCGGCGTGCACGGTTTGCACCGACGACCCGGCATTGAGCGTCGCCGCCATGTCTTCCATATAGTCGAGCAAGCCCGGGCGAATGTCCTCGGTCGGTTCGCCGTTGGTCAGGCGACGCGATTTCGAGCCCGAAGGCAGGGCTTCCCAATAACCGAAATGGGCGTGACGACCGTGCGCGTAGCTGCGCGTGATATCGTCCATGTAGCGCAGCATCTGGTTGTGGGTGGTCTGGACGTGATAGCCCTCGTTGAAGGCCTCCAGCGCGACCTTCCAGTTGCAGGGCAGGATCGTCGACTTGCGCCAATGGTAGCGCAGCCCGCCGAGATCATAGGGATCGAGGAACATCTTCGCAGGCGCGAGATGCTCTTCGAGGCTGATACTGTCGGGATCCATGTTGATATAGACCCAGCCGCCCCAGCGGTCGACCTTGACCTCCTTGAGCGCAATATCCTCGTCGGTCAGATCGGCGCCCCATTCGTGGCGGTCGATGACCCGGCTGTTCTCGCCGCTCAGCTTCCACTGCCAGCCGTGATATTTGCAGAAAAGCCTCGCGGTATGGCCGCATCCTTCGGTCAGCGTCCGGCCGCGGTGCGGACAGACATTGTAATAGGCCTTGATCAGATCTTCTTCGGCGCGAACGACGATGATCGACTGGTCGAGGATGTCATAGGTGTAGAAATCGCCGACCCGCGGGATTTCCTCCTCGCGGCACGCCATCTGCCAGACTCGCGGCCAGAGCAACTCGGCCTCCTCGCGCAGAAAGTCCGCCGAGATATAATTCAGCGCGGGAACGACGCCTCCCGCGACCTGCGGGGCTACGGTCTTGCTGGGGACATTCATTGCAGTCTCTCCTCGACCCGCCCTCGGGTCACATGATCGCCGGAGCGCACGCGGCGATCCGGTCCTTGAGCTGGTTGGCACCGCCGGCGAGACCGGTGAGCAGGATCGTCCGCTTCAGCAGGAGATGACCGATATTTTCGGTCGTCGTCCCGATTGCGCCATGATTATGGATATTGATCTCGGCATTCGCCATGGCGGCGTCGCCGGCAAGGAGCAGCGCGCTCAGCACCTGGAGCTCGGCATCTGCCCGCCCGTCGCGCAGGGCAACCGCCGCGAAGTAAATCTGCGCCTCGACCTGCCGCGCGCGAAGCTCCATGTCCGCTATGCGGTGGCGAACCGCCTGGAAGCTGCCGATCGGCCGCCCGAACTGCTCGCGGGCCTTTGCATATTCATTGCTCTCGCTGCGTCCTGTTTGCGCGAGGCCCTGCAACTGGGAGGCGACGAGAAGCGCGAAACGCAGCACCAGTTCGGGCCCGGCGACCTGGAGCATCGGATCTGCAGAACTTGCCGCGGCCGTGCTCGACGAAGCGTCGAGCGCGACAATATCGTCGCCCCCTGCGACGAGCACCGAAAGGCTGATCCGGTTTTCCTCGACGACCAGGAGATGCGTCGCGCCGGCCGTGGCGAAAGCACGGCCCGGACGCGCCGAGGTGGCGAGGGCGGCGCGCGCATCGCCCGTGACGAAGGCCGCCGCCAGCGGCTCGTCGCCAGCCGCCAGCGCAGCATGCGCGGCGAGCGCGCCCGCCGCGATGCCAAGCGGCGCAATCCGCTCGCCGAGTTTCATGAAGAGGAGGCATTCATCGGTAAGGTCACCAGCCGACCCCCCGATCGATTCGGGCACCGCCACGCCGAGCCAACCCATCGCAATCGCGAGGTCCATCAACCGCTGTTCGTCGGCAATGATGTCGAGACCGGGAAGGTACAGGCGGTCGAACGGCGCCTCGGACAGAAGAATGTCGGCAACCGCCGTGGCGATTTCGATCTGTCCCTCGTCGGGTGCGAGCAGCATCTTTTTCGTTCCCTATCGGCTACGCGGCAAGCCGAGCACACGGTCGGCGATGATTTCGCGCTGGATGTCGGTGGTGCCGCCGCCGATCGCCTGCACGAGATTGCGATAATAGGATGCAAGCCATGATTGCTCGTCGGTGTCCGGATCGAGGAGGCGGTCGCCCATCATGTCGATGGCGGCACGCTCAATCCGCTGCGCAAGCTGGTTGGTCAGGAGCTTCATGAGTGAGCCTTCCGCTCCCGGGGCAGCACCGCCTGCGTAGCGCGAGAGGTTCGAATAGTTCATCGCCCGGAGCGCGGCGAGATCGGCGCGCAGGCGCGCAAGCGTGCGGCGGCACTCGTCATCCGACCAGGCGGACCGGCTGGCGCCGGGAAGCGGGTTCGCCTTGGCATAGTCGATCAGTTCTTCGAGCCGCAGCACCAGATGGACCATCTCCGAGGTGAAAGCCGTCCCGCGCTCGAACCCGAGCGTCGCCATCGCGGTCGCCCACCCCTCGCCGATCTCGCCAACCACGTTCGACACCGGAATGCGCACCTCGTCGTAAAAGACCGATGCAAACTCGGCGTGACCCGTGAGCTTGCGAATGGGATGCAAGGTGATGCCCGGCGTCTTCATGTCGCAGATGATCCACGTCAGCCCCTTGTGGCGCTCGCTTCCCGGCTCGGTGCGGATCAGCAGCTCCTGATAGTCCGCCGCGTCGGCGTAGCTCGTCCAGATCTTCTGGCCGCTGACCACGATCTCGTCACCATCGACGACGCCTTTCGTGCGGAGCGAAGCGAGGTCGGACCCCGAGCCGGGTTCGCTGAACCCCTGACACCATATTTCGTCGCCGCCGAGGATGCCGTTGAGATGCTTGGCCTTCTGGGCATCGCTCCCCATCACGATGAGCGTCGGACCCGCGTGCATCTGCGCGACGAAGAAGACGCCGGCCGAGGGTGCGCCCGCCTTCGCATTTTCTTCAAACCAGATCATCTGCTGGGTGAGGCTCAGTCCCTGACCGCCATATTCCTTCGGCCAGCTGATCCC
>SCNT01000045.1 GCA_005503165.1 Sphingomonadaceae bacterium 3R27E2-A
GGGGTGGTTTGGGGGGCGGAGGTGGGAGCAAGTTCCTTGCTGTCCCGAGCGGCCTTCACGTCTGCGTTGAGGGTGGCAGCGTCGATACGACCGCCAGACAATCGCTCAATCGATAGAGCAACATGCAAAGGAGGCGACGCCTCGCCGCGCTCGATTTCGCTCATCCGGCCCTTGCTCGCGATCCCAGCGGCTTTCGCAAAGTCTGCCAGCGACAGCCCTAGCTCGTCGCGGAGTTCTCGAATTGAGAGGTGATTTGTCATGCGCACTATGTTCCAAAAAACGGAACAAAACACAAGCCCCTTTGTTCCAATCACAGGAAACGACCGATTTGCGTCGAGTTCCTATAATCGAAACATGGTCAAAGGGGTGCGCCACGACTGGTTTCTAAAGGAGTGGCTCGCGACCACGGGCATCTCGCAGGCTGACCTCGATCGTCTGACCGAATGGGGTAAGCGGAAAACGAGTGAGCTGGTGTCCTGTA
This sequence comes from Sphingomonadaceae bacterium 3R27E2-A, assembly GCA_005503165.1. GTDB lineage: Bacteria > Pseudomonadota > Alphaproteobacteria > Sphingomonadales > Sphingomonadaceae > Sphingopyxis. Next base: position 482 of record SCNT01000045.1, read on the forward strand.
AGCAGCGATACAATCGGGAAGTGGTCAACGAAGCTGCCGCAATTTTGCACGTGGCCCCATACGAGCTATTGATGCACCCCGACGATGCAATGGCTATCAGGCAGATGCGAGGGGCGGCCCAAAAGTTCATTAGCATCGCCCATGACGCCGACGATGTTCGGGAGGCCGCACAGATGGGCGAGGGGCGGAAGACCGGCACTGATAATTGACCTCAGGGGAGGGCATGAAAAAGTCGATAATTCTTGTTGTTGCGGCTCAACTCGCTGGGTGCAGCCCGGCGCCAGTTGAAGCGCCGACCGTCCAAGCGAGGGATGAAGCCGTTCCGGCGGAAGAGTTAAAGGCGATCAGGGCGAAGCTCGCCGCAGCCGAAGCTAAGATCGCAAAGGCGGAGGCGAAGGAGAGGGCGCGCATCGAAGCTCTTTCCGAACCTGACCCTGAGGTTAGTTTGGTAGATGCTGATTCATCAACGTGCTGGGCCGACTATTGCCCCTGTAACACGTCTGACCCCGACTATGGCGATTCTGATATCACAATCTGTCGCAACCTGAAGATGGGCGTGCCGGTGGATGACGGCCTGTTCGCTGGGGCAGCGGCTTTGCGTGAAGCGCGACGGATCAACCGAGAATACGAAGAACGTATCAAGGACTTCTAGCGGAGATGCCGGCGATGGAATGGACCGTCTTGTTCGTCGTATGGGGGATTTGCGGAATTGTCGCCGCAACGATTTGCGATAGCAGGGGCGGAAACTGGGCGGCAGGCTTTGCCGTGGGCTTCCTTCTTGGCCCCCTAGGCATCCTTCTCTCGCTTTTCATGGGAAGCGAGGCTCACGCCATAGAGGCCAAGGTTGCCGCCGGTCGCGCAAAGAAATGTCCGATGTGTGCTGAGGCAGTACTGCCAGAGGCAGTCATCTGCAAGCACTGTGGTCATGACTTTTACGCAGAATTTAAGGACGTCCAGTGATCGACCCCGACAAGGCGATCGTCTGCGGCGCGTGCGATCTCCCGGTAACCTGCCCAACAGATCCGAAGCCGGACGACCAGGTGGTGTGTGTCCGGTGCGGCGCGCGGGACACCTACAAGGACGTCTGGGAGGCGTGCAAGAAACATATCGTACACCGCCTCAAAAGCGCTCGCGAAAGGCGCGCCAGTACGGCGCGATCGGGCCAGGGTACAGCGGACGACAATGCCCAAGAGCCAATGTTCAAGTGGGAGATTCGAGACTGACATAAGCGCTCCTTTCCGCCCGATGTAACACGACGTTCCAATAAACGGAACTTTTATCCTTGACAGTGGTTCCGATTAATGGAACTAAGGCCCCGTCACCAGACGGAGCCACCGATGCAATTCCAGCCCATCACCGCCAACGCCCTCCGGTCCACGCTGGACTATGCCGAGCGCGTTTGCACCTCGCGGGACTTCCACCTTTTCCATGGGATCGAAGACCGCCGCGTCGACTTCCGCATGGTCGCCGGGACGCTTGTCGACCTTGGCGCGCCGATCGCGGACTGGCGGTTCGACCCGCGCGTTCTCGACGTACGCCTGCCCGATGGCTTCCCGGTCTACTATGTCGGGAATGAACGTCGCTACGGCGGGGAGGTGGCCGAACGCCTCGGCGCGGTGCGCGAAGAATATCGCCGCCGCCTGACCGACTGGCTCTTCGCCGACAAGCCCCCGGTCCCGACCAAGAGCGACGAGTTTCTCGTCGGCGCGTGGCTGATCCAGCACATGCCGACGGTCGAGGATCTGATCGACCAAGCGCATCCTTGGGGAGAGGCGGCGTGAGCGGCGCCTATACCGCGTCCATTGAGGACATGCAGGCATGGGCGCGAGGCATCATGCAGGTGCGCGAGCCGGACTTCATCATCGGCGACAATTACATCAAGCGCTGGTGGATCATCCCGCGCAACGACATGTCGAACCTGTACCTTCATTGGATGACGGGCGACGATGACGACCGCGCGCTTCACGATCATCCTTGGCAGAATACCAGCATCATTCTCGTCGGCGGCTATGTCGAGATCACCCCAAAGGGCGTTTTCGAACGAGTGCCGGGCGACGTGGTCAAGCGAGAAGCCGCCGACGCGCATCGCCTCGTCCTCCGCCGGGACGACGCGGGCAACCCGATCCCGGCTCTGACACTTTTCGCGACCGGGCAATGGGAACGCGATTGGGGCTTCCATTGCCCGAACGGCTGGGTGCCGTGGCGAGAGTTCGTCGACGAACGCGACGCCGGGCAGGTCGGTCGGGGGTGCGGCGAATGACCGGCGGCCTCCAACAGCGCGCCCGCGTCGAAGCCGACGTCGCCCGGTCGTTCGCCGGTTTCCGCCACGAGCAGGAAGCCTTCAACCGAGCCTCGCATGATCCGGTCACGCCGGAGATGTCGCTCGACCGGCTCGCGCGGACGCAGATAGCGGTAGACACTGGATACGATGTCGCCCCTCAGATCGCCCCGGCGGAAGATCTGCAGGCCGACCCCGACATCGAGCCCGGCCTGACCCCTCGGTACGGCGTCACCCTCGCTGCTTTCGTCGCTGTCCTGATCACCGTGCACCTCGTTTGGGAGCACATGGGGCGGCCGACGCTCGCCGAAATTCCCTCTGCCATCATGGAGACGCTGCTGTGAGCACGCTGCCGACCGAACCCGGCTTCTATTGGGCCAAGCTGAAAACGCCATCCGGCGGCACCGTATATGGCGCGGCTTCTGGGCCGGTCCAGATCGAACCTGAAACCGACGAAACCGGCACCGTCTTCTGGGCCTCTACCGAGTGGGAGATCGTGCGGGTCAACGAGAATGACCCGTATGGCGACCCCGCCGATCCCGAGCATTTCTCGGTCGATGTCTTCGGCATCCCTGTCACGCAATGGCCGCTCGACTTCTTCTGGGGGCCGAAGGTTGACGCTCGGCCGCCCGCCAATCCGAACACCCCTGCCATGGAGACGCTGAATGTCTGACGTTGCCGAAGCCATCAAAGGCGAAGTGCTGCCCGCCGTGACCGAACCCGGCACCGATATTGTCGCTGCGGTCGCAAAAGAGCCCGGCATCGTCCTGCTCGACCGCGTGAAGTTCAACGCCTGGTACGAGAAGCTCAGGGCCGAGGCGCCCACCGACGTCGACATCTCGACGACCAAGGGCCGCGACGCTCTGCGCTCGTTCGCCGCGCGCGTCCGCAGCGAGAAGGCGGCGATCGACAAGGAACGCCTGCGCCTCACCGCCGACTGGCGCGACATGGTGAGCCAAGCCAACGACGCCGGGAAAGAAATCCGCGAGCAGCTCGACGCGCTCGCCGAGGAAGTGCGCCGCCCGCTCACCGAATGGGAGGAAGCGGAGAAGGCCCGCGCTGCCGAGGTCGAACGCATCATCGCCGGTTTCCGGTCGGCGCGCTTCGTCGAGATGGGTGAGGCGTCCGATGCGATCCGCGACCGGGGCACTTCGGTGCACGAGACCGTGATCGATCCGGCCATGTTCGGCGACCGCACCGACGAAGCCGAGCGCGAGAAGAAAGAGACGGTCGAGCATCTGTTCGCCGCGCTCAAGGCGGCGGAGAAGGCCGAAGCCGACCGGGCCGAGCTCGACCGGCTGCAGCGTGAAGCGGCCGATCGCGCCGCGGCGGAAGAGGCCGCCCGGCTCGAAAAGGAAGCCGAGAATCGCCGGATCGAAGAAGAGCGCCGGGCCGAGGAACAGCGCCTCGCCGCCGAGAAGGCCGAGCAGGAACGCATCGCGGCGGCGCAGAAAGAGGCCGAGCATCGCGCGCGCCGCGAAGCGGAAGAAGCGGCGCAACGCCAGCGCGACGAAGAGCGCCGCCAGCATGAAGCCGCGCTCGCGGCCGAACGGGAGGCGCGCGAGAAGGCCGAACGCGAGGCCCAAGCCGAGCGCGACCGGATCGCCGCCGAGGAAGCCGAACGCCAGCGCGCCGCGAAGGCCGAAGCCGACGCGAAGGCGAAGCGCGAGGCCGACCAAGCGCACCGAACCGCGGTCAAGACGAAGGCCAAGGAGGCGCTGATCACCTGCGGCGCGGATGAAGAAACGGCGAAGAAAATCGTCATGGCGATCATCGCGGGTGAAGTCCCCAATGTCCGGATCGAGTTCTGATCATGGACGGCAGCTTCACGACCACCGTCATGTGGCACGACAGCCGGGGCGGCGAGTGCGAGGCCGAGGTCCGGGTGACTTATGTCGGGCGCCACGGCTTCCCGCAGACGCTCGAAAGCCCTGCCGAGCCCGCGACGGTCGAAATCACCGGCATCGATCCGCTCGTGCTCGGAACGATGCTGCCCGACGACTTCGCCGAGCGCGACGACCTGATCGAGGAATGCTTCGAACATTGGCGGGACACCTGCGTGGCGGCCGAGGAACGGCGCGACGAGGAATACCGCGAACGCCTGAGGGAGGAAGCCCATGGATAACCCCTTCGCCCGAGACTATTCCGGCCCGGCGCCCGGTGACGAGCCGGTCGCTGAGACTGCGAGCAAGCCAAAGACAGCGCCGCGGATCACCGAGCCCGGCTTCTATCCCGAGATCGCACCCGCCGACTATTTCGCCGAGCCGTGCCCCGAGGCGGCGCTCACGAACAGCGGCATCAAAATCCTCATGGGCAAGAAGTTCCGCGGCGACCAGGCGCTGGCAAAGTTCGCGCACTGGCATCCGCGCCTCAATCCCGATGCCGGGACCGGCAAGGACAGCGCGGCCCTCCGCTTTGGCAGCGTGATGCACCGGCTGGCGCTCGGGAAGGGCGCCGAATATGCTGTCAGCCCCTATGATGACTATCGCACGAGCGATGCTCGACAGTGGAAAAAGGACGTCGAAGCCGCCGGTCAAATCCCGATCAAGCAGACAGAGTTCGATCATGCCCAGCTGCTCGCCGACATCGTTCGCGCGCAGATCGAGCACCGCTTCCAAGGCCATGAATTTCAGACCGAGGTCGTGCTCGCGTGGGAGGAAGAGACCGAGTTCGGCAAAGTCTGGTGCCGCACCATGCTTGACGTCTGGTGCCCGGATTTGCTCGACGGGATGGACCTGAAAAGCACCATCGACGCATCGGACGACGCGCTCGATCGCGCTTACGCCGACGGCTATGCCGTTCAGGAATATTGGCAAAAGCGCGGCATCCAGCGCGTCACCGGCGAATATGGCCGGGTCAACATGCCGTTTCTTTTCATCGAGAAATCGGAGCCGCTGCTGACCCGGATCGCCGAGGCCAGCGAGGCCTACATGTCCGGCGCCGAACTCATTTGCGAGCGAGCGCTCCACGTCTTCGGCCAGCACATGAGCACCGGCGAATGGCCCGGTTACGAGCCCTACACCGCGATCCCGACCCCTTGGTGGCTCAACGACGCCGCCGCTCTAGAAATGGAAGCCGCCTGATGAAAATGCCTCAACGCAAGTTCGAAGTGAACACCGCTCGCCGGGAGCGCGTCCCGCTCTTGGTCGGTCTCACGGGGCCGAGTGGCGGCGGCAAGACCTATTCGGCGCTGCGGCTCGCGACTGGGATCCAGCAGGTCACCGGTGGCGACATCTATTTCGTCGACACCGAAAGTCGCCGCGCGCTCCACTATGCCGACCGCTTCGACTTCAAGCACGTTCCGTTCGAAGCGCCGTTCGGCTCGCTCGATTATCTGGTCGCTCTCCAATATTGCGTCGGCCAGGGCGCTGGCGTCGTCATCGTGGACAGCATGAGCCACGAACACGAGGGCCCCGGCGGCATGGTCGACCTGCAGGAGCAGATCGTCCAGCGGATGGCCGGGGACGACTACGCCAAGCGCGAGCGGGTCAAGATGCTCGCATGGGCCGAACCGAAGGCGAAGCGGCGCCAGCTGATCAACGGTATCCTGCAGCTCAACTGCAACTTCATCTTCTGCTTCCGGGCGAAGAACGTCTCGAAGCCGGTCAAGAACCCGCAGACCGGCAAGAACGAGGTCCAGCAAATGGGCTATATGCCGATCGCTGGCGAAGAGTTCGTGTTCGAGCAGACGCTCAACGCGCTCTTGCTGCCCGGCGCCGGCGGCGTGCCGACCTGGTTCCCCGACGAAAAGGGCGAGCGGACGATGGTCAAGCTGCCCGAGCAGTTCAAGGGCCTGTCTCAGCGTCAGCGGCCTCTCGACGAGAATGTCGGCAAGCACCTCGCCATGTGGGCGCGCGGCGATGCCGACACCGGCGTCGACACCCTCACTCCCGACAACCCCACGGCTGCAGAAGGCCCGGCCGACGCGGACAGGGGAGAGGATCACGTCGAGGACGAAACCCCGGCATGGCGCCCTGCTGTCGATGCTCACCTTGGCCGCATCGCCGGGGCCGAACTTCTGGCCGACGTGAAGGCGGCGATCGACCAGTTCGCGGCCAGCAAGGAAGCGCTGCCGGACGATGCGCAGACCGAGGTCGGCGACGCCGAACATAACGCGCTGATGCGGTTCAGCGCCGTGACGGGGGGCTGAGATGTCGGACGAAAAGACGCTTCACGCCTGCCTCGCCCGGTACATGGACCTCAAGGCCTTCGATGCGAAGAAGGTTGGTAAGGAGCAGGCCGCCCGGATGAAGGTGCGCCGCGAGATCGCGAACAAGAGGGCGCGCGCAGCAATCCGTTTCTTCAAGAAGCCCGAGAACCTGGCTCGCCTGATGAACCAGATCGAAGTCGAGAAGGCCGCCGGGTGATGCTTCGCGCCGACACCCGCCCGCGCCACAAGAACGCCCGTCGGCCGCCAGAAAAGGACGCGCCGGGCTTCCTGCAATACCTTCGCGGTCGGCGCTGCATCCTGTCCCGCACCGGAGAGTGCCGCGGCAAGATCCGGGCCTGTCACGTCGACTATGCGGGCGACAAAGGCATGGCGACCAAGGTGGCCGACAAGCACTCGGTCCCGATGTGCGACGGCCATCATCAAGAGCAGCACGACACCGGCTGGCAGACCTTCGAGGCGAAGTACCGGATCAACTGCCTCTCGCTCGCGGCGCAGTTCTGGGCCGCATGGCCGGGGTTCCGCGCGTGGCTCGCAAAATTCAAGCAGCAAGGAGAATGACCATGGGGATTCTGAAGATGCTCGGACTGATCACGGTCGAGGAATATGCGGTGCTCGACGCCAAGTACAAAAAGGCGATCGTCGATCTGGCGGACGAAATCGAGGCGCGCAACACCGTCGACCGCGAACTCTCGAGCGCGACCCGATCGCTTCGGGAAGCCGACGCCGCGCTCGCCAATGAGCGAGCCTCCCTTGCGACGGCGCGCGAGGCGATCAAGACCCTGCGCGGTCAGGTCGCCAATCTGGCCCCCGACGCCGAAAAGTTCCGCACGAAGGCGGCCAAAGACGCTGCCAGGAAGAAGGAACTGCGCGCTACGGCTCGCAGCCCCGCCGCCCCCAAGCCCGTCGCGGCGAAGGCGAAGAAGGGCGCACGCTGATGGCCCTCTACGCAGTCCGCCACAAGGCGAGCGGCTCGATCCGCCTCGTCGATGCGCCGACCAACGCCGCGGCTCTCCGTCACGTCGCCGGCGATGAATATGCCGTGACGATCCCCAAGGCTCGCGAGGTCGCCAAGCTGGCGGCCGACGGGGTGCCGGTCGAGGATTATGGCGAGGCGCCGGCGGGTGAGCCTGACCCGTCATGACCCACACCCCTGAGGAACTGGCGATGGCGAGGCGGATGCTCGATTTGCTCGGCACATTCCCAGCGGACGGCCAGCTTCGATCCGATCTGTTCGACCCGCTGACGGTCACCGAGGCAATCAGCTGCAGCCTGATCGAGCGGGTTGTGATCGAAAAGCCCTGCAAGACCTGCGGAACCCGGCGCCACGATTACAGCTTCTTCCGCATCACCGCCGCGGGTCGCTACTTCCTCGCCGCCACCCATCTGAAAGGCAACCCCCATGGGGAGGGTTGAACACAAACCCGAGACGGCAGAGTTAATGCCTTCGATTAGCCTCGCAGCTATCGATTTCCCCAGCGGGAGGCTGGCATTCCAGCCCGACGCGCAGGATGTTTCGGGCAGCGTTGACGTCGCGATCGTGCGACGCCCCGCAATCCGAGCAATCCCAGCGTCTCATTCCAAGCCCTGCGATACCTCTCGGCCTCGACGCGGGCAGACAGCCACACGCCGAGCAGGTTTGGGAACTCCATCGCTCGTCTACATCGACATATGCGGCCTGCCTTCTGGCAGCCTTGTACCGCAGCATATGGCGGAACGTCGCCCATCCGGCGTCCAAGACGGACTTCGCCATCTTGGTCTTTGCCAGTTGAGCGGCGTTCACATCGCCGACAACGATCAGACTATTCTTCCGAGCAATCTTCGTCGATTGCTCGTGAAGGTGGTGACGGCGCGCGTTCGCGATCTTCGCGTGAATGGCGCGCACCCTCTTCTTGTTTCCCGCCCGTTGAGCGCCTGCCAAAGCGTCGGCGTATTGTCGGTAATGTTGAAGCGCGGGGACCTTCCCGCCGTCGCTGAGCGTGGCGACGTCTTTCAGGCCGAGATCGATACCAACCTTGCCGTTGCCAGCGGGCATGTCATCTTCAACTTCGCAGTTGAAGCATACGTACCAGCGGCCCCGGGCGTCTTCGACAAACGCGCCGGATTTGAATTCGCCCTTGATCTCTCGACTCTGCCAGAACTTGAATGGCCTCTTCATGTAAGAGACTTGGCCAGCGGAGATCCGAACAGCCCGTGGGATGAAGATTATCCAGCCGAGAGAGCGCCTTGCGCCGAACGAGGAACGAAACTGTGGGGATCGTCGCCTCTTGTTCCGGGCAGCTACGAATTGCCTACAAATCTGATTGACCGTGTCAGAGTGAAGGCCAAGGAGCAGCCCGCCACCTACCGTGAGCCTGCAAAGATCGATTGCCGTTGGCCACCTGCTCGCGGTGCCGCTTTTCCATCGCGCCTCGGCTTCTCGCTGCACCGCAACGCAGTAGTTCCAGACTTGGTTACATGCCGTCGAATAACGACGCAGATGGCGACCAGTCGAAGCATCCTTGATGCGGAATTTGTAGGTCAGAAAAGACACGCTTCTTTCTGCCACATTCCCAAAAACCCGGCAACTTTTTGTCACCTCTCGGCAGGGGATTTTTAATGAAGAACGACACAAAACCATCCACGGTAGAGGTGACGCAGGGGCCTCATTTCGAGGCCTGCCCGAATCCTTGGTGCGAGAGCCATGATTACGGGGCGGCGGGCGCACCGACCACCGACGACATCATGACGCTCACTGGAAGCGATTGTTGCCGGGTCGGCTGCGCATACTGCAACATTGAAGGCCCCGTAGGCAAGGACGAGGCGGACGCTATCGCCGAGTGGAACACGCGCCACCGCCTTAACGCCACGACTTCATCCGCGCCAATTGTGCCTGAGACTGCTGACAAAACACCACGAAGGAATGCTAGGCCTTTCCCTGCCACCCCCTCGCGTCAGGATGGATTGCGGGAGGCGCTGGACTTCATCGACAAGTTTTTCGAGCCGTGGGGCGCATGGAAAACCGTGTGGTGGGAAGGCGAAGTCTCGGACGACGCCGCTTTCTCCGACGGCAACGCGCTCAAGCATGTGGCTAACATCCTGCGCCGAGCCGCCCTATCCGACACCCCTCCGCCCGACAACGAACGCGTCACTCGCAGTTTTCAGGTTCATCGCGAATTGATGGACGCGCCTCGCACGGCATGGCCCGACTGGTTGCACAATCGTGTTGCCGTACTCGGCTATGGCGATCAGGGCTTTCGGGTATGCGCGCAACCGGGTGGCGCTGACATCGGCAATGGAGATTGGGGCGCGTTCATTGTTGAGCGCCACGACGGAACGCTCGCCGTCCTCTCCGCCTTCAACAATGGAGGGAAGTGAGATGGGCTGGCCTGACGAACTTTATAGCGGCATCCCGATCATTCCCGCAGAGACAGCATGGCTGATCGAGCGCGACAACGGTGGCCTTGAATACGCCAATGGACGTGGTTGGACCCGCGACCATCGGGACGCTCTGCGCTTTCCGGCGGAGGCCGACGCGCGCCGGTTTGCCGAACGAGCCTACAAAATAATCTGGACCGGCGCGGAAGCCGCTTGTTTCGACTGGCAGGACTTCACCCGCATTGCTGAACACAGGTGGGGGCTATGAGAAAACTCGACATTGACGCTATCGCGCGTCTCAACGATCCGAATCAAGGCCTCTCGTATCGCGCGGCTCATCACGGCCAACGCAAATACGATCCCGACACCGGAAGGCCGTATATCTCTCGATCTGAGCCAGCTACGCTGACAATCTACGGCCAGCGCGCCGAGACAATCATGGCCATCATCGAGAATTGCGAAGCTGTCGCCGCCGCCCTCGCCCCCACCGACAAGGCCGCAGGGCAATGAGCATCTCCGACATCATCGCGGAATACCGCTATGCCCGTCACCTCGGATTCGGGCTCGTTAAGGCCACCATCATAGCCTTGCCCGCCTGGGTTATACCAGCTCTCTGCGTTGCGATCACCGTTGTTGTTCAGTTCGGGGCCGCAGGGCAATGAGCGGCGAGCTGATCGAGCGGGTCAACCGGGTGTTGCGGGAGCAGTGTTCGCCGAGCCGGGCGCTGACCGTAGAGATGCGCGACGAAATCACCCGACTTCGCACCGAGATCGCGGCATACCGCGAGGCCGACGAGCAGCGCCGACAGCAGGGCGAGCGGGAATTGGCCTTCACGCAACGCCGATTACGCGAAGAAGCAGACAAGCGGGAGGCCGGGCGATGGTCGAACCAGTAAAGGTACAATGCTCATTCTGTCCGCGAAAAGCCTGCCGGATAGTGTCCGATGATGGCGGCTTTTTCGACTGCTGTGCCACGTGCGAGCGCGCATGGAAGGCGAATCCCAGCTTCCTCACTCAGGGCGAGCGCGAGGAACTTGCGGGGAGGCCGAAGCAATGGAGCTAAGCGCGTGTTCCCAAGCCCTCGCCTCTATCCCAACACCGGATGACAAACCGTGAGCCGGGCGCACAAACCAGGCAGCGTCGAGATCGACGGGCAGGGCAGGGCGTTCTTCGTCGAGGCCTGCGGCAAGCATGTCCCGTATGATCGCCAGCGGCACTATCCGCGGGTCTCTCGGTATCGGCTGCGGCGTGACGATCGGGAGATGGTGCTGTGAAGGTCGGTACCGCCCTGTTCGCCTTCGTGCTCGCGATCCCGGCTCTGTGCATTTGCGGGGTCTGCACCTATTGGGCGCTCACGTCGTCAGGCTGGTGGCTGCTCGGTAGCGCGGCCGCGACGGCGCCTCTTCCCGAAATGAGCAGCAGTGTCGCGGCCGCTCCCCGCGCGTCGGAGACCAAAAATGGCTGACCGCCCGATTCTGTTTTCCGGGCCGATGGTCCGTGCACTGCTAGCCGGCCGAAAGACGCAGACGCGGCGGGTGGCAAAGTTCGTCGAGCCGAACGGTGATCAATTTCACGTCCACAATGCCCATGGCGGGTGGTTCGGGCCGGAAGGTCGCGTGCCTGAGATCGGTCCTGACTTTGCGCCGTTCTCTGTAGGCGACCGCCTGTGGGTCAAAGAGACGTGGCGCGCCGGTGCATCGTGGGACGATAAGAAGCCCAAGTTGATCCCGATCGGCGTCCCGGTCGATTATGTTGCCACGCCCCGCGACGGCGGCCCATCTGGCAAAACGCGGGTCTCAATCTTCATGCCCCGGTGGGCATCGCGCCTGACGCTCACCGTCACCGACGTGCGGGTAGAGCGGCTGCAGGATTGCAGCGAGGAAGACGCGATCGCCGAGGGTGTGGTCGACACGGGCAGGCGCGATGGCGCGCCGTACCCGCACTTCAAGCTCCCCGACTTTCCGTGGATCGAGCACGAGGCCGTGCCGATCTATTCGTATCTTTGGGAGCACCTCAACGGCGCCGGATCTTGGGACGCGAACCCTTGGGTCGTCGCGGTCTCGTTCGCCGTCGAACAAAGGAACATCGACCAATGAGCGACGGCACGAAAATCGAGTGGTGCGATGCCACGGTGAATGCGATCAACGGCTGTTCGCTCGCGTCGCCGGGGTGCACGAATTGCTATGCGATGAAGCAGGCGCATCGCTTTCCGGTGCGGCAGGGGCTGACCATGCCGTCGAAGGGCGGGATGGTGTGGACGGGCGAGGTGCGGCTGTCCGAAACGGCGCTGCTGCAGCCGCTGCGCTGGCGGCGGTCGCGGACGATCTTCTGGAACGCGCATGGCGACACGTTCCACGACGCGGTGCCCGACGACTGGATCGACCGAATGTTCGCGGTGATGGCGCTGACGCCGCAGCACAAGCATCTGGTGCTGACGAAGCGGTCGGCGCGGATGCGGGATTATTTCGCCGATGCTGGCTGGGCGCGGCGGGTCAGCCAAATCGTCAACGATTGGCCCGAAGCTAAGATCGGCACTGGCAACGAGTTTATCGGTGACCTGTGGTTGATGAAGCGCGGGGCGATCAAGAATGTCTGGCTAGGTACGTCAGCAGAGGATCAGCCGCGTCTGGACGAGCGAATCGTTCACCTGATCAACACGCCTGATGCTTTTGGGCGCTTCCTGTCGCTTGAGCCCCTGCTGGGTCCGATCGTCCTGCCTCGCGTCGATTTTCATTGCGATCTGTGCTGCGGGACTGGCCATCTTGCGCGATGGCCGAAGGGCCGATGCCACCAGTGCGGCGGTCGCGGGCACAAGCCAGCGATCAGCACCGATCCGAAATTCGGCACACCGTCGGTTCCGATGCGTCGGATCGATGGCGTGATCGTCGGCGGCGAGAGCGGGCCCGGGGCGCGGCCGATGCATCCCGATTGGGCGCGCTCGCTGCGCGACCAGTGCGCCGCCGCTGGAGTCGACTTTCATTTAAAACAATGGGGGGAGTGGGCTCCGGGAGAATGCGCCGATTATGCGCAAACCCGTACCGAAAAGGTCGCCTCTTGGTGCGACGGCCATTGGCACTTCGACGAAATCACGCCGCGCGTCAGTGAAGAATTGCACCGCGACGACGAGCCCGACTTGTGGCGCATCGGCAAGAAGCGCGCCGGGCGCCACCTAGACGGCGTGCTGCATGACGCCCTGCCGTGGAGGGCAGCTTGATGCCCTATGCCGTCCTGAATCTCCACACGCGCCCGGTCCAGATCGACCACGAAGGCACCTATGCCGTCGCCGACAACAGCCCCCGATATCATGTCCAGCCGATGAGCATGGGCGAGGGACCGGCTATATTTCCCGAGTTCGACGAAGCCGAGGAATGGCGGGGGAAGCGGGTGGCTGAGATGAAGGAAAGCACGAAATGAAGCTCGCCCCCTATCTCGACACGCACAAGGCGATCATCGGCACGAGCGGAGCCGGAAAGACCGTCACGGCCAAGGATGAGGTCGAGGCGCTGCTGACCGACCGCCGGCATCTGTGCATCCTGGATCCGACCGGGGCATGGTGGGGTTTGCGTTCGAATGCCGCCGGCGACGGGCCGGGCTTCGATATCCCCATCTTCGGCGGCGATCATGGCGACGTCGGCATCGAGCCGGACCAAGGCGAGGCCGTCGGCGCGATCATCGCCGGGGGAGTGTCAGCGGTCGTCGATGTCAGCGCGATGGACGGCCGCGACCAGCGCCGCTTCGTGCTCGGCTTGATGCGCACGCTTCGTCGGAAGCCGAAGGGCAACTTCCATCTCGTGGTCGACGAGGCCGATGAGTTCGCACCGCAGACCGCTCCGGACGACTTTGGCTTTCAACTCGCCGAGCAGATGTCGTGGGTTGCCAAGCGCGGCCGCCTCGCTGGCTTCGTCCTCACCGCGATCACACAGCGCCCGGCGGACATCACCAAGGCGGTGCTATCGCAGGTCCAGACCGTCATCGCGCACCAGCTCATCGCGCCGCAGGACCAGAAGGCGATCGACGACTATCTCAAGGCCAACGGTGACGCCGAGACGCGGAAGACCGTCATGGCCTCGCTCGCGAAGCTCGAACGGGGTGAGCGGTGGGTCTATTCGCCGCGGCTCGGGTTGCTCGAGCGAGGCGTCACCCCGATGCCGTCGACCTTCGACAGCAGCCGGACGCCGGAACCTGGGGAAGCGCCGGTTGAGCCCCGGTTGCTGGCGCAGATCGACATGGCGGCGATCCGGGCCGCGCTGGCGCCGAAGGCCGACGAAGGGGAAGCGCCGAACGATTTGCCTGGAACGCACAATTCGGGCGAAATCTTAAAGCTCCGTGAGCGCATCAGCCGGATCGAGGCTGATAATCTGAGTCTCGAAAAGGACCGCGACTATTGGAAGGGGTGCGCAGAAGTCCGCCTCGCCATGATCGAGCGCGCGCGAACCGCGCTTCAGGGGCAGGAAAGCGACGCGCCAGCCGCCGCTGCCGCTCGGCTGCCCGCGCGCGAACCGGCGCCAGCGACCGCGAAAGCCGCCGAGCCCCGGCGCATGAAGCGCGCGAAGCCGGTCTCGACCGGCGATGGAACTATCCCGGCGTCACAGCAAAGGGTGCTCGACGCGATCGCATGGTGGTCGGGTCTTGGTTTCTCCCATATCGAGCGCCGGCGGGCGTGCGTAATCGCGGGGCTGTCGCCCAAGGCGTCGACATTCGGGGTCTATATCTCGAAGCTCACCCAAGCCGGGCTGGTCGATGTTTCGCAGCCGGGCATGGTCGGGCTGACCGAGAAAGGTGCCGCCCTCGCCAACCGGCCCGAAAACATCTCGAAGGCCCAAGTCGTCATCGAAGCGCGATCGATGCTCAATCCCGCGGCGCAGGGCGTGTTCGACCGTGTCGTCGCTGAGCACCCAAATTGGATCAGCCGCGACGCTCTTGCCGATGCTGTCGGCCTGTCGCGCACCGCCAGCACGCTTGGCGTCTACATTTCCAAGGCCGGGCAACTCGGCTTCGTCGAAACCAAGCCCGGCCATGTTCGGGCGAGCGATTGGCTGTTTCCGTGAGTTCGCCTGCGGATCTCGACCGCCGCCTGTCTAAGCGCATAGACCAAGGCAAGGGTATCACGCTCTCGCCGGCAGACCTTGACCTGCTCGTCTCGACGGGTGCCTATGACACCCTTCATCAAGCAGCCGCAGAATATCAGAGGAACATATGCCTGCAACGAAGCGCCCGCGCCCGCTCTACCACCGCGGCGCCTATAAACTCTATCCCCGAAGCGACCGGGGAAACCTCGAAATCGTCTGGTACGACGAGCGAGCTAAGCGCGAGCGAAGCCGGTCAGCGGGCACTCGAGATGTGCCAGCCGCGAAAGAGGTCCTTGACCGGCTCTACCTTGAAGGCGAAGGCAGGTGCTTCTGCCCTACCTGCGGCCAGCCGATGCAAACAGGCGAGCGCAACCCGTTCGTGACGGTCGCGATCACTGACTATCTCGTGCTAAACGAGGAAAAGCCGGAACTGGCCCCACGCCTAGCGCACGTCACGCAATATATCGTCTCGCACTGCCACGACGTCCGGTGCGACGACATCAACGAAGCCTGGGTCTCAAAGCTGCGGGCGCATTTGCTGGCAAAGCCGATCGTGTCGCCCAAAGGCAAGGAAAGGCCCCGCGCACCAGGCACCGCTGAGAACAGCATTATCGGCCTCGCCGCGGCGATTCGCGCCAAAACTGGCAGGGTGCATTTCAAGTCGCAGCAGGTGAGCGAGGTCAATCGCACCCCGATGCATCGCTCGGACGTTGCCGAACTGGCCTCGATGTTCCGCTACGCGATGGAACCGAAGAAAAAGCGCGACAACCTCCTCGCCTTTCTGCGCATTTCCGTCGCAACATGGTGTCGCCCCGATGCGGCCCATGATTTCAGCACCGCACCGAAGCGCCGGCAGTGGTTACGCCAGATCCCGGCGATCGCGCTCAATCCCGACGGGCGCAAGCAGACGCGGAAATATCGACCAACCGTCCCGGCCGCCAAACAGATCGTGCCGCTAATCGAAGCGACCTCAGGTCCCTTCGTTCAAGCTCTGAGCGTGCGGTCAGCATGGGATGCAATGGCGACCGAACTCAGCCTTCCGACCGATGGCGAAGCGGGGCAGAAGCTCATTCGCAGGTCGGTGTCGCATCTCGCGCGTCGGATCATTGGCGAGGAGCATTGGCGCCAAGGCGAGATCATGCTCGGCCACCATAAAACCAGCATCAGTGATCTCTATGCACTTCCGGCCATCGAAAATTTGGGGAGGGCGCTCGCGGCAACCGAATCGATCATCGACCAGATTGAAGCCCTCGCTCCCGGCGCTTTTACCGCAGGTTTACCGCAGTCGAAGCCCGCGCTATCGGTGGTCAATGGAGGCCGGAATGTCTGATATTCAACCAAAAGCCCCCGAAAACCTTGCGGTTCGCGGGGGCTTTCGATGGTGGGCGTGGCAAGGATTGAACTTGCGACCCCTGCGATGTCAACACAGTGCTCTACCACTGAGCTACACGCCCATCCCTTGGGGTGACGCGCCCCCTATAGTCCCTCGCGCGGCTTGGCAAGCCCTTCGCGCGCGGATGAGCTCTTATTGTTGGTGCGAACGGTCGGCGCGGCCGAACAGATTGTCGACTTCGCGCACCAGATCCTTGAGGTGAAAGGGCTTCGACAGCAATTTCGCCTGCGGCACATTTTCCTCGGCGCGCAGCGAGACTGCAGCAAAACCGGTGATGAACATGACCTGCGTCTGCGGCGCGACCTTGGCGGTGTGCTGCGCGAGTTCGATTCCGTCCATTTCGGGCATGACGATGTCGGAGAGCAGGAGGTCGAAGGTGCCCGAATCGATCAGCGGCACTGCCTCGGTGCCGCGGTCGACCGCGGTGACGTGATAGCCCGCGCTGGTCAGCGCACGCGCGAGATATTCACGCATCACGTCATCGTCTTCCGCCAGCAATATGCGAATCATGCCAATCGTCGCCCCCATGGTCCCGCCGCCGTGCCTCCGGGCATCGGTGCTATATTCGAAACCGTCTCATAGCGCGACAAACTTAACAAATTTCGGCGACGCTGGATTCCCCGACCGATTTTTGCCACGTCATGCAGATGCGCTGCCGCCCCGACCTTCCCGCTCCCATAACCGTCGAGCGTCCGGACGCGAATGCAGCACCGGTGGTGGTGTCGCTGGCGCACGCCGGCCGCATCTATCCACCAGAAATTATCGAGGCCGCGCGGGCGTCGCAGCCGGAGCTTGAACGGCTTGAGGATGGCTGGTCCGACCTGATCGCCTCCCGCGCAACCGAAGCGGGGGCGACGGTGATCCAAGCGATGTGGGCGCGCGCCGTTGCCGATTGCAATCGCGGCGAGGGCCAAATGGCTCCCGGTGAGGTCGCAACACAGCTGCGCGCGCAATTTTCGGCACCGGGGCGCAAGGAGCGCGCGGGTCTCGGCGTGATTCCCACCCGGCTCGCCGATGTCGGCCCATTGTGGAAGAAGCCGCTCGACCGCGCCGCGCTCGCCTGGCGCCTCGAATCGCTGCATCGTCCCTTCCACGCGGCGCTCGCTGACGCGCTTGAGGGGACGCGCATCCGCTTCGGGCATGCGATTCTCGTCGATCTGCACAGTATGCCCTCGATTCCGCCGGGGCAGGCGGGGCACGGCGCTCAGATCGTCGTCGGGGATCGCTTCGGCGATACCGCCGATCCATGGCTGGTTGATGCGGTGGTCGCATCGGCGGAACGCTTCGGCGTGCCCGTCTCGCGCAACCAGCCTTATGCCGGCGGGCATATCGTCCGCACCCACGGGCGCCCCGACCGCGGCGTGCAGGCGGTGCAGATCGAGATCGACCGCAGCCTTTATCTGCGACGCGACAGGACGCCCGATCGCGACAAGTTGAAGCCTTTATCGGATTGGTTTTATGAGCTTTTGCAGGAAGTTTCCGCCGCCTCGCCGGGGGCCTTGGCGCTCCCGCAGGCAGCCGAATAAAAAACCACCTCGTACCGAAGTACGAGGTGGCCAGGGTCCAGGGAGGACGCGCCCGCACCGTTCGGTGGGACACTGCGCCGCGATGGAAAGGGGGAAAACCATAGCGGCGTGACGCCAATCTAGGTGTTCTGCCCGCTGGTTACAAGGGGTGTTGATATCAAAAGAAACTGGTCGGGGAGAGAGGATTCGAACCTCCGGCCCCTGCCTCCCGAAGACAGTGCTCTACCAGGCTGAGCTACTCCCCGACCGATCTTGGCGAACGGCCTTATGGGCCGCCGCGAAGGCAGAGCGGTCCCCTAGACGCGCATCTTGCGAACTTCAAGCGCCAATCGGCATAGCCGGCATGATTGCTGCGATCAGAGCAATCCGGCACGCCAGAAGCTGAAATGGCCTTCCGCGGTAAAGATCATATGGTCCGAGAGGGCAATCCCGAGGGGCGCCAGGAAGCGCGCGCATTCGCGCGTCGTCGCGATGTCGGCGTCGCTGGGGCGTGCGATCCCCGACGGGTGATTGTGGGCGAGCAGGATCTGCGCGGGCATCGCGCCCAGCGCCGCGCGCCAGATAGGCGGCGGGATGACGCAGCGGCCGCTCCGGTCGCCCTCGGCATGTTCGATGCACAGCAGCCGGTCGAAGGCATCGAAGCCCGCGATCAGCAGCATTTCGTCGTCGGCGGGAAAACAGGGGCGCAGCAACAGGCGTGCGAGTTCCTCCTCCTCGCCGCGGTACAAAACCGGGCGCCGCCGGCGTCGCGCCGGGCGTTTCGATGGGATCATGGCGGGTCATGGCGCGCCTTCATGCGCCGCCGCGCGGCAAAGCCAAAGCGGCGATTACCCCGCAATGGAGGATCGCCCGCGGCGCTTGCCGCCTCGTCCTGCGAAGCGTAGCAATATGTCAAAGCCGGGAGCGAATCTTGCCTGAGTCCATCCATTATGAACTGCAATATCTCGACCTGATGAGCCGCATCTGGGTCGAGGGCGACGAACGCGTCGACCGCACCGGCGTCGGCACGCGGTCGCTGTTCGGCGAAACGATGCGCTTTTCGCTGACGGACGATGCGATCCCGCTGCTCACCACCAAGCGCGTCTATTGGAAGACCGCGCTGCGCGAACTTTTGTGGTTCCTCACCGGCGATACCAATATCCGCGCCCTGGTGTCGCAGGGGGTGAAGATCTGGACCGACTGGCCGCTCGAAAAATATCGCAAGGCGAGCGGCGAGGAGGTCAGCGCGGAGGATTTCGAGGCTCGGATCATCGCCGACGGCGATTTCGCTGCGAAATGGGGCGATCTCGGGCCGGTCTATGGCCACCAGTGGGTCAACTGGCCGCGCTACGAACCGGCGGGCGAGGGGCTTTATCGCCGCGCAAGCCAAGGCCACAACCAGATCGCGGCGCTGATCGACTCGCTCAAGACCAACCCGGGGTCGCGGCGCCATATCTTCACCGGCTGGAACGTCGCCGACCTCGACCGCATGGCGCTGCCGCCGTGCCACATGACCTATCAGTTCCACGTCCGCAGCGACGGCGGGCTGTCGTGTCTGCTCTTCCAGCGTTCGTGCGATCTCGGGCTGGGTTTCGCCTTCAATATCTTCGAGGCGGGGCTGCTCACGCGGATGGTCGCCGAGCAGACGGGGCTGCACGCGCACGAGGTCGTGTGGACCGGCGGCGACGTGCATCTCTACCTCAACCACGCCGATCTGGTCGAACAGCAGTTGCGCCGCGTCCCCGACGGGGCGCCCAGGCTGCGCATCCTTCGCCGGCCTTTGAGCATTTTCGACTATCGGTTCGAGGATTTCGCGGTGGAGGATTATGCCCCGCAGGCGCATATTTCCGCGCCCGTCGCGGTCTGAGCGCCGCCGTTGCATTCGTATGGCGACCGAAATAATATGTCGTTACGTTGAAATATAACTAGGCGCAGTGATTCGCGCCTCGAAGGACGAGGACATGTCTGACACGCCCGGGCGCCCGGCGAGCAATCTGCCGCCGCTGTCGCTCCATATTCCCGAGCCGCGCTACCGCCCAGGCGACACTCCCGACTTCGGAGACATCGTCGTCCCCGAGGTCGGCGCAACCCCGCGGCCGAGCGAGGACAGCAAGCCCGAGGCGATGCGCGACCTGTGCTACGGCCTCGTGCGCGTGCTCGATTTCGACGGCGTCGCCAAGGGGTCATGGGATCCCAAGCTGACCCCCGAGCGGCTGCGCGTGATGCTGCGCTACATGATGCTGACGCGCGCTTTCGATGACCGCATGTTCCGCGCGCAGCGGCAGGGCAAGACCAGCTTTTACATGAAATGCACGGGCGAAGAGGCAACGTCGATCGCCTCGACGATGGCAATCGACCGCGCCGACATGTGCTTCCCCAGCTATCGCCAGCAGGGCATATTGATCGCGCGCGACTATCCGCTGATCCAGATGATGAACCAGATTTATTCGAACCGCGGCGATCACCTGATGGGGCGACAGCTGCCGATCATGTATTCGGCGCCTGAGCATGGCTTCTTCAGCGTCTCGGGCAACCTCGCGACGCAATATCCGCAGGCGGTGGGCTGGGCGATGGCTTCGGCCTCGAAGGGCGACAGCCGCATCGCGACCGTGTGGTGTGGTGAGGGCTCGTCGGCGGAGGGCGACTTCCACTCGGCGCTGACTTTTGCGACCGTTTACAACGCGCCGGTGATTTTTAACGTCGTGAACAATCAATGGGCGATTTCGAGCTTCTCGGGCTTTGCCGGCGGCGAGCGCACGACTTTTGCGGCGCGCGCCGTGGGTTATGGTATCGCGGGGCTGCGCATCGACGGCAATGATCCGCTTGCGGTCTATGCGGCGACGCAGTGGGCCGCCGATCGCGCGCGGACGAACAACGGCCCGACCTTGATCGAGCATTTCACCTATCGCGCCGAAGGGCACAGCACGTCGGACGACCCCAGCGCCTATCGCGCCGCGCAGGAAGCGAGCGCCTGGCCGTTCGGCGACCCGATCGCGCGGCTGAAGCAGCATCTGATCGCGCTGGGCGAATGGGATGCCGAGCGCCACGAGGCGCAGGCCAAGGAACTCGACGAGCTGGTCAAGACGACCCAGAAGCAATCGGAAAAGCTCGGCATATTGGGTCACGGCATGCACCAGCCGTTCGAGACGATGTTCCAGGACGTGTTCGAGGAGATGCCCTGGCATCTCAAGGAACAATGCGATCAGATGCTCGCCGAGCAAGAGGCCAAATTCGGCCCCAATTGGAAGCCCGAATGATGCCAGCGTCTTCAAACTCCGACACCAAAACCATGAACATGATCGAGGCGATCAACAGCGCCATGGACG
The DNA here is from genome assembly GCA_005503165.1 of Sphingomonadaceae bacterium 3R27E2-A. Classification (GTDB taxonomy): domain Bacteria; phylum Pseudomonadota; class Alphaproteobacteria; order Sphingomonadales; family Sphingomonadaceae; genus Sphingopyxis. Next base: position 21,577 of record SCNT01000045.1, read on the forward strand.
TCATGCTCGAGCGCGATCCCAACACGGTGGTGATGGGCGAGGATGTCGGCTTTTTCGGCGGGGTGTTCCGTGCGACCGCGGGCCTGCAGAAAAAGCATGGCAAGACGCGCGTCTTCGACACGCCGATCAACGAATGCGGCATCATCGGCGTCGCGGTCGGCATGGGCGCCTATGGCCTGCGTCCGGTCCCCGAAATCCAGTTCGCCGACTATATCTACCCCGGGCTCGACCAGCTGGTCAGCGAGGCCGCGCGGCTGCGCTACCGCTCGGCGAACGACTATATCTGTCCGATGACGGTACGAACTCCGTTTGGGGGCGGCATTTTCGGCGGGCAGACGCACAGCCAGTCGCCCGAAAGCATCATGACGCACATCTGCGGCGTGAAGACGGTAATCCCGTCGAACCCTTATGATGCCAAGGGCCTGCTGATCGCGGCGATCGAGGACAACGACCCCGTCGTCTTCCTCGAACCCAAGCGCATCTACAACGGCCCGTTCAGCGGCTATTACGACCGCCCGGTCGAACCCTGGTCAAAACATGACGCGAGCACGGTGCCGGAAGGCTATTACCGCATCGACCTCGGCAAGGCCGCGACCGTCCGCGAGGGCGAGGCGCTGACGATCCTCGCCTATGGCACGATGGTGCATGTGACGAAGACGATCGTCGAGGAAATGCGTATCGACGCCGAAATCCTCGACCTGCGCACCTTGCTGCCGCTCGACATCGAGGCGATCGAGGCGTCGGTGAAGAAGACCGGCCGCTGCCTGATCGTCCACGAGGCGACGCGCACCTCGGGCTTCGGCGCCGAGCTTGCGGCGCTGGTGCAGGAACGCTGCTTCTACCATCTCGAGGCGCCGGTCGAACGTGTCACCGGCTTCGACACGCCCTATCCGCACAGCCTCGAATGGGCCTATTTTCCCGGCCCCGTGCGCATCGCGACCGCGCTCACGAAAATCTTGAAGGACTGACGTCATGGCCCGCTATTCATTCCGTCTGCCCGACATCGGCGAAGGCATCGCCGAGGCCGAAATCGTCGCCTGGCATGTGAAGATCGGCGAGCGCGTCGAGGAAGATGCGCAGCTCGCCGACATGATGACCGACAAGGCGACCGTCGAAATGGAATCGCCGGTGTCGGGGATCGTCGTCGAACTGGCGGGCGAGGTCGGCGACCTGATCCCGATCGGGTCGACGCTCGCGGTGATCGAGACTGATGGCGACGGGGATGGCGAAGTCGAAGCGCCGCCGGCCGATACGCCGGTCGAGGAAGAAATCATCGCGGAAACGCCGGGCGCTGAAGAAGTGTCGGTCGCCGAAGTTGCCGCGCCCGCGCCTGTCGCGGCGCCTGCGCCCACCCCGGCACCCGCACCCGCGCCGGCCCCGGTGGTCGCCCCGGCGCACGACCGGCAGGTCCTCGCATCGCCCGCGGTCCGCGCGCGCGCGAAGGACCTCGGCGTCGATCTCGGCCAGGTCCAGGCAGAGGGCGACCGCATCCGCCATTCGGACCTCGACGCGTTCCTGCGCTACAGCGGCCGGCAGGGCTATCACGCCCCCGGCGCGAGCCGCGCGCGCGCGGACGAGCCGGTCAAGGTCATCGGCATGCGCCGCAAGATCGCCGAGAATATGGCGACCGCGAAGCGCGCGATCCCGCATTTCACCTATGTCGAGGAGATGGACGTCACCGCGCTCGAGGATATGCGTGCGGACCTCAACGCCAACCGCGGCGGCCGCCCGAAGCTGACGATGCTGCCCTTCCTGATCGTCGCGATCTGCCGCACGATCCCTGAGTTCCCGATGATCAACGCACGCTACGACGATGAGGGCGGCGTGGTGACGCGCTATGGCGCGGTGCACCTCGGCATGGCGACACAGACCGATGCGGGGCTGATGGTCCCGGTGATCCGCGACGCGCAGGACAAGAATGTCTGGCAACTCGCGAGCGAAATCAGCCGCTTGGCGGAGGCCGCGCGCACGGGCAAGGCGAAGGTCGAGGAACTGACCGGCGGCACGCTGACCGTGACCTCGCTCGGCCCGCTCGGCGGCATCGCGACGACGCCTGTGATCAACCGCCCCGAGGTTGCGATCATCGGCCCGAACAAGATCGTCGAGCGGCCGGTGTTCGACGGCGACGACATCCGCCGCGCGAAGCTGATGAACCTGTCGATCAGCTGCGACCACCGGGTCGTCGATGGCTGGGATGCGGCAAGCTATGTCCAGGCGCTCAAGAAGCTGATCGAGACGCCGGTCCTGCTGTTCGCGGACTAACGCCTGACCAACAACCCGTTTGTGTCGAGCGAAGTCGAGACACGTGAAGCCACGCGCGAACGCGGCGTGTCTCGACTTCGCTCGACACGAACGGAATTGGGGTCGGACTTAGAGCCCCAGCCCCTGGAAGCTCGTCTGGTCGAACTTCAGCTTGAAGGTCAAATAGGCGCCCGAGCGCGAATAGCGGCTGCCCTCGAAATCGCGGTCGTGGAAGCCTGCGAAATTATAGCCGAGCGTCACATTCGCATTCTTCATCGGCGCCAGCGTGACCGTCGGGCCGCCCGCCCAGCTCACCGTATCGCCGCCGGTGCCGACGCGCACGGTGCCCGATGCCCCGACGTCGACATGCTCGCCGAGGTTGAAGCGGAAGTCGGCGCCGAGCAGGTTCGACCAGCCCTTCACATCATCGACGCCATACTTGTCGAAATTATAGCGCGTGCCCCAGAAAAAACCGACTTCGGCGCGTTCGTACCACATGCGGTCGGCGCCGCGGCGTCCATCGAGTTCGCGGTTGCCCATCGGGGTCCAGTTGACCGACAGGCTGTTGAGCGCGCGGCGGCTTGTCGCGTCGCCGTCGATGGTCAGCTCGCCGCCGCCGATCGGGCCCGGTTGGCCCGCGATGGCACCCCGCACCTTGTCCGAGCGGAACTCGGTCTTGTTGAGCCACGACACGCGCGATTCGGCGGGGCGATGCGCCCAGCTCATCTCGAAACTCATGACTTCGGTCGTAGGGACCGTGCCGGCGCCGCTCGCCTTGGCGTAAGTAAAGAGCGCCCCTAGCGCGCGGCCCTCGCCGAGCTGGCGGAGGCCGCCGAGCGTCAGCCCATAGCGATTGGCAAGCTCGCCATCGCGAAATTCGGCGCGCCCCGTCAACGTCCAGCGCTCGGTGCGGTACGTCGCGCCGGTGCTGATTGCGACGAAATCCTCGGTCAGCGTCCCGTTCCCGCCGAGAAATCCGCCCGAGGCGACCGGATGCTCGGGGTTGAGCACATCGCCGGCGCGGATTCCGCCCAGCGTGCGGTTGCCGTCGACCGACAGATCGACCGTCAGCTTCTTGCCGAGCCGCAGCGACTGCGACAGGCCGTAAGCGGCGAAGCTGCGCGGGCCATATTCGCCGATATCCTGCCGGTTCGCCGTCGCGAGCAGCCGCGCACCGGCCCAGGGCGCCAGGTCGAAGCCGAGCCGCGCGGTACGCGCCTTGATGCTGTCGCCGTCGGCGATCTCGTAGCTGCCGACGAGGTTGACGTCTCGCGTGATCGCGAAGCGCGCGCCCAAACGGTGGCGGGTCGGGAAATCGACGCTTGCATCCTTGCCGCCCAAGGCAAATTCGGTCTGCGCGTCGAGTTCGAGGCGCTTTTCGAACAGGCGCTGCGTCGCGCCGAACTGGACGATGTTCGAGCTGTTGCGTGTGCCGTCGCTCAGCCGGTCGTCGGCGTGGGTGATGCCGGCGCGCGCGACGGTTGTGCCATTGTCATATTCGACCAGCGCGCGCGCAGCACGGCGGCGCGAACCAACGTCGAGATAATCTTCCTGCCAGGCGCTGCCGGTCAGCGACAGCGTGCGCGTGGCACGTAGCCGCGCATCGACGCCGAACTTGCGCGTGCCGTCCTCTCCCCGGTTGAGCTGGCCCGCGCCGAAACCCGTCTCGCGTTCGCGGACATAGGCGAGCACGTCGACCGTGCGGCTGTGATGCTCGGCCTCGACCAGCCACGCCGTCGCGCGGCCCGCGGCGGCGACCGCGCTGCCGCCCTTGGCCGAGGCGTCGCTAACCGCGAATTCGGCGCGGATTTCGGTGTCGACATTCGGGCGATAGCGCGCATCGACGCCCCCGAGGTTGGTCTTCGCGTCGCTGTCCTCGTCGTGGATGAAGGTGGCGCCGACGCGAAGCTTCTCGTCGCTCGACTGATAACTCACACGCCCGCCCGCGTTGAGCACGCGCTCGCCGATGCCGTCGACCTCATATTCGGCGACGATGAACTGCGGGTCGAGCCCCGACGAGCGGCTGAGCACCGGCTCGCGGAAGCGCAATGTGCCGGCGAAATAATCGATGTCGTAATCGATGTGGCGCGTCAGCGTGCGCGTCTCGACGATGCGCTCGCTGTGCAGCCGGTCGCGCGTCTCGATGACGATCCGCTCGCTGTTGGGCAGGATATCCTTGGCGCCGAGCTGGTAGGGGCCGGTCAGGCCGTTGCCCTGGATCTCGTCGCGGCGGAAGCGGTACGGCGTGTCGGCGGCGAAGGCGGTCGCGGCGACGTTCGGGCCGCGATATTCGGCCTTGCCGCCGTTGAGCGCGCGCTGGTAGCGGGCGAGTTGCGGCTCCGAAATGCCGGTCTCGAAATCGCCGAACATCGCGTAGAATTGCGGACGTTCCAGCCTTAGGTAGAGCTTGCGCACCGAGGCGGCGTCGTAGCGCGTCTCGTTGCGGTCGGCATAGATGGTGTAATAGGCGCGCGGATCGATCACGCCGCCGAAACGCGTGTCGTCCTTGTCCTTGTCGCTGTCATAAGCAAGCGTTATCAACCACTTACCGCGCACGCGGCCCTTGGCATAGAGCGCGAGGCGTGCGTCGCCATTGAGGTCGTCAAGCGTTTCGGCGACCGGTTCCATGCGATCGTCGAGCGTGTTGTAGCCGATCGTGCCCGCGGCGAAGCCGACGACGGTCCACGGACGATTGCCGGGATCGAGCCAGGTTTCGATCGTCTGGTTGCGGGTGACCTTGTCGTCGCGGAAGGCGAAGTCGATCGTCAGCGTGCCGGATGCGGTCGTGGGTTCGAGTTCGATATAGGCGATGCCGTCGTCGCCGGCGATCTTCCACACCGGCCGCGCGCGCTCGAGGCCCGACAGCTGGCGCGCTTGCTGCGCATCGGCCTCGACCGCGGGATAATAGGGGGCAGGGACGCTGAAATCGCCGGTCAGGCCGCTGCGGATGGGCTTGCCGTCGCGGTCGGTCAGGCGGACCGCGAGCACCGGGCGCGTAACGCCGTCGGCGATCAGCACCGACTTTTCGCGGATCAGCGCCGCGCGCATCGGGGTGATCGAATAATGGACGCTGCGTTCGAGGGTTTCGACCACAGCACCGTTGGCGTCTTTGACTGTGGCGACGAGGCGGTTCTCGCCCTCGCGGATCTCGATCCCGCGCCAGACGCTGACCACGACCAGGCCATCGCCCGACTTGCGCGCGCCTTCGTAAGCGAGCGGATCGACGGGTTTGCCGTTGATCATGAGCGTCACCGTCTGCCCCGGTGCGTGCTTGATCGCGGCACGTACCGCCTTGGCGCGCGGGTTGTGGTCGGGGGTTGGGAAAAGCCAGCCGATGCCGGGGGCTTCGCCTGCCAGCCAGTCGCGGTTCGCGCCCGCGGCGTCGGGGTCGCTGAGCACGACCGGCGCCTCGACCGTGCTCGTGTTCGGAGCGGCGCGCGGGGCGCTGGCAATGGCGCGGAAATCGGCGCGTTTCAGCGAGCCGCCACGGCCCTGCACGAAGCGCGAGATCGCGCTGCCCGCGCTCGCCGTCGAGCGCGCGCAGTCGACCGGTGCCCGGTCCAGCGGCAGCGTCGACGGGTCGATCTGCACCACATGCAGCCCGGGGCGCACGCCCTCGAAATGATAGCGGCCGTCCTGGTCGGTGACCGCATAGCTGCCGTCCTGCAGCATCACGCGCACGCCGTCGATCCCGGCGGACTTGCCCGGATTCACGCCGCAGCCGCCGTCGGTGATGCGCCCGATGATCGTCATCCGGTCGCCCAGCTGGCCACGCTTGATCGACACGGTCGCCTCCGAGACGTTCGACGTCGCGCCGCGATTATCGGTCGCGGTGGCTCGATTGAGGGCGTTCCCAGGCTGCGCGGACACGATTACTTCGGCGAGATAGGTGAGCAAAACCCGCTGCCCCGCTGCGAGCGCGGGCAGGGTGACGCTGAAGTCGCGGCCGTTTTCGGCGACAACAGGATCGACGCGCACGCCATCCGCGCGCACCGTGTCGAGCCGCAGCCGCATCCCCTTGGGCAGCGCGTCGCGGACGGTCACCACGCCGCTACTTCGGCGCGAATCGCGGTTCGATACCTCGATCCGGTACTGGATCGCGTCGCCGGGCACGGCGACCTGCGTCGAGGTTGTCTTGCGCACGACCAACTCGCCGCCGGGCTGGTCGACGGGAATGTCGATCCGCACCGGCGCGGGGTCGGCCAGCGTGAACGCCGCGCCGTAGCTGCCGCCGGTAATCGTGTAGGGCAGCCCGTCATCGGGGCGGCGGAAACGGGCCAAGGCCGAAGGATCGGCGGTCGACGGCGCGGTGAAAGGCGCGGGCGGCTCGACCAACAGGCGATAGGTCCCGGGCGCGACAAAGGGGAAACGATAGTCGCCGGGCGGGAAACTATAGACGGCGCCGCCGCTGTCGGTGACGCTCTGGCCGGTGACCACGCTGGAGGGATAAGTCGACACGCCGTCGTCGCCGAACACGCGCGCCGGCTGGCCGGTCGCGGCGTCGACGATCGTCACGCGGCTGCCCGCGACGGGCGCGCCGTCGCCGCTGTCGAAGACAATGCCGAATGGGTCGACGAGGAAGCTGATCTCGGCGGTCGCAACTAGGTCGGCGTGCGCCGCGTCGCTCACGCGCATCGTCACGGTCGATCCCGGTGCCACCGACAGGCGGCAATCGCCCGCCACCAGCGGTGGTGGAATGCCGATGGTGTTGATAATCCCGATGAATTCGCCGCTGATCGACGTGGTTTCGGACAGGGTGATGCGTTCGCGATCGCCATTTTCGAGCTCGAGCGTCACGTCGAGCGTGTCGCGAGCATCGGCACTGACGTTGGCGCTGGCAAGCGTGACGCCCACCACGAGCACTTCGCCGGCATGGAAGCGCCCCGTGGGCTGCAGCGAGGCCGGGTCGGTGGGAAGCGAGGCGAAAACGCCGCTCGGTTCGATCAGGCTGGGGCCATCGGTGCCCTGGCAGCGCGTCGGGACGACCGGTGCCGACACCGAGCCGAGATTGTTGGTCAGCCGGTAGGTGCGAATGCCTGGCCGCTCGGGGGGCAGGGGCGTGACGGATACGTCGACGCGGTTCGACAGCGTCCGTCCGCTCGCGCCGCTCGCGGTCCATTCGGCCGTCGCAGTATTGGAAATGATCTGGGCGTGCGCGGTCGTCGCGGGCAGCGCCGCTGCCGCGACCAATGTGGCCGCAAATGCCAGATATTTCGAAAAAATGGCCATGGGTGCTCGGGCAAGGGGGAGCGCCGCCGGAACGCGTCCGGCGTCGCTGCCCTCATCCCTTTTCCGCGATCAGTTGACGGTGGCGCGGAAGACCAGCGTGCGCGTCGCGCCCGCCGCCACCGTGGCGATCGTCCCCGACACGACGGGCGCGGCATAGCTGCCTCCCGCCGCACCATCGGCATTGCAGGTTCCGGCGGTGACCGTCCCGTTGAGCAGGATCGTGCTCGCGGTATAGGTCAGCTGCGTCGGCACGCTGTCGCTGATCGACACGCTCGTCGCATCGGCGCTGCCCGTGTTGGCCACCGCGATGCAATATTCGACCGTCGCGCCCGGGATCATCTTCGGGTTCGAGGTCAGGTTGAACGGGTCGGAGATGACGCGGCTGGTCTTGGTCACCGTCAGCGTCGCCGTCTGCACCGTATAATCGTCGTCGTCGCTGTGCGAGGCGTCGCGATTGGCGTCGTTGACGCCGATGCCGTCGGCAAAGACGGTGTCCTTGGCCGCCGTGTTGGCGCCCGCGGTCTGGCTGACCGCCGCACCCTGGCTGCCCGCGGTGCCGCCTTCACGCGCCGTGGCGCGCAATTGCACCCCCGCGATCGAGCCGTTGGCAAGCCCGGTGGGGATGTCGGCAAGCACGAAGATCCGCGCCGTCGCGTCGGCGGCGAGTTCGTCGACATAGGTGACGAGGGCGTCGCCCACGTCCCAGCTGCCAACCGTCCCGGTCGTCGGATTGTCGCGATAGACGCGGATATTGGTCGCGTTGAAGCTGTCGGTGCCGCCATGCGCCGCGGTGCCGCCCGTGATCTGGGTGGCCGCGAGCAGGAAGTCGAGCCCTTCGTTCGACGTGTTGGTCACCTGGAAGGTGGTCACGGCATTCGTCTGCCCCGGCACGACATTGGTCGTGACGGTACCGACTTCTTCGACGAGCAGGTTGATCTTGCGGTCGACCACGAAGGTGTCCGACGCGCTCTGCTGAACCTGGCTCACGCCCCCGACCTGGAAGTCGACGGTGGCGGTATTCGTGATCGAGCTGCCTGCGGTCGTACCGGCGGCGAACGCCGGCGCGGAGGCGAAAGTAGCAATCGCCGCCAGACCCAAGGTGCCCATGTTCGTCAGCTTGGTCATCAGCTGAACTCCTAGGCTTTGGTTGGTCGCCATTCCCCACCGCCGGCGACCATCAAGCGGCTGTTATTATGAGGTTATTTGACTATTCCCCGGAACATCAGCTTGCCCGTTCCACCCGCCGGGATCGGCTTCTGGAACGCCCAGCGGACGTGGGTGACGTCGGCGGGCTGCGCCGCGCGCGACGATCCGTCGCTCGTCCGCACGGTCATTTCGGGAAGCAGACCCCACGTCTTGCCTCCGTCGACCGAAACGAACGGGCGCGTGTCCCCGGCGTCGGCAAAGCTGACCGCCGCGGGCATCGGATTGGTGATGACGAACTTGTCGGCCGGTTGCGCGCTCGCGTTGCGGTAATTGAGCACGAAGACCAGCTTGTCGCCGGGAACGACGACCTTCGGCTCTTCGAGCAGCACCCGCTGCTTGCCGCTGGCGTCGGTCGAGACGCGTTCGACGAATACATTGTTGTCGAGCGCGACCTGATTGGCCGCCAAAGCCTGGCCCGGCAGGATCGCCGCGACAAATGCTAGGAAAAACAGGCGCATATCATGCTCCATCAGTCGATAGTGGTGCGGAAAGTGACGGTGCGGGTCTGGCCGCCGGCGACGGTGCCGAGCGCGACATTGATCCGCGTGCCGTTGTAATCGCCGGCGTCGGCGTCCGCCGCGTCGGTCTGGGCGGCGCCGCCCAGCGTGATCGAGCCCGCGACATAGCTGGTGTCGGCCGGGATATTGTCGGTGATCGCGAGGCCGTTGACCGACCCGCTGCCCGCGACAGTGGCGACGATCGTGTAGGTGATCGTCGCGCCCGGAACGGGCTCGCTGCCGCCGAAGGGATCGACGATCACCGCCGATTTGACGAGCGAGACCGTGGCGGCCGAGACCACATAAGCGCCTTGGTCCTGACCGTCCGCGCCGGTGGATCCGACGACGGCGTCGCCGCCGCCTTCGCCCTGGCCGGCAAAGCTGGTGCCCGGCGCACCCGTGCCCGTCCGCGATGCCGCGACCAGGCTCACGGTGCCGCGATCGCCGTCGGCGACGCCGCCCGGCGTGGTCGAAAGCACGAAGATCGTGACGCTTTCGTCGGGATCGAGGACCGGGTCGTTGGCGCCCGGCGTATAGAGCGTGTCGGTGTTGGCATCGAAGACGCCGTCGCCGTTGTCGATATAGATCTGCGTGACCGCCGGGTCATAATCGTCGCCGCCGCCGTTGGCGACGGTCGAAAGCGCGAAGCTTTCCTCGCCATTGCCGTTGTTGGTGACCGAAAAGGTCAGGAGCTGCGCGGTCGCGCCGGGCGTCGTCGGCACGTCGGCAGGGTCGCTCGAATCGACAGTGACGTCGAGCAGCTCGTCGACGCGCAGGTCGACCTGGTTCGAATCGACCGTCTGCGTGCCGCCGCCGGTGTCGTAACTGGCGCTGGCGGTGTTGCTGATGGTCGAACCCGCGCGCGTGCCCGCAGCCTCTGCCTGCAACGGCAGGGCGAGCGCGACGGCGAGAGCGAGCGTGGAAATGGCAGGGATGCGGTACTGATGCATCGCGCCCCCCACAGGCGCATTCATCATGAGCGTTGACTCCGATTGGCTGGTCCGTGAGCCGTCAATCGCCGATAAAGGGAAATTTCTGGTTAAGACGCCGGTGACCATCGGCGATTCTGCGCCAGAACCGGACAGAAGCGGTGCCGGGCACGCCCTTCGCGCGCCGTCTGGCGCGCCGCCGCAAGCTCGCGTAAGACGAGGAAATCAACTGGGGAGACCGGCAGCGTGGCGGAGAAGAAGGGGGACAGGGACGCGCAGTCGCGCCTCAATCCCCTCGCGCAGATCGAGATCGACGATTTCCGCCGCGACCGGCTGCTCGCGGCGTTGACTTTGATCATCGGCGCGGCCTTCTGTCTCGCCTTCCCCTTCGCGCTGAAGGCCGGCGCCGAATTCTTCCTGCCGCTGACGGCCGCGATCGTCATCGCGATCGCGCTGGTGCCCTTGCTCGAATGGCTCGAGCGGCGCGGGGTGCCCTCGGCGCTCGCCTCCTTCCTGTCGCTCTCGGCCTTCCTGATGCTCGCCAATGCGGCGCTCGCGATCATTGTCGTGCCCGCGACGGGCTGGTTCGCGCGGCTTCCCGAATCGATTCCGCGGATCCAGAGCAACCTCGCCCCCCTGATCGATTTCTATTCCACGCTGCAGAAATTTGTCGATCGCACGTTGATGTCGGTCGCTACGGGCACCGAAGCGACCGCGCAGGCGGTTGCGGCGCAGGCGCCCTCGTCGGTCATCGATTATTTCATCTCGGCTGCGCCCGCTGCGGCGATCCAGCTCTTTTTTGCGGTGCTGGTGATCTTCTTCTTCCTCGCCGGCTGGACGCGGCTGCGGCGCGGCACGATCCGCCGCCGCGGCAGCTTCGACGGCGCGATGCAGACCGCGCGGGTGATTCAGAATGTCGTCGACGCGACCGCGGACTATCTCGCGACGATCACGATGATCAACGCGATCCTCGGCCTGCTGGTGTCGCTGATGCTCTGGGCGCTCGGCATGCCGTCGCCCTTCATGTGGGGCGGGATCGTCTCGTTGTGCAATTTCGTGCCCTATCTGGGGCCGATCGTCGCCGCGACGCTGCTCGGGCTCGGCGGGCTGATGACTTTCGACGCGGTGGGCCTCGCGCTGCTGCCCGCGCTGATCTTCATCGCGGTGCACACGGTCGAGGCGAATCTTGTGACCCCGCTGGTGCTCGGGCGGCGGCTGACGGTCAATCCGCTGCTGATTCTCGTGTCGTTGAGCTTCTGGGGCTGGGTGTGGGGAGCCCCCGGCGCGCTGCTCGCGGTGCCGCTGCTGCTGATCCTCCAGACCGTGCTGCAGTCGACCGGAACCCCGGATCTCGCGGGTTTCCTGTTCGAGCACGGCACGCTGACCACGACCGACGAGGTGCGCGACCGATTAAATCGCACCCACCCCGAAAGCGACGGTTGACAGGCTGGAGCGCGGCGCATATTGGCGCTGCTCCCAAGCACACGCGGGTGTAGCTCAGTTGGTTAGAGTGCCGGCCTGTCACGCCGGAGGTCGCGGGTTCGAGCCCCGTCACTCGCGCCATTCCCTGGTCCCTCGGGACGGAATGGCCACCGCGGCTTGGGACGTTTTTCATCAAGCGATATGTGGATTGGCGCGGCTTTTCAGCCGCGCCACCGCCCCAGCTCCATCCAGCGCAGCAGCGGCTTCAGCGGCAGGATCCAGACGATCCCCGCGATCACGTAGAAAACCCCCTGGACCAGTACCGGCCATTCGCCGACCCACGCCGACAGGCTGGCGACCAGCCCCGCCCAGACGATGATCAGCAGGATGATGAGCAAGATGCCCGCGGGCTTGCGCCAACTGGGCTGCGGGTCGGTCACAATCTCTCTCCGGTCACGATATATTCCTGTTCGGTCAGCACCGCGTCGAGCGGCATGTCGGTGACTTCCAGCGGCATGGCATCGACTTCCTGCACCGACCAGCCGATACCGATGCGCAAGGTATCGGGATGCGCGGCGAACCAGCGGTCGTAATGGCCGCCGCCCTGGCCGATACGTCCGCCGCGCCGGTCGAAGCCGAGGAGCGGGCAGAAGAGCAGGGTGGGGACCGTCGATTCGGCGTCGTCTGCGGGCTGGCGGCTGCTCCAAGGGCCTTTGAACAGCGCGTCGCCGGGGCTCCAGCGCCGAAAGCCCATCGTTTCGATACGGCCTTCATGATGGGGCAGGGCAAGCTTGCCCGCCGCGGCATGATCTCCGAGCATCTGCAGGATATCGGGCTCGTCGCCCCAGGCGGCATAGGCGCCGATCACCGGCTGCGCGTCGAGCAACGCGGCGAGCGGCGCGGGAACGGCGCGAAACGCGGCAAAGCGGGTGAATTCGTCGAGGTTTGCGGCAAAATGACGCCGGCGAAAGCGCAATTTCTCGCGCAGCTGCTGTTTCGGGCCGGTCATGTCGGTCATCGCCGTCTCTCGGCCTTCATGTTCTCGGTCGGCTGCAGCGGGTTGGCGGGCCCACCATGGGTCGTTTGCTGGAAGATCCTCTGACGCCAGTAACGTCAGGTGGGGACCATGTGCGTCGGACCAGGGTCCGGGCAGGGACAGCCCCCTAGGATGATGTATCGCCTCAGGGATTTTCGCAAAAGCTCGTGCCGGGCAGAACCCGCCGCCCCTTATGTAGGGCGACGGCCGCGCTTTCTCAAGGGAGTTGCTCGAACTTCGCGGCCAGCTCCTCGATCCGGTCGGCGATCTGGCCGAGCGCGCGGCTCTGGTCGGGGGGCGTCGGCGCGGTCACGATGGGCGCACCTTGGCGCAATTTCTCGATTTCGGCGGTCAGCGTGGCTTCACGCTCGGACCCCTGTTTCACCTGGTCGAGCGCCGCCGCTTCGCGCGACACCGCCGCGCGCAATTCGTCGCGCGCCGCCGCTTCGCGGCTCTCGGCGAGCGCGACCGCTGCGCGCAACGCGTCGAGCTGCGGCTCTGCATTGCCGGCCTTGTTCTGCGCTTCCTGCGTTTCGTCGGCAAGCATCAGCGCCGCGAACAGCAATTGCCGCACCTCGGTGCCGCCCTGGATGCCGCGCGCTTTGGCGTCGACGATGCTCGCGAGCTGGATCAGCTGGGCCTCCTGCCCGTCAGCGCAGTGCACGTCATAGGGGCGCCCGGCGATGGTGAGCTTGACGTCAGCCACGTTCGGCCTCCGCGATCAGCCGGTCGAGTTCGCCGATCACCGCGGCGACTTCGGCCTTCAGGGCGGACTGGTCGGCGGGGGGCAGGGCGGTGGCCG
>SCNT01000046.1 GCA_005503165.1 Sphingomonadaceae bacterium 3R27E2-A
TGCAGCTACGCCCTTCGGGCTCCGCTGCACAGGCCATTGCTTACACTGCGCTCATGCGCAACAAAGCTGCTGGGCTCTAATCCCCGCTGGTGGAAACCAGGGGGTCACGTCACTTCAACGAAGCGCCTCATGCCTGGATTGATCCGCTCGAGCCTCAGATTACCAAAGGCTTTGTCCATTTCCTGACTATCGGTCCGCAAGATCGTAAGCGCGCGCGCTGCCTGTCTTTTGTGAAAGCGGCACTTGCCTGCTCGCGGAGAACCGTAAAAACAGGAGAAGCATGGCATCCCCTGTCCTTTTGCGCGGAAGCCGAGGAAAACCGGATCGACATACTCGTGGAACTGACGGACGGGAAATCCCGGTTCGGTGCGGTGATCGAAGCCAAGTTCGGCCACCGTCTCACGCCAGGCCAGCTGGAAAAGGCAGAAAGCCATGTCCTCGATCAAGCTGGCAGGGGGTGGGATGCGTCTCGTTCAGCCTTCCTCGTCATCGCGCCGCTTGTCGGCCACATTGATACGAAACTGCTCAAATCGCGCCCTTACTGGCGGCCGGTAAGCTGGTGGGCATTTCTGGTCGCGCTTGAGCAGGAAATTGATGGATTGCAGGATTGTGCCGATTTCCGTCGTTTCCGGCGATCAGTCTGGCACAAGGCATACTAGAAGGCGGCCAATTATATGGTTCAGATTTCACAGGGGTTGCTTGCCTATTTCAGCGATAAAAAGACGCAAGCAGCAGTCGACCTTCTGCTGGCCAAGAAGCGCCCCCAAATGCCCGACGATGTTGGCTGGGACGAAGTCCCTGATTTCTTTCGTGCGGTGCGCGCCGCGCGACAAATACAGGCGGATCAGGCAATTCTGCTTCACGAGATATGGAATGCTGTCTGGAAGCCCCTACCCGCCCCGTGGAAGGCGAAAGCTCCGCATGAGCAGGGCGACGACGGAGCACTGGACCCGAACGTAATATGGTCGAACGGCTACCTGCTTCGTTCATTTGATCGCGACAAGCTGACCAGCGAACTAGTCATATATGTCGATGGTGAGGCAGGCGTGCAAATCGGGTTCAACCTGTTTCAGAACAACAAATCCAAACTACCAAAGGAGCTTGGTCAATGGGAAGAAGATGATGGAACCTTCTGGAGCCCGTCCGCACTGGTCAACATACGAAGGAATCTGAATCTCGATCCCTTGCAATCATATGCCGCGGAGGCACTCAAAATCATCCGACGCAATGAAAAGCTGTAGAGCAGTATTCCTGCGTGGCGTACATTCGGGCATATCATTTAGATCCCGAACTAGGACCAAGACCAAGGCGCTTCGAATTAATCTTGTGGCCTACAGCAGCCTCTAGCTCGGCCGGCTTCTGCAATCCAGGATCCGGGACAAGCTCGCAATGGCTTTCGACTGCTTCGACGTGCGCTTGGGCGGGAAAGGATCCCCTTTCTGTCGAGGACGTCTAGCGCTCCATCAGCCACCCGAAAAGTTACTCGTCTTAGAGGCCGGGATCAGCAAAGTAACGGAGGCATGGTTCAATCAGTGTTGAATGCTGGAATTTGCCCGTTTACCACATCGATAGATTGATGACAGATGTAGCGGCAAGATCGTTGGGGGGAATGACGAGAAATGCAGGATGCCGACGTGCCTGAGGCGCAATCCAAAGCAAGCGAAGACCTCGAGAACCGGGTGATCTGAACCGCCCCGGGACTGCCGGAGGCCATTTGGTTTAAGTTACGCAGCCATGGAGACGTCGTCCAGCATGGCATAATATCGTTCTTCGGCTTCAGCGGGCGGGATATTGCCGATGGGTTCCAGCAGCCGCCTGTTGTTGAACCAGTCGACCCATTCGAGCGTGGCATATTCGACAGCTTCAAAGGATCGCCACGGACCTCGCCGGTGGATCACCTCGGCCTTGTAAAGGCCATTGATCGTCTCCGCCAAGGCGTTGTCATAACTGTCGCCAACACTCCCGACCGACGGCTCGATCCCGGCCTCGGCGAGGCGCTCGGTATATTTGATCGACACATATTGGCTGCCGCGATCGCTGTGGTGGATCAGCCCGCCACGGTGGGCAGGACGGCGATCATGGATGGCCTGCTCGAGCGCATCCAGGACGAAGCTCGCATGCGCCGTCCTGCTGACCCGCCAACCGACGATATAGCGGGCATAAACGTCGATGACGAAGGCCACATAAACGAAGCCTGCCCATGTCGCGACATAGGTAAAGTCCGACACCCAGAGCATGTTGGGCGCCGGCGCATGGAACTGCCGGTTCACCTGATCGAGCGGACAAGGCACGGCTTTGTCGCTGATCGTCGTGCGCACCGGCTTGCCCCGGATTACACCCTGCAAGCCCAGGTCGCGCATCAGCCGCTCGATGGTGCATCGCGCGACGGCGAAGCCCTCGCGGTTCATCTGTCGCCAGACCTTGCGCACCCCGTAAACGCCGAAGTTCTCCGCAAAAACACGGACCACCTCGGGCTTCAGATCCCGATCGCGCCGGGCACGATCTGATAGCCTTTCAGGATCTCGTCGCTGAGCGACCCGCTCGTGGTAAGTGGATGGGGCGATCGGCAGAACCCGGCAGATCGGCTCGACCCCATAAACCTCACGATGCTCATCAATGAAGGCAGTCATCGCCTGAACGGGCGGTCGAGCTCCGCCTGGGCAAAATATGCCGACGCCTTGCGCAGGATCTCGTTGGCCTGGCGCAACTCGCGGTTCTCGCGTTCAAGGGACTTGAGGCGATCAGCCATCTCGGTCGGCACACCGGCGCGCTTGCCGCTGTCGACCTCGACTTTCTTCACCCATTCATGAAGCGTCTGCGGAACGCAGCCGATCTTCGCTGCGATCGACACGATGGCTGCCCACCGTGATGGATGATCGCCTTCGTGATCTAGGACCATCCGGACCGCACGTGCGCGAACCTCAGGTGCAAATTTGTTCGTTGTCTTACTCATCGTAGGCCCTTCCTCTCAGGAGTTAGGGCCTCCGGCAATCCCGGGGCGGTTCAGTTCAACGGGAAAGACTATGCCGTAGCGCTGTTCGACCAAGAGGCCGATGGCACCCGAATCGAGGAGATTGTTCGATGACCGCCAGAGCGCCAAACATCAACCGCTCCAAGATCTACGAGGAGTATGTCCAGAAGCTGGCAGCCATGCCGCTTCCGGGTTCCGAACGGAGGCTCTTCCCGACTATTCGTGAGTTGCTCTGCTTCGCAGCACTTCTCGGTTTTTCGGAAAAGCGTCGTCTCCCGCTCGATCGCTCACAGGGTGTGGAGGACGTCTCCTATCAACAGTTCGAGCGTGGTGACGCAGAGAATCTCATCTACCTTATCGCGCTGGCCGAGACCGAAGATCCCGACATCCTTCGCGAGGGGGAGGAGGGGCGCTGCGCCGAGATTTTCGAAGAGTATGCCAACGGGGGCCTTGCCATCATCAAAGATCACCTGCTGCGTGAAGGCGGGGAATATCCCGACAGGGCCTTGATGAGCATGCTTCGGGAAAGAGGCTATCTCGTGCCCGCGCAGGCGGAGCCGGATCTAGCAGCAATATCATTTTGAGGCGCTCGATGGCGCTACGAGACATCCAGGCCAAGGGGGTCTACAAATCCGACCGGGACAACATCCTGGAGGATTTTTATTTTCCCGCGCTGTCAGCAGCGGTTCGGTACGACCGGGCCGTGGGCTTCTTCTCGAGCTCGACGATTACCTACGCCGCCCAGGCGCTCAGCACCTTCACCGCGAACGGTGGTAGAATGCGCCTCATTGTCGGGGCGTTCACTGATGCTCGCGACATCGCCGCCATAAAGCGGGGCGAAGACAAGAAGCGGATCTCGCAGGAGATCGGCGAGCAGTTCCTCGCCGCGCTCGAGGAAGCGCAAGGGGAGGTATTCGAACAGCGTTTTCAGACCCTGGCGTGGCTTGTGGCCGAGGGAAGGCTGGTCATACGCGTGGCGCTCCGGCCGCACGGAATGTATCACGACAAGGTCGGGATTATTACCGACGAGGCGGGCGATGCATTCGTCTTCGCGGGGTCAGCGAACGAAAGCGCTCAGGCTCTGCTCCCGACCCACAATTACGAATCCATCGACGTTTTCCCCACCTGGAAGCTCGAACTCGAACCCTACTTCTCCGAACATCAGGCAGCATTCGAGCGCCTCTGGGAGAACAAGAGTCGCGGCACGGCTGTCATCGACGTCCCGACGGCGCTGGAAGACCGCCTTCTCGAAGTCGCCGAGCGAATGGAGGCCCCACCTGACCCCGCACGGGAACTGGCCATTCTGAAGCGGCTCAAAAGTCAGGACGACGAATTCGATGTAACTCCCCAAGAGAGGGGGCCGAGGCTCCCCGAGACGATCGGCGGCAACGAGTTCGAGATACGCGCCCACCAAAGGGCCGCACTCAATGCCTGGCGCGAAAAAGGCGCGTTCGTGGGCGTCTTTGATCTAGCCACTGGCGCGGGCAAGACCATTACCGCCTGCTACGCGGTCGTACAGCTGGCGAAAAGCATTCCCGGTCTGACCGTCGTAATCGCCGTGCCGTACCAGAACCTCGCCGACCAATGGTGCGAGATACTGGAAATCTTCGGCATCGAGCCGATCCGCTGCTACATCTCGAAGACGGAATGGGAAGACGATCTTCGCCAGACCATCCACGATGTTGAAATGGCGGCGATCAACTTTGCGGCCATTGTTGTCGTGAACCGGACGATGAAGTCTCCAGAATTCCAGAGCGCAATCTCAAGAATACCGGAAAACCGGTTCCTATGGATCGGCGACGAGTGTCACCACCATTCGTCCGAAAGCTATGCAAGTTCCCTGCCGCAGAACGCGAAGTATCGGATCGGCCTTTCGGCCACTCCTCACCACTATCTCGATGAGGAGCGCAACCGGCGCCTCACGGAATACTATGGTGACATTGTCTTCAGCTACACCTTGCGGCAGGCGATCGAGGACGAGGTTCTCACCCCGTATGAATATCATCCGCACATCGTGGAGCTCACACTCGATGAAGCGAACGAATTCGCCGGTCTCTCCAATGAAATCGCCAGACATTTCGCACGCGAGAAGTCTGCTGGATCCAAGCCGAGCCAAGGCCTCACGGCACTCTTGATGCGGAGAGCCCGCGTCATAGCGTCGGCGGCGAACAAGCTACCGGCTCTCGAAAGCGTGCTGGCGGGCAAGCGGCCGCAGAACCATACGCTGTTCTATTGCGGGGACGGAACAGTCGAGACCGATCCCGCGGACGAAGAGGACGAAATTCTCGAGGGGCGACAGATTGAAGTCGTGAGTCAGCAACTTGATCGGCTCGGCTGGCGAATCTCGCGTTTCACATCGAGAGAGTCGCGTCGGGAGCGAGACTCGATCCTCACCAATTTCAAATTTGGCTTGATCGATGCAATGGTCGCTATCAAGTGCCTCGACGAGGGTATCGACGTACCGGCCTGCAGCACCGCTTACATCCTCGCCAGTTCTCGGGACCCTCGGCAGTTCATCCAGCGGCGCGGGCGCATCCTGCGCAAGTCACCCGGAAAGGACAGCGCTACCATTCATGATTTCATCGTCGTCCTGCCAGAGGGCTTCGAAGATGCGGCGGGACATGCGCGTAAGCTGGTAAAATCCGAACTCAAGCGCGTCGCGGAATTTTCAAAACTCTCGCGGAACAGCGCAGAAGCCTACCAGACGCTTCGACCGATCCTTACGGCATACGATCTCGAACACCTGATCTGACAATCTGCCGCCGCTCCACGGAAAGCGAAGCTTGGTTATCCGGTTTTTCTATTTATGGCAGGCTAAACAGACCTTCGCCTGTCCGTAGAGCTCATCGAGATCGATTTCGCTGTCATCGGATCGTAGCGGATTTCGGACTCGCTTGGCCTTCGCCCTTTCCAAACGCTTGCGATGCTCTTCCCGGATTTGTTCCACGCGTTCCGGCCGGGCGAGCTCCTCCAGCGATTCCCCTTGGCTCCAAGTGAAGGGCGAACCGTGTTCGATCGCATTCTTTTCATAGGATTTCGCCTCCTCGAAGCTCTCGGGGTGACGCTCCATCAGACGGACCCATTCGATCTTTTGCTGGAAGAAGCAAAAGGTACAGCCCGAACGTGACCGCCACTCATAGTAGCTAGGAAGTCCGAGACCGCTGGCCTCGAGGATGTCGATTACGCCCGCCTTGTCGATACCTTCCTCTCTAAAGGGAAGCGACACGGAGAGGTTGGGGTGAGTAGAGGAATAGCCCTCGCGGTAGTTCTCGTCGGACCTGATCGCGACGTAGCTCACGACCTCGTCGCCCCCATCGAGGGCGGGCCAGAGCCATTGTTCGAAAGGACGGATCTTCAACTGCCTCGTGCACCACCGGGTCCGCGGGCTTGGCAGGAACGACTTGTACTGGCGAAGCCAGAAATCAAAATCCCGATCGGGATTGAGCCGCTCGATAGGTTTCCCGAGAAATCCTTCCAGGCGACCAAGATACTCGTACACTTCAGGAAGTTCCTTGCCCGTATCGGTGAAGAAGTACTCCAATTCGATGTCAGGCCTAGACTGGGCCATGTGCACGGCCAATGCTGCGCTATCGCGGCCCCCAGAAAGGCCGAGGACATGTCGTTGCCTGCTCATGATGCTCCTCCCGCAGCTATAGACAGTAAACGCGTCTCCCGCTCGGCAACCGCATCCTCGTGCGCCAGGAGCGAAGCCAGTTCAGCAGCAGCAGCTATAGCCACATCCCGGGAAACACCCGGAGAGATTGTTTTGCGAAGATTATTGGCGATCGCCCGGGCTTGATCGAGCTCTCCTGCATCGAGTTCGACCTCTGGTTTTATAACGCCAGCCCCTTTCGGGTCGGACATGAAAATGGCAAGCGCAAAACGCGATTGCTCGCGACCAGCGACGTGGGCTAGTCCTTCCGCCCGAAGAAAATCACGGGCCAGGGCAGCCAATTCGATCCGCGCGGCGTCCACATCTCGGTCGACCCAATCCCGCGGCGGCTTATTCGCCGCCAGACTAGCGAGCCCTTCGAGAACGTCCATACTGCCATCGAAAGAGGATAGCCGGGTGGCGAACGCATCCAGCCGGAAGTTGCCTGTGATCCCTGTGACCCTCTCCGCCCTTGCCCGCAGGTTCGCGAGACCCTCCTTGCCGTGGACGCGCAGTTCCCTCAGTAGCTCCTTCTCCAATGAGGCAAGCATTTCAGGATAGGCCGCTGATATCTCGTTGAGCCCTTCCTTCAATACTCGAGCAACCTGCTCTGGCTTTCCTGCCGAACTCACCAGCGACGGAATGTCATCGAGCATGAATTTGTTCGGATCGTGTGCCGCCATGGCAAGATCGCGGACCTTGCGGGCGGAGGGGGAAAGGTGCGCAGTCCGCCTTACCCAGCCCGGCGTCTCCATAACGAGGGAAACGAGTTTCCTGCCGACCAACAGCGGTTCGGCCGCCACGATCTCGTCGCCCGTCAACTCTTCGAGGACGCCTGCCACTTCCTTCAGAATGGCAGCGTCGCGATCGGATATCTCGCTGTACCGCAAACGAATGCTCGAAGCATCCTGCAGCAGCCTGTCAACGAACAGATCGCTTATGTCCGAACAGAAACTTTCATCGAGGTAGAGTGCGAGAGTGTCACGCCGCGTGAGCAGATAGGCGAGCCCAAGAATGGGCAAGAGGCCATCCTTGGTGCCGAAGGGTCGGGCCTGCCAACTGTCGAACAGCTTCTCCAATCCGATACCGTCTGTTCCCGCCTGCTCCGCAAGCCGGTCGGCCTCTTCCCAAAGGGCGTGAAGATTAGCGGGATCGTTCTTCGGTTCGCGCAAGGACAGCGAGCCGCTTCCGTCTGCGGCATGAAGCCCCGTGGTTTCGAGAAGCGAGACATATAGTCCCTTCTCCGGCGGATATTTCTGGATCCCGAGGCCGGGCTCGTCCGCTGCCGAAATCATCGCGTTCATTAGAGCTCGTGTGGCCGCGACCGCGTTCGAAGATGGCTTTGAACGGTTGACGAGTTCGTTGCGGATGCGCGGCGCCTTCGGATACAGCTCGGCTGCCAAGCGAGATGCGATGACGGAGAGATCCTTGACCTCTCCAGCAATGCCAATCTCGTCCGAAGCCAGCGCCGGGATCCGCCAGGAAATGGTCGAGAAGCCATGACGAATCCGGTCCTCGAGTTCTCCGGCAACCCGTACCAGTCTACTCGCAACCTCTCTGCGTGCGACCGCATCGCCTTTCAGCTCGGGTCGAGACGCTTGGACCCGCTCGAGGGCGATTAGCTCTCGGCTCAGTTCGCGAAGCATGTAGCTGTCACTTGATAGGCCAATTGCGATGGGCCGGTCGCCAACTTCCTTCTCCAGCCCGTCGAGCATCCGCCGTACCTGAGCCGGACTTTCGCCGTCTTCGTTTACAAGGAGCAGGAACAATCCAGACGAGCCTCGCCCTTCCTGGAAACCCGATATCCGCTTCTGCGCATCGGCCAGCGTCGCGATATCCACCTCGAACCAGCGCATCGCTCCGGTCTCGTGGTATTCGCGCTTGGCCAGAATGGGGGCTAGGACGCCGTTTCCGCAAAGCTTCGAAAAATCGCAGCCAACAACCTCGCCGAGCGCTTCTTCTAGAGCCTCCTCGATGTCGAAGTCCGACCCGGCATAGAGGGTGAAGCCGCCTAGGTGCCTGCGGAAGATCACGACCGATCTCCTCTTCAGTTCCTCTAGCGCAGCAGCGATTTCCTCTTCCTTCAGACCCGGAAGGGCGGCGGCAAGGATCTCGGTGGATGCAACCAGACCCGAGCGTTCTCGGAACAGATCGAGGAGCGCGATTGCACGCAAAACGGAGAGTTCCGCTTCACTCGCGCCGGCGACTTCCGAACGTTCGACGGCGTCGAGTGCGAGAGACCACCGATGCGAATCCGGAGACGCCATGATCGAGGGTTCGAGATTAGCTCTGAGATAGCCCCATAACCAGTCGCAGTCATATGCAACCGCACCCTTCGCCGATGTCGAACTGAGGAAATCCTGAAATCCGTAAGGTTCAGCGGAGCCGAGGAAGCCGAAGAGACTTCGTTGGTTCTGTCCGAACCGGCGCCTTGACAGCGGTCCAAGAAGGCACGCGACCACTGGCCCGAGCGGCCAGCATGACGCGAGACGGCGCTCCGCCGCGCCAGCACCGCCACGCGCCCCTCCAATTGCTTTCGCGACGTCCGATATGCCCGCTATTGCTTTTGGCGACGCATCACATTCTATCGCACGGGAAAGCAATTCGATCTGCTCTTCGCCAGTCGGATTGAGCGGCACATCTACATACCGACCCTGTATCTTGAGCCAGTCCTCGCGGGTCTCGCGTGCAAGCCGATAGGCGTAATCATCGAAAGCCTGATGCAGCACACCGACCACCACCAGGCGGCCATCCGAGCGCGACGCCGCTTCCGCCAATTCCTGGAAGAAGAATGCGTCACCGCCATCGGAGGCAGCATGCTCGAGTAGTTTGCCCATCTCGTCGATGACAAGCAGGGTGCCGATGCCGCGCTTGGCTTCTGCTACAAGGCGCTCGATCGGTCCGCACCCCTTCTTGATGCCCGCCTCATCGAGCGCGGTAGTCAGAACCGAAGACGTATCTGAGCGCGAACCGACGATCGAGACAGTGGTCCATCCTTGCGGCTCCCATCCCATCTTCTCGACGATTTGCTCACGGAGCTCTTCGGGGAGCACTTCAAGCGCTTCGTCGCGAGAAGGCCCAGCCGGCCCCAGCAGAGCAGCAAGCACCACCGCCAGACTCGACTTCCCGCATCCATAGGGACCCGTCCAGGTGAAAGCCCCATGGCCGAGCGCAGAGACATGCTCGACGGTGGTTTCGAGCGCCTGCGCTGCGGTAGCCGTGCAGATGAAGCCTGCGGCAGCGCCAGCATCATCACCCAGTCGGATGGAGCGTTGGAATCGGCGGCGAACCCGAGTGACATCCGAGAGGGTCTTGCTCATGCCACTTTCTCCAGCCTGTCATATAGTGGAGAGATAAGACTCTCGGAATCGATCCGATCGATCTCGATGCGACGAGACACCTGCCGCAATCCGCCGCCTTCGTCCCAGACTAGCGAAGAGGATGTATATTCTTCAATTCGTTCAAGGCGTTCTACAAGGGAATCCTCGTCGAGAAGAAACGCCCGGCCGGGGGCGCCCGGATCATGCGCGATAGTCTCCAGAGAGAGCGAACCGCGGGTGGAGAACTGTGAGCACCAGAACTCGACGAGAGCGAATGCAAAGACCTCATCAGGCAGGGAAGGCTTCGGCCCACGGCGGAACTGCAATGCGCCTCCGGCCATTGAAGCGATGAGACCCAGCTCTGCGAAGGGACTTTCGAGTCCATCTTCGATCGTGCCTCGCCGCGAGGTCTTGGTTACGTAGGTGCGGACGAAGCACTCGGCGTCCCTATCAACCGTATTCTTCGCTATCCGGTTGTTCGTCAGCCGCCCTGTCTCGCGCAGCTCCTCCAATCTCGCCCAAAGTCGCGAAGCCAGAGTATCCTTCGTGAAAATCGCATCGTTGAATTCGTTGAAGGCATAGTACCAAGTGGTTGCCCGACCAGGAGTCGCAACAAGCCGCCAGTGAAGGAGCCAGAGGGAGGAAGGAAGTTCAAGATAGGGATCTCCGCCGCCGAAGATCCGATGACCAAGCGAAGTAGGCTCCAACAACTCGAGACGACCGACCCGTTCTCCCTGTGGCGCGAGAACTCCGCAGGCGAGGGCCCAATGCCGCATCGAAGCGACCATGTTCTTGCCGACGCCGAATTTTCCGATTCCTGCATTTGGTGAAAAGGCATGCTGATGACCTTCACCTTCGGTAGCCAATTCTTCACAAACGGCGTCGTAGGACTTCTTCAGCCAACCATATCGACAGGGAAAGGTCTCATGGCCCGCCACCTGTGGTTTGAAACTCTCGCGGTCCAATAGGCTTCGCATCCTACCCCATTTCCCTATCACTGGACAAATTCACCAGCAATGGTAGCGAAGGCGATGCCTGGTGACAATCGCCAGTTGCAAGGCTTGTGCATTTTTCGTTCGGAACGCAAGGTGAACATCGGAGACGATAATGATTTATCTAGACCATCAGGCATCCACTCCGACCCATCCGCAGGTCTTGGCAGCGATGCTACCCTATTACGCGGAATTCTATGCCAATCCCCATGCCGGAGATCATGCCGCGGGCTGGTCCGCAGCCGATGCGATCGTTGCGGCTCGCTCCGATGTGGCGAATGCGATCAATGCGGACGCGGACGAGATAATATTCACATCCGGCGCCACCGAAGCGAACAATCTCGCTGTCCTGGGGCTGTCCAGATCAAATCCGAGGCGGACCAAGATCGTCGTGACTGCCATCGAACACAAGGCTGTGCTGGCGCCGGCGCGCGCGCGAGTTCGGGAAGGAATGGAGCTTGTCGTCGCTCCGGTGGACCATAGAGGACGAGTCGATTTGGACAAGCTGTCAGAGCTGGTGGACGATCAGACCCTTCTCGTCTCGGCCATGCTCGTGAACAACGAGATGGGCGCGGTTCAACCAATCCGCGAAATCTCGCGGATCTGTCGATTCGTCGGAGCCTACCTTCATACTGACGCAGCGCAGGCGCTCTCTTGGATGCCGATCGACGTTCTCGACCTCGGTGTCGATTTTGCGAGCTTGTCCGGGCACAAAGCTTCCGCGCCGAAAGGGGTCGGCGCCCTATATGCCAGCCGAGAGGTGAAGCACCACCTTGAGCCACAGATACATGGCGGCGAGCAAGAGGGCGGTCTGCGGGCCGGCACCCTTCCGACCCCGTTATGCGTAGGCCTGGGCAAAGCATGTCAGCTTTTGCCAGATGTCGGCGCTGTAGCAGCCTGGAGGTCCGTTACTGAGACCCTGCGTGAAGGCCTGGAGAGGCTGTTTCCGCAGACTGAGATTGTTGGTGATTGGGAAGGTCGCCATCCCGGCAATCTCTGCGTCAGGATTCCCGGCGTCGACGCTGAAAGGCTCGTTGCTCTCCTCCAGCCAGAAGTTGCGCTTGCACGAGGTTCCGCCTGTACTTCGGGAACTCCAGAACCGAGCCACGTTTTGCGGGCCATGGGCCTGACTTCGCACGAAGCCTCCGAGGTTGTGCGCTTGAGCACTTCAGTAAGCACTAGCAGGGAGGAGATCGAAGATGCCCTCCGGCACCTCGCAGATGTCGCCGACCGGATGAAGCTCGCGGCCTGACGAGTCCGGGCCCATCGGGATCGGAAGCGCGTTTCACAGTGATGGCCGCCCCCCCCAATCAGCTCTGAACCTAGATCCAAAGAGAAACGCCAACGAGGGACAGAAACATTCCGCAAAGGAGCCCTCCGGTCGCACCCCAGGTCACCCACCAATCCTGCTCGGCGGTCGAACGGCGCTGCTTGATCATCCCCTCGACGCGGCCAAGCTCGCGGGAGAGCGCGTCGCGCGCGTCGCCAATGGCCTTTCGATCTTCGGCGCGGACGACGATCGCCGCATCCGCAAGCCGTGTTACGAGTCCTTCGGGCGTGAGGAGCATGGCGGGCTTGTCCGCAATATGGGCATGCCATTGATCGATCCGATCGAGACGCGCCTCGATTTTGCGAAGCGTCGGCGCGTAGTCGGGCAGCTTCTCCTTAGCTGCGATGAGCCCTTCGATAGCCGCGTGAAGAAGGGATACTTCGCTGCGCAGTTGGTCGAAGGCTGCGGCGGCATCATTGGCGGGCGGCGTAGGCGAGCGGGGGCGTTTGACGGTCATGGCATCGGCCTACATCGATATGCCCATCCCGCGCGAGCGGCCGAGATATTGCTGGAGGTCGTGAGATAGCGATCCTGTCGCAGACGGTTTCAGGCCGAGGTCGGCTCGGCGGTTCTGGAGCAGCGACTCGAGCTGCGGGTCGCGGTGCAGGCTCTTCGCCATGTCGTTGAGGTTGGCGCGCGCTTCGTCACGCGCGGCATAAGTCGGCGCCTTGCGCGCCCGCAGGCTCTCCTCTTTCCACGAGGCGACGAACAGCTCGGCGCGCTTCTCGGTCTCGGCGGCGAGCCGCGCACGCTCGCGCGCCGCGCGATCCGCCGCCACGCGCTCCGCAGCGCGCGCAGCCACTTCCCGGTCCATCGCGGCAATGGCGCCCGCAGTTCGCCCTTCGGCGGCCTCGCTGGTGAGCTCGTAGCTCTTCCCGAACGCCTCGCGCAGATCGCTCGCCCCGCCGAGCCGCAGCGCATCGAGTTCGCTGTACGCCTTTTTATAGGCATCAAGCTCGTGCGGCAGTTCCTTGCCTCCGGCGCGCCGCACGTCGACGATCTCCTTCGTCACGCGCGCAAAGCGCTCGACCGCCTTGTCGAGGGGCGAGCGCGCCGGTGCGGGACCCAGACTGCGGGCACTGATCTTCACTTCGGAGGCGCGAGCATCGCGCCGCAGCGGGGGCGCGGTCTCTTCAACCGCGTTGCGCGAGACCGTGAGCTTGAGCCCGTCGAACATGCCGCGCTTGGGCTCCGCCGCTTTCGCAAGTTCCGACGCCTTGTAATCGCTCGCCATGTCCTTCCCGCGCTCGCGCGAGGCGACGCGAACGAGTTTCGCCTGATTGGCAAAATCGTCGCGGCCATAGTAGAGTTCAACCTGCTCGCGATGCCTGGACAGCGCGACATAGGTCGAGTGGCTGTCTACCCCCGGTGTCGCGAGTACCTGCACCTGATCAACCGTCATACCCTGCGCCTTGTGGATAGTCGCGGCATAGCCATGATCAACATGGGCATAGTCCTTCAGGTCGAACGCGACGCGTCGCCCGTCGTCGAGCGTCACCGCCATGCGCGCCGGGCTCACGCTCTCAACGCTGCCGAGCGAACCGTTCTTCACGCCGAGGTCGCGCTCGTTCCTGAGGAATATGATGCGGTCGCCGCCCGCAAAGCTGCGGTCGCCGCGCTCGACCTTCAGCGTCACCTCGTTGGCAAGCGCGCCGCCTTCCTTCAGCCGTTCGCGCACCTCGGCATTGAGCAGCCGCGCTTCGTCATTGGTGTGGGTGAGGATGATGCGGCTGGCATCGGGATGGGCCTGCCGATCGTGATCCCACGCATCGATCAGCTCGGCGCGCGCCGCCTCGCGGGTGTCGGCCACGTGGACATGTCCCGCCTCGGCATACCGCCCGATCGCCGCACCCGTCCGTCCGGTAGCAAGCTCGCGCGTCGCCTCGCGCTGCCAGTCCTCCTGCTGGCGGCGGATGTCCATGATCTCGACGGCGCCGTGTCGCTCGGCCGCAGCACGGAACGCCGCGCCCGCCTCGATCGCCTGCAACTGCTGCGGATCGCCGACCAGCACGACCTTCGCCCCCTGTATTTCCGCCTCCGACACGATGCGTTCGAGTTGGCGCGTGCCGACCATTCCCGCCTCATCGATGACGAGAATATGTTTGCTGGTCAGCCGTTCGCGGTCATTCGCCCACTGATGTTCCAGGCTCGCGAGCGTGCGCGACGCGATGCCCGAGCCATGTTCGAGCCCTTCCGCGGCGATACCCGACAGCGCGGCGCCCTGCACCTGATAGCCCGCCGCTTCCCACGCTTCGCGGGCGACACCAAGCATCGCACTCTTCCCCGTCCCGGCATAGCCGATGACATTGCTGAGGCCGCGTGCACTGGTGACATGTTCGAGCGCGCCGCGCTGTTCGGTCGACAGGTCGAGGCCGCGCGCCGATGCACTCGCGAGCGCCCGTTCACGATGGCGGTCGGGAACGCCATGACGACGCCGCGCGTCGAGAGTCGCCGTCGCGCGTTCGAGGCGCTGCTCGGTCTCGATCATCGCGCGCGAGGTAAAGCGATCTTCGCCACGCCCGTCCTTGCCGAGCGCGATCAGGTCGGGCGATGCTTTCACGGCGCCCATTACGGCGTCGAACTGCTCCTTGCCGTCGCTGTGGCAATGCGCGAACATCGCAAGGTCGTGGGTCGTAAACGTCGCCTGCCGGTGGGTGATCGCGTCGAGCGCGATCGAAGGATCGGCGAGGATCTTCTCGCCGTTCGATCGGGCGATCTCGAGATGCTCGGCGAGCCGATCAGACTCCAGCCCTTCGGCTGCCATGCGCGATGCCGCAGCACCGATCTTGTGCTGGGGTTCGAGGTCGATACCCTGCGCTTCTAGACTGCGATGATCGATGCGCGCATCGATATCGAGCGAGGCAAGGCGGGTGTTCACATGCTCCGCCCACGCCTCGCGCCAATGGGTCAACAGCTCGGTGCGGTTCCAGTCGCGCACCTTCGCGCCAAACTCGGGCGATCCTTCCTCGCCGATGCGAATCTCGCGCATCGTCAGCATGACATGGGCGTGCGGGCGCGCCAGCCCGTCGGCGCCCACGTCCCAATGGACATTGAGGTCGGCGATCATGCCGCGCTCGACAAACTCGGATTGGACGAAGTCGCGCGCGAGCTCGATCCCCTGCGCTTCGGTCATCTCGCGCGGGATCGCGAACTCGATTTCGCGAGCGAGCTGCGCGTCCTTGCGGATTTCCGCCGCCTCAACGTCATTCCACAGCTTTTCGCGGTCGCGCCACTCCTCGGGCGCGCCGTCGGGCAACATCACTTCGCTGTGAACGACACCCGCCTTGTTCGAGAAGTCATGGGCACGGCCGAGCCGTTCATCGTGCAGCCGATCCGCCGAACGATAGGCGGCGGCCGCGACCGCGCTGTTGCCGACAGCGCGCGAAATGACTTTTGCCGAGAAATGATAGATCGCCATGAGGGCTATCCATTTACAGCAAAACGAGCACGTCGGCACGACGTATAAGCGCGCCCTCACACGATTTCATCGCGCTCGGGATCACAAAGTCGCAAGAGATTTCAGCTGCTTGCGCACACGTGAGACTCGGCATAGCTGGTCCGTCCACTCCATTCAAACGAAAGGACAAACGATGCGCAAACCGAGAGATTTCGACGCCGAACTTCAGGCGCTGACCGACAAGGCCAAGGCGCTCAAGACGAAGAAACAAGGCCAGCTTGGCGAGCTGGTCATCGCGACCGGCGCGGATGCCCTGTCGATCGAACAGCTTGCGGGCGCGATGCTCGAGGCCGTCGGCGCAGACGCGGCGCGAAAGGAGGCGTGGCGCGAGAGCGGCGCTGCCTTCTTTCGCGGTGAAGGTGTCCGCGCTCGCAAAGGCGCTGGCAGCGACGCGGGCCGCGCATCGCCGGGCGTGGCAGGCGCGCAATCGCCTTCAGGCGATACGGGCGCGGCATGACACGCGGGCGTGGCAGGTGAAGCGCCGCGAACGCACGCGCCAGCTGATCGAGCTCGGCGGCCTCGTTGCCAAGGCCGATCTGATCGAACTGACCGGCGACGATCGCGCCGTGATTCTCGGCCTGCTCGTCGAGGCGGCCGCGACGCTGCGCGGCGAAGGCCGCGAGCAGCGATTGATGTTATGGCGTCGTCGCGGCAAGCGCGCGTTCGATAGCGGCGAGATCGGATAACGCTCGTGCCGTCGCTGCGCCCTGTTGCTGCACCAGCGCTTAGCCGCGCGGCTTGACGGTCACCCAGATGGAGATCGGCGCGGTAAACTTGCCCGGAGCGGGCTTAGCGACGTCGATGCGTTCGGCGGTGACCAACTCGCCGCTTTCAAGCGTGAAGCTTGCCCAGGGCTTCGGCATGCGCCCGAAACTCATTTTCTGGATCGGCTGGCCGGTGGCCGTGTTCATGATTGTCGCGGTGATACCCATGGCGCGCCCGTAGCGAGCGGGCACTGATTCTGTCCAGCATGTCGCGAACAAAAATCGCTCCGGCTGCGGGCCGCAACAATCGGAGCGGCGACATCCGTTGCCGATGGTCTCGACGCGCCGTTCAATCGAGCCGCGCCTCGCGCTCCGTGGCTGCGGCATCGCGCTGCGTGGACCACGACACATCGGCGCCGAAGTTGACTGCGCCGGTCTCAACATCCGGAAGTTTGTCGCGCTCGGCTTCCGGCGAACAGGCCGCGACAAGGGCTGAAAGCAACACAGCCTTCGCAAATTTTAGCGCCATGGATCGTACCCTGCTGCCGGACAATTCCTCAGCCCTGTTTCGCCTTGGCTTTCCCGCGCGCAGCGGGCTTGCGGCCGCCGCCGCGGCCCTTGGTGCCAAGCCCGATCTGCTTGGCAAGTTCGCGGCGCTTCTCGGCATAGTTGGGCGCGGTCATCGGATAATCTTTCGGCAGGTTCCATTTCGCGCGATAATCTTCGGGCGTCATGGCATAGTGCGTCATCAAATGACGGCGCAGCATCTTGAGCTTTTTGCCGTCTTCGAGGCAGACGATATAGTCGGGTTTCACCGACGACCGGACCGACACAGCGGGCTGCTGCGGTTCGGGTTCGGGTTCCGCGCCGGACGCAAGTCCGGCGAGCGCTTCGTGCACCGAGCGGATGACGAGCGGGATATCCGATATGGCGACGCTGTTATTGCTGACGTGGGCCGCGACAATATCGGCGGTCAGTGTGACCAGCATTTCGGTATCTTCCATGCGCGTTTCCTTCGAGGGCTAACTACTTCGGTCATCCTCTAGCGCGACAATCCTTTCCAAACAAATGGCGAAGGATTGTCCAACAGAATTAATCGCGCCGCGCTATTCGGGCGGCAGTCGTCCCGCCGCGCGGTGAAGCTGATCGAGCCGCTCTGAACAAATGGCATGCACGACCCGGCCAAGTTCTTCGACGCGATCTCCGAGCCAGCGCAATTCCTCCTCGGTGATCCGGTAATGCTTCGAATAGCGCGCTTTCACATAGGCTTCCTTGAGCTTCTCGAAGTGCCTGCGATCGGCTTTCAGTTCGCGGGGCCAGACATCGACGAGACGCATGTCGAGGCGTTCAGCCTGGGTGCGCAGGAACGCCAGATTGTGAACATGCGGGGTGTAGAAAGTGCAGACCAATAGGACGCAATGATAAAGTTGCTCCGTCGTCTGGTGCAGGTCGAACGCGGCCTTCTTCACGTAGCCCTTGCCAATGTGGAAATGTGCGCCCTCAAAAGATTGCATCGCCGCTGGAAAAAAGCTGTCAAAATATTCCTGCACCATGTCGAGCGCCTGATCGGGCGTCTTGGGCTTGGGCTTGTGCAGTTCCTTGTTGTCGAACTCGTAAAGCGCAATGCCGTCCTTGGCGACGTCCATGAAGAAATAGCGCCCGTGCGCAAGCCCGTCGTTCACTTCGGACATGGTGTGGATGATGAGGTTCACGGGCGTGTGCAGTGTCTTGTCGATCAACAGCTCGCGGTTAAGACGATCCTCGATCTTCGGCCAAAACTCGACCTTGTCGGTGAGGCGCTTGTCGCTGACGATGATCAGCAGATCGAAGTCCGACCGGTAGCCCTTGGCGGTATGCGGCTCATCGACCCAGCCGCCGCGCGCATAGCTGCCGTAAAGGATGATCTTGTCGATCCGGCCCTTCTTCTTCCAGCTCATCGTCGCCAGCGCGATGCTGTCGGCAAATTCCTCGAAGATAATCTGCTTCACGCGTTCGAGTTCGCGCTGCTTGTTCGCGGGGAGATGATCGAGGTCGGTTCGCATCCTTTTCACCCTGTAATTGCATCGGCCGGATGGCAAGCGCCATCCGGCTCGCGAGCGGTCATCATCGCCGGAAACGCCACCACCATGGATCTTTTTCATCCATGGCTTTCATGAGGATGCGCAAGGCCACCGCGAAATGGGCTTCGACATCGGCGACGCTGATGCCGAACCGGGCCGCGATCTCGGAATAGCGCAGCTCCTCGACGCGGATCGCGAGAAAGACCTTGCGGGTCATGCGGGGCAAGCGGTCAACGGCCCGCTCGGCGCGCCACAGCGCCAGACGCTCCTCGCGCGACATGCGGGCGCTCATTGCTCGGCTCCCGCGAACGCGAGCAGATAATCGCTCGCCTTGCTCGCCTGACTGGCGGCACCGAAGATCGCCTTGTCATCGTCGCGAAGGACAGACAGCCACGACGCGATATAGTCCGAATGCCGAACGGTCGGCGCGATGCCAAGCGACGCACAAGTGAACGCCGCCGCCATCTCGGCGACCAGCTCTTCCTTGGCGTAGGCCTGAGAACCGAACCCGCCCTTCTGGTCGCGGTCGAGCCTGCTGCCGTGGCCGGTCCAATGGCCCAGTTCGTGCAGCGCGGTGCGATACCAGTTGATGGGCTCATGAAAGGCCGCCTGCGGCGGCACCTGCACGAAATCATGGCTCGGGCTGTAAAAGGCCTCGCCCCCGCCAATATTGACCCGCGCGCTGGTGGCTGCGATCAGCGCATCGGCGTCGGCAATCGCCAGCACCGGGTCGGGGCTGATCATCGGCGCGATGTAGTCGTCGGGGAGTCCCTCACACTGGTCTATGTTGAAGACGACGAAGCGTTTCAGGAACGCCACCTGCCGCGCCTCGCGATCCTCGCTGCGGGCCTGTTCCTGCTCGGCCTTCGGCGTAAAGCGGTCGGCGTAGCAGATAACCGTTCCCTTCTCGCCGCGCCGGACATTGCCGCCCGCCGCCTCGGCCTGCCGGTAGGTCAGCCAGCGCTGTGACGCATGGCCCTTGGCGACGACCTCGGCCCACAGGATCAAAACATTGATCCCGCTATATTTGCGGCCCGTCCCTGCATTCTGCGGCATCGTGCAGCCGCACGCAGCAGCGTCCCAAGGCTGCACCCATGGCAACCGTCCCTCTTCGAGCTCGGCGATGATCCGGTTCGTGACTTCCGAATATAGGCTCGCCCGTTCTTTCCGTTCCTTGCGCATATCCTTTCTCCTTCCAGCCACCGCACCCCGGCCCGGAAGGGGACGGGGTGGGCGACAGGAAGGAGCCGGCAGACCCGCGTCATCGGGCGGGCTGCATCCGCAGGACCGGAATGGAATGGAGGACCCGCGGCACGCGGGTTGCGGCCCGGCCGGGCGGGGCTAGAGGCGAGTGACGCCCACCCTGCCCCCGCCGTGCCGGGACGACAACGCCGCCGCGAGAGCGGCGACCGCTTGCGCCAGCGGCGCCAACCCGGACACGAATCGGACGATACTCGCGCCGCCCGCGGCGCGTCCTTCGCAGCGCGACTGTCTCAGACAGTCTCAATCGCAAGTGAGAGCGAAATTATTTGCCGCGAAATGCATATTTAGTCTCACACGCTGCGCTTGGACAAACTTTCCTACAGTTGGACAAAGTACGACAAACTATGACTACGCCAATTTTGCGGGATATTTCATCAGGTTGACGAAACGAAAAACCTTCCCATTCTCATTTGCGGGGCATCATTTTGAACCAGTAGATGAAGGAATTGTTCATGGCGTTTCAATCCCCCCTCCGCCTCATGCGGCTCAATGAAGTGCTCGATCTGACGGGGCTCAGCCGCGCGACCCTCTATCGCAAGATCGCCGCCGGAACCTTCCCGTCGCAGCACAAGCTTGCGACACGCTGCTGTGGCTGGCGCGCCGGCGAGGTCGAAATGTGGCTGCGCAATCCGCACTCGTTTACTATCGCCGATCTTGATCGTCATCCCGACCGCGACGCCGCCTGAGAGCCGACACGGCAAAGCCCCGCGCCGCAGATGCGGCGCGGGGTGGAAGCCCGGCTCAGTTGTCGGGGTTCCAGATGATCGCATAGGCGTTGTCGCTGTCCTGGCCGGCGGCGCGGCCGAGGTTGGCGTAGATGCGGCGCGGCCCGAACTCGGGGGCTGCCAGCGTCAGTGACACAAAGGGTTTGCCCGATGCCTCGCCGATGCGGACCCAGCCGGCACCGATCTCGACGCCTTCGGA
Organism: Sphingomonadaceae bacterium 3R27E2-A; assembly: GCA_005503165.1. Lineage (GTDB taxonomy): Bacteria > Pseudomonadota > Alphaproteobacteria > Sphingomonadales > Sphingomonadaceae > Sphingopyxis. Next base: position 20,674 of record SCNT01000046.1, read on the forward strand.
ATAAACCCGGTAATCGGGCTGGACGTCGCCGTTCTTCGAGCGGTTGGTGCGGATCTCGATCGCGGCGCGGATCGAGAGGGTTTTCAGCTGGCCCACGAAGCCTTTTTCGATGGTGCCGTTCACAAAGCCGATAGCTGCCATTGGTCGTCTCCTTCACTGTGCCGTGGGACCATCCCTGCGGCATGGGCGGACCAGGGGCCGGCGCATAAGGCGCCGCGCGAACCCGTCAGGGCCGCAGCAAAGCGAAGGAGTGCGGCGGCGCGATTATTTGAAGCGCAGCGGCCGCGAGGAGCCGGCGCAGCCGGCGGGGAAATAATCGCGCCACCGCACTTTCGCGGGGCGCCGCGCCGGGACAGGTCATCTCGCCCGTCGCCGGGAATGGTCCTGTGGGACGGTGGAGCGATCCCGCACTATCGTCCGGAACGATCAATCATCGCAATTTAAGCGGGGCAAGCGATCAACGCGTGTTTCGTGTCGTCCAGAATATGACCGCCCGCGAGCATCGGCGATCCTTCGCATCCAATCCCCGCCCTCCATGGAGCAAGAAAATCGCGTCGATAGGTTCCGATTTGGCGTTTTCATACAATCCAATCGCCGATGACGACACTAACGGGCGCCGCACCTGCCGGGCCGACGTGCCCGAAAGCGACCCAAGGCATGTCATAGGCGGCAGGGCGATGGATGCAGCATCTTTCGTTTGGGGCGGCGTGGAGGCAACTTCGCGCCGCCTTTTTTTTCGGGAAAAGTGTCCCCCGCGCCGTCGCCGCTTGCGGCGGCGGCGCGCCCGAAACGAATGACGCCGCGCCGGCCCGCAGGGACGGCGCGTCAATTTCAGACCGGAAAGATGGGCGGGCGACCGAGGCCGCCCGCCCTGCCCTCACGCTGCCAAGGGTGTTTCATCGGCAGCGGGTTCGCTTTCCTGCTCCGCGGGGACTGCCGCGGCGCTCGCGGACAAGTCGAACGCCACGCGCGCCGCGCCCTTCACGCTGCCGACCCCGCCACGCGCCGTGTAGGCGGTCGGCGGAAAGGTCATCCACCGCGGCACCCACGGCTCGGCCTTGGTGCTGCCGTTCGCGCCCGCAAGGCTGTCCGCGATGATCGCCTTCAAGGTCTTCGCCTTTTCACCGGCGTTCGCTGCCGCCACCTCGGTCCCCACAACCTCGCCGGTAATGGCGAGCAGCACTTCGCGGTCGCGCAGCTGGTCGAAGAAGGCCGCGTCGGCTTGCCAATGCTGGCGCATGTCTGTGCCAAGGTGGAGGCCGATCATCTCGACCGCCTCGCTGCCCGCCGCCAAGGTCTCGCCCATAACGATCGCCACGATCTCCAATACCACCGGATCGGGCAGTTCGAGCAGCCGCGCGAACAAGGGCGCAAAAGGGGGACGGTGAAGCGGCCTTCCCGTGACGGTCGGGGTGTCTTCGTCGAACCCCAGCACCGCAAGCACCGCGCGGCGCTTGATGTCGAAGGCGGTTTCTGCGGGGCAGGTTTCGACACTCTCGGCGATATCTTCCTTGGGCGCCCGCTGGCTTTCGATATCAACCCGCCACAGGTCGGCGCCCGCGATGACATGCGCAAGCATCGCCCTGAGGGCGACACCGCCATGGCTGGCCAGATCGGCTCGGACTGCTGCATGGCGGTGCAGGTCGATATAGGCGTTGAGCGGACCCGACACTTCGGGACGCGCGGGCTTGGCAGCGATTGCATCGCCCCCGCCCTCTTCGCCACCGCCGGAAAGGCGCTTCGCTTCCTTGGTGGTCACATAGCCCTCGTGGAAGCTGACCTCACCGCTGTCGCGAACGTCGACATAGATGCGACCGCCCTTGCGCTTGCTCGCATGGACAAAGTCCCACGACTGGAACCAGTCACCGCGTTCCATCACGACGACGTCGGACCATCCTGCTTCGAGGTAAGCAGCCTTGCGCGCCTCGATGGCCGCCATCTGCTCCGACCAGAAAGCATCGCTGTCGGCAAAATAGCTGTCTTCGCCGAACAGGTCCGACACGATGGCGAGCTTCGCCCCGGCAACATCGAACAGCGCGTGTTTCACCGCGATGGCATTGCCACCGAACAGCCATGCCTTGAGCTGATGGCCAGTCGGGCAATAGCCGTCCTCACTGTCGAACAAGGCAAGCCATGCCTTCTGCTGGCTCTTGGACGCGAGGGTTAGATGACGGACGGTGGCGGGCTCGATCTCGCCGCGCCGATAGAGGGTGCGGATGCGGGGCAAGAGATTGCCGAGGGCAAGGATGCGCTTCACCGCCGACGGTTCGAACCCGAACGTATCGGCCACGTCATCGACTGAGCGCCCAGATTTGACCAGCGCGACAAAGGCTTCCCATTGGCTGACCTCGTCGGGCCGGACGCGTGCAAGGTTTTCGAGCATCGATGCTTCGAGCGCATCGGCGTCATCGCCCTCATCGAGGATCGCGCAAGGGATCGGCTTCACCGCCCCGCCCTCGCGCGCCACGGCATTGACGGCGGTAAAACGCCGACGGCCCGCGACGATCTCATAGCGCCCTTCCGAACAGTTCGGACGAACGAGCAGCGGAACCAGCACCCCCCGCGCGCGAACGCTCGGGAGCAGGTCGGACACATCGGGGTCTTTGCCCTTCCCGCGCATATTGGTCGCCGCAATCGACAGATGGTCCACATCGATAAAATCGAGCTTCATGTCTTCTTCCTTTCCTTCAATCACACCCGGCCCCGGACGGCGGGGCGGGCGGCGAGGAAAGGCGACGGGACCGCGCCCAAGGACGGCGCGCACCCGCAGGGCCGCAACGCAGTGTAGGAGCCGGGCGAAGACCGGCTTGCGCGCCGGCCGAGCGGTCCCACAGCCGTGCGCCGACTGCCACGCTGTCCGTGGCCGGCCCAAGCACAGCGCCGCCGCGCGATCAGCGCGGCGTCACCATCGGACAACAGATGTGCCCTTGTCGCAGCCGCAGACGCCGCGGCGTGCGCGGACCGGCGAAGGGCCGGGTGCGGCAACGCCGCGCCCGGAGCAGCGCGCAGCGCTGTGTACCCGCCGCAAGGGCCGCGCGCCCGCGGCGCCAAGAAGCGAGACAAGAGCGCTGCGCGGCCAACCGTGCAGGTGCGCGACCTCTGGCGGCGCTTGCCGCCGCCAGTGTGCGCTCATTTGCGGCCGCGCTCCGCCCAGAAAAACTTCGGCGAGGGTGCTGTGCGTCGCCCCTATGGAAGCGATTCAAAATCCGAACGACGATACCCGGCGACCATCGCGCGCAACGCTTCGGGCGCAAGCACCTCGACCTTGTCCCCCCAAGCATAGAGGTGCCAGCACATTTCCAGAAGGCCGCAAGCGCGAAAGGATATGACCAGCGAGCCGTCTGGTTCGGTGCGAGTCGTCTGGTCGGGATGGAAGACGAAACGCTGCGCCCGATGCGCGGCCCCCGGAGTGAACTTCCACACGATATCCTCAATTTCCTCTTCGTTTACATAGGAACTGAATCCGCCCCGTGCATGGTTCGCGATGTCAAAGTCATCGATCCAGACAAAATTTTCATCGGATTCTCGGACCTCCAATATGTCCTCGACCCGGTAGTGGCGCGGCCGGTTGTCCTTACGCTCCAAATCCTGCGCGACGAGATAGCGCCTTGTCCCAAGCAGAAGACCATGGGGGCCGAGCTTGCGCCAGCGCGGCTCGGTATCCCGCCAGCCCTTGTAAAGGATGTCGATTGCGTGCCGCGCTTTCAGCGCTGTCGCAATCTGATGATCGACATCGGGCTCAACCACCGGTCGCGGGCCTGGCCGCGCCGCCAGTCCAAGCGCCTGAAGCAATGCCTCTTCGTCGACTTCGATCCGCGCGCGAAGGCTCCTCGGGATAGCCGCCAAGACCTTTTCTTCAAGGCGCTTGAGCGCGTCGGCCTCATTCGCCGCACCGTCATTGCGAAGCTTGTCGATCGCACGGGCAAGCACGGCAAGTTCTTCCGGCGTCGGCGTCAGAAATGCGACGACAGATTCGGCAGGCAGACGCCAATGTGCGAACTGTTCGTCATCGACCCAACGATCGGTGTTTACGAAAACGTCGGTGAGCGCGACTGTCATTCGCTGCGCGCTACGCCGATTGCACTCGAACATCTCTTCTATGTCCGACAAGGTTACGCCGACCCGGCCTGACGCGGCGATCGCCAAGCGCAACAGCTTCACGGCATTGGCATAGGACATGGCTCTCTCCCGAACATCATCTGCGACACTTATTGAAACCATCCATGGTGAAGGTGACAGTTTTTGACGTCCCCTCCCGGTAGCAGGCATATCCATTTCGGCGAAAGAATCACGACCGTCGGGATATGGGAGCGAAACGGAGGGGAAGTTCATGCGACTGATCGATGGCGGGCTGCGACTTTCAGCCTCCGACCTCATGCGTTTCAAGAGCTGCAGACACGCCACAGCGCTCGACCTAAGGCGAATCGAGAAGGGAGACATCACGCCTGGAACCGACAGCGAGGAAGCACTACTCCTGCAGCGCCAAGGCGACGCCCATGAAGCCGCCTTTCTCGGATCGCTGCGCGACGCAGGACGTGGCGTCACGGAAATCACCAAAGACGGGATTTCTCTCGAAACGGCAGTTGCGCACACTCGCGCGGCGATGGCGGCGGGTGCCGAAGTGATCTTCCAAGGCGCATTTCTTGGCGGTTCATGGGGCGGATATTCAGATTTTCTGGAGCGCGTCGACCGACCTTCGCAGTTAGGAAACTGGTCCTACGAGGTCGTCGACACAAAGCTCAAACGGTCGCCCGACCCCAAGCATGTCCTTCAACTCGCGCTCTACTCCGATCTTCTCGCTGAAATGCAGGGCGCTCCGCCCGAACGCGCGCATCTCGAACTCGGAAACGGCGAGCGCTTCACGATCCGGCTCGACGATGTGTCCGCCTATGCACGTCAGGCGCGTCGCGCCTTCGAGAACTTTATTGCTGACCGGCCGCCAACTCGGCCCGAGCCGGTTGCTGCCTGCGCTCAATGTCTGTGGAGCGACCATTGTAAGGCGGAATGGGATCGAACCGACAGTCTCGCGCTCGTTGCCGGAATCAGCCGCAGCCAACGCGACAAGCTCGAAGCAGCTGGCATCGCAACGCTCGGCGCCCTCGCCGCGCACGAAGGGCGAGTACCTCGGCTCGCTCCGGAAACACAAGATCGACTGCGGACACAGGCGGCGCTGCAAGACGCGCGCCGCGCTGGCGGATCGCCGTCCTTCTCATTGCGCCCTTATGAGGCAGGCCGGGGCTTCGCGCTGCTTCCCGAAGCCGATGACGGAGATATCTTTTACGACATTGAGGGCGACCCGTATCACCCCGGCGGCCTCGAATATCTCCACGGGCTGTGGTTGCGCGATAAAGGGGAATGGCGCTTTCGCGCCTTTTGGGCGCACGATCGCGCTGCCGAGGGGCGCGCGGTAGAGGAATTGCTGGACTTTCTTTCGGACCACATGCGGCGCCATCCGCATGCCCATATTTATCATTATGCCAATTACGAGATCGCTGCGCTGCGTCGGCTGACAACAATGCATCGCGTCGGCGAAGCGGCCATGGATCAGTTGCAGCGCGAACGACGTTTCGTGGATCTCTTCAAAGTCGTCTCCGGCGCGCTGATCGCATCGGAACCCGGCTATTCGATCAAGAATCTCGAAGCCTTTTATATGGAGGCCCGTGACGGCGATGTCGCAACCGCAGGCGCAAGCGTCGTCTACTACGAGAAATGGCGCGACGGTGGCGACGACAGCTTGCTGGCGCAGATAGAGGAATATAACCGTACCGACTGCATCTCGACACAGTTGCTGCGTGATTGGTTGGTCGACGCCGTGCGCCCTGCCGGCCTCTCCTGGCCGCTGCTCGCGCCAGACGCCCGTCCAGACGGTGGGCAGAGAATCGACGACGATGCAGCTGCAATGGCGGCGCGTTATGATGCCTTCGGACCGGCGCGCGAGCGCCTTGGCATCGAAGCCGCCGACCTGCTCTTCGACGTCAATTACTTTCATGAACGCGAGGACAAGCCCAAATATTGGGCTATCTTCGACAGGCTGGCACAAGACAGCGAAGTGCTCGTCGATGACCTCGACTGCGTTTTCGGCCTCGAGGCGACCGGACCGGCGATCACCGTCAAGCAATCGACCGAGCGCGATTATCGCTTTCCACCGCAAGAGACGAAGCTTCGCGCTGGCAAGCGTCCGTGCATCAAGCCTGCGACGCTTCCCGAAAGCGTCTTGCTCGTCGCCATCGACCCCGAGGCCGGGACAGCAACGCTTCGGCGCGGCAAGAAGTCTGGCGACCTTCCCGATCGGCTCGACCTGCTGCCCGAGCCTCCGCGCAACAACAGCGTCATGCGCGACGCAATCGCGGCAGTGTCCGACGGACTGATCGCAAACGACGGTCGCCACCGCGCGATCCAGCATCTTCTTACCCGAACAGCGCCCCAATTTCATGATGGTCCGCGCGCCGCGATAATTCCCGAAGATGGCGATCTCGTCATTGAGACGAGCAGAGCGATCGCGGCCATGGATGAAACAACGCTCGCGATTCAAGGTCCACCCGGGACGGGAAAGACCTTCGTCAGCGCGTGGGCCATCGTCGACCTGATCGCCGCAGGCAAACGGATCGCTATTTCATCTCAAAGTCATAAGGCGATTGAGAATCTCGTCACGGCCATTGCCGAGCGCGCCGAGCTTTTGGGTGAACGGCCCTTGCTCGTACACAAGGCGGGCGATGATGACGATGAGGATCAGCGCCATCCACTGATCACCATCGTCTCGGACAATGACGCACCCGAGATCGCCGCAGCCGATGTCGTCGGCGGAACGGCGTGGCACTTTGCTCGCTATGGCACGCCTGCTTACGACTATCTCTTTATCGACGAAGCTGGGCAGGTATCGCTCGCGAACGTCGTCGCGATGTCGCGTGCCGCGCGCAACATCGTTTTGGTAGGAGACCCGATGCAGCTGCCTCAACCTATTCAGGGCGCGCATCCAGGACGGAGCGGGGAATCGGCACTAGAGTACCTCATTGACGGGGCCCGCATTGTCCCCGCCGATCGCGGAATCTTCATGCCCGAGAGCCGCCGCATGCACCCTGCCGTCTGCGCGTTCATTTCGAAGGCAGTATATGAAGATCGCCTCGGAAGTCATGCGAGCACCGCTCGCCAGTCGATCATCAGGCCAGGAGAGACTCCCGTCCTGGGCGCCCGTTTCAACCCGGTGGAGCATGCGGGCTGTTCGCAGGTCTGCGCGGAGGAGATTACAGCGATAGCGAGGAAGATCGAGGATCTCGTCGGCAGCGAGTATATCGACCGCGAGGGTGTCAGCCGCCCGCTTGCCAGGGGAGATTTTCTTGTCGTTGCTCCCTACAACGCACAGGTCAATGCTCTGAAATCGGCCCTGCCGGACATTCGGATCGGCACCGTCGACAAGTTCCAGGGCCAAGAGGCGCCCGTATGCCTCATCTCGATGACCACATCGAGCGCCGACGAGCTGCCCCGCGACATCGCCTTCCTCTACTCGCTCAACCGGATCAATGTCGCGGTTTCCCGCGCGCAGGTTCTGGCGGTGCTCTTCGCAAGCCCGCGCCTGCTTGATGTGCCTTGCCGAACGATCCGCGATATGGCCCTCGTCAACACGCTTTGTCTTCTTGCCGAGCATAGTGTCTCACTCGACGCACCTTCGTCCAAATAGGGACGACCATTTTTGTCACCCCCCTGATCCATGGTGAACTCGTCAGGATCGAATCGGAGGATGACAGCATGAAATTTGGGAACTCTCAGGACATCGGGCGCCATATCGTGGACATCGACGGCTGCCTGAAGGCCACCGATCTCGGGTCGCTCGGCCCCAGCGACATCATTGCGCTGCACGGCGGCTTGCCCGCCGACGCGTTGATTGCGCTCGAAATCTACGACGAACTCGTCCCGCTGGGCGCGGGTGATCGGGTGGCGCTTAACGAAAGCAGTGTTGCCTTTTTCCGCAGCTTTCCCGGCGGACAGGCCATGGCTCGTCATCCGGGCCGCCTGCACAACGACGCTGGCTTGCGGGGCGCACTCAGGCTCGCAGCCTGAGCCTGCCAGCTTCTTTCTCAATTTTGCCGATTTGGCGCCTCTCCAGAAAGTAAAGGACGATAGATGAACTTCCTCCAGTTCGATCTGGGCCAGCGCCGCGCTGGCGAGATCGTGGAAGTCACGCTGACCAGTGGCGCCAACGTGCGGCTGATGAGCAGCTCTGACTTTTCCAATTATCGCAATGGCCGGCGGCACCGCTATATCGGTGGCCTCGCGCGTCAGTCCCCGCTTCGGTTGCAGATTCCGAATGGTGGTCGCTGGTATGTGGCGGTTGACATGCAGGGTCTTCGGGGCAGCACGCGCGCTTCGGTCCGCACCCTGCCGGGCACTTTGCCCGAAATTCGCGAAGCACCCCTCTCCTCGGTGCCGAGTCTCGTTCGCGAGCAACCGCCGGCGCTGGCCGATGGAGACGAAGCCTATGATGTTTTCATCTCACACGCGTCTGAAGACAAGGACAGCATCGTTCGCGCGCTCGCCGAAGCACTGAAAAGTCGCGGCCTCAAGGTTTGGTACGATGAGTTCACGCTCCGCATCGGCGATAGCCTTCGCCAGAAGATCGACAAGGGACTCTCGCGGAGCCGTGTCGGGCTCGTCGTCCTTTCTCCGGCTTTCGTCGCCAAGGGTTGGACCAATTATGAACTCGACGGAATCGTAACGCGCACGGTTTCGGGTGAACAGATTCTCCTGCCCATCTGGCACGACATCACCAAGCAGGCAGTGATCGATTTCAGCCCCTCGCTGGCCGACAAGGTTGCGCGCAGCACGGCCACGCACACCGTGGACGATATTGCGACCGAAATCGCCGAGTTGCTCACAGAATCACGATGACGGCGAACGACAGCAGCATACGCCCCACAGAATTGCGCCAGTCTTTCGGCTGAACGCTCACCTACCCAAGGCTTTGAACCGCCCTATCGGGTTAGAAAGGAGGAAATATGAGCAAGACACTCAAGCCAGGTCAGACCGCACCGCGTTCGGGCCAATATGAGCAGGTCGGTCCGCGCGGCGGCGGCACTGGCAAGGAACGTACTGTTACCCGCGGCGAACCCATGCCGCCGACGCCCAAGCCTGGAATGGGCTATCGCCTGGTCGACAAGACCAAGCATTAGCCCGAGCCGCGAAGTCGAGGCGAACGGGGACTGGACGAGATCCTAACCGTAACCAGCGCTTGGAAACGAGGATAGCAAGCGCTGGCGAAGTTCATATCCGGCCTGATCCAGGACATTCAGACCTCGGCTCGCAAGCACCCTTGGAGCGGCTCACCGCCGCTCCTCTTTTACTGGTCCAGAATATTTCTCGCTGAGTCCTGTGGCGCAAATTTTGCCGTCCAAAGTTCGCTTCAGGGGTTAAATCTCACTAGACTTCCCACGCTTCGTTGAGCACCACTGCTGCCAGTGCCGATTTGTCGTGCGGGAAAAACCGCCCATAATGCTTGGCCACAATCTCCGGGCTGTCCTGAATGGCGTAGCCCGCCTGCTCATAGGAACCAGTCTTCTTGAGGACATGCGTCGCGAGGACGTCACGCACATTGTGCGGGCCATGGGGCAGCAGCCCCTTGATCGCTCCCCGACCGGTGTAGGGATTGTAGATTCCGTAACGCTGGATCGTCAGTCGCCAGGCGTCGTAAAATCCGGCCTGGCTATAGGCGGCATTTTTCGTGGTCAGCTTCGCCGACTTCACGAAGAAGGTTTCGGGATCCTCGGCGCCGCCGAGCAGGATTTGCCGGTCGCGCTCAAGGTAAAGATCGATGAACTCATAGAGCCGCCCAAGATCGGGAAGCAGGAGCCGATAGGGCTTTCGACTGAAAAAGGACGAGGACGCGTTCTTGAATGCGACCGCGGGAATGAGAACCTCCCATCCGCCGGAAAGATCATTCCATCGGAGTTCGCCGCACTTCAGCCTTTCGAGCTGCTTCTCGCTCGTGTGGCGCCCGCCCCGGACACAGAAACGGAGCTGGCGCAGATTCTTTTGTCGCAGCCCGAGATGCAGTCCAAAGCGCAGCATCAGGAAGGCGCGGACAGCCTCGGCCGCCGCCTTGGGATACCGGCGTGCGCTCGGCATCCGCTCCAGTATCTCTTCGGTGATCTTGCGATATTCGCCAACGGGACTCTCGGCCTCGAGGATGGGCAATATCGGCTCGAAGGGATCGCGATGAACTTTCGCGACGCGCTGAACATCCTTCTTCCGATTCAGGGCATAGATGGTGAAGCGGTCGCAAAGCGCATCCCAGTCCTGCCGCGCCTCATTGATGTCCTCCGCCGAAATCAGGTCTTCAACGGGATGCAGCGCGTCCGCCAGACCTGGATGCTGCCGCATCCAGCCCGTCTTGTCGCGCGCAAGCGAGAGCGCGAAGTCGAGCATGTTGATCTCCCAGCTTGTGTAGAAGCCACGGCGATCTTCCCGCCAATAAAGATACCAGTCCCACACCGCGGGAAAGAGGAGCATGGCCAGGCACAGCCGATCGACCGCAACGCCGCGCCCCTTGACCTCGCTATCCGACGGCGATTGCAGCGCGCCAAACAACAATCCGAGATGCTCCAGCTTCTGCGAAGCGGTTTCCTCTCCCCACATGCCCTGGCGGAGCAGACCCGACGGGGCCAGACTGGACGTCTTGAACGCAATGAGGCGTTCAACCTCATGCTGAAGATTGGGTGGCGCATCACGGCAAGCCGATCGAGAACCGCCGTCTGGACCGCGCCCGTCAACAGTTTCGCTGCCGCGGTCGCGCGGGACGCGCCCGCGGCTCTCGATCCCGGAAAAGCGGAGCGAAAAGCGCTGCTGCGTCGCTTCGCGCTGAAAGCGACGATAATCCGTCGCTCCCTCGATGATGACCGAACGCACCCACGCCAGGATTTCCTCGCGTTCCCGCTTGGGCCGCTTCGAAAAATCGCGAGGCAAGTGCCAGGCGAGCCGCCGCCGCTCGGCGGCCGTAAATTTCGAAATGGCGGGCCGCGCTGCCGCCCGCCCGCTGTGGTCGAGCTTGCTCTGGAAATAGCCGGCCGGGAGACGATAGCGATGCTCGATCCGTTCAAGGACCGAGAGGCTTTCGATGGTGCCGGGCGATTTCAGGCCCGCCACCCAAGTCTGGATCGTCTTGCGATCGGTCTTGTCGCCTGGACGGATAATAGCACGATGAAGGTGATTGCAGCTGTCGCCATATCTCCGCATGTGCAGGGCGAGCGCTTCCGGGAACGATGGTGGATCGACCCACTCGCCCTCCAACGCCTCCGGAAATTCGACAACCGGCTTCGGTTTGGGACCACGCTTCTTTTTGGGCTGAAGGACGTCCTCACCGGTTTTGCTGTCGGGTTCGAGTGGCGGCCGTTCTGCCAGTCGTGTGGGCATCGTGATAAGCTCCTGAAATTGATTGCGAAGCGGCGCCCGATGGCAGAAGCCTATTTTCAAAAGGAAAATGCTGCGCAGCCGGGCCGAAAAAGCTCCGCAGAGCGGGTGACGGCAGCCAATTTGGCGAAATCAGATTCTGCGCGACGATGCTTGTCTTCACCCAGACACGCTGATAGAGGCGCCCATCGTTGCCGCTTTAGCTCAGTTGGTAGAGCACATCATTCGTAATGATGGGGTCACAGGTTCGAGTCCTGTAAGCGGCACCATCGACCCCATAATTCAATGACTTAGTCCGGATGAGCTTCTCCGGGAGCCGTTGTGCGTGGTCGATCGGCACCGCCTGAATCAGGACGGCGCCAACCTCGTCTCCACATAGGAGAGTATCTCGCGCAAGCCACGATCTGTCCGGACAAGATCGATCGGCCGTCCGCCAAGATCCAAATTCTCCGCTTGTAGCCAGGCCATGACGGACCGGTCATCGCCTATCAGCGCTCCCAGCTCCTCATACAGTCGCACGAGACATTGACCGGCCCGGAAGCCAGGGTCTGAGCGAGCGAGTTGGAATGTCCCGCTGCGCAGGTCCGCAGCGTGACTGGCTGAGACGCCGAGTATCTCTGCGAGCAAGTCGTCACCGATGCCCCACAGCGCAGAAACGCGCGCCACAGCCTCGGACAGCACGCGGCCCTGCGCCTCCGTTGTTGTCGGCATCATCTCGTCCTTCCGCTCCACGGTCAGTCCTCCAGCAAGGCTGAAATCGCTGCTTCGTCGTCGCTGCGCAGCGCATCCAGATAGTCGCTCCACCATTGGTGCATCCGTACCCGCTCCTCCCAATAGGGCGTCCGGTTGTAGATGCGGCGGATCTGATTGCCGTCGGCATGCGCGAGCGACCGCTCGATCGCATCGGGGTTCCACTTGCCGCACTGGTTGAGAAGCGACGAGGCGGTCGCGCGAAATCCATGGGACGTCAAATCCCGCGGCCCGTAGCCCATACGGCGATAAGCCGCATTCATCGTATTCTCGCTGAGCGGTCGCTTCCACGTGTGGAACGCCGGAAAGACATAATCCTCGCCGCCGACATAAGGCCGAAGCTCTTCCAACAGGGCGATCACCTGCCGCGACAACGGGACATAATGGGGCCGCCGCATCTTCATGCGCTCCGGCGGGACCGTCCAGACGGCCTTCTCGAAATCGAACTCGGCCCAGCGCGCAAGACGCAGTTCGCCCGGTCTCGCCATGACGTGCGGCAACATCTTGCAGGCGAGCAAGGTGATCGGATAGCCCGAGTATCCGTCTAGCGCGCGCAGGAACCCACCGACCTCTTCCGGCTCGACGAGCGCGGCGTGGTGCTTCGGCCTCGGCGCAATTAGCGCACCGCGCAGAAGCGTTGTCGGATCGGAGTCCGCTCGGCCCGAGGCCGCGGCATAGCGAAACACACGGCTCGCAAAGGAACGGCAGCGACGCGCCGTCTCGAAGTGCCCCTGCGCCTCGATTTTCTTGAGCACGGCGAAGAGATCGACGGCTTGCAGGTCCGCGATGGGCGTGCCGGCGATCGGCCGAAGCTTTTCGAGAAGCCACTTTGTCTTCTCGATCGTCGCTTCGCTCCGGCCTTCCTTGGTGACCATCTCGATATATTCCTCGGCGAGATCGCCGAAACAATTCGAGGCCTTGAACTTGCCGACGAGCTTGTGACGCTTCCGCTCCGCGAGCGGATCGGTGCCCTCGTGGATCTTCAGTTTGGCCTCGTCGCGCCTGCGCCGGGCTTCGGCGAGGCCGACATTCGGGTAGGCGCCAAGCGCAATGCGCTTCTGCTTTCCATGCATGGTGTATTTGAACCGCCACAAGCGCGCACCGGTCGGGTGCACCTCGATATAGAGGCTGTGGGCATCGGAGACTTTGTAGACGCGATCCCGCGGCTTGAGGGACCGGATTTGAACGTCGCTAAGAGGCACGGCTCAACTCCTTTACAAGAGGTTTGGACCGGCACCGACCACGACGCTCGAGGCAGAGGGGCCATCGAGCTAATTTCACACCGACAAAAGACGGGCCATTATGGCATTTTTGATGGCCCGTTTCGGGGTGAGATCGTGTGAGATGTCCTCGGACAATACGGAACAAAACCCCTTGAAAACTAGCATTTTTTTGGGATTTTGTCGATTGCCCTGGGAGGAGCAAATGGTGCCCAGAAGAGGAACTGAACTGGGCATCAAAGCGGCGGAAATCCGATGCAATCAACAACGAGATACCGCTGAAACCATCATAGAAACCATCACAAAATTTGGCAAGGGCTGGACGATATCGGAAGCCGATTTTTGGTTGCAAATTCGCTCGTGACGTGACCCCCTGATTTTCCTCCAACAGTGATTAGAGTCCGGTCTTGAAGGAAGGACGGACAGATGAAGCGTTTGAGGTTTTCGGAAGAGCAGATCATCGGGGTGTTGA
>SCNT01000047.1 GCA_005503165.1 Sphingomonadaceae bacterium 3R27E2-A
TGCAGCTACGCCCTTCGGGCTCCGCTGCACAGGCCATTGCTTACACTGCGCTCATGCGCAACAAAGCTGCTGGGCTCTAATCCCCGCTGGTGGAAACCAGGGGGTCACGTCATGCGCACTGCGGAAACTTGCGTCTCGCGCGAGCGATATGGGAGGCACATTGGCTCCTGCCCCTCGAATCTGACCGGCCCCCACCGAGTGGTCCGCGTGGACTGTTAGGTGTTTAGTCCCAGCATGTGATGGAGTGGTTTCATATTGAAGATATCTGGCTTGGATTTCCGGAGCTCTTCGATGGCCTCGTAGGTTGTCTTGAAGCGCAGAGCCTTCAACTGCTTGGCGAAGTTGTAAGCGACGAGCCAGTCGCGGACATGGCGGCGCAGTTCATTGATCGACGTGTAATGGAAGGATTTGACGGTGGCCTCCTTGATGGTGCGCACCATCCGTTCGGCCTGGCCGTTGGTCCATGGGTGATAGGGCTTGGTGAGGCGATGCTCGATGCCGTTCTGCTCGCAGACACGGCCGAAGATATGGCCGATCCATCCCAGTGGGCCGCCTTGGTCCCGCTGCACGAACTGTACGCCGTTATCTGTCAGGATGGTGTGGATCCTGGTAAGTGATAATTTTCCCCCACGCGGGGCGGACGGGCGCGGGCTTCGATTAGAAGCTGGCGCCTAATTTCGTTGTATCTAATTTCGATCGTGCTTTGCTCAGGCGGCGTTGGCGGTGGCACTCGTTTCGAACGTCATTTCGGCGGCCTTTGTATCGACCCAGTTCCCAGGTAGCAGGTCATCGATGGGCTCGCCGTCGCCGCGGGTGACGATGCGGGCAAGGACGTCGGCCAGGTAGGCGGCGGGGTTGATCGCACCCAGCTTGCAGGTCTCGATCAGCGACGCGATCGCCGCCCAGTTCTCGGCGCCCAGTTCGTGGCCCGCGAACAACGCATTTTTCCGTTGGAGTGCGATCGGCCGCATCGACCGCTCCACCGGGTTGTTGTCGATGTCGATCCGGCCATCGTCGAGGAACCGGACGAGCCCGGCCCAGTGGCTCAGTGCATAGTTGATCGCCTTGAGGGTCGGCGAGCCGCTGAACATGCGCCGGCGCTTGGCGTCGAGCCAGTCATGCAGCTCGTCGACGATCGGGCTGGACCGCGCCTAGCGGACGGCAAGGCGCTCCTCGGGCGTGCGACCGTGGATCTCGCGCTCGATGTTGTAGAGCAGCCCGATCCGGTGCAGCGCTTCGGTGGCGATCGGCGCGCCATCGCCCTTGCCGCCGGCGTCGAAGAAGCCGCGGCGAACATGCGCCCAGCAATAGGCCAGCACCGAGGGTCCGCCGGGACGTCCCGCCTTGCCGAACTGGCCATAGGCTTCATAGCCATCGACCTGCAGGATGCCGTGATACTCGCCGAGGAGCTTCGCCGCCCACATGCCGCCCCGGCCCGGCATGTAGCTGTAAACGATCGCGGGTGGATCGACCCCGCCATGCGGGCGGTCGTCGCGGACCATCGCCCACAGGTAGCCCGTCTTCGTCTTGCCGCTGCTCGGCGCCAGCACCATCGCGGTGGTCTCGTCGACGAACAGGCGATCGCTCTTCAGAAGCTCCGCCTTCTGCCGGTCGACGATCGGCTTCAGATAGCCCGCCGCGCGGCCGACCCAGCCCGCGAGCGTCGCGCGATCGATCGTCACGCCCTGGCGCGCCAACATCTGCGCCTGCCGGTAGAGCGGAAGGTGATCAGCGTATTTCTTGACGAGGATATCGGCGAGCAGCGCTTCCCTCGGCAGGCCGCCCGGCACCACATGCGCGGGAGCCTTCGCCTGCGCGACGCTATCGCCGCACGATCGGCACACCATCCTCGGCCGCACCGTCACGATGACGCGATATTGGGCGGGGATGATGTCGAGTCGTTCGGACCGATCCTCGCCGATCCGGTGCAGCGCACCGCCGCAGCCCGCGCAGCAGCCGGCCTCCGGCGCGATCTCGATCTCGTGACGCGGAAGATGCGCCGGCAGCGAGGCGCGGGTTCGTCCGCCGCACGCTTGCGCCGCGGCGGCGCGATGCCGGTGGCTTCCTCGCCCTGTTCGACCAGCAGTTCGGCTTCGGCCATCGATACGTCGCGATCTTCGAGCGCCAGCGCGAGCTGGCCGCTGTCGATCTTCTCCGACCGCTTGCCGAAGTGCATGCGATTGAGGACATCAAGAAGGTGCTGGAGCCGGGCGGAGCGGAGCCGTTCGGCGATGATCATCGCCTTTAGTGCCTCGACGTCGTCGGGCAGCTCTTCCACCCCCTCGCTCATGGTGCGGATGGATACATTATTTCGCGGTTTTCTGCCCGTTTTGTGCGGCAAGACGAGTCATTTTCACGGCCTATAACGCCATCACCGGACGCGCCACACGCGGGGCATGAACACGCGCCCAGTCGAGCCCTTCGATCAGCGCCGAAGCCTGCGCCGCGGTAAGGCTCATCACCCCGTCGCCGAAGCGCGGCCAGCGGAACGTGCCCGTCTCGAGCCGCTTCGTCACCAGCACCAGGCCGGTCCCGTCCCATAGCAGCAGCTTGATCCGATCGGCGCGCTTGCGGCGGAACACGAACATGATTCCGGAGAAGGGGTCGCGGTTCAGCTCGTGCTGCACGAGCGACGCCAGGCCCACCATTCCCTTGCGGAAGTCGACCGGCTTCACCGCCACCAGCACTTTGAGTGGTCCCGGCGGGATGATCATGTCGACACCTGCACCGCGAGCAGCACCCGCTCGATATGGTCGGTAGTCACGCCGTCGGGAATGCGGATCGTCATGCCCTTGATGTTGATGCGGATCTCGGCGCCGCTGCCCTGCGCCTTCGGCTCCTCGACCATTGCCGGAACGAAGGCCGGCGCGTCGTCCGATTCCATCCGTTCGCGCGCTTCCCGGCGCCAGGCGTAGAGCTGCTGCGGCAGGATATCGTTCCGGCGCGCGATATCCGCGACGTTCGCCCGCGGCGCCATACTCTCGGCGATGATCCGGGCCTTCGCTTCCGGCGTCCACTGCCGACGCTCGCGACCCGCCGGGATCACCTCCATCGGGCGAGCACGACCGTTCCCGTTGCTTTCGAAGCTACTTTCGAACGTCGTTACATCGCCCATCGCTAGTTACGCTCCCGATACAGAAGGCGCGCAACATAACGATCTCAGAACATTCGAAAATGTGGGGGTAAATTAGCGCTTACGGTGGCCTGCTGCCGGTTTGGTGGACACCGAGATAAGTTCATTCAGGCTACCCCAGCTTCACGTTCGAAGTCGATAGGACTGAGGTAACCCAAGGTCGAGTGACGCCGGGTCGGGTTGTAGAAGCATTCGATATAATCGAACACGTCGGCCTTCGCCTGCGCCCTCGTGCGGTAGATCTTCTTCCCGATCCGCTCGGTCTTGAGCGAGGAGAAGAAGCTCTCCATGGCGGCATTATCCCATACATTGCCGGACCGGCTCATTGAGCAGGTGACCCCATTGTCGGCCATGAGCCGCTGGAACTGCTCGCTGGTATACTGGCTGCCCTGATCCGAGTGATGCAGGAGAGCATCGGGCTTGCCGCGCCGCCAGATCGCCATGATCAGCGCATCGGTGACGAGCTGGGCTGTCATGTTGGGAGTCATCGACCATCCGACCACCCGGCGCGAGAACAGGTCGATCACCGCAGCAACATAGAGCCATCCCTCGGCCGTCCAGATATAGGTGAAGTCGGCCACCCACTTCTGGTTCGGCCTGTCTGCCGTGAACTGGCGATCGAGCACGTTGCCGGCGATGACCGAACGATCGCCGTGATCCTTGGGAAGCCCGCGTCGCCGCGGCCTCGCTCGCAGACCCTGCGCCCGCATGAGCCGTTCGATCCGGTGCAGGCCGCAGGACACCCCATCGGCCAGCAGGTCGTGCCAGACACGGCGCGCGCCATAAGTGCGATAACTTCCTACATGGCTGGCACGGACCTTCGCACCGATCACCTCGTCGTCGCGGGCACGCTGCGACGGCGGGCGGATCAGCCAGGCATGGAAGCCGCTTCGCGAGACACCGAGCGCCCCGCACATCCATGCCACCGGCCAGATCCCTCGGTGCTTCGCGATGAACTGGAACTTCATATCGAGTCCCTCGCGAAGTAGGCGGCGGCTTTTTTTAGGATGTCGCGCTCCGCCTTCAACTTGGCCAGCTCGCGCCGCAGGCGATCGATCTCCATCTGCTCCGGCTTCATCTGACCGTGACCGGGAAAGGCATGACCCGGATCGGCGGCAAGCTCCCGGACCCATTTACGCAGCACGTTCGCATGCACATCCAGATCGCGCGACGCCTGCGCGATCGTCACCCCGCGTTCGCGGACCATCCTCACCGCCTCAAGCTTGAACTCGCGGCTGAACTTCCTTCTTTGCATTGTGGACCTCCGATAGGTGGAAACACCCTATCTCGGTGTCCACCAAACCGGCAGCAGGCCACGGATCCTGTATGGCACCGTCTTGATAAGCACGCGCAGGAAGGCTGCCGCGGCAAGCTTGGTCGCCCGGCGATAGATGCGGGCGAACACCAGCTTCGAGGTGCGGTCCACTTCGACATAGAGGAAGCCTCTTCCGCCTTCATAGCGCAGTTCCGCGATATCGACGTGGAAGTAGCCAATCTCATATTTCTTGAACTTCTTCGGCTTCTCCCGATCGGCTTTGGGCAACCGACTGATCCCGTGGCGTTGCAGGCAACGGTGCAGCGACGAGCGTGTCAGGTGTGGGATCACGTCCTTCAGCGCGATGAACACGTCGTCGAGCGGCAATCGCGCCTGCACCGGACACCGGATGTGTTCGAGGTGCTGGAACGGGGCTGCGCGCAAGTGGGTTATCCCGCCTCGATCAGGGCTGACAATGGCAGCGAATTTTATCTCCCGCGAGCTCGATCTGTGGGCCTACATGAAGGGCGTGACGCTCGACTTCTCGCGGCCTGGCAAGCCCACCGACAACGCGTTCATCGAGAGCTTCAACGGCAAGGAATGCCTTAACGCCCACTGGTTCATGAGCCTGGATGACGCGGTGCGAAAATGCGAGGCTTGGCGTAGGGACTACAACGAGGTACGACCGCACAGCGCGATCGAGAACAAATCACCGATATCGCTCATGTTGGCATCAGCGGCACATGGCCCGCCCTGATGTCAGCACGCTGGAAGGCTGCCAGCAGGGCGGTCCAGAAACGGGTAGCAGCTCAGAAGCCATCGAGTATCTTGGCAAGTTCTGGACGATCCTGGGATGTCGGTTTGCCCCGAACTTCGTCGTTCTGATCGCAATGCAACTCGGGTACGCAAATCCTTGTCCCTGGTTCACTTGACAAATTTTCAGAAGTAGCAATTTTAGCTCCTATCCTGAGTAGCAGGTAAAGATTGTGCTGTTCTTGACTGATTTTCAGCAGGGACTCGAACCTCGGCGCGCAGAGGTTCCTGGGCGCGTTCAAATTCGCCGCGGTGTGCAGCCCATCCTGCTCGTCTGCCGATATGAGTCCAGATCAGATATTCGATGTCGGCCCATTCGAATGGCGCTGGATCGATCGACGAAGCTTGGCTGTAGTCAGGGTCCAACAAGGGAAGAAGGACGAACGCGGGCGCGAGACGGAGCGCCGCTGCGCAACGTAAATGGTCATCGAGCGCCACGGCCGGGTTACCGCTCTCGATCTCTCGTAGCCAACGAACGCTCAATCCAACTCTGCGGGCAAGATGCTCCTGACTCAAGCGACGGCGAAGACGCTCGCTTTCGATGCGCCGCCCAGAGAACTCCTTGAGCTGATCCAGCGAAGCGACGCCGCCCTTCTCGCATGTCCTGGTGTCCGACATGAGCTTCCGTCCGAATAGTATGTGGTGCGCTAGCGCTCCATGCGAGGCTGGCTATCGCTGAGCGACACAGCAAGTAGAGATGCTTTCAGTCTATTAGCTTCGTTCATCTTCAAGGATTTCAGTCTGTGTCGCGCCTGACGCAATTCCCTTCAATTCATTGATTCCAATATGAAAGTTGGAATCACGATGCTCGGCTGCGGCACAATCGTGCCGCCTTGGGGAACGCGCCTGCCCTCACGATTGCCGCTGGCTCACAGCGCGTCCATCTATCCCTCCGTTCCGACCGGCTGACTTATCACTGGCTGCCTCATCGGACGTTCACGCAACCCACATCGAACGGGCGCCGTCGCGCCAGGGAGGACTCATGTCATGCGATTCCGCGAACGATCGTGCTGCGCCTCGATTCCGGTTATCGTCATTATCGGCGAACGGCCCCTTCAAGAAACCTGCCGTCTTACTGGCGGCGGCCGCACTTCTCGCCTCGCCGGTCGTTTGTGCACAAGAGAAGACGGAGAAGGTGTTGCTGGCAAAAGCCGCAGCGGAGGCGGAGCAGCAACTCAAGCAAACCTTCACAAATCTCCAGTTCGATGATTTCGAACCGGCGCCGGTGAAAGGCGCGATCTATCAAGCGAGTGCTGGCGGCCGGATCGTCTATTATGCGCCCGAGAGCGAGCATCTCTTGTTCGCGTCGATCTTCGACAAGAACGGCGTCAATCTGACAGCCCTCGCGCAGGAAGCCGGCATCTCCAACCGTCTGAAATCGATAGACTCCTCACAGGCGCTTGAAATCGGCCCCAAGGATGCGCCGACGGTGATCGAATTTACCGATCCCGACTGCCCCTATTGTCGCGCGCTTAATCGATATTGGGCAGCGAAGGCCGCCGAGGGAAAACCGGTCCGGCGTCTCATATTCTTCGTGAGCGGCATTCATCCGGAAGCCGCGGCAAAGTCCGAGCACATCCTGTGCTCAGTCGATAAGGCGGTAGCCTTTAAAGCCATCTATTCGGGTGCCGCGCCGACAGCGCTGCGAACCTGCGCTGAAGGCCGCGGAAAGGTCGAAGCTCACGCCAAAGTGGTCAGCGCCGCTGGTGTCAGCGGGACGCCGACCTTGATCGCGGGCGGCAAGCTCATCTCCGGATTTCAGCAGGCCGAGATCGAGGCCTTTCTATCCTCGGCGAAGACCAACCGTGTCTCTCGCTGAATTCCATCTCTTCATGGCGGCTGCTCGGACGCAGAGAGCATCATCGCTCTCGGTCCCAACGCACCGGAATGCCGGCGGCGACGCCCCTTCGGGCCGTCCAGCACCGCCGTCGGCCGACAACGATCACCATCGATGCCGGCAGGCAGAGTTCAGGGCGGCCCAATGCCCAAGAAAGCAATCATTCATGGTCAAAAAACTTACCAGAACCGTACTTTCGGCCGCCGATGTCGGCGTACCGGTCCTGCTTCTGTCGCTCCTCGCGGCAAGCGCCCACGCCTTTACCGCGCCCGTGGCGGGGGATCTCGGCTACGACATCTACGACATTGTCGTGAACCAGGGTGTCAAAGGCCCGCTCGGCTTCGTCGGGGGCGTCGCCGCCTTCCTGTTCGGCGTGTCGCGACTGTTCAGCAATATCATGATCGGCATCCCGACGATCGTCGCTGCCGTCTGCCTCATTAAGGCGGACAGCATCCTTCAAACCTTCGGCATGGTGATCTGACGGCATCGGAACGTGGGCAAGCATTCGGGTTCCACGCTCGCCCACGTTCCGGTCACCGGGAGGAAGTGCTCCCGGACCCTCGTCTTCGCTTTCGATTTGCTTCGCTGGTGAGGACCGTAGCAGGAGGAGAAGGGTCGATGGACGAACGCTTGCCCCAATATCTGCACAAGCCGGTTCAGATCCTGTGGTTCGGATCGGACGAGTTCGTGTTGGTGGTCACCACCATCTTCGTCGCCGTCATCGTCGGCGGACTGGTCGGTTGGGCGTTCATCGCGGCCCTTCTCCTTTTCCTGCCATGGAAGCGCGCGCAGCCGCGCGGTTTCCTCGCCCATCTCGCATGGCGCTGGGGGATGCTTCGCTTTCGCCATTATCCGGGTCCGACCCAAACCCGATTTTACGAGTGAGGCCGCAGATGTTCTCGCGTCATCGCAAACCCCGAAGCGCGCCGGTCGACCCGCTGCTCGGTAAACCCGCCAGCTTCGGGATCCATCGGTACATTCAGGGCTCATCGAACCTCTTCGAAGAGAACCGGCTGCTCAAGTTCGCGATCGTCGGGCTGTTCGGCATTACCGCGGTGCTTGGCACGGTCATTTACAGCTCGGACCAGAAAGAGCGCACGGTGGTCGTGCCGTTCGGTTCGGGCGGCGATCTCTATGTGACCGGCTCGAAGCCATCGGCCGCCTATATCCGCACGATGACGCGCAATATCGTCGCGCTCGCCGGGACCTATTCGGCCTACTCGGCCGACCGGCAGTTCCAGGAACTGCTCTCGATCGTCCATCCATCGGCGTACGACAGCATGCGCGACAGCCTGAACGGCATATTGGACGAGCTCGCGGGCAATCCGACGCTGTCGATCGCGACCTACATCCGCCCCGATCAGCCGGTCCAGTGGACCGAGCGTGACATCCTGGTCCCGATCGAGAAGGTCCGCGTGATCGGCGGTGTCATCCGCAAGTTCCGCGGCGAACTTCGCGTCCGCTACGCCGTCGAGAACGGACGCTTCTGGGTCATTTCGCTCACCGAGGAGAAATTCGATGTCCAGCCTCGCTAGGCTCGCGGCGGCGCTGCCCGTTGCCGCGCTGCTGTTGCCCGCGCCCGCATCAGCGCAAGCCATCACCGTCCTTCCCGACCAGATGAGCACGATCCGCCTCTCAAACCGCGACGTCAATCATATCGTCTGCGTCGGCGGCGAGATCGAGGATGTAAAATTCTCGGCCGAGAAGGCGATCGCGGTCGAGCGCGCGGGCTCCGACGCCTGGATCAAGTTTCTCGTCAAGGAAGTCGACGATATGGGTATGGTGACGCGCAGCTATGTGACGACACCCTCTGAGTTCTTCATCAGCTGCAACGGGGCCATCTATCCGCTCTATGCCGAGCCTACGGAAATTCCCGCGCAAACGGTCACGCTTGCTCCCGGACGGCCGCAGCGCGCACGGGCCAATGAGGAGCTGCTCGGGCCGCTAGTCGAGGAAGAGAGGGCAGTGTCGATCACGCTCGCGATGCTTCAGGACCGCGTGCCGGCAAGCTTCACCGAGGTCGCGCCGCGGTCGGGAACGATCACGATTGCCGGCCTCCCCTCGGCGCAGCTCGTCGAGCGCCGGCGTCTCGCGATCGAAGGCTCCGGCCTTTCCGTCTCCGAGTATCGCCTCGGTAGCGACAGCGATGTCGTGCTCGAGGAACAGCAGTTCCTCGACCGCGCGCTTGGCATCGACATCTTCGCAGTCACGCTCGACCGACTGAGCCTCAAGGCGGGCGAAAGCGCGCGGCTGATCGTTATCCGCCGGGGAGACGGCGAATGAACGACACGCCCGAACAAGAGCCGCTCGATCTCGGCGAGGTCGGCAAACCGCTTCCGCCCGAGGCCACTCGCGGCCCCGCTCTTCTCGCATTCAAGGAGCGCTGGGCGACGCTGGGCTCGAAACAGAAGCTGCGCGCCAAGCAGTTGAGTGTCGCGGGCGTCGTCGCGATGCTCGGTACCGGTCTCTACGCGGCGAGTACAGGCGGAGATGAGAAGGCGCCCGAGGCGCCAGCGGTGACCAAGCTCGACATGGGCGCCGGCCTGCGCGGCGACAGCCTCGAGACCAAGCTGCGGGGCGACCTCCAGAAGATTCTCGATGGCCAGACCTTGCTCGGCGACCGCGTCACCGCGATCGAGGAGGGCAAGGTCGTGCCCGGCAGCAAGCCAGGCGCACCTCCCGACGGCGACCCCGGGCTTCCCCCGGCTCTGCCGGGCGCGATACCGGATTATCCACCCGCGCCCGGCGATGCCGAAATCGCGACGGGCGAGATCCCGCCACCTCCTTCACCACCCGCGGCGCCCCCTGCTCCTCCTGCGCCCCCGGTTGAAAAGGCCGTCGGCGCGATCGGCGCCGCGGTGACCGCCCCCGGCACGATTGCCGCGGCCGATGGCAAGGGCGCGCCGTCTGGCGCTAAAAAAAAGACCCGGACGATCTATTTGCCACCTGGTTTCATGAAGGCGCGGCTGCTGACCGGGATCGACGCGCTCGCGAGCCGCGATGCTACCTCGAACCCCGAGCCGCTGATTGCGCGCGTCCAGGCGCCCGCCGTGCTGCCGAATGACGTCAAGGCCAATCTCTCGGGCTGCTTCGTCATCGGCAACGCGACGGGCAGCCTCGCCAAGGAGCGGGTCGAGGTCCAGCTCGTATCGCTGTCCTGCGTCGATTTCGACGAACGCTCGGTGGTCGACCAGCCGATCAAGGGTTTCTTCGTCGACACCGACGGCAAGAAGGGGCTGTCGGGCAAGGTGGTAACGCGCGCCGGCGCGAGTCTCGCGCGCGCCTTCATCGCCGGCACGATCAGCGGGATCAGCCAGACGGTCGAGAACACGGTCGGTGACGTGTCGACATCGGCCTTGGGTTCGGTGCGGACGCTCGATGTCGGCGACGCCGCCAAGGTGGGGATCGCAGGCGGCCTCTCGAAGTCGTCCGACAAGCTCACCGACTTCTATCTCGATCTCGCGCGGCAGGCGGGACCTATCGTCGAAGTGGGCGCCGCCAAGGACGTCGTCGTCGTCATCCAGGAAGGCGTCACGCTCGAGATCAAGCCGACCGCCGGGAGCAAGTTCTGATGCCCCCGCCCATCCTCGGAGGAATATCGATGACCGATATGTCAAACCGGCGCCGCGCGCGCCTCTGCTCAGCCGCACTCTTGCTTGCCGGCGTCTTGCCACTCTCAGGGTGCGCAACGCTCGGCTCAGCGATGTCGCCGTACAGCGAAAAGTTCAGCTGCAAGAACGACGATCACGGCCAGTGCATCCATCCCGAGAAAGCCTATGAGGATGCGGTGGAGGGCCGGGCTTCGCGTTCGGACCCGGCGGTGACACGCGACAAGATATTGCTCAAGGCGAACCAGCGCGGCACCGCGCGCCGAGGACGCAGCGATGCTGATGCCTATGGTGATTACCGCGACAGCGTCTACCGGAAGCTTCAGGGGCTGATCGAGGCGCCCGAGGCGCCGATGCTGCGGCCGGCGCAGGCGGTGCGAACACTGATCCTGCCCTATGCCGATCGGAACCGGCCCGACCGGCTCTATATGCCGCGTTTCGTCTATTCGGTGCTTGAGCCCCCCTCCTGGGTCGTCGGCGGCTATCTCGTGCCGCCGGTCTCAGCCGCGGCGCGCGTGCCGGTGCTCGAGCAGATCCGCGAGGTGCCCGGAAGCGAACTGACGCCGCCGGTTGTGCCCGCGCGCGCGGAGCCGCGGCCATGAAGGCGCCCGGAACCGGCGGTGGTCTTACCTTCTCCGACCTGCACCGCGCCGTTGCGCGCGACCGCTATTCGGATTTCCTCCCGCTCGTCGCCTGGGTCGAGGAAGAGGAAGCCTTTCTCTGCATCGATGATGGCTGGGGCTATGCTTGGGAGTTGACCCCTACCGCCTATATGTTCGCGCATGTTCACCAGGCGCTGCTCGGCCTGTTCAACGTCCAGTTTCCCGAGAACAGCGTCGTCCAGCTTATCAGCTTCGCCGACCCGCTGATTGCGCCAGCGCTCGACGCCTATCTCGACCTCAAGACCCGGCCAGATCCGCTGATCCAGGCATCGGCGCGCCGGACGCACGCTTATCTAAACGAAGGCCGGAACGGGCTTGGCGCGCTCCACGGCATTCCGGTGCGTGATTTCCGGACCTTCCTCGCTGTCAAAACGCGCGCCCCCATGCACAGCGACCTGCGCCGCCAGATCGAAGAGCAGCTTGCCAAGCTCGGCATTCGCCGCGTCGAGCCGCACGAAATGATCTCCTTCTATCGCCGTATCTTCAACGGCGTCTTCGAGGACGCTCCTGGCGTATTCGCCAGCGGTGCAGCCGGGCACCCCGCCCCGCCGATCCGCAAGCAGATCGTCGATGCCGGCCCCGATCTCGCTTTCGACGGACCCGAAGTGTTCCTCGGGGGCCAGGTCGCACGCTGCCTGACGCCGAAAGCGCCGGCGAGGCGGGTTACCGCGGAACACATGAACCGGCTGATGGGCGGGATGCGCGGGAGCGCCGAGGACAGCGACCAGATTGGCGGCCCCTTCCTCTATTGCCTCAACATCCTCTTCGACCATTCGCAGTTCGAAATTCACAAGCGCGCCCAGATATTGTCGGCGCAGAAAGCGGCGGGCAGCTTTGCGGTCGAGGTCGGCAAACAGATCGAGGAAATCGGCTGGGTGCTCGACGAGGCCGGCAACAGCCGTTTCGTCTCGGTCATGCCGACCGTCTGGGTGTTCGGCCGCGATTCCCATCACGCCCGCGAGATGGCCGCGCGCGCCAAGCGCCTCTGGGAAAGTGAACCGCTGCCCTGGATGGTGCAGGAAGAATCCTACCTCAATCCGATCTTGCTGACCGCGAGCCTGCCGTTCGGCCTTTATCCCGAGCGCCGAACGATCAAGATGCTCGAGCGCGATTTCCGGATGCCGGTGAAGGCGGCAGCGCTGATGGCGCCGATCCAGACCGACTTTCGCGGAGGCGGCCGCCCTGCCCTGCTCTATGTGGGCCGCAAGGGTCAGCTCGTCACACTCGACCTCTTCGATCCGCGCATCAACAATTATAATTTTGTGGTCGCGGCCGAAAGCGGCGCGGGCAAGAGTTTCCTCCTCAACGATCTCTGCCGGCAATATTATGCCCAGAACGCCCTCATCCGCATCATCGACATTGGCGGATCCTACCGCAAGCTCTGCACCCTCTGCTCGGGTCGTTATATCGACGTCGGCGAGGAACGGCTGGTTCTGAACCCGTTCGACCTCGGGCTCGCGCTAGACGGCGAGGACAAGCATTCGGCGATCGCGATGGCGGTCGCGATCGTTGCCGAGATGGGGAACGCGGCGACGCGCAAAGGCGTTTCGACCTCAGAATGGAATCTCATCAAGTCGGCCGTCCAGTGGACGATCGATGGGGGCTATGCCGATGAAGGCATCGACTCGGTCCGCGCCTGGCTCGGTGCCTATCCGCAATTTGCCGCAGCCGATCTCGACCGTGTCGAGCATCTGAAGCCGGTCGCGCGCGAGCTCGCGTTCAATCTCAGGGATTTCGGCTCGGATGGCGCTTACGGGCACTTCTTCAACGGGCCGTCGACCTTCGACATCTCCGCCGACGAGTTCGTCGTCCTCGAGCTCGAGCGGCTGAAAGCCATGCCTGACCTGTTCAACGTCATCGTCATGGTGGTGGTAAATGCGGTGACGCAGGAGCTCTACCTCTCGGCGCGCGACCGGCCCCGCTTCGTGCTTTGTGACGAAGCAGCGCAGTTCATGACGAAAAGCGATGGTCAGGATCTGTCGCGGCTGGCTGAAGCCTTCGCACAAGGCTACCGCCGTGCCCGCAAATATCAGGGCAGCTTCGGCATCGTCCTCCAGTCTATGAACGACCTCACGCTGTTCGGCGGCACAGGCCAAGTCATCCTCGAGAATGCGGCGACGCGGTTCCTCCTGCAAGGCTCCACCTATGATCGTGCTGTCGAGAGCAAAATTCTTGACTATTCCGGGTTCGTCCTCGACCTCCTGAAATCGGTCCGCAACAACAAGCCGAACTATAGCGAGGTCTTCATCGACTCTCCGCTCGGGCTCGGGGTCGCGCGGCTTGTCGTCGATCCCTTCAGCTACTGGATCAACACCAGCGCGCCCGGCGAAGTCGCGGCGTTCGAAGCACTGATCCGGGCCGGGCGATCGCCGCTCGAGGCTGTGTGCGAGCTCGCCGACGTCGATCCCCGCGAGATATTGGGCGATAGCCGCGACTTGCCGCGAGCATCGGAGCCAGCGGCATGAAGCGGCCTTCGCTCCATCCCGACGAGCTAGCGATGCAGCTCGACGCCATGTTGCCCGCCGATCGGGCGCTGTTCGACGCGGCCGTTGCGGCAGTGGCCGAGCGGCAGGCACTGGGTTGGCGGTTCCGGCTCGTCATGATCGAATCCGTCATGATGGCTGGCCTCGTTCTCATCGCCGGACTGCTGGTTGACCAGCCGACGTCGCTGTTTACGCAGGCGTCGGTGACGGTCGGAATCGCTTGCTTCGCAAGCGGGCTGGTCCTGATCTGGCTCTCGTCCGTGACGAGCGGTCTGATGCTCCGGTGGCGCGGTCATCGGCGGACACGATGAACGGCCTCCTCTCCCACGCTCCTTCGCCCATCGCGGTCAGGTTGGCCGTCGGTGGCCTGATGCTCGGCCAGGCGCAAGCCCTCATCCTCTTCGCCGCGCCCGGCCCAATCGCGAACTCGCCGCGATCGCTCATCGTCGTGCTGAGCCTTCTCTCGTTGGTTTCACTTGTCGGTGCGATCATCGGTGTTGGCAGCTCCGATCCGCGAGAAAGATGGAGGAGATATCGTCGTGGAACATGATCGCGGTAGCATTCGAGTGGCCGCCTGGCAGTTTGGCACCTCGTTGATGCTCGTGTTTGGGGCATTCGTCATCGCCGCCACGGCGCGTGGACAGACCGCGGCGATCGGGCGCACCTGGGCGATCGCTGAACCCGATGCCCTTTCTGAAATCGAGGCGCGCGTTGCGCAGCAGCCGAAAAGCATCGCGGGTCGTTTCGGTCCGCGTGAGAAGTGGAGCGCAATGCAGTCAGCCGCCCTCGGCGTTGCGCGCGCGAACAGGAAACGAAGCGTCGTGCCGTTCCACACGCTCGATTTTGAGGTCCGGTTGGACGACGGCAAACTGCTCTATCCCAAAGGCTACACCTTCAACCCCCTCACCTATGTGTCGATGCCGCAGCGCCTGATCGTGGTTCATTCGCGCGACCTGAACTGGGCGCTTGGCCACGCGCGGGCGAGCGACTGGATATTGCTCGCCGGAGGCGGCCCGGAGGTGACCGACCCGATCGCACTCGGAGAGAAGGTTGCGCGCCCGCTGTTCATTCTCGAAGAGCGCGTGAAGGAGCGGCTCGATCTTCGCGTTGCGCCGGTCATAGTCGCGCAGGTCGGACAAAAGCTCGAGGTCAGCGAGTTCGCGCTTGAACGAAAAGGCCCGGCTCCCGCGAGCCAAATCCTACGCTCGGCGAGCACGCCGTAATTTCGCCAGCTCTTTTTTGGCGCCTTCATCCAATCGCAAATCCGGTCATCCGCCTATTCGGACGCCGCGACCCAGGGGAGCTCTAATCGGAAACGAAGACAGAGTTCTTCATCTTGACGCCCGCCTGGCTTCGGCTGGACGGGCGTCTTTTTTTACTTCGATGAAGTTCGCAAGATTCCGCAGGGTCCCATTTGGCCCGATCGTCGACTTCGTTGATGCCTGGAGGAACTCGCTTCGCAAGAAGCGAGCTTTGGTGCCTTCCCTTCGCCATGGTCTGGTCCGCAAGGACGCGACGGGACCGCGAGCAGACATCTGATCGGCAAATCCAACCTCAGCGTCACGGAAGCCGGCCCCGCACCGCTGATAGCGGCAACGATGTGCCCATCCGCGGCATATCCTTTCCCATCTGGTTGCGACGAGCATGTCGGCGGGTCCATCTCCGCTTCGGGCAGGCCAATCGCCCATACAGAGCGCCGAAGCCTCATCCAACCTTTTCAGCGCCCTACCTGGCGGAACGGAGAAGTCATGCCAGCTTGCCGACACTTGCGCGCGACTTCCGCATCGGGGAGCAGCGGCGCCAGGCGCCAAGTCGAGCCGAAGAAGACGCGCCGGTCC
This sequence comes from Sphingomonadaceae bacterium 3R27E2-A, assembly GCA_005503165.1. Taxonomy (GTDB): domain Bacteria; phylum Pseudomonadota; class Alphaproteobacteria; order Sphingomonadales; family Sphingomonadaceae; genus Sphingopyxis. The sequence continues at coordinate 15,630 of SCNT01000047.1, forward strand.
TTTCGCTGGGCGGTACCCGTCGGGCTCGGCGCAGTTCTCGCTTTCATCCCCGCTCCAGCGCAAGCATCCAAATGTCCGAGCGACACGATCTTCAACCCGATCACCAAGGTGCGTTGGAACTGCATCTTCCCCATCACCATCGGCGGCGTGCGCGCCGGCAGCTACGACAAGCTCGACAAGGCGCTCGACGCACAATCGGCGTCGAAACCGCTGTGTGCGTGCCGCAAAGGTGCAACCTTCTGGTTCGGTGTCAAGGTCAGTTTCTGGACTCCGAACCGGATGATCGACGTGGTGACCGAACCCGGCTGCATGATGGCGCTCGGCACGGACATCATGGCGACCGGCGGCAAGCTCCAGGGCAGCCAGTCGTCGATTTCGGACGGCACGAACACGACGAAGTTGTTCGCGCAGATGCACTATTATGTCGCGCCGGTCTGGAAGATGCTCGACATGTTCAGCGATCTTCCGTGCCTCGAGGATGACGGTTTCGACGTCGCGCTGATGACCGAGGTGATGCCGACCTGGCAGTCGGGGACGCTGGGAGCGATCATCCAGCCCGAAGGCATCCTGTTCGGCAATCCCGCGGCCGGCCTTGCCTGCATGTCCGACAGCGCCGCGGCGGCAGCGGGCAAGGTCATCGACCCGCTCTTCTGGTGCATGGGCAGTTGGGGAAGCACCTATCCTGTCGCCGGCGACATTCACATGGGCGACCGCGTCGAAGCCTGGGCGGGGCTGGCAGCGCGCGGCACGTTCATGATGGGCCGGCTCGGCGCGCTGACCATCCATTCGGCGGACGGCTGCTCGTTCAAGCCGCAGCCGATCTGGACCAAGAGCCGATACAAACTCCAGCTCATGGAGCCGGTGAAGGGCGGCAAGTGCGTCAACATCGGCCGTCCCGGCGCGCTCTGGACCTCCGGCAAACACGCGCCGGGCAAGGACAACGCCCAGTTCATGCTCTTCGAGAAAGCGATCTGCTGTGCCGGCATTTCGACGCCCTGACCCGGCACTTCCCGATCGTCTCGTGCGCAGCCCGGAATCGGCCCGGTCTGCCCGCCACAGCCCCGGTGGCTGCCGGCAGGCGCGCGAGGCGGGAGCGGCGCCCTGCCCCCTCTCGGGCGCCGCTCCACCTGCAGACGATACGGGTAAATTGCCATCGCCACAAGCGAGACCGGCCCTGATCCCGCCGTGTCCTCGGGTAAAAGCGGTGCTCACGGTGTTCGACGGCCAGGCCGTCTATCGGCACCTCTCGCCCGGATCCGATGACTTCCGGGCGGGAGACCTGTTTCGGCTCGCGCATGGATCGCGCACTGTGGACGGTGATCGTTCGTGAAGCGCTCGGTTTCTCTCCTGTTGCTGCCGATGGCGGCAATGGCTTCCGCCAGCACACTGGCGCAGTCAGTCGAGGACCGCGCGCGCGCAGCCGCGGAAGCTTCTCGCGCGAAGTCCTCGACCAGCAAGGCGATCCAGGAGAATTACCTCACCCCCGGCCTCAGCGGACAGCCGATCGCGACGGTCGATCGCAGCCAGAGCTTTACGCCGAGTCTCGCCTGCCAGAAAACATCGAGCCTCCTCGAAATCCTGATCCAGCCTGACGGCACGGGCGACATCAACACCGTCCGCATCGCCCGCGACACCGATCTCGACGGCAGCTTCGACCGCGTGTCCACCTTGCCCGTGCCCGTCTCGGGCATCTGCGCCAACGGCGTCATCGCTTGCCAGCCCGGAAGCTGGAACGCGTGCAACTATCATCGTTGGAACGTCGATGTCTCGGGCGACCTGGGGCTCGCCGCCGCCGAAATGGCCGAACTCGCGGGCTGTTACTGCGTCAACAACAGCTGCGGCGCGAATCTCGTGATGGACAATCTGCCGTCGGTGCTCAAGGATCTCGGCGGCGGCGCGATCGGCGCACTCACGAGCCACGATCCCCGCGTCGGCGTGGCCGAGGCGCGCATCAACGGCCCGCTGATCCAGTATGTCGGAGCGCAATCAACCGCCTGCACGGCTTTGCCGGACCTTCCGCAAACAGCCTATCGCGGCCGTCCGACTTCGATCCTCGGCGACGCCGCGGCGACCGCAGCCGGAAGCTCGCTGTTCCAGAGCCTCAAGGGATCGCCCGCCGGCATCGGCAAGGCCGAACAGGTCCGCGCCTGCACGATCGAACGCGACGTCACACTGCGGCCGCTCGCGTATGAGGATATCGTCTCCGCGACGGGCGTCATCTATTCGGTTCAGGGCTGCGGCGAAGGCTGCCGACGCTTTCGCATCATCGGAGATGGCAATTGCAGTAGCGCGCCGCCGATCTTCACCGCGCGCTTCGAAGTCAGCGACCCCGCGAAGCTCCTGTCGGCGCGGATCGTCGAGATGGGCGCCGACGACTGGGTCCAGGGCCGCATCAACGGCCGCGTCGTCGGCTCCGCGGGGCCGCGTCCGTGGCTGACGACAGGATTGCCTTCAGGCGACTGCCGCACCGATGGCGGCGCGGCGCGCAATTACACCTCCTATGATTTTACCACCGACCTGCGGGCGGGGCCGACGACGGTGTCGGCACGCGTGCGCGGCGGCGGCGGCGGTGCGCCTCTCACGACCGAATGGGGACTGGTCGACGTCGAGATTCGCGTTTCGGACGCATGCGAACCGAGCGACCGGCTCGTCGACCAGTGCGAAGATATTGGCGCCAATCAAAAGTGCCGCCTCGACAGCGAGAGCGTCGATGGCGTCCAGACGTTTCTGAACGGCGTCGGCACCGGCCTTCGCCCCCTCCCGCGGTCGCGCCAGTTCGGCACGGGCAGTTGCACCGCTACCCTTACCCGCGACTTTTTCCTGCGCCAGCGGACCTATAAATGCGCGATCGACACCGGCGCGATGCCCGAACCCGACCTGTCGCGCGGCGCCTATATCATCGATCGTTCGACCGAGACGCTGCTCGCCGACCGCGTTCGGACGGCCGGCGGCGGCAGCGCCGCGTCTACGCGCGCGTTCGCGCTTCCCGATCGCGGCTCGGTTCCAGCTTGCGAGGCGGTCTGCAAGACGCGCTCTGCGAAAGCCAATACCGACGCGGCGCCTGCGGGCGTCGTCGGCGCGCAGCAGACCAGCCCGACCGGCTTCGACACCTTCTATCACGCCTGCTCACCGGGCAATGTCTGTCCCGCCGGTCCCGGCGAGACCATCGTCACGCCCTGCGGCTGCCTTGATACCTTTCCCGAGGCGGTGGTCATGATGCAAACGGTCAGGCTCGCTGGCGCCGATCTCGCCTGCACGGCGACAGCGCGATGATGGGCCGCTTTCTCTTCTGGCCGTCGCGCCTCGCGCTGATCCTGTTCGGCATCGTCGCCTTCGCGCTCGCCGTTTACGCGTCGGCAGCGCAGGCGCAGCAGATTTGCGCGGTCGACCTCAATGGCAATGGTGACGCCGACGACGCGGGCGAGACCGCTAGCTGCGTCGGGATGCAAGGTGGTAGCTGGCAGTGCCCGATCGAACGGGCATCGTGCGCGCCCGAGCCCGGCGGCGCGTCGTCCTGCCCGCTTGGTTCGCAATATGCGTGCGAGACGCTGGCGAGCGGCGGCGTGCCGAGTTGCTCGCCGAACGCCTGCATCGATACCGCGGCAAACCCGATCGAGGATGAACCCGTCGTCGACGATCCGGGCGCGCCCGCCGACGGCGAAGTCGACACCGACGGCAATTGTCTCGGGAACATCGAGATATTCGGCGGCCGCGCGCTGCGCTGCCGCCCAGCGGGCCTCAAGACAACCTTTTCCAACTGCTGCAAGGACAAGGGTAAGATCGTCAAGGACGGAATGGGCTCGTCGATCGCGTCGACGCAGACGAAGATCGCGATCGCCAAGGGCGTGTTCACCGGAGCCCAAGCCGCCTATGCCGCCTTCCAGGCGGGCGCGACGGCAAGCCAGGCGGCGAGCGCGGGCGCCAATGCGATCATTGTCGGCATCGATCCGACCTCGATCGCGATCAGCCTCGCGGTCAACGTCATGATCGAGTTCCTCCTCTCCTCCTGCGACCAGCAGGACATGGAGACGGGCATGCTACGCGGCTCGGGCATGTGCGTCGAGGTCGGCTCCTATTGCTCGTCGAAGATCCTCGGCATCTGCGTCCAGAAGTCGCGCAGCCATTGCTGCTTCAATACCAAGCTCGGCCGCATCATCCAGGAACAGGGCCGCCCGCAGCTGAAGTCGTTCGCGGATGGCTGGGGACCGGTGAAGACGCCGAACTGCCGCGGGTTCACGCCCGAAGAGTTCCAAGCGCTCGACTTCAGCCGAATGGACCTCTCCGAATATTATTCGGAAGTTCAGGCCCGCGCGCAGGCCGACATCCAGTCAGACATGAAGGATCGTATCGATGCCTATATGCAGGCCATCGGCCGCTAGGCGCCGCGCCGTACTCGCGGTGGCGCTCGCCGACGTAGCCGGCATCGCCGGCCTTGCCGCAGCGCAAATATCGCCGGGCATCGACGACAACCCGTCGGCGCGCGAGAAGGTAGAACGCGAGGGCGAAGCGGCGATGGACCGGCTGAAGGGCGCGGTGTCGCGCCGCAAAGCCCAACAGCAAAACGGCCCATCTGACCTGCCGAAGCCGAGCGAGGTCGAACGCCGGCGCGCCTTCGAGGCGATGCGCGACCGTGCCAAGTCGCCAGCGATGGAAGCCCGCGCCCGCGATGCGCTTGAGACCGGCAAAGACCGCTTCGCCGCAGAGCGCGAGGCGATGGCGAAGCGGCTCGGCCAGGCACTCGGGCTCGAAGCGCCCGAGATCAAGGCCGTCGCCGATGCCGGTCCGGCGCCGGCGGCGAAAGGCTGGGTGCCTGTGCTGTTCGTCTCCTCGTCGATGCCGTCGTCAACGCTGCGCACCTATGCAGCGCAGCTCGAGAAGGCACGCGGTGTCCTCGCGTTTCGCGGCATGCCGGGCGGGATGGCCAAGGTCGCGCCGATGGCGAAGCTCACCGCCGAGATTCTCCGCCTCGATCCCGGCTGCGAGGGACCGGCATGCGTGATGCGCGACGTGCAGGTGATCGTCGACCCGCTGGTCTTTCGCCAGCACGGCGTCACCCGCGTGCCCGCGCTCGCCATGATCCCGGGCGATCCGGTGCTCCCCTATTGCGAGCGCGAGGAGGAAAGTCCGCGCGGGAGCCATATCGCTTACGGCGATGCCGCCCTTTCCGGTTTGCTCGAAGAAATTGCCCGCCTCGGCGGAAAAGAGGAGGTGCGCGATGCTCAGTCTCGCCTGGAAGGCCGGTAAGCATCTGGCGATCGGTTTGAAGGGACTGCCGCGGCGCGCAGCCGTTGCGCTCGGCAGTCCGGGGCTCGGCGAGCCCGCGCGCCCCGACCGGCTCTGGAAGGCGACGGCGATCGTTGTGCCACTCGGGCTTCTGACGTGCTGGGCGATGCAGCAAGCCATTCTCGTGATGTCGCCGTCGATCGACGCCTGGGCGGTGCGCGCGGCGCCGGGGCCGATCGAGAAGGGCGATTTCGTCCTGTTCATGCTCTCCCATCCGCTGGCCGGCCCCGAACCGGTCAAGGTGACCAAGCGCGCGCTTTGCATGCCCGGCGAGCGCATATCGCTGATCGAGAAACCGTCGACGATGGAGCCCCACGCCATGGACGGGTGGTATTATTGCGACGGCGTCCTGCTCGGCGTGACCAAGCCCTACGGGCGAAATGGCCAGCGGCTCGACTATTGGCGGCCCGATCACGGGCTGATCCCGCCGGGATTGATCTATGTCGGCTCGCTGCACCCGAGCGGGTTCGACAGCCGCTATTACGGACCGGTGCCGATCGCGCGCCTCACCCGCATGGAGAAGCTGCTGTGATCCGCCCTGCCCTCCTCGCGGCGCTCATCACGGCCTTCCCCGCCGCCGCGCAGCCGACCTCACCCACCCGCGAACCGAAGCAGGGCTATTGGTGGTATCAGGCACCGCCGCCGGTCGAAGATGCGGATGCCGAGCCCGACGCGCTGATGAAGCCGGCGATACCGCCGATGGCGGAACTGGCGACATGGACGCCGCCCAAAATCCGCAAGCTGATCGAGCAGCAACGCGACTATGCAGCGACCGTGCTCACCGTCGACGCGGTCGCGGACTTCTGGCGGCTGCAGGACTTCGCGCGGCGCAAGGCACGTGCGTTCGCAGGCGTGACTCAGATCGCCTTGCTTCAGAACCCCGAACTCAATGCCAAGTCCGCCAACCCGATCGTCGGCGACGCGCGCGCGGCGATGGGTGCCGAGAAGGAAGCGGTTCGCCGCCGGTATCTCCGCGCCCACGCAAGCCAGTTCGCGCTCGTCATGTTCTCGCGGAATTCCTGTGGCTATTGCCGGGTGCAATGGCCGATCCTCGAACGGTTCCGCGAGGAGACGGGCTGGCAGGTCACACAGATGGATCTCGAGCGCCGACCGGAGCTCGGACAGCGCTTCGGCGTCGAGGTGACACCGACGACGATGGTGATCCGCCGCGACAGCTCGGCAAGGATGGTGATCGCGTCGGGTGTCGAATCCTATCCCAATCTCGCGCAGACCACATACCAGGCCGTGCGGCTGATGCTCGGCGACATTCGGCCCGAACAGTTCCTGACCGGCGCGGGCGAGGAAGATGGTTTCTTCGACGCACTCGGCAATGGGCCGGTTTCCGCGACCGATCCCCGTGTGTTGGGCGGCGACCTCGTCGGTGCGGGCTTGGAGCCGCGTCGATGACAGCGTCTATTGCCGAGCAGCGCAGCGCAGTTGGATCAAGCTTTCGATTGATCGGGGTTCATCGCAGATTGCCCATGCTTTGCCAGAAGGCCAACAGCGCCTCGATCGAAGCTCACGAAGGTCTCGCCTCCCAGCCATTGGCCATCGTGGGCGATGACCCCATCAGCGAAGTCTCCACCTTGCTCCAGTATTGCAAGCCCCGCTTCAACAGCCTGTCGGTCCGCTGCGACATTGCCGGCGTCGATAAGCAATCTGACCGATGCAGCGACCCTTGCCGCCTCATAGCGATACACTTTTCTGAGCACCCAGCAGAACTCGCACAAGGCCGGAAGCGTCACAGCAACAAGTTCTGCTTCCTTCAGGAGCTTTTTTGCCAAGGGGCTTTGAACGGGATCGTCCAGCGTTGCGGATCGGACGAGGATATTGGTGTCGGCAGTAATTTTCACAGCTGTCCGGCCCAGCCCTTTTCAATGGCCTCATTCATCTCCTCGATCGAGATGGGCCGCTGGCCTTCCCGCTTGAGTGACCCGAAGAAATCCTCAATCTTTCCGGAAGGCCTGATGGCCCGAATCTTGATTTCACCGCCGGGGAGTTTGTCAAAGCTGATCTTGTCGCCTGGATGGACGCCGAGATGCCTGAGCAATTCCTTCCGCAGCGTGACCTGCCCTTTCGCGGTAATGGTAACAGCGTTCATGTGGCGAGTCCTTTCAATAGCACAAGGTAAGAGCAAATCCCCTTACCTGCAAGGCGAGTTCAGTATGTTGGCGCGATGTGCAAGCGCGCTGAGCATGAGCATCCTAGTCATTTCGCCCGGCATGGCGCAGACTGTCAGCCGCGAGGATGCAGCGCGCGCCGCGATCCATCCGGTCGGAACAACTGCGGCGATGAACCACTGGCTCTCGCGCGTTCCGGTGACGCGCGCTTTCCCGCCGGACTTTACCGAGGAACTGCGCGGACGCAGTTCGGCCTTCGTCGTCGAGATGAGCACCGCGCCCGGCTGCGTTCCCTGCGCCGATCTCTGGACCAAGCTCGGAAGTCTGGGAAGGCGATATGGCTGGCAGGTCCGCGCCATTTCCGCGCAGGAAGCGATGCTGCGATCGGGCCGGCTCGGCTTGCCCTGGATCGGGCATCCGGTCGCATGGGTGCGTCCGATGAACGATACGAACCGGATCATTCCAATCGCCGTCGGGACCGATCATGCGCCCAATTTAGCGCGCAACCTCTATCTCGCCGCGAAGATGCTGACGGGCGTTCGCCCAGCGGTAGGCGTCCGCGCACTCTCGAAATTCACTGGAATCGTTGGGGGCCCGTCGCGATAAGCCGGACGGAACTTTCTTAGCTCTGGCGCGGAATCTGCTTGAAACATCAAAGCCATGATGCATGCTTCATAAGCTGAATCTGGTCTTGTCATTATTGCCTCGCGTCGGGCGTAGGACGCGACCTGAGCGAGATTCTTGTTTTGATAACCGCTCGCGACTATATGAAAACAACGATCCAAACAGGATCGTGTTATGAGTGGAATGATGGCAAACGCTGTAACTCAAGTGCTGACGACGGTGAACGCCCCTTATGGGGCGGCCGTTTCCGCACATCAGCTTGCTGCCATGATCGTCGACTTGAAGAGCGCGATTGACTGCAACGCGCCGGTTTTCGCTTTCTTCTCCGAAGTGCCGCTGAACGTCCAGGAACAGTTCATGGCAGCGATGGGCGTAGACGCAAGTCAAGCGAGCCAAGTCGCCGATAAAATCTCCGAACTTTCGGGCTACACGCTACCGCTGGCGGCCTGACGCCGTGTCTGCAAAGCGGCCGAGCGAATGGCCGGTCCTTTTCAATCTCGCCGTAGATATTCTTGACCATTTCAGGAAGGCGAACGGCTTCGCGCCTCAGTGGAGCTTCGGCGGCGGAACCGCACTGATGCTGCAGATCGATCATCGTGAAAGTCACGACATCGACCTGTTTCTGGACGATCCACAAATCCTCCCATTTCTCAATCCGGAAACGCAAGGCATCAAACTCGATCACGCTCCTGACAGCTATCAGGCAGGCACCGATATGCTGAAGCTTGCTTATCACGATCTGGGCGAAATTGATTTCATCTGCTGCGACAGCATCATTCCAGATCCAACACGAGCGCACGACGTTCAAGGTCACGCCATCGCGCTTGAAACGCCAGCGGAAATCATCGCTAAAAAGGTCTTCTATCGCGGTTGGAGTTTCCAGCCGCGCGATATGTTCGACCTTGCAGCGGTCGCCGAGCATTTTGGACCCGACTATGTAGTCGGGGCTATTGAGCATTGCGGCCGCGCGAGGTGCGAAACGGCTCTGGCAGTCATCAACAAAACGAATCCCGCCTATGTTGAAGGGATTATTGGCCAGCTCATGCTTCGCGAAAAGACGCGCAATCTCGTTGCCCACTCCCGAGAAATCAGTCGAGACCTGATCGGACGAGCTTCAGCGAAACAGCCTATCCTGAATCCGGATACCCGGCCGCATGAGTCCGACCGGTGAACGATACGAACCGGATCATTCCGATTGCCGTTGGCACCGAATCATGCGCCCAATATCGCGCGCAATTTATATCTCGCCGTAAAGATACTGACCGGCATGCGCCCTGCAAGCCGGGGTCCGGGCGTTTTCGAAATTCACGGGAATTGTTGCTCAAGGGCCGGACATCTCACCGCAACGCCGAGCAAAGCCATAACTTCGAGCTTATTCCGGTTGGATATCCGTTCAGGGCGAAGAAGCGAAATCGAGCAACGACTTATCCCTGCAAATCTGGAGCTACGATCCAGATTTGCAGGGATCACATCATCGGCGTGCGTCCGACATGGCCGACGAGAGTCCGAGATGTTCCACGAAAGGATCAAAATCGCGGTCGCTGTAGAGCAGTGCTAACCCGTCTTCTATGCAACGGGTGGCGATAAGCGTATCGATGGTCTTGCGAATAGTGGCCCCTTTGCCGCGTAGTGCCCGAAAGTTTCGGGCCGCCTGGATCGCGATATCGCGACCTCCGATATCGATCTGGTCGAGAGACCCCATCAATCTCAGCCCGACGTTGAAGTCGCGGTCGCTGGTGAAACCCTGCAGGACTTCAGCCAGAATGATGTCGCCGGTCAGCAGTGGCTCGGCGCCTAGCAATGCGTCTAATCGTTCCGTCTGCGGTGTGGCATCGCCCCGGAAATAATCGATCCAGACGCTGGAATCGACGAGGATCACCCGTCGGTTCTCATGGCATCAAGATCGCCCGTCCAAGCGAGCTTACCCCGAAACTTCCGAATCTCGTCCTGTTTGCGAAGCCGAAGCAACGTCCGCAAGCCGAGCTCAACGGCCTCACGCTTTGTCTTGAGGCCCGTTGCCCGGAGAGCTTCGCTCATAAGATTATCGTCGATGACGATGTTGGTCCGCATGATGTGTATCCTTTTCTTAGATCATACACATACGAACCTTTGAAAGCGTTTGCAATCCATCACGGCATCTTGCCGACCCTGAAACATGGGACGAGGCGATGATCGACATGGCAGTGGCCCATTTCGCGTGGGACATATTGGCGGAAGGACCTTGCCTCTGAGAGGCGCGTACGTGCCTCTGCCCTTGTCGCGAGAGGTCAACACAAGCGACCCTGAGCGGGTTCAGCCTGCCACATCCCGCCCCTGAGAAAGAACGCTGATGTCCTCGCTTGGCGGCCGCCGCGCCATTATGATCGCCCTCATCCTGTCAACCTGCGGAGCCGGCGCGCCGGGAGCCTATGCCCAAAGCTGGGCCGAGCATTGGTTCGACAATGTGACCTACACGTCGCCCGGCAGTTTCGAGGACCAGGCGCGCGGTTATGTGACCGCGGGCGGCTTCTCGGGCCGCGTCGACGTCCACAACGACTATCTGATGAGCGTGACGCTGCCCAAGGTGCGCGCGGGCTGCGGTGGCATCGACATGTTCCTCGGCGGCATGTCGTTTCTCGATCCCGACTATCTCGTCCAGAAGCTCGAGAGCATCCTGCAGGCCGCGCCCGCCGTCGCCTTCCAGTATCTCCTCGAAACCCTCGACGAGAAGATGGGCAACATCATCTCGAAGATGGAGGCGGCGACCAACTTCCTGAACTCGATCCAGGTCAACGACTGCCGCCTTGCGAACCGCATGGTTCAGATCGCTCGAGGAGACGACAATATGTCGGGGATCATCGAGGAGATGACCGGCTATCGCTCGATCAAGCAGGGTTATGCGAAAAGTTATCAGCAAAGCCGCGAGAAGATTGAGGCGAACAATAATAATCCGACCGAGGATCTGAAGGAAGCGCTCGCCAACTGCCCGCGCGAGGTCACCGACATCTTCCGCACCGGCTCGCTGCTCGCGCACGCCGCCGCGCGCGTCGGCGCCAGCGAATGGACCAGCGTGATGCGTGCGCGGGTCGGCGATGTTTACATGCGTTGGGACGCGACCGACAAGGTGCCGCTCTTTTCGGCCATCCCTGCCTGCCCGCGTCAGGACACCGAAGGCGTCGAGGATTTCCTGACCGGACGTGTCCAGGCCCGGTCGCTCAACGTCCCGCCGACCAGCGCTGACTGCGCGACTGACGGGCCGGGCCGCGGCGCGCTCGTCCTCGCGCGTGAACGGATGCAGACGATCGCGACCAAGATCCGCACCCGCGCCGCGCTGACTGCCGAAGAGCGCCAGTTCGTCGCCAATGTGAAGACGCTCCCCATCTACCGGATGCTCGAATGGGGCGTGCGCGAAGGCGTCGAGGATGCCGTGATCGGCGATACCGACGAACTGGTCGCCCTGACCCTCGCCTACCAGATGCTCAATGATCTCACTCGCAGCATCGATTTCGCGCTGTCGAATGCCGAGCGCGGCACGTCGGCCGCCGGTGCCGCCGACGCAGGCAATGCCAATATCTGCCAGACGCGCATCCTCACCAAGGGGATAGAGCAGCTGCGCGATCTTCGCGAGGAAGTGCTGCGCCAGCGCGCGCAGATGCGCCAGTCCTATATGGCGGCGCTGAACCAGGCCAACCTCTCGGCGAACTATGCCGGGCTCGTCCGCCAGCGCGACCGCGACGCGCGCGACGCCGCCGGTGCCGCCGCTAACCGCAATCGCTGATCGCGATGTGCTCCCGATTCCTTTCCGCGCTGATCGCCGCCCTCGCCGCCACCGTGCCGACCGCTGCGCTAGCGCTCGAAACCAGCTTCCACACCTATGACGGGTTCAACGAGACCGTCGACGCGTTCCGGCTCGTCTCGATGATCTTTGCCGATCCGCGCTACGAAACGCTGGTGCTCATCGTCGCGGTCGCCGGGATCGCGCTCGGCGCGCTACTCGCGAGCGTGCGCGGCAACGGCATGGGGATCGTCGCTTTCGGCTTTCAGACGCTCGTCGGCATCGGGCTTTTCGTCGGCATGGTTGCGACCACGGGCACCGTCCATGTCTACGACCGGGTCCGCAACGCCTATCAGCCCGTTGGCGACGTCCCGAACCTGATCGTTCTCGTCGCGGGCGTCACCAATATGATGGAGCGGGCGATCGCCGAGACGATCGACGATAATACGATCGACCCCAATGCCAAGCTCGAGTTCGGTGCGGGTGGTCACAGCTTTGACTTGTTCCTGAACGCTGTTAGCCCGCGAGGGCCGATGACCGACACCTTCCTCGATGCAACGATCAAGGATTATGTCCGGCAATGCTATCCCGTCGCGCGCGTCTCTCCCGCCTATGGCATCGACGACGATCAACTCTTTCGTACCACGAACGATCTTCCCGCGGCTTTTGCCGCGATGTCTGGGCCGGCGACCTTCAGCACCGTCTTCACTGCCACCGACAAGGGCGGAACAACGGTGAGCTGCACCGAGACTTGGACGCATATCTCGGACCGGCTTTCCGATCCGTCGCTGTTCCACGGTTACAGTCAACAGGTCTGCGAGCGCACCGGCTATGACGTCTCGAACGCGGCTCAGCTCCAGCGCTGCCGGTCGAACCTCGGAGCGCTCGGTGACAAGATGCTCGCGACGCCGCTGACGCTCCAGCAGCTGATGACGAACATCAACCTCGGCAACGCCGTCGGCGACGTGCTGTTCGAAGATAGCCCTGCGACCGCCGCGCGCGTCATGGCGAACCGTGCCGTCGTCTCGAGCGGTCTCGCCACCATGTCGACGGCGAACGAATGGATGCCGACGATCCGCGCCACTGTCTTCGGCATCATGCTGTTCATGATGCCGATCGCGCTGCTCTTCATCCTGACCCCGATCAACCTGCGCGTCGCGAGCTTCGCGCTTGGCCTCTTCGTCTTCGTCGCCATGTGGGGCGTGATCGATGCCGGAATCTACCAGCTCACGCTCGGCCGCGCGATGGACGTGCTTGCCGAGATGCGCTCGAACCATGTCGCGGCGAACGCCTGGATGCTGGCGCCAGGTTCGGCGATGAAGGCGCTCGCAATCTTCGGAAGCTTTCGCACCGCGGCCGCCGGGCTGGCCGGCGCCTTTGTCTTCACCGTGTTCCGCTTCTCGGGCAATGTGTTCACCTCCTTCACCAGCGGCGCGCTCGGCGTGCAGGGCCAGGGCACCGCGGCCGCCACCCCGATCATGACGCATGAAGGCCGCGCGCAGGCGCTCGAGGCGCAGGCCTCGGCGACCGGCACGACCGCACGGCGCAGTGCGGCGTCGAGCTTCGGGCACTTCGGAGAGCGGTCTACCTTCGGTACCAATCGCGCCTTCGGCGCCGCAGGTGGCTATCTCAGCGATCGCACGCCTGGCGCGCCGGGAGCGACCGGCTTCGGGCTCGGCGTCACGGACGCCGCACGCGAGCTCGGGGGGCTCGCCCCTGCCCTCGTCGGCCGCGACCTCACTCATCCCGCGACGGCCGCAGCGGTGCGCGCCAATGCGACGACGTCGGCGATCCACAATTTCGCCGAGAAGGACGCGCTACGTAGTCTCGGCACGAGCTATTTTGGGCCGGGCCAGGCGGGCGAACGCGCCTTCGCCGGCTTCGCGCAGAACATGGTGCAGTGGAAAGCCTTCGGCGATACGCGCGCCTACGACATGATGATGCAGGGCGCGCAGCGGCATTTCGAGCGCAATGGCTATGATCAGAAAGACGCTGCGCTGAAGGCCTCGACCGTGATCGCGCAGGCATCGGCCGACCCGACCTTCGCGAAGTTGATCGCCAACACGTACGACCAGGAGGCAATGCTGCGGAACGATCTCACGGCTGCGCAGGTCAACGTCGGCGCTATGGAAGGCCGACGCGACTATGCGGGCGACAATGTCGCGGGGATCGAACGCCGCAACGTCGCGACCGAGCAGGCGTGGCGCACCGGGAACAACGAGGGGCAGCGCAATTCCGCGTCGATGCTCGGCCTCTCCATCGACGAAACCTCGCGCCGCATCGGCTTCATCAACACCCTCTCGGGCGAGGCGCGCTCGTCGGCGATTACCTCCCTCTCCCGCGCGACGGGCCGCAATGAGGCGCAGGTCATGCGTGCGCTGGAAACCTATAACGCCTCGGTCCAGCTCGGCACCGCCGACGGCGCGACCGCCGAGGCGGCACGCGAAGGCACGAGCGTCTATGGCCGCACGCGCGAGGCCGCTGGTTACGATTTTGCCGAGCGCTCGGGCAAGCTCGATGCCCAGCGCGAAGTCGGCCACGATGGCGTGCGCGGCGCCGCGCGCATCGGCGAGCAGCGACGGCAGAGCGATAATTTCGGGTTTGCGGAAGGTGCGGCGGCTGCCGGCGTATCGACGCGCGAGGCGGCCCGGCTCGACGCCTTCATCCAGGCACTGAGCCGCACGGCGGGCAACCAGGTCGACATGGCCGAGGGTGGCGCGGCCGGAATTGCCGATCGTGCGCGCAACGAGCGGCTGACGCGGATCGTGGACAATGAGCGGTTGACACGCATGCAGGGGCTGCTGCGCAGCGAGGGCATCAACATGACCAAGCGCGAGCTCGCCATGGCGCAGAATGGCGATCTCAATCTCAATGTCTCGCCCGACGTCGCGCGGCAGCTCCGCGCCGCAGGCCTCATCAACGACAGCCAATATGGCACGATCGCCGAGGGAGGCCGCGCCCGGTTCAGCTTCGCGGACAACGACCTGCTCGTGTCGAGCAGCACCGGGTTCACGCAGTCCGCACGCAGCGACACCAGCACCAAATATGAGGCCGGCAAGCAAGCCGCACCCGATACCATCGAAAACATGCTAAGCAGCGGACCCGAGGGTCAGGCGATGATGGCGAACTGGCTGCGCGGTGGCTTCGAAATGGACCGCAACGGCGAGTGGCGGCTCAATCCGCAGGTTGCGGATACGCTTCAACGCGACGTGTCGGCGATCATGGCCCAGACGGGATGGCAGCGGGCTATATCTCGCTCGGCGCAAGACCAAATCTCAATGGGAACTGCGGTTGGCGGCAATGTCGGCGCAAGTGCCCAAAGCAGTGACTATGCGTCGCGTGGTGGTCCGGCCAAGGGTAAGGAACGATCACAGACAGCAACGTCAGGGAGCGTCGGCGGGAGCTTGGGATATAGCAGCAGCGACATGGGCACGAGTAACGAGACAGCTCGGGCCTCGCTCGATATCGTAAACTATGATGTACGCGAGGCGATATCCGCCGCAGAGCGGGCGGCTGCGCGCTCTGCAAACCCTGAAATGACATTTACGAGCGAGCTGAACCGTCAGGTGCTTGGCCCCGAGGGGCTGCGAAATCGCTACCTTGGGCAAGCCGATTCCGCACGTGGAACCGCCGATATTACTGGACCGATGACGTCGCTCGAACAATCCTCGATCTTGAGCAGTGGCCGATTTTCGACCGACCTAGCAAATGGTCCATTCGACGGAGATAGCAGCTACAAGAAGCGCTAATCTCGACGTCCAGGGTGCTGAAGGCTGAGTGGGTTGCCGATATATAGTCCGCCGGAGCGCGGATCATAGATGTCGACCGACCAATGAGGTCGCCCAAGACGCTCCCAGTGCTCGTCCTCCATCCTCATCTGCTCGAGTTCGCCGATTTCCTCGTCCGAGAGAGGCTCGCCAGATAGCGGCCTGTCGAGCCAAGCTTTGACGAACCCGAAACCAAGCACCAGTAGTGCCGTCGGCGGAAAGAACAGCATGTTGAGATAGCCTGCGAGAGCGCTGGTGTAGAACTCCGCCAGTGCCGGGACCTTCAGCGAGGCCACCGCGCCTGTCCAGTAGACCGGGATCGCCGCCCACCAGAGCTTCGCGTACCAAGGCTTCCAGAGCCAATTGCGCGCAACGGGCGGCCGCGCGGTCTCGGCTGTTGATACGTTGGAAGGTTGGCTCGCCTGCATGGGTTTTCTCGGTCGGCAGCCTATCAGAAGATGCCGATTGAAGGAATCGAAAGAGTTTCCGGAAATGGACATATTGCCTTCCCTGATCCGGTGAGCATCCAGCCATCTCCTGTTCCCATTTGCAACTTCACACCAACGTCAGCTTCCCTCCTCCTCCCTTGGACTTGAGGCCGGATTCCCCGTCCCTCGCTTAGGTATGATAGATTGTGTTCTGGACGATCGAGAACGCGGCGGCCAATCAGATTCTATCGGAGCGGCACATTCGCCCGGGACTTCGCATAGTCGTCTAGAATGCACCGCAGGGTCGCTCGACCGCGAGCGGTCAGGGCGATGTTCGTTCGGCGCCCGTCGTGAGGATCGCGCTCGCGAGCCACAAGTTTCCGCGATTCCATCTCAGTTGTCTGCCGCGTCGCCGTCGGAACCGAAACGCCACTCGCATATCCTAGGCTTGAAACCGGCAGCCCTTTACCGACCGTATCCGCGACATAGAGTTCCAGTAGCATGATCCAGCCCGCATGGCTCCAGTCTTGCTTCTTGAGGTACCGCGCAATGATCTGCCGTTCGACAAGTAGTTCACGGCAAAGGCCAAGTCGTCGAGCTTCGACATCGAACGGTGGATCATCTTGTTCGATCCGCGTCGCCATGCGTCCGTTTGCGCCTCGCGTCAGTTTGACGTGGAGAGCCGGAACGTCCGGCGCCGAGGTGGATGCTGCGATCTATTGTGTTCCGTGCAGAGGCTCGAAAATCGGGTAGGCTAAAATCGAGCCCCCCTGTGGTAAAGTCGATCCAGCGCATATGTCGGAATCGAATCTTGGCGTAAAAGATGGTCAGCGCTTATCCGCATAGGCGTCCATGAGGAGTTTTTGATTATGGGTGGTGCGACGCGCTGGACCGTCAATGTCGCGCCCGAAACCGACATTGATGTCCGCACATACCTAGCTCAGCGCGGAATGAAAAAGGGCGACCTATCGCGCTTCATTGAAGAGTCCGTGAAATGGCGCCTGCTCGATCTTACGCTCGCCGAGGCCCGCGCCGGTTTCGATGACGTCTCGCCGGAAGAGATGAGCCAGTTGATCGATGAAGCGATTGCGGATGCGCGTCGGAACTGATCAATGCGCGTTGTCATCGACACCAATGTGCTTGTCAGCGCCCTTTTGCACGGGCGGTCGCTTCCCTTTCACCTGATTGCCTTGTGGTGCCAAGGCAAGATCACCTTAATCACCTCTGCTGAACAGCTAGAGGAAATTCGGCGCGGTACGCGCTATCCCAAACTGCGGGCTCGCTTGAATCTGACGTGACCCCCTGATTTTCCTCCAACAGTGATTAGAGTCCGGTCTTGAAGGAAGGACGGACAGATGAAGCGTTTGAGGTTTTCGGAAGAGCAGATCATCGGGGTGTTGAA
>SCNT01000048.1 GCA_005503165.1 Sphingomonadaceae bacterium 3R27E2-A
CGGGCATCGTCCCACCACATTAATTATCTGGAGTAGAAACTATGTCTTCATCACGTAAATCCGCGCCCGCACGCGAACCGCTCGACATAAATCTCGACTGCAAAGAATATGTCTTATCTGGATCTCCAGATAAGACGTAGTCGAGTGGGGAGACATCGATCGAGAGGTTCGCCCGTTCTTCGGGTGACAGGTCAGCCAGGCGGCGGTCGAGTATTGCCTCGGCGGTACTGGTGAGCTGAACGACGGCGACATGGCCCGCGGCGAGTTCATCCTCGATCGCGCGAACGAGCGTCGGCATCTTCATCGCGATCAGGACCTGCGAGAAGAACCGCTGCTTCGCGCTTTCGAACCGGCTCAGCGCCGATCCCTTGGCCTGGGCGTTCATCGTCTGCCCCGAAATGCGGTCGACGATGTTCGACGCCTTCAGAACCTCGTCGAGGTTCTGGTGAATGATCGCCCATGCATCGGCATAGGCGTCGTAGATGTCGATCTGGTCCGGCGTGAGCTGATGCTCGAGCGGGTCATATTCGACGCCGGCGAAACTGAGCGCCCGGGCGGTGTAGAGACCCATGGACTTGAGATCGCGGGCGACGATTTCCATCGCGGCGATGCCGCCGTCGGTCATCGCGGCGAGAAAGCCGTCGCGATTGGCAAACGCCGTACCGGGACCCCAGAGCCCGAGCCGCGACGCGTAACTCAAATTTTCGGGCTTGGTGGCGCCGGTCGCCGATTCATAGACAACGCGGGCGCGCGGCAGCGCATTTTGCAGGCGGACCCCGGCGAGGCCCTGCTCGGATCCCTTGGCTTGCCGGTACTCGTCCTTGGTCCCGGCGGCGTTGCCCATCGAATGGGATTCATCGAAGAGGATCACGCCTTCGAACCCGGCGCCCGTCCACTCGAGAATCTGCTGCAGGCGCGAGCATTGGTCGTGGCGCTGGGACCGGAGCGTCGCATAGGTGAGGAAGAGGATGCCACTCCCCATGCCGATCGGCTGACCAAGCGGAAAGGCGTCGAGCGGCTGGACGTCGATTGGAAGCCCGCCGAGCGCGCTCCAGTCGCGCCGGGCATCTTCGAGGAGCGTCGCGCCCTTCGAGATCCACATGGCGCGCTGATTGCCGCAGTTCCATTGGTCCCGGATAATTGCGGCGCCTTCACGGCCCTTGCCGACGCCCGTCCCGTCCCCGATGAAGAAGCCCATGCGATAGGGGCGGCCTTCGGGGTCCTCGATCAGCAAGTCGCCTGCCGTGTTGGTGACGAACCGGCCCGAGAGGTCGCGCGAGAAGGCATCGCCTGCGTAAATGATCGCTTCGAGCTGGGCGTCTGACAGCGCCTCGCTTGCCCGCTTCTGGAAAAGCGGGCGATATTGGGGGATCGGGGGCAGAACCGACGCCATGGCGAGCGATTCCACGAGATCGTCGGGGTGGGGCTTCGCGCCTGGAATATCGATGCGGGCGAGCCGCCAAGGCGCATAGATACCGACCGGATCGCCGACAGGGAGCGGCGCGTCGCGGACCGAATAGGCGAGCGGCTGCGCTAGATCATCGGTCGCGGCGATCCGCGAGGGTGCGATGATCCTGGGGCCAGCGAGGCCGGAGAAGAGTGAGGACGACGAAGGCCTCAGCGCGGGACGCATCGGGATTACCGCCGGGGACGCCGGGGGCGGTTCGTCGGATGGGTCAAGCCGCGCCGGAGCCGCGAGCACGATGGGCAGCGCCGCCGCGATGGTGTCGACCGTGTGGCGCTCGGTTTGGCCGATCCAGCCCTTGTCGAAGACGATCAGGCGGACGGCGACGCTGGTGCCATGCTTCGCATAGGGACGGCCGAGAATCGTGATCTCGACGCGCGGGCGGGCAATTTCGGCGACGGAGACATAGCCGCTCGCGCCGCTCGCATCGTGCGCGAAGGTCGGCGACATGATCGCGACGCAGCGTCCGCCCTCGGCAAGACGCAGCAGCGCGGAGCGAAGATGGCGCGCTCCGGCATGGCGATCTTGGCCGCGCCCCTCGCTGCGGCTGAAGGGCGGGTTGATCAGGACAATTGTCGGCCGAACATCCGTCGGCAGCCGGTCGTTGATGAACTCGGCGTCATGGGTCGTGACTGGGCGGCCCGTCACGAGGGAAAGCAGCGCCGCCCGGCAGGGATCGCGCTCGTTGAGCGAAGCGCTCGCGCCCGCGGCGATCGCGCGCGCCGCAAGCATGCCGGTACCTGCCGACGGTTCGAGCACATGATCGCCAGCAGTGACCGCCGCCGCTCGGGCCGCGAGCCAGGACAGCGCCGCCGGCGTGCTGAACTGCTGCATATCGACCTGGTGCTCGCTGCGATAGGTCTGGGTCGGCAGCGCCTTCTCGAACGCGAGGATATCCGCGAATTCGTCTTCGGGCCCCCAGTCCGGGTTCGGGTCATCATCGGGCACGAGCGTGTCCGATGCCTGCGCGGCTTCGAGCGCGTCATAGGCATCGCGCATCGACCAGCGCCCGTCGGCATCGGAGCCGCGGAACGCTTCCACCATCAGGCGCTTGAGCAGCGAGCGGGTCACGGATTGCGGATCGGCGAGCCGGTCGCGCAGTGCGCGGGCGACGCCATAAAGGCGTTCGGCTTTTTCCCGGGCCTCGGTGCCCGGGGTTTCAGCGAGCTTCAGAAGCGGAAGGGTCATGGCAATTCTCCTGAAGAGGTTCGGGAGCAACACGCCCCCGCTGCCATCGCCCCTCCCCCTCTCCTCCCGACTGGAATGGGGGCATAAGAAAAGGGGCCGCGGCGCAGGACCGCGACCCCATAAAATCGAAGAGCGAGATTAGGCCGCGTCGGAGAGCGGCTCGTCCTCGTGGGTATCATCGGCGGGATCGCCCGCCGCCTCGGGATCGACGGTGCCGCTCGTTTCGTCTTCGCCATCATCGTTCACCGGCTCGGCGACCGGATGCTCGAAGCGCATGGCGTCAGGCAGCCAGGCAAGCGCCTTTTCCTTGACGTCCGCCTCGACGATGATGTTCCCGGCGAAGAGCTGTTCAGCCGAAGAGGCGAGCAGGTTCTTCTTCGACGCCCCGTAGCGCTGGCTGAGCTCGCTGCCGCCGATCTCCTGAAAGAGGTCGATGATGGAGCTCTTGGTGAGCCGCTTGAAATAATTCTTCGCGGTCGGGCGCCACCAGGCGGCGACATCGATCTTGAGCTTGCGACCGAGATGATCGACGAAACCGCTGGCGGAATCTTTCATGGGCACCGCATGGATCGTCCGGGCGATCGCCCAAGCGAGCCAAGCCGCACGCGCTTCTTCGCCGAGCGCGCAGAAGGCATCGTAGCGCCCGGCGACGCCGATGTTCGGCTGGACCCAGCTTCGATCGAGCCCCTCTTCGAGCTTGGCCCATTCGTCAGCCGCGAGCGATCCGCTTTCGAAGCCAATGACACGCGACGGCGCGGCATCGGCGCGAAGGTCGCTGGCGAGATCGGAGGCGTAGCGCCGTAAAGCCGCATCGACCATCACGAAGGTTCCGAGATCGAGCGCAAAGCGGGGATCGCTTGCGACATGGACACGAAGCAGTTCCGCCTTCATCGTTGCGAGCTCGTCGATGAGTCGTTGGCTCATTGCCGGTTTCGCCGAGACAGAGCCGTCGGTCTCGGCGTCGCTATCATCGTCGCCATCGATGTCTTCGTCGGCCTCGGTCGGCACCATGTAGGCCTGATGGTGCACACGCGGCTGGCCATCTTCGCCGATGACGAGGAAGGCAAGTGCCGCGGCCTTTTGGTCGTCGGTCAAGACCGCCGGTCGATTCTGGATGCCGCTCAGTTCGGATTCAAGTTCGCGATACCGCTGTTCCTCGTCCTCGGTGATGCCGTCATCACTCTCGTCGGCAGATTCGGCGATCATGTTCATCTCAGCTTCGATTTCGGCGCAGCGCGCTACCTCCTCTGCTGTCGGTTCAGGAATCTCGCCGCGGACCGGGCGGAGGCCGTCATAATCCGCGAACGAGATGCGCGTCATCGGGACCGCGCGAATTTCCGCGAAGCCCTCGCGCGCCCGGATCGCTTCGGCTTCCGCAGCCAGCTTCTCATCAGCGAGGCGGTCGAGGACGTCGCCATCGATCCAGTTCTCGGATGCACTGTCGGAAAAGAGGTCAGAGTCGATCCGCCCGCCCGCCTCGACATAGGCATCGCGGCCGACGAGCAGCGCTTTCGGGTCGCCGCCCCGGTAGCTGCCGGCGGCGAGCTCACGCCGGATGGTGTACGGGTCGTTGCGGTAATAGCTGTCGCGATATTGCTCGAAGACGCGGGATTGGCGAGCCGTATCCGAGGTGCTGCCATAGGCCTTTGCAATTTCGAGGGTGATTTCGCCCTTGCGCAGCGCATCGAAGATCGTCTCGTGGAGATCGGCGAGACGGACGCGGCCGAGCACGAAGCGCTCGGTTTTGCCGAAGCGCGCCGCGACCTGGGCCGCAGTCTTGTCCTCCTTCTCGATCATGTTCTTGAACGCCATGCACTCGTCCGCGGCGGTCATCGGGAGCTTGTTATTCTCGGCGTAGCTGAACTCGATGGCACGCTTCGCGTCCGGCATCACCATGACCGGAATCTTGAAGTCGTCCGGGAGCCGCCCCTTTTCGATCAGGACGTGCACGCGCTCGAGGCGCCGACCGCCGCCGAAGATGCTGTAGTGGTCCTTCTTGCGCTTGACTGCCGTACCAATCAAATTCTGGAGCACGAAGCCGGCCTCGCCGATCATCGCCTCCAGTTCTGCGTCGGCATCGGGATCGCTTTCGGTCCTGACGTTGAGCGGCGAAGGGACGCAGTTGCGCGCAGGCGCGTATACGATGGGAAATGACATAATCAGTCTCCTGGCGGCGGAAGCCCGACCATTCAGGCCGCTCGGCGCCGCCAGTCCCCCACTCCCTTCCCTCCTTGCCTGAGGACATCGTTCCAGTCGTTTCGGCCGTTCCATGGCCAGATCGTATCGATGCGTCGTCCGGGCACCGCGTGCGCCTTCACGGCGAGCGGCACGGCGAGGCGGCCGGCACGGTCGTTGTCGGGCAACAGGATGAGACGCGACACCGATTCTGGAATAGTAATTTGTGGGATGCGCTCATTGCCGAGTGCGGCCCAGACCGGGATGCCGAGGAGGATCATCGCCGAGATCGCTGTCTCGACGCCCTCGGCAATTCCGAGTGTATAAGCGGCCGGCGCGAGTCGAACCGCACCTGTGCGGGGGTGACCGAGCAATCTGCGAGGGTGCCGGAGGTCGCGCGCGCGTCGGCCCCTGCCATCAAGGAAGGTCCGTTGGACGGCCAACAATCCCGAGTCATCGGTTACCGCGGCGAGCATCGCCGGTCGAAACACGGCCAGTCGGCCCTTGCCGAGAGGCGTTCGGGGAGCGAACCGCAGGCAGTTAGGTGCAATATCGATCGACCTGTTCCGCAAATAGGTCTCCGCGATTGTCCAGTTTATTGGCCGACCAATGCCCCACAGGTCACGGGCACGCTGCTGTAGCCATTCTTTAGGGAGGGAGGATGGCGCCCCCCTGCCGTCACGTGCGTCGAGGGCGTTCAGACCGTCGCGGCGAAGCGCCCGGAGCACATCGGAAATATCGCAGCCGGCAAAGCATTTGAACAAAAGTCGTGTTTCGCCAATCCTGACCGACAGGCTCGGGGTTTTATCCTCATGAGCAGGGCAGCGGCACATGCCAGAATCGCCAGACCAAGTCCCGCCGAAGCGGCGCACAAGAACGGCCCCGGCGACTTCGAGTTCTGGCTTGCGAGACGTTGAAAACCCTGCAGGCATGGCAAGCCTCTTCATCAGGACGGATACGCAATAACCCCCTCTTTTCCTCCTCGCTCCGCTTGGCTGCGGCATTAGTCTGTGGCCCCGCGGCGCGGGAATGCCGCCGACCGGTAGCTACGTGCCCTCCTCCTTGTGAAAATCGTGCCGCCGACCATGCTTGAGCGGGCGAAAGCTGCGTTGGAACCGCGCGCAAAAATGTCTCGTTGCGAGGACATGAAAGATGCGGGATTCCGATGACACTCCGGTTGAGATCGTATTTATCGAGCCCCTTACGGTACGGATTTCCACTGCCGTCAAGCTCACCGGAATCAGTCGATCCAGGATTTACGAACTCATCGAGTCCGGCGACCTTGAAACCGTCAAGGTCGGCCGATCTACGCTGATCCCATATAAAAGTCTGAAAGCCCTAACCAGCGCATAATCGGTTGCGCCACCGCTCGAAAAGAGGGTCCCAAATTTTCGTTCCCACCGTGTAGCTCGCGTCGGAGCAGCTATTGATCGCTTGGTCCATGCGGAGTCACATGCTGGCTATCTAGCTATGATCGTGCAAAGAGCAACAATGGCCCGATATCATGGCTATCGGCTATTTTAAGTGCGGCAACATAAGCTGCTCTCGTTTCGCTGGCATTGACCAGGCCAACGCTTCCCCATGTAAACGGTGTACATCCGAGTTGGACCGCCAGCATGTCGCCGACCATACGCGAAAAACGGCCATTGCCGTTCGGGAAAGGATGGATGGCAACGAGCCGGTGGCTGAATCGGACGGCAATTTCATCGGGTGGGTAGGTTCCATGCTCGACCCAATATCGCGTGTCGTCGATCAGTTGACGAAGGTCCATGGGGATTCTGTAAGCATCGACGCCAATGTTGCGCGGCGTGGTGCGATACTGCCCGGCCCAACGCCACACGTCTCCGAACATGCGTTTGTGAAGCTGGTTCATGAAATCCTGATCGAGAATATCCCGCTTCCGGCTCATCACCCATCGTAAAGCTTGCCTGATATTGATCTGTTCGGCTTCATTCAGCTCATGCCGCATGGTGATATAGGACGGGATGAGTTGTTCGCGCTCCTCGGCGGTCAGCGGCGTGTTGGCGTCGTCGTCATCGTTAAACAGCTTATCTGTCATTCATCATCCCACAGGCCGCGCAAGGAGCCGGATAGAATGAGTTCGATCATGCGCCGCTGTTCTTCGTCGAGATCGGCTTTGAGCAGGGCCTGATTTTCCAGCCGCATGGTATGGTCCAGCCGCGCAATATCCTTGCTCGCTTTCTGCTTCGCGCGGTCGCGCAGGATATCATCAAGCGGCTTCGTCGGTACGAAGGCATAAACGAAAGTGCAGTTCATTGCCTCAGCCGCCTGACGCAGCGTCTTAATCGTGGTGGATCCGCTGACTTCGGCCTTCTCAATCACGGGAATGCGCGAAATCGATGTTCCCATACGAGCGGCAAGCTGGCGGACCGTCATGCCCAGAGCTTCGCGTATTGCCTTTATCCAGCCTCTTGGGGGCACGGCAAAAGACGTTTCGCGCAAGGGCGCGAAACGTCTTTCGAGTTGCTTGCGGGCAAGGGCGGCCTGATCTTCGTTCATATATATATGTCCTGATGAGCCTAAGATGTATATATAAATATGAACATATCAAGATATTTTGATCGTAAATTTATGATCGTTACCTCATAAAATATACATAAATATATGAACGTACTACCGCAAAACCTGAGCGCGCTAGGCAGTCATTCGGCCGCCCCTCTGAAAAGATGGCCGCACAATCTGTGCGCCATCGCGGAGCTGGTCGAGATAGTCCGACCAGTGCTGCATCATGCGCACACGCTCATCCCAATATTCGCCGCGCGTGTAGATTCGCCGCGTCGCGTTTGCATCCAGATGCGCGAGCTGCCTCTCGATCGCATCGGGATGCCACATGCCCATCTGGTTGAGAAGAGTCGCGGCTGTCGAACGGAAGCCATGCGCCGTCATCTCCTCGCGGCTATAGCCGAGACGCCGAAGGGCCGCGCTCACCGTATTCTCGGACATGCACCGCCGGGAAGTTCGAAATGAGGGGAACAGAAATTGCCCATGGCCCGTGAGGCCGTGCAGCGCTTCAAGCATTTCGAGAACCTGCCTGGACAGCGGGACACAATGCTGACGGCGCATTTTCATCTTGTCGGCCGGGATCGTCCACACCGCGTCCTCGACATCGATCTCCGTCCATTCCGCCTGTCGCAGTTCGCCCGGCCTCACGAAGACATGCGGCGTCAGTCGCAGCGCAATTGCCGTGATTTCGTGACCAGCATATCCTTCGATAGCGCGCAGGAGCGCCCCTGTTTCCTTGCGGGTCGTGATCGCGGCGTGGTGCTTTACCTTCGGAGCCGTGAGCGCGCCGCGCAAGTCAGCCGCAAGATCACGGTCCGCCCTTGCGGTGGCGATCGCGTATCGGAAGACCCTGCTGATCACGCTGCGCATCCGACGCGCACTTTCATACCGTCCATTGGCCTCGACCTTACGGAGTACGGCCAGAACCTCCTGGGGCGTGATTTTCGAGATCGGACGGCTGCCGATCAGTGGATTGGCGATATCGAGGAGCCAGCGAATTTTGCGAAGCGTGACGGCCGCGCGCTCTTCCCGTTCGTTTTTCGCCAGCCATTCCTCTGCGATCGTCTTGAACGTGTTGTCCTCGGCGATCTTTCGGGTGATCCGTTCGACCTTCTTTTCCGCGGCCGGATCGAGCCCTGCAAGAAGCAGCTTTCGCGCTGCGTCGCGCAGTTCCCGAGCGGAAGCAATTCCAATATCAGGCCACGAACCGAAGTAGAGAGTCTTTTGTCGGCCCAGGTGACGATAGTTCATTCGCCAGACCTTTGCTCCGCTCGGTCTGACCACGAGATATAGGGCATCGCTATCGGCCATTTTATAGGCCTTTTCTGCGGGCTTGGCGTTCGAAATCTGGATGTGGGTAAGCGTCATGATGGTTTCACCTGCAAGAGGCTGACCGGAACCATCAAAAACACCATCAAAGCTGATGGTACGCTGATGGTTCCGGCTGGATCAGCCTGGATTCCATTCAGCGATTCTCATCGAAAAACGGTGGAAAACCAGCCGCTTGCTGGACGTTCCCGGACGTTGCCGGAAAGGTCACTGGTGCCCAGAAGAGGACTCGAACCTCCACGACCTTGCGATCGCCAGCACCTGAAGCTGGTGCGTCTACCAATTCCGCCATCTGGGCACGGGGTAGGAGCGGGCGCTTAGCGGCGGGGTCATGCGCTTGTCAACCGCGCCAGGGCGCCCACGACGATTTTTCTGCCCCGACCCCGCTTTTGCGCGCCCGATCGCTGCCCTGCCCCCTTGCCCGGCGCCGCGCTTCGCGGCATGGGGGCGGCAGGCGGCCCCGCGCCGCGACGGAATCGGACAAAGATGGGCGCCATGCAGAATCTCGACGGGCAATTGATCACGGTCTTCGGCGGCGGCGGCTTCATCGGCCGTTATGTCGTGCAGCGCCTCCTCGCCCGCGGCGCGCGCGTCCGCGTCGCCGGGCGCGAGCCGCGCAAGGCGCTGTTCCTCAAGCCGCTCGGCGGGCTCGGCCAGACGCAGTTCGTCGCCGCCGACGTCCGCGACGCCGCCAGCATCGCGCGCGCGCTCCAGGGCAGCGACGCGGTGATCAACCTCGTCGGCAGCTTCGACGACATGTTTGCGGTGCAGGCCGACGGCGCTGGCAAGGTCGCCGCCGCAGCGGCCGCGGCGGGCGTGAGCGCGCTCGTCCACGTCTCGGCGATCGGCGCCGACAGCGAATCCCCGTCCCGATACGGCCGCAGCAAGGGCGACGGCGAGGCCGCGGTCCGCGCCGCCTTTCCGCAGGCCGCGATCCTGCGCCCCTCGATCGTCTTCGGGCGCGAGGACCAGTTCATCAACCGCTTTGCCGGGATGATCCGCATGCTGCCCGTCGTCCCGGTGATCGCGCCGGGGGCTAAGTTCCAGCCGGTCTATGTCGGCGACGTCGCCGACGCGGTCGTCGCCGCGCTGGACAGCGGCGCGGCGGGCAGGACTTTCGAACTCGGCGGGCCGCAGGTGCTGACGATGCGCGAAATCCAGCGCTGGATCGCCGAGGCGACCGGGCGCAGCCCGTGGTTCGTCGAAATCCCCGATGTCGTCGGCGGGGCACTCGCCTCCGGCTTCGGCTGGGCGCCGGGCGCGCCGATCACCAAGGATCAGTGGCTGATGCTCCAGCGCGACAACATCGTCGCGCCGGGCGCGGCGTCGCTCGCCGACCTCGGCATCGTGCCGACCTCGCTCGCCGCGGTCGCCGACGGCTGGCTGGTGCAGTACCGCCGCCACGGCCGCTTCGCCGAACTGACCGCGCGCTGACCGCGCCCACTGGCGTCCGCCCGAAAAGCTGCTAGTCTTCCGCGCGGGGGTCGCATCCTTTCGATGCGGGGTGCATGATGAAATTCGGGGGAACAACCGCGCTGGTCAGCGCGGCACTGATCTTGGCCGGCTGTGACAATACGCCGGCCGATTTGCATGGATTGCCGAAGGACGCCGCCGCGCGTGCGACCCTGTGCGGGCGCGCGGCGGTCGCCTATACCGCCGCGGGCGGCAGCGCCGGCCCGGCCGAGGAGAAGCGGCGCCAGGACCTGCTCCAGAAGATCGTCGACGAAACGGGCTTCTTTGCCGCGACGGGGCTCGACGACGCCAAGGGCAAGGCGCTGCTCGGCGATATCGAGGCGACGCTGGCCGGCGGCAACTGGATCGGTACGCTGAACCAGTGCAAGGCCGCCTATGCGCTCGGCGATCCCGAGCCGCTGCCCAAATTGCCCGAGGCGGCCGAACGCCCCGCG
The DNA here is from genome assembly GCA_005503165.1 of Sphingomonadaceae bacterium 3R27E2-A. Classification (GTDB taxonomy): domain Bacteria; phylum Pseudomonadota; class Alphaproteobacteria; order Sphingomonadales; family Sphingomonadaceae; genus Sphingopyxis. The sequence goes on from SCNT01000048.1 coordinate 10,588, forward strand.
GCCTGCGCCGCGGTCGCGGTGGCGGCATCGCTCGGCGAGGGCGCCAAGACGCCCGCCGACGTCCAGAAGCTGGTGATGAAGAACCCGCAATCCTCCTATTTCCTGCTCGTGGCGGCGAAGGACGGCGGCATCGCGGGGGCACAGAACAATATGCTCAAGCATATCGAATGGGCGGTGACCTCGGGCGCGGTGGGGCCGCTGACCGACGCCTGCGTCAAGGAATATCCGAAGGCCGCGGCGAACGGCGCGGTGACCCTGCCCGCCGACGAAGGGCAGGCGGTCGCCGCGTGCAGCTTCAACGCCGGGCTGATGGGCGGCCTCGACGGCGCGGAAGGCACGATGGCCAAGGGGGTCGCGAAGCGGTTGCAGGATGCCGGCAAGATGCCCGACATCGAACTGGCGACCAGCCCCGACAAGCTGATCCAGCAGGCGCTCGACCTCGGCCCGCCGGCGAATGTGCTGAAGGCTTGCGACGCGCGGTTCAAATAGCCGCTGGAAAAACCGGCCTGCCCTGCGTAGGTCTGGCAAAGGGCGTCCGGCCGGTGTCGGGCGCCCTTTCCTTATTCGCCCACCGCCGCAGGATGCCCATGACCCCCTTCCTCCCTCGCCTCCCCGATCAGGATCCGGCCCGATGAACGAGATCATGACCGCGATCATCCTCGGCATCGTCGAGGGGCTGACCGAATTCCTGCCGGTCTCGTCGACCGGTCATCTGATCCTCGCGACCGAGCTGCTCGGTTACGACGCCGGGCGTTGGGCGATCTTCAACATCGCGATCCAGCCGGGCGCGATCCTCGCGATCGTCGTGCTCTATCGCCAGTTGTTCTGGGACATGTTCACCGGGCTGTTCCGCCGCGATCCCAAAGCCATCGCCTTCGTGCGCAACCTGCTGCTCGCTTTTTTCCCCGCGGTGATCCTCGGCCTCGCCTTCGGCGACTATATCGAGCTGCTGCTCGAGAACGCCGTCGTCGTCGCCTGGGCGCTGATCGTCGGCGGCTTCGCGATCCTGCTCGTCGAGCGCTATGCGAAGACCGTCGACGTCGGCGGCGTCGCCAACGTGTCGACGCGCCAGTCGATCCTCGTCGGGCTGGTCCAGTGCATCGCAATGATTCCCGGGGTCAGCCGCTCGGGCGCGACAATCCTCGGCGCGATGGCCTTCGGGGTCGACCGCAAGACCGCGGCCGAGTTCAGCTTCTTCCTCGCACTCCCGACGCTGACCGGCGCGACGGTGCTGCAATTGTTCAAGCATCGCGACGCGATCACCTCGAACGACCTCGGGCTGATCGCGATCGGGGCGCTCGTATCCTTCGTGGTCGCCTGGGCGGTGATCAAGGCCTTCCTCGCCGTGGTCACGCGCTACGGCTTCGCACCTTTCGCCTGGTACCGAATCATCGTCGGCGCCGCGGCGCTGGTCTGGCTCGGGATGAGATAGGGCCGACTCTGTACCAATTGCGAAACATAGTTGCGCGGAAGGCGATTTCGTTCCCAATTGCCTTTGATTTAAGGTCAGTATTACTGACCTAATCGCCATTTCGTCCGTGACAATGGGGTCTTGGCCCGCCATTCGCCTTCGCGAGAAGGGGAAAACCTCATGGCTGCAGATCGCATGCTCCGCTTCGTGGAGCGTGACCAATATTATCCCGACAAGCGCTCGGCCGAAGAGCGCGCGCAGGATTTCCGCGAAATCGCCGAGCGCTATTCGGCGCCCGACGCCGACGCGCAGGCCGCGCGCTGTTCGCAATGCGGCGTGCCCTATTGCTCGGTGCACTGCCCGCTGCACAACCATATCCCCGACTGGTTGCGGCTGACGGCGGAGGGGCGTCTGCGCGAAGCCTATGAGCTGAGCAACGCGACCTCGACCATGCCCGAGATCTGCGGCCGCATCTGCCCGCAGGATCGCCTCTGCGAAGGCAATTGCGTGATCGAATTTTCGGGCCATGGCGCGGTGACGATCGGCAGCGTCGAAAAATATATCACCGACACCGCATGGGCCGAGGGCTGGGTCGATCCCGTCCATGTCGGCAAGCCGACGGGCCAGTCGGTCGGCATCGTCGGCGCCGGTCCGGCAGGCCTCACCGCCGCCGAATATCTCCGCGTCGCGGGGCACGAGGTCCATGTGTACGACCGCCACGATCGCGCGGGCGGCCTCCTGACCTATGGCATCCCGGGCTTCAAGCTCGAGAAGGACGTGGTGATGCGCCGCATCGAGCGGCTCGCCGATGCCGGCATCCGCTTCCACCTGGGTTTCGAGGTCGGCGCCGACGCGACGCTCGACCAGCTCCGGCAACAGCATGACGCGCTGCTGATCGCGACCGGCGTCTACAAGCCGCGCGAGATCGCCGTGCCCGGCAACGAGGCCGAGGGGGTCGTCGCGGCGCTCGATTACCTGATCGCGTCGAACCGCAAGGGTTTCGGCGACACGGTCGCGGAATTCGAGGACGGCCGCCTCAACGCGATGGGCAAGCATGTCGTCGTCATCGGCGGCGGCGACACCGCGATGGATTGCGTGCGCACCGCGGTGCGCCAGGGCGCGCGCTCGGTCAAATGCCTCTATCGCCGCGACCGCGAGAATATGCCTGGCTCGCAGCGCGAGGTCGCCAATGCCGAAGAGGAAGGCGTCGAATTCGTCTGGCTCTCGGCGCCCGAAGGCTTCACCGCCGACAAACGCGTGAAGCAGGTCGCGGTCGCGGGCATGCGCCTCGGCGCGCCCGACGCGAGCGGCCGCCGCAGCCCCGAGGCCGATCCCGCGCGCAAGTTCGACCTGCCCGCCGACATGGTGATCAAGGCGCTCGGATTCGATCCCGAGGAACTGCCGCACCTCTTCGGCGCGCCCGACCTCAGCGTCACGCGCTGGGGGACCCTCCGTGTCGATCACCAGACGATGATGACCAGCCTGCCAGGCGTTTTCGCCGCGGGCGACATCGTGCGCGGCGCCAGCCTGGTCGTCTGGGGCATCCGCGACGGCCGCGACGTCAGCGACCAGATGGCGAAATGGCTGAAGGCCAAGGCCGCTGGCGAACGCCAGGCCGCATGATGGCCCGCGGCCGCAAAGTCGTTGCAATCGGGGCGCAATCTTTTAGCGTCGGCGCGGGGTCGCGCCTGACCGGGACGATCGTCCCGACGGACCGAAAGACGATCCCATGACGCTTGCCCTTCGCCTCACGCCGCGAATCCTCGCCCTCGCGCTTTTGCCGCTCGCACTGTCCGCACCCGCCGCGGGCCAGCAGCGCGGACCGGACGTCTACGACGCCCTTTTTCAGGCCTATTTCGACGGCCAGACGATGGACGGCCTGCCCGAGTTCCAGGCGCGCCTGCTGCTGGTCGACCATATCGGCTCGATCCTGAAAGATGACCCCGAACTCAAGGGCTGGACCGCCGCCGACACGACCGATGCGATCACGGAATTCGGGACGCCCGCGCGCGCTTCTTACAGGCTGCGGCTCCACGGCCGTCTGCGCGACGCGATCGATCCGGCGCGGGCCAAGGCGGCGACCGACCTCGCCGCCGATCCGGCGGCGCTCAAATCGATCGAGTGCGTTGCCCGCCGGACGAGCCGCGCCCCGTCCGAATGGGCGGCTTGCACCGCGAACGGGGGACGCGCGTTCACCCCGGCCGAACAGGCGCTGGCCACCGAGGCGCTGGAGACCATCAACGACGTGGTGAACCGGCCCGACCTCAATTCCGTGGTCCTCGGCATCATGTGCCACACCCTCGACCGCTTCAGCGGCCGGGTCTCGACCGACGAGATGACGCGGAAATATTCGATGACCGTTTCGCTCCTCAGCGCCGAGAAACCGGTCGCCTGTGATCGCGCGAAGCCCCGTTATGCCGCGCTGATCGGACATGATGCCTATCTCCAGCTCGAACCGATGCTGGTGTTCGACAGCGCCAATAAGGACAAATGACGATGACCAAGATGAAGTTGCTCCTGCTCGCCGGTGCCGCTGCCCTCATCGCGCCGCCCGGGTTCGCGGCCCAAAAGGAGGCGCCGCAGGCCGAGATTCTCGCGACCGACGAACCTGCGGAACTGTCGAGCGAGCAGATGGCCGCGCAGGCCAAGGCCAAGATGCAGAAGGACATCGACGTAGCCATCGCGCTGATCGAGAAGATCTACGGCGTCGACCAGCTTCCCGCGATCCCGCCCGCGCAGCTCGCCCTTGCGAAGCAGACCACGGGCGCGCTCGTCCCGGCGGGCAGCCTCGAAAAGATGATGGACAATCTCTACGGCAAGCTGTTCCGCGGTTTCCTCGGCGAATTCGGCGGGGTTTCCGACTTGATGCTGTCGTACAAGACCGGGGTCGAGAGCGACAAGATCGCCGCGCTCGACCAGCCGACGCGCGAAAAGATCGCCGACATCTTCGACCCCAATCGCAAGGCGCGCGAAGAGCAGGTGATGGCGAATATCAAGCCGATCATAAGCGAGGTGCTCCGCGATCTCGAGACGCCGATGCGCGACGGCATGGCCGCCGCCTTCGCGCGCAAGTTCAGCGCCGACCAGCTCACCCAGATGAACGCCTTCTTCGCGACCCCGGCGGGCAGCGCCTATGCCAGCGAATGGATGGCGCTCCAGGCCGATCCCGAGGTGATGCTGGCGATCATCCGCTCGGTGCCGCCGATGATCGACAAATGGGTCGATCGCGCGCCCGAACTCGAAGGCAAGTTCAAGGACCTGCCCAAGGAAAAGCAGCTGACCGACCTCAGCGACGCCGAGCTGGCCAAGCTCGCTGGCCTGCTCAAGGTCGACGTCCAGACCCTCAAGGACCAGCGCGACCTCTACAAGTCCGCCGAAGAAGCAGGCTACGATGACGCGGCCATGGGCGCGGCGGACGCCGCCGCCGAGGCTGCCGATGCTGCGGCAATGGCGGCCGACGACTATGGCCCCTGGTACGAGCGCGAGAACTGGAGCGCCGAAGACCTCGCCAAGGTCGAGGCGGTCGAGGCCGAGTCCAGCGCGGCCTTTGCCAGGTCGATGGAGGCGCAGGAGGCGGCCATCGCCAACGCCCGCAAGCGCCTCGAAACAGAGGGCGCCTCGCCCTCCGAATGATGACAAGCCACCCGGCAGGACCGCAAACAATGACCCATTACCCCACCCCCGATCACGCGCGCCTCGCCGCCGAGGGCATGTATCGTCCCGACATGGAATCGGACGCCTGCGGCGTCGGCATGGTCGCGGCCACCGACGGCAAGCCGTCGCGGCGCGTCGTCGAGGCGGCGATCGAAGCGCTGCGCGCGGTCTGGCACCGCGGCGCGGTCGATGCCGACGGCAAGACCGGGGACGGGGCGGGCATCCATGTCGACCTGCCCGTGCGCTTCTTCGACGATGCCATCGCCGCATCGGGGCACAAGGTGCGCCCGAACCGCCTCGCGGTCGGCATGGTCTTCCTGCCGCGCACCGACCTCGACGCGCAGGAGCACTGCCGCACGATCGTCGAGGCCGAGATCATCGACGCGGGCTACACCATCTATGGTTGGCGCCAGGTCCCCGTCGACGTCTCGGTGATCGGCGACAAGGCGCAGCGCACGCGGCCGGAGATCGAGCAATTGATGATCGCCGGGCCGCTGCCCGACGAACAGTCGCTCGCCGAGTTCGAAAAGCGCCTCTACCTCGTCCGCCGCCGGATCGAAAAGAAGGTGATCGCCGCGCAGATCGCCGATTTCTACATCTGCAGCCTGTCGGCGCGCTCGATTATCTACAAGGGGCTGTTTCTCGCCGAGAGCCTCGCCGATTTCTATCCCGACCTCACGAACAAATTGTTCGAGAGCCGCGTCGCGATCTTCCACCAGCGCTATTCGACCAACACCTTCCCGCAATGGTGGCTGGCGCAGCCGTTCCGCACGCTCGCGCACAATGGCGAGATCAACACGATCCGCGGCAACAAGAACTGGATGAAGAGCCACGAGATCAAGATGGCCGGCCTCGCCTTCGGCGAGCATTCGGAAGACATCAAGCCCGTGATCCCTGCGGGCGCATCGGACACCGCCGCACTCGACGCGGTGTTCGAGACGCTCTGCCGCGCCGGCCGCGACGCGCCGACCGCGAAGCTGATCCTCGTCCCCGAGGCATGGGTCACCGACGACGACATGCCCCCGGCGCATAAGGCGATGTACTCCTACCTCGCCAGCGTCATGGAGCCGTGGGACGGCCCCGCCGCGCTCGCCATGACCGACGGCCGCTGGGCCGTCGCGGGCATGGATCGCAACGCGCTCCGCCCGCTGCGCTACACGCTCACCGCCGACAATCTGCTCGTGGTCGGCTCCGAAAGCGGCATGGTGCTGCTGCCCGAGGCGAGCATCCGCAAGAAGGGTCGCCTCGGCCCCGGCCAGATGATCGCGGTCGATCTCGACGAGGGCCAGCTCTACGACGACCGCGCGATCAAGGACAAGATCGCGGGCGCCGCCGACTATAGCGCGCGCGTCAAGGGTTTCCGCACCATGGCCGACCTGCCCAAGGGCGGCAAGTCGAGCCTGCCGACATGGGACCGCGGCGAACTCCTCCGCCGCCAGGTCGCCGCGGGCCTCACGATGGAGGACATGGAACTCATCCTCTCGCCGATGGTCGAGGATGCCAAGGAGGCCGTCGGTTCGATGGGCGACGACACCCCACTGGCGGTCATCTCGGACAAGCCGCGCCACGTCGCGCAATTCTTCCGCCAGAATTTCAGCCAGGTCACCAACCCCCCGATCGACAGCCTGCGCGAACGGCATGTGATGAGCCTCAAGACGCGCTTCGCCAACCTCGCGAACATCCTCGACGAAAAGGGGCAGAGCGATCATGTCCTCGTGATCGACAGCCCGGTCCTCGTCGGCGACGACTGGGACCGCCTGCGCGCCTATTTCGGCGACGCCGTGGCCGACATCGACTGCACCTTCCCCACCGGCGGCGACGCGGCGACGCTGCGCGAGGCGATCGCGCGCGTCCGCAAAGAGGCCGAGGACGCGGTGCGCGCCGGGCGCAGCGAATTGTTCCTCACCGACCAGGCGATCGGCGAAGGCCGCGTCGGCATGGCGATGGTGCTCGCCGCCGCCGCGGTCCACACGCATCTCGTCCGCAAGGGCCTGCGCAGCTACGCCTCGATCAACGTCCGCTCGGCCGAGGTGCTCGACACCCATGCCTTTGCGGTGCTGATCGGGGTCGGTGCGACCACCGTCCACGCCTATCTCTCCGAAGCCGCCATCGCCGACCGCCATGCGCGCGGGCTGTTCGGCGGCGAGCTGTCGCTGGCCGACTGCCTCCAGCGCTTCCGCAAGGCGATCGACGACGGATTGCTCAAGATCCTCGCCAAGATGGGGATCGCGGTGATCTCCTCCTATCGCGGCGGCTATAATTTCGAGGCGGTCGGTTTGAGCCGCGCGCTCGTCAACGACCTCTTCCCCGGCATGCCCGCAAAGATCTCGGGCGAGGGCTATCAGTCGCTGTTCATCAACGCGACCGAGAAGCACGAGGCCGCGTTCGACAGCCGCGTCACCACCCTCCCCGTCGGCGGCTTCTACCGCCAGCGCGCGGGCGGGGAGACGCACGCCTATTCGGCGCAGCTGATGCACCTCCTGCAGACCGCGGTCGCGACCGACAGCTATTCGACCTATCTCCAGTTCGCGCGCGGCGTCGCCGACCTGCCGCCGGTCTATCTGCGCGATCTGATGGAGTTCAACTATCCCGCGACCGGCGTACCGCTCGACAGCGTCGAGGCGATCACCGAAATCCGCAAGCGCTTCGTCACCCCCGGCATGTCGCTCGGCGCGCTCTCCCCCGAAGCCCATGAGACGCTGGCGATCGCGATGAACCGCATCGGCGCCAAGGCCGTCTCCGGCGAAGGCGGCGAGGCGAGCGAGCGCTACCAGCCCTATGCAAACGGCGACAACGCCAACAGCAACATCAAGCAGATCGCCTCGGGCCGCTTCGGCGTCACCGCCGAATATCTCGGCGCCTGCGACGAGATCGAGATCAAGGTCGCGCAGGGCGCCAAGCCCGGCGAAGGCGGCCAGCTCCCGGGCTTCAAGGTCACCGAGTTCATCGCGCGCCTGCGGCATTCGACCCCCGGCGTGATGCTGATCAGCCCGCCGCCGCACCACGACATCTATTCGATCGAGGATCTGGCGCAGCTCATCTACGATCTGAAGCAGATCAATCCCAAGGCGCGCGTCTGCGTCAAGCTCGTGAGCTCGGCGGGCATCGGCACGGTGGCGGCGGGCGTCGCCAAGGCGCACGCCGACGTCATCCTCGTCTCGGGCAACACCGGCGGCACCGGCGCCTCGCCCCAGACCAGCGTCAAATATGCCGGCACCCCGTGGGAAATGGGCCTCAGCGAGGTCAACCAGGTGCTCACGCTCAACGGCCTCCGCCACCGCATCCGCCTCCGCACCGACGGCGGGCTCAAGACCGGGCGCGACATCGTGATCGCCGCCATCCTCGGCGCCGAGGAATATGGCATCGGCACGCTCAGCCTCGTCGCGATGGGCTGCATCATGGTGCGCCAGTGCCACAGCAACACCTGCCCCGTCGGCGTCTGCACGCAGGACGAGAAGATGCGCGCCAAGTTCACCGGCTCGCCCGAGAAGGTCATCAACCTGATGACCTTCATCGCCGAGGAAGTGCGCGAGATCCTCGCGAAGCTCGGCTGCCGCAGCCTCGACGAGGTGATCGGCCGGACCGAATTGCTGCGCCAGGTCAGCCGCGGCGCCGAGCATCTCGACGACCTCGACTTGAACCCGATCCTCGCCAAGGTCGACGCGCCCGACGAGCAGCGCCGCTCGCAAGGGCCGAACTTCCGCAACCCCGTGCCCGACAGCCTCGACGCGCAAATTCTCAACGACGCCAGGCCCTTGTTCGAGCGCGGCGAGCGCATGCAGCTCACTTACAACGTCCGCAACACGCACCGCGCCGTCGGCACGCGCCTCTCGGCCGAGGTCACCGCGCGCTTCGGGATGAAGGGCCTCGCCGACAACCATGTCCAGGTGCGCCTCCGCGGCACCGCGGGCCAGTCGCTCGGCGCCTTCCTCTGCCAGGGCATCACGCTCGAGGTGTTCGGCGACGCGAACGACTATGTCGGCAAGGGCCTGTCGGGCGGCCGCATTATCGTGCGCCCGACCGTGTCGAGCCCGCTGGTCAGCCAGCACAACACGATCGTCGGCAACACCGTCCTCTACGGCGCGACCGCGGGCACCCTGCTTGCGGCGGGCCAGGCGGGCGAGCGCTTCGCCGTCCGCAACTCGGGCGCCAATGTCGTCGTCGAGGGCTGCGGCGCCAACGGCCTCGAATATATGACCGGCGGCGTCGCGGTGATCCTCGGCGCGGTCGGCTCGAACTTCGGCGCCGGCATGACCGGCGGCATGGCCTTCGTGCTCGACGGCGACGCCAGCTTCGAACGCCGCGCCAATGGCGAATCGATCGTCTGGCAGCGCATCGAAAGCACGCATTGGGAAGGCGTGCTCAAGGCGCTGGTCGAGGATCATGCGCGCGCGACGGGCAGCAAATGGTCCGCCGAAATCCTCGCCGACTGGGACCGCCGCGTCGGCGAATTCTGGCAAGTGTGCCCGAAGGAAATGCTCTCGCGGCTGGAATACCCGCTGCGCGACGCCGAAGCGGAGGTGGTGGCGGCGGAATAACTCCGTGCTCCCCGGCGAAAGCCGGGGCCCAGATGGCGAGCGCAGTCTTTCCTGCATGGGCCCCGGCTTTCGCCGGGGAACACGGATTTCATCTTGTCCTGGGCGCACTTCGCCGCATCCGTTCCCCACGTTCAGCCCAGCGAAAGCCCGCCTCCCCTAGAAGCGCCGCCTTGATCGAACCCCGCGTCATTCCCCGAAAGGAAGATGCCATGCGCCGCTGGACCCTCGCCGTACTGCCCCTCCTCGCCATCGCAGCGCCGGTTCCGGCGCAGGCCGCCGACGTGCGCGACGCCGCCGAAGCGCTGACCGACCCGGTCGAAAGCGACCGCATGGCGAGCACGGTGACCGCGCTCGTCGATGCGCTGATGCGCACCAACATCGGCCCGCTCGCGGAGGCAATCGCGCGCGTCGATCCCGAATCCGATGCCGCTTATATCCCGCCCGATGCCACTGTGGGCGAGGTAACGGGCACCGATCCCGACTACGGCCGCCGCCTGGGCAGCGACGTCCGCGCCACCTCGCGCATGGCGGGCCATCTCGCCACCGCCGCGGCCGCCTATGCGCCCGTGCTCAAGGAGATGGCGCGCGACATGGCGGCGCAGTGGGAGCGCGAGCGCGACGCCGCGCGCCGCTGATCCACAGTCTCTCCGCCGCATCGCACCATAGGCGTTGCGCGCGGCGCCCCGCTGCCGCTATGCCCGCCTCATGTGGCAACTTTACCAATTTCCGCTCTGCCCCTTCTCGCGCAAGGTCCGCCTGCTGCTCGGCGAGAAGGGCGTCGGCTACGAACTGGTGCGCGAATCGCCGTGGGAGCGCCGTGACGAATTCGTCGACCTGAACCCCGCGGGGCGCACGCCCGTGATGGTCGACAATGCGCGCGGCCAGGTGCTGATCGACAGCGCCGCGATCTGCGAATATTTCGAGGAGACGGTCGAGGGCAAGGCGATGATCAACGGGACCGCCGCCAATCGCGCCGAAATCCGCCGCCTCACCGCCTGGTTCGACCATGATTTCTATTTTGAGGTCACCGGCCCCCTGCTGTTCGAGCGCATGCAGAAGCGCATCGTCCACCGCCAGCCCCCCGACGGCGGCGCGCTGCGCGAAGCGATGAAGGCCGCCAACCAGCATCTCGACTATATCGATTACCTCATCGACCACCGCACCTGGCTCGCCGGCGCGACGATGAGCCTCGCCGATCTGGCGGCGGCAGCGCATATCTCGGTCGCCGACTATCTCGGCGGCATCGACTGGACCGGGCACGAGCAGACCAAGGGATGGTATTCGGGCCTCAAGTCGCGGCCGAGCTTTCGGCCGCTGCTGGCCGAGCGGATGGAAATCGTGACGCCGCCGAAATATTATGAGGATGTGGATTTCTAGGCCTCGTCATTGCGAGGAGCCGAAGGCGACGCGGCAATCTCCAGCTATCGACCTTGCGCGAGGCAGATAGCTGGGGATTGCTTCGCTACGCTCGCAATGACGAGTTCGAGCAGTTCAGCAGGCCTTATATTTCCAATTCCGGTCCTTGCCTTCGGCGACCTGCGCGACGATCGTCTCGATCCGCTTGACCCGCGTTCCCTCGCGCTTCGCCTCGAGCACCCATTCGATATAGTCGCGCCGCTTTCCGGGCGAAAAGGCGTCCCAATGCCCCTGCGCCGCGGCATTGGCCCCCAGCGCCGCGCCCAGATCCTCCGGCAGGTCGAGCGCCGCTTTCGGCGGCGGCGCTGGCCGTTTGGGCCTGCCTTCGCGGCACAGCGCCGCCGCCTTCTCGATCCACGCCGCCATCTGCGCATCCCCGGGCAGGTCGGCCAGCGTCGCGAGCCGCCCCATGCTGCCCATCGCGCCGGTATCACGCGGCGAGCCCGTCACTTCCTCGTCGCGCCAGAAGCCGAAGGTCGCATGCCCCTTGAATGCCGCCATGCCCGCCAGGTTCTGCCCGTTCAGCACGAAATGCGGCACGCCCCATTTGAGCGTCTCTTCCGCGCCCGGGGCATGCCGGTGCACCAGCTCGCGCAGATGCTTCAGGATCGGCTGCGCAAAAGGCTGCCGCGCGGCGATATAAGCATCGACGCGCGGGTCGCGGCTCATCCCGGCCACCGCGCGGCGACCAGATAGTTCAGCGCCTCGCTGCCGCCGAGCTTGAAGCCCTTCGCCGCGGAAGGGGAAAGCCCGCTACGGTCGAAAACCTCCAGCCCCGCATCCTCGATTAGCCCCGTAAGCTCCTCGGGCTTCAGGAACTGGTCCCAGTCGTGCGTCCCGCGCGGCACCGCCCCGACGCGCTCGGCGGCCTCGACAAGCAGCAATCTCGACAGCGCGGTGCGGTTCGGGGTCGACAGGATCATCAGCCCGCCGGGCGCGAGCCGCGCCGCGAGCTCGCCGATAAAGGCCGCGGGATCGGTCACATGCTCGACGACCTCCATCGAGGTGACGAGATCGAACTGCCCCGCCGGGAGCGCCGCCAGCTCGCCCGCGAAGTAAGTGATCGAAAGCCCCTGCCCCGCCGCATGCTCGCGCGCCGCCGCAATATTCTCGGGCGCCGCATCGACCCCGGTCACCGCCGCGCCCATCCGCGCCAGCGGCTCGGCGAGCAGCCCCGCGCCGCAGCCCACATCGAGCGCGCTTTTGCCGGTCAGCGGGCGGCGTTCGCGCGTGTCGCCGTGCCAATGCGCATCGACCTGCCCCCGGATATAGGCGAGGCGCACCGGATTGAGCTTGTGCAGCATCGCCGACGACCCGTGCGGATCCCACCAGTCTGCGGCGAGCGCGCCGAAATGCGCGGCTTCGTTCGGATTGATCGTGGCGCTGTTCATGCCCCGCGATGTGGCACCGGGGCATCGCGGGTGCAAGAAATTCTATCCGCCGTGTGCGTTGCCGGCCTTGCCTTCGCCCGCCCCCTTCCCTAACAGCCGGACGCCGCGGAAATGCTGATAAGTCGCGGCGGAAACCAGTTTCTTGAAAGCGGGGCGAGATGGCGCGGATCGTGATGAAATTCGGGGGCACGTCGATGGCGGGCACCGAACGAATTCGCACCGTGGCGAAGCTCGTCGCGCGCGAGGTCGCAGGCGGCAACGAGGTCGCGGTCGTCGTCTCGGCGATGGCGGGCGAAACCGACCGGCTCGTCAACTTCTGCCGCGAAGCCAACCCGCGCTACGACCCCGCCGAATATGACGTCGTCGTCGCCTCGGGCGAGCAAGTGACCTCGGGCCTGCTTGCGCTGACGCTGCAAGCCATGGGCACCCCCGCGCGCAGCTGGCTCGGCTGGCAGCTCCCGATCCGCACCGAGGAAGCCCACGCCCGCGCGCGCATCGCCGACATCGACACCGGCGCATTGGGCGCCGCGATGGCGAAGGGCGAGGTCGCGGTGATCCCCGGCTTCCAGGGGATGATGGACGACGGCCGCGTCTCGACATTGGGCCGCGGCGGTTCGGACACCAGCGCGGTCGCCGTCGCCGCGGCGCTCAAGGCCGACCGCTGCGACATCTACACCGACGTCGACGGCGTCTACACCACCGACCCGCGCATCGTCGCGCGCGCGCGCAAGCTCGACTATGTGACCTACGAGGAAATGCTCGAACTCGCGAGCGTCGGCGCGAAGGTGCTCCAGACGCGCTCGGTCGGGCTGGCGATGAAAGAGGGCGTGCGCGTACAGGTGCTCTCGAGCTTCGTCGAGGGCGACGAAGCGCCCAAAAAAGGCACGATGATCGTCAGCGACGAGGAAATAGAGGAACATCAGATGGAACGGCAGCTGATCACCGGCATCGCCCATGACAAGAATGAAGCGAAGATCATCGTCACGCGCGTGCCCGACAAGCCGGGCGCCGTGGCGAACATCTTCGGCCCGCTAGCCGCCGCCGGGATCAACGTCGACATGATCATCCAGAACGTCGGCCGCGAAAAGGGCGAGACCGACGTGACCTTCACCGTTCCCGGCACCGACCTCCTCCGCTCGATCGACCTGCTCGAGGGCGCGAAGGACAAGATCGGCTTCAACCGCATCATCAGCGACGACAAGGTGGCCAAGATCAGCGTCGTCGGCGTCGGCATGAAAAGCCACGCGGGCGTCGCGAGCACGATGTTCCGCGCGCTGGCCGACCGCGGCATCAACATCCAGGCGATCTCGACCAGCGAGATCAAGGTCAGCGTGCTGATCGACGAGGACGAGACCGAACTCGCGGTGCGCGTGCTGCACACCGCTTACGGGCTCGACGCCGAATAAGGCGCCATTGAATATCCATGATCCCCGGCGAAAGCCGGGGCCCAGGAACTGCAGCGCTACATTCTCTGGGCCCCGGCTTTCGCCGGGGTTCACGAACTTCTACTCAGCCGGCTGCAATCCTTGGGCCCTGCGGCGTAGCCGCGCCTGACCCACGAAATGGACCACCGCGATGTGGATCGCGAACAACCCGAATTTCGAGGCCAGCGGGAAGAGGCCGATAAACAGCGGCCACCATTGTGTGAAGAAGAGCGCGATCACCAGGTTCAGCCCCGCGCTCGCGAACATCAGCCCCGACCAGATCATGCCGAAACGGTCCATGACATCGCCGACCAGCTCCATCTGTTCGGGCAGGATATAGCGGCTGAGCCAGCCCTTGCGCAGCATCACCGTGCCGACGATCAGATAGACCAACGTCGGCTTCGCCATCACGAAGCGCGGGTCGCCGGTCAGCAGCGTCGCGGCGGCGGTGAGCAGCACCGACGCCAGGCTGATCCACTGCAGCGCCGCAACCTGATGCCCGCGCGCCAGCTCGTAACCGACCACCGCAACCGCGACGACGGTGCCCGCGATCACCGCGGGACCGATCCCCGCCCCGGTGGCCAGCAATATCGCGAAGACGATGATCCCCAACGAATCGAAGAGCATCGGGCCGAGAGCATAGAGCAGGGTGCGCATGACGTCCTTTCGGGGGCTCAATGTTACTGTTGTAAACATTGCACGCCGCAAAAAGCCGGTCAAGTCCAAAGTTGACATTGTTAACATTGTCAGGGGCAGCCCGCCCCCGGTCTGCGGCGAACCGGGCCTCAGTCGCGCAGCCGCACCTTTGCCGTCACCGGCAGGCCCGGCCGCAGCTTCGCCAGCGCCGCGTTGTCGGACATCATAACCCTCCCTGCGGCGAAGCCGTGGGGGGGGGAGTGGCGGATGCCATGACGTCGGCCCTGGGGCCGCGCCCCTCCCCATGCTTCGCATGGTCCCCCCTCCCCGTCGCTTCGCGACAGGGAGGATCAAGAACGTCTGTTCTCCACCCCGAAGCCGCCCCTCCCACACCCGCAAAAAACTTCTTTCCTAAAATATCCCGCTATGTTCCAAACTGGCAGATGGAACACACCGACTCGCCCGCCCGGCTCCTCGCAGGCACCTGCCTCGCCTTCACCCCCGTCCCCGCGCAGCGGCACCGCGCCGACGGCTGGACGCCCGAAACCCAGCAATGCTTCATCCGCGCGCTCGAAGCGATGGGCTCGGTCGGACAAGCGGCGAAGGCAGTCGGCATGGGTCGCCGGTCCGCGTACCGCCTGCTTGAGCGGCCCGGCGCCGAAAGCTTCGCGCTGGCATGGGACCGCGCCGTCTCGATGGGCCGGATGCGCCAGTTCGACTATGCGATGGATCGTGCGCTCAATGGCATCACCACGGTCCGCGTGCTTCGCGGCGGGTCGATCGATGTAAGCGGCGGCCCCGACATGGCGATCGTCCGCGCCGCGCTGCGCGAGGACGCGGCCCCGCTTAAAGCCACAAAGGACACATATTGACGGCGCTCATGCGAGGTTTTTGTGGCTTTAAGCCCAAAAGGAAACCCGTCCCCGGGCCCATGTCCCCGGGGGCGGGTCCTTAAGGGCCCGGTCGGCGTCAGCCGATCAGGCGAGGTCGAAGCGGTCGGCGTTCATCACCTTGGTCCACGCCTTGACGAAGTCGCGAGCGAATTTTTCGCCATTGTCGGACTGCGCATAGACCTCGCCGACGGCGCGAAGTTCGGCGTTCGAGCCGAAGATCAGATCGGCGCGCGTCGCCCGCCATTTCTCGCCGCCGTTCTTGCGGTCGGTGGCGATATATTCGTCGTCGCCCTCGCCCGCGGCCTTCCAGACGTTGGTCATGTCGTAGAGGTTGACGAAGAAGTCGTTGGTCAGCTGGCCCGAGCGCTTGGTGAAATGGCCGTGCCCGCGCTCGCCATGATTGGCGCCGAGCACGCGGAGCCCGCCGACCAGCACGGTCATTTCGGGCACCGACAGGCCGAGCAGCGAGGCGCGGTCGAGCATCATTTCCTCGACCTTAACCGCCAGCTTCTTCTTGCCGACATAGTTGCGGAAGGCGTCGGCCTCGGGCTCCATCACCGCGAAGCTGTCGGCGTCGGTCTGCTCGGCCGTCGCATCGCCGCGCCCCCCGGTGAAGGGCACCGCGACGCTGAAGCCCGCATCCTTGATCGCCTTTTCGAGGCCCACGACGCCGCCGAGCACGATCGCGTCGGCCATCGACATCGAACCGCGCAGCCCGTCGAGCGTGTCGAGCACCTTCGCCAGCATCGCCGGCTCGTTGACCTCCCAATCCTTCTGCGGCGCAAGGCGGACGCGCGCGCCGTTGGCGCCGCCGCGATGGTCGGATTTGCGATAGGTGCTGGCCGAGGCCCACGCCGTCTTGATCAGCTGGCTGACGGTCAGCCCGCTGTCGGCGATCTTCGCCTTCACCGCCGCGACATCGGCGTCCGACGGCATGGTGCCGGCGGGGATCGGATCCTGCCAGATCAGGTCTTCGGCAGGGACTTCGGGGCCGAGGTAGCGGATCTTGGGACCCATGTCGCGGTGCGTCAGCTTGAACCAGGCGCGCGCAAAGGCATCCTTGAACGCTTCATGGTCGGCACGGAACCGCTCGCTGATCGCGCGGAACTCGGGATCGCGTTTCAGCGCCATGTCGGCGGTGGTCATCATCGTCGGGACCTTGATATTCGGATCCCACGCCGCCGGCGCCATATCCTCCTCTTTCTGGTTGATCGGCTGCCACTGGTTCGCGCCCGCGGGCGACTTCACCAGTTCATATTCATAGTCGAAGAGCAGGCGGAAATAATTCTCGGTCCATTCCTTGGGGGTGTTGGTCCACGCGCCCTCGATGCCGCTGGTCACCGTATGCTCGCCGATGCCGCCGCTTTCGTGGCTGCTGACCCAGCCGAAGCCCTGCGCGGCAAGGTCGCCGCCCGCGGGCGCGGCGCCGAGCAGCGAGGCATCGCCATTGCCGTGCGCCTTGCCGAAGGTGTGGCCGCCGGCGGTCAGCGCGACGGTTTCCTCGGCGTTCATCGCCATGCGCGCAAAGGTTTCCTTCATGTCGCGGGCCATGCCGGCGTCGTCGTGGGGATTGCCCTGCGGCCCCTCGGGATTGACGTAGATCAGGCCCATCTGGATCGCTGCGAGCGGGCCTTCCAGCTCGTGCATCCCGTGCTCGGGGGCGATGCGCGTCTGGACACCCTGGTTGACCCATTTGTCTTCCGAGCCCCAATAGATGTCGCGCTCGGGCTCGAACACGTCGGCGCGGCCGCCGCCGAAGCCGAACACCGGTCCGCCCATGCTCTCGATCGCGACATTGCCGGCCAGGATGAACAGGTCGGCCCAGCTGATCTTGTTGCCATATTTCTGCTTGATCGGCCACAGCAGGCGGCGCGCCTTGTCGAGGTTGCCGTTGTCGGGCCAGCTGTCGAGCGGCGCGAAACGCTGTTGCCCGCTGTTGGCGC
Organism: Sphingomonadaceae bacterium 3R27E2-A; assembly: GCA_005503165.1. Classification (GTDB taxonomy): domain Bacteria; phylum Pseudomonadota; class Alphaproteobacteria; order Sphingomonadales; family Sphingomonadaceae; genus Sphingopyxis. Next base: position 27,894 of record SCNT01000048.1, read on the forward strand.
CGCCGCGGCCGTCGGCGGTGCGATAGGTGCCCGCGGCGTGCCATGCCATGCGAATGAAGAAGGGCCCGTAATGGCCATAGTCGGCGGGCCACCAAGGCTGGCTGTCGGTCATCAGCGCCGTGAGGTCGTCCTTCAGCGCCTGATAGTCGAGCGACTTGAACGCCGCGGCATAATCGAAATCCTCGCCCAGCGGGTTCGACGTCCCGTTGGGATTGAGGATTTCGGTCGCCAGCATCTCGGGCCACCAATCCTTGTTGGTGCGGCCAAGCAGGCCGCGCATGCCGTCATGGTTGATCGGGCAACCGCTGCCGATGGGGGTCTGGTCGTTCATGCAGTCTCTCCTCGTTGGGCTTTTTGTTCGATCAATGTGGCGGTTGGCGATGACCGGGGCGTGACGCGGCGCCGGCGCGGGGCCGCAGCAGCTTCGTCGACGGGGGCAGGCCGCGAGTCGATGGGGTCATCCTTTCGCCTTGGGATGGAAAGGATAGGCCGCTCCCCACCATCGCCATAACCGAATAAGCTGAACTCAGTCATTGAACGAACCGATTACAGCTTGGGGGGTTGCAGCGAGACAGCGACGTTGGTCGCGGCGACGCCACGTCCCGGCGAAAGCCCTTTGCCGCCAGGCAACGCCTTTCCCTTTCAACGGGTTGGCTCATTGTCGCGCTTGTCCCCCGGCGCGGCAGTAGGAGAGAGAAAATGGCTAACCAGAACCCCAACGAGCAGCAGCAGCGCGACGAGGAACAGCGTCGCAAACAGCAGGAGCAACAGCAGGGTGGCCAGGACCGCCAGCAGGGCGGCCAGCGCTCCGATCAGGACCGCAACGACCAGCAGCAGCGCTGACGCACAGGCTGCACGAGAAAGGGGCCGCTCCGGATGGAGCGGCCCCTCTACTTGTCGTTTCATGTTCCCCGGCGGAAGCCGGGGTCCAGATGGCCTTTCAAACTGGGCCCCGGCTTTCGCCGGGGAACAGAATTAGAAGCTGAACTTCACCGTCCCGCCCCAGGTCCTGGGGTCGCCCGGCTGGCCGGCGATCAGTCCGACGTTGCCCGGCGCGACCTGCAACGTTTCGATGTAGTTCACATCGAAGGCGTTGCGAACCCACCCGAACACGTCCAGCCCTTCGCCCCGGAAACCGAGGCGGAAGTTCGTCAGCGCATACCCCTTCACCTCGGTGTAAATCGAGGGCGAGGAGTTCGAATTCCAGTGCGAGCGGTAATTGCCGTCGACGCCCAGATAGACCTGCCCGTCCTTCGCAAACAGCGTGGCAGGAACATTGGTCTCGGCGCCGTAGGAGAAGGCCCATTTCGACACCCCCGGCAGGCGCTGGCCCGAAATGTCGCACTGGCGCGGGCTCAGCGCCCCGGGGACGCCCGGCTGCGAATAATCGGGTGCCGCGTTCGCCGGCTGGAAGGTGCCGCCCGACAATTCGGGCGGGCACGGCGCGCTGGTGAACTTCTTGTATTTCGCGTCGGTAAAGGCCGCGTTGGCATAAGCGGTGAAGCGATCGCTGGTGCGGATCTTGAAATCCGCCTCGACACCCTGCGACACGACCTTCTCGGCATTGGCCAGATAGCCGCGCACAGTACCGAACTGCCCGCCGTTGACCGTCGCCTGGAAATTCTTGATCTGGGTACGGAAGGCGGAGAGGTTGACGGTCGCCAGCCGGTTGAGGAACTGGGTCTTGATCCCGATCTCATAATGATTGACCGATTCCGGCTTCACCGTGCTGGCGCTCAGCACCGGCTGGTTATTGGTGTCGAGTGGCAGGCCGTTCTGGTTGATGCCGACCGTCTTGAAGCTCTTGGCATAGGTCGCATAGGCCAGAATATCGGGCGCGACCTTGTAGTTGATGTTGAGGTCGTAGCTGAAGTTCCAGTCGCTGACCGACGGCTGCGTCAGCTGCGGCTGATAGACGCCGCACTGCGCGGTAAGCACGGCATTGCCCGCCGTGGCCGAGGGCGCACAGCTCGTGATCACCTGCCCTGCACCGGTGGTCACCACACGCTGGTAGAAACCTTCCTTCTTGTCGTAATTGACGCGGATGCCCGGCTGAATCGTCAGTTCGGGGGTCAGCTTGTAGCTGAGCTGGCCGTAGAAGGCCGCGCTGTCGGCTTTCAGAAACTGCGTATTCGTGGCCGTCAAGCCGTTCAGCACGTCCGGCCGGTTGTAGACATTATTGGGGTCGGTCGAGGGGGCGAGACTATAGCGCGTCGCATCGATGCCCTGCTGCTCGGTGCCCTGCGTGTCGATCCGTTGTCTGAAAGCAAACAGGCCCGCGACGAAGTCCACCGTGTCGCCCTCGTAATTATAGCGGATTTCCTGGCTATACTGGTCCTGTTGCGACGGGTTCTGGGAGCGCGAGACAACCGAGGCACCGGTGAAATCGCGGTCGTTCTCGGGCTGCCAGTCCCAGAAGCGCCACGCGGTGATCGAGGTCAACGTGCCGGGGCCGACATCCCATTTCACGCGCAGCGATGCCCCGCCGATCTTGTTGCCGGCGCTCAGGCTGGCATCGATGTCGGTCAGCCGGTCGTAGACGTTCCGGCTCGGCACGATGTAGTTGTAATTGGGATTGGCAGCCTGCAACCGCGCGATGATCGCATCATATTGACGGTTCAGCGCGCGCTGCGTCGTGCCGACGCGGACGAAGGCGGTGCCGCAGCATTCGGGATCCTGCTTGCTGTAATCGGCCGAGAGCGTGATGCTCAGATCCTCGCTCGGCTGGAACAGCAACTGGCCGCGCAGGCCCAGATTGTCCTGCTCGTTGATCCAGCGATCGGTACGCACGTTGAAAAGCGTGCCGCGGCGGCTGGTCGCTGCGATCGCGACGCGCGCCGCGATCTTGTCGGTCAGCGGGCCTGAGACGGCGGCCTTCGCCTGCCGGTAATTGAGGTTGCCAAGGCTCACCTCGGCGCGGCCTTCGAAATCGAAGGTCGGCTGGTTGGTCGTGATGTTGATCGCGCCTGCGGTGGTATTCTTGCCATAGAGCGTCCCCTGCGGCCCGCGCAGCACCTCTACCTGCTCGACGTCGAGGAAGTCGAAGGTCGCGGCGGCAACGCGCGAGTTGTAGACATCGTCGACATAAATGCCGACGCCCTGCTCGAAACCGTCGCTGGTCAGGCCATACGGAACGCCGAGGCCGCGGATGTTCACCGAAGTGTTGCGGGGATTGGTGGTATAAACCTGCAGCGTCGGCGCGAGCTGCTGCAGCTTCACCACGTTGAAATTGCCCGTCGCCTCGATGGAGTCGCCGCGGATCACCGAGATCGCGACCGGCACTTCCTGCGCGGTTTCCTGACGGCGGCGCGCCGTCACGATGATGATGTCGCCGCGGCTGACATCGTCGTCGAGCTGGGCGGCAGCATCGCCGGCAGCGCTATCGGCGGCATCGGCCGTGGCGGTAGTTGTTTCCTCGGCGGCGACGGCAGTCTGCGCGGCGAAAGCGAGGAGGAGCGACAAGGTGATGGCACTCGCCGGAACGCGCCGGCGTACGGAAGGATATCGAGCAGTCATGGCAATTCCTGTTGCAAAGAAATTGCCACATCCAGTGGTCCGGTCTGCGGCATTTGGGGGAAGGCATCCCCCGGCTTGGGAGCCGAAAAATCAGTTGGGGTAGCGGTGGCGCTCGGTGATATCGACCTGCACCAGCTTGCCCTCGTGGACGGTCAGCTGGATCGCCCCGAAGCGCAATTTGTCGAGCGCGTCGAGCACCGTCTGCACCGCGCGCGGCACGGCCTCTCGCTGGCCAGAAACTTGATTGGACGAAGCAGACATTCTTTCCCTTTCCCTGGTTCGATTCGGCCGCAAGCATATGCCAAGTGATTTAGTTGACAATGATTGATTTGCTTTCTGCGCCGAAAGGTTCGGTTCGTGCGCCGAAGCGAAACCTTTGCCGCGGCGCAGCATTTTAGCGCCACTTGCCCCCAGGGATTGCGCGCGAGTCCCAGTGCTGGCAAAGGCATGCCCGATGACAAAAATTAACGATCTGATGGCGCGGGGAACCGCGCTTCTGGGAAGCGACTACGCGATTTTATGCGGTGCGATGAGCTGGGTTTCCGAGCGGAACCTTGTCAGCGCGATCAGCAATGCCGGCGGCTTCGGGGTAATCGCGTGCGGCGCGATGACGCCCGAACTGCTCGATGCCGAGATCGCCGCGACCAGGGCGCTCGCAACGCGGCCGTTCGGGGTCAATCTGATCACGATGCACCCCCAATTGTTCGACCTGATCGACATTTGCGCGAAGCACGGCGTCGGCCATGTCGTACTCGCCGGCGGGCTGCCGCCCAAGGGCAGCCTCGAGGCGATCAAGGAATCGGGCGCGAAGGTGATCTGCTTCGCCCCCACGCTGGCGCTGGGCAAGAAGCTGATCCGCTCGGGCGTCGATGCGCTGGTGATCGAGGGCATGGAGGCCGGAGGCCATATCGGCCCGGTGTCGACTAGTGTGCTTGCACAGGAAATCCTTCCTGCGCTCGCGAACGAAGTGCCGATCTTCGTCGCTGGCGGTATCGGCCGCGGCGAGGCGATCGCCGGCTATCTCGAGATGGGCGCATCGGGCGTCCAGCTCGGCACGCGTTTCGTCTGCGCGACCGAAAGCATCGCGCATCCCAATTTCAAAAAGGCCTTCATCCGCGCCTCGGCGCGGGACGCCGTCGCCAGCGTCCAGATCGACCCGCGCCTGCCGGTCATCCCGGTGCGCGCGCTCAAGAACGCCGGAACCGAGGAATTTACCGCCAAGCAGCGCGAGGTGGCCAATCTGCTCGACGGCGGCGGGATCGACATGGTCGAGGCGCAGCTGCAGATCGAACATTATTGGGCGGGCGCGCTGCGCCGCGCGGTGATCGATGGCGACGTCGAAAACGGATCGTTAATGGCAGGGCAATCGGTGGGTATGGTAACATCCGAAGAGCCCGTGGGGGATATTATCGCGTCACTGGTGCAACAGGCCGAAGCGGCCTTGCACGCGCGCGGTTGATGCCGCATTCGATGCGGCTGGGGAGTGAAGCCATGAATTTGTTGCGTAAAATCATTGTCGTCGCGCTGGTTGCGAGCATTGCCGCCTGCGCCCCGCCGCCT
>SCNT01000049.1 GCA_005503165.1 Sphingomonadaceae bacterium 3R27E2-A
CCCACCGGCCCCGACCAGCGCGCGACCGGCGCGCAGCCGTCCTGTGGCAATTTCGCTGGCGGTCGGAAGGGGATGATCATGGCCGACACAGAAACGCCCGTCGCGGACGATCCGCGGATGCGGCGCCTGCACAATCTGTTTTTCGGGCTGATCTACCCCGCCTTTCTCGGCACGTTCGTCGTCTCGATGTTCCTCAAGACCGCCACCCCCGACCTGCGGTGGATCGCGTGGATCCTGTGCATCTATCTCGCGATCCAGTTTGCCGAGGGCGCGGAAAAGAAGGACCGCTATCGCTGGCACACGGCCCTGCTCCATTTCCTCGAAGTGGTCCTGATGGCCACGATTTTTGCGGGCATCGGCTTCCTGAACCCCGACGCGGCAGCCAAACGCCAGTTTGCCGGGCCCGTCATCGGCGGGCTGGTCGCGCTGCTCCTGCTGCTTCCGGTCATCCGGCGCGTGATCTTCTTTCGCAAGCAGGCGTTTTGCGGGCCGAACCGCCGCTTCTATTACGGCATCTCCGGCCTGGCGGTGGTTGCGGCGCTGCTCGCTTTCGGCATTTTCCATCCGCTGGCCCGCAGCTTCCTCACGGCTATGCTGATTTTCTATTTCCTGGCCGTCGTCGCCGCGCCGGCACCGCCGGAACCACCCGGCGGCCCGAGGCCGGACGCGGGGGAGCCGGATGCCTGATACCGCGATTTTGTGGGCTGCCCGCACGTCGCGCTCGGCCATGGCGTGTGCGATTTCGAACCGGTCCCGCTCGCGTGGAGCCGGACCCCGCCCAATCTGGTGCTCGTCGAAAGCCGTATCGGCCACCGCCGCCACCGCATGCTGCAACGCCGGGTGCTGCCGCCGCCGGCGCAGGGGCTGTTCGACTTCATGGCCGACGCGCTGCCCCCGATGCGCCGCGCCGCCTAATTCTCGAGGCTGTGCTCGAGCGTGATCTCGCAGTCGAGCAGCTTCGACACCGGGCAGTTCATCTCGGCTTCCTTGGCGATCGCCGCAAATTCCGCGGGCCCGATCCCGGGCACCCTGGCGACCAGGGTCAGCGCCGAGCTCGAAATCTCGAACCCGCCCTCGACCTGGTCGAGCGTCACCGCGGCGGTGGTTTCGAGCGTATCGCCGCTATAGCCCGCGCGGGCGAGCCCGAAGGACAGCGCCATGGTGAAGCAGGCGGCGTGCGCCGCGGCGATCAGCTCCTCGGGGTTGGTCCCCGGCTGGCCCTCGAAGCGCGTGCCGAACCCGTAGGGCTGTTTGTCGAGCACCCCCGATTTGGTGGTGATCGATCCCTTGCCCTCCTTGCCGAAGCCTTCGTAGCGGGCGGAAGCGCGATTGACGGTCATGGCGTATCTCCTTGCGGCTGGGTTCGGGACTCGGGGGCCGACGGTCGGGCCGCGACCAGCTTATGCCCCGCGCCCGCGCGCCTCCAGAAAAAGCCCCGATTTAAGAATTGTTCGCATCAAGCGCCAGATATGGCTTTGGGTCAGTCTGATCGATTTTCCGGCACGACCCCGGCCCTGTCGAGCTCGGGCCCCAGCCGCCCGGTCAGCCACAGCGCCCACATCCTGAAATCGGCGGCGAGGCTCCACAGCGGGTAGGTGAAGGTCGCGGGCCGGTTCTTCTCGATCCCGAAATGCGCGACCCAGGCGAAGAAATAGCCCGCAAGCGGCAACGCGACCAGCCACGCCCAGCGCCCGGTCAGCGCAGCGCCGATCGCGACTGCGACAACCAGGCTGGTCCCGACATAGTGGAGCGCGCGCGTCGAGGCCTTGCTATGCTCGCGCAGATAGAAGGGCCAGAAGGCGGCGAAGCTGGTGTGGAGCCGGGCCATGGCGCGAGGATGCGGCGCTTCGCCGCGCGGGTCAAGGCGGCGGCATCGACGCGGCGCCGGCAAACAAAGGGGGCCGGAACGACCCCCTTTGCCTCCCCGGTCCGGTTGGACCTATTCGGTCGGAAAACCGCGCTTCCGAAGCAGCGCCTTCACATCGGGATCACGGCCGCGGAAGGCGCGATAGGCCTCGGCGCGGTCGGTCTCGTTGCCCGTCATCAGCAGGATGGTGCGGAACTTGTCGGCCACCGTGCGGTCCCACGGACCGCCGGCCTCGGTGAAGGCCGCCCAGGTATCGGCATCCATTGTTTCCGACCAGAGGTAGCTGTAATAGCCCGCCGAATAGGCGTCGCTCGAAAACAGATGCCCGAACTGCGGCAGGCGGTGCCGCATCACGATCTCCTTCGGCATGCCGATTTCGGCCAGCGTATCGCGCTCGAACGCGTCGATGTCGGTCGGCGGCGTCTTGCGGTCGTGCAGCTTCATGTCGACGATCGCGCTCGACAGATATTCGACCGTCGAAAAGCCCTGGTTGAACTTGTCGGACGCCAGGATCTTGTCGACCAGCGCCTGCGGCATCGGCTCGCCCGTCTTGTAGTGCGTCGCATATTTCGACAGCACCTCGGGGGTCATCAGCCAATTCTCGTTCACCTGGCTCGGATATTCGACGAAGTCGCGCGGCACGCCCGCCAATGCGGGATAATAGACCTGCTGCAGCAGATAATGGATGCCGTGGCCGAATTCGTGGAACAGGGTCTGGGCATCGTCGAGGCTGATCAGCGTCGGCTCGCCCTTCGCGGCTTCGGTGAAATTATTGTTGTTCGACGCGAGGACATTGCGCTCGCCCCCCAGCGTCTGCTGGCTGCGATAGGTGGTCATCCACGCGCCCGAGCGCTTGCCGTCGCGCGCAAAATTGTCGAGGTAGAAGACCCCGACATTTTCGTTCGTCTTGAGATTATAGACCTCGAACGTGCGGACCTTGGGGTCAAACACCGGGATCGTCCCCGTATTCTCGCGGAACCCCAGATCGTAGAGCTGCCCCGCCGACCAGAACATGCCCTCGACCAGCTTGTCGAGCTGGAGATAGGGCTTCACCTCGCTTTCATCGAGGTCGTATTTCGCCTTGCGGACCTTTTCGGCGTAGAAACGGTAATCCCATGGTTCGATCGTGATTTTCGGGCCTTTGCCGGCCTTCGCCTCGGCATCGGCGATCGCCTGCATGTCGGCGACCTCTTCCTTGACGCGCGCGACAGCGGCGGGCCAGACCTTCATCATCAGCCCCATCGCGGCCTCGGGGGTCTTCGCCATCGTGTCGGCCATGCGATAATGCGCGTGCGTCGGGAAACCGAGCAGTTCGGCGCGCTGCTGACGCAGCTTCAGGATTTCGGCGATCGTCGCGTTGGTGTCGTTCGCATCGCCATTGTCGCCGCGGTCGACGAACGCGCGCCACACCTTCTCGCGCAGCTTGCGGTTCGTCGCGCCCTGCAGCACCGGCTGCGCCGACGAGCGCGTGTTCTTGATCGCCCACTGGCCGGGCTTGCCATTGGCTTCGGCCGCCGAAGCGAGCGACGCGACAAAGCCCGGCTCGAGCCCAGCGAGCTCGGCCTTGTCGGTCACGAACGTATAGAGCTTCTCGTCGCCGAGCAGCTTCGACGAGAAGGTCGAGAAGAGGCCTTCGAGCTTCGAGTTGAGTGCGACCAGCTTGGTCTTGTCGGCGGGCGACAGGTTCGCGCCGTCGCGCACCATCTCTTCATAGCTGCGCTCGACGATGCGGATCTGCTGCGCGTTGAGCCCGCTCTCGTGGCGCTTGTCGTACACCGTCTTGTAGCGCGCGAAGAGCCTGGGCTCGAGGAACAGCTCGGTGTAGAAGGTCGTGAGCTTGGGGCTCCACTCGGCGTCGATGTCCTCGACGCGGTCGTTCGACTTGTTCGAGGTCTGCACGCCCCACAGCGCGAACAGCCGCTCCATCGTGTCGCCGGCGAGCATCATCGGGACATGCGTGTTCTCGAAGGTCGGCGCCGCGGGATTGTCGATCACCGCCTGCACCTGCGCCCTGGTCTCGGCCATGCCCTTTGCGAAGGCATCGGGGAACAGCTCGGGATCCATCTTGTCCCACGGCGGCACCCCCTCGAACGGCCCGGTCCAGGGCGCGAGCATCGGGTTCTCGCCGGCGGTCGCGGTCGCGGCGGCGGGCTTGGCGGTTTCGGCGGCCAGGATGGTCATCTGGCTCATACCCATGAGCATCGCAGTGGATGCGAGCAGAGTCGACGCCCGACGAAAAATCTGGCGACGGGCATAACGAGGCGCGCTGCGCGGCATATTTCGGATCTCCCGGTGGAAAAGGTTTCGGACGAAACCATGTCGGGGACCGTCTTAACCAGATATGACAGGGGGGTGCAAGGCGGGGCCGGCCCGCGCAATTTTATTCCAAAGGTCACGAAAGTCACGCTACGTCCCCCCTCTCTTTCTCTTTTCCGCCATGTCGGGAGGGGACGATTTTTCGTTAGCGCGGGAGCGGCGACGCATCGGCATGGCAGGGAGGTTAGGCGCGCGATATAATGTAGGAAAGAACAAAATGCGCCCGGCGCATGCGATCTGCGCGGGGTGCCACGCAAAGCCACGGAAGGCGGCGTCCGCCGTCCTTCGCGACTGCCGGCATTCGGCCTATCCGGCGAAGCCTGGCTGCTCCCGTCCCGGTACATCGACGCGGAAACTGAACAGCCCGCCCGCGTGCGGCTGGTCGCGGCGGTCCTCGTCGGTCAAATTCTTGCCCGCGCTGGTGACGAAGGCGGTGCGCATGTCGGCGCCGCCGAAGGCGAGCATCGTCGGCCGCTGCACCGGCAACTCGACGGTCTGGAGCAATTCGCCCGCGGGGGACAGGCGCACGATCCGCCAGCCGTCCCACAGCGCCGACCAGTAGCAGCCTTCCGCATCAACCGCGGCGCCATCGGGGCGGCCACCGCCCTCGGGGAATGCATGGAACAGCCGCTTGCCGCTCAAATCGCCGCGCACCGGATCGACGTCATAGGCGTGGATGCGGTGCGTCGGGGTGTCGGCGTGATAGAAGATGCGCCCGTCGGGGCTGAACGCCGCGCCGTTGCTCGTCATCAGCCCGCCGAAGACTTCGACAAGGGTGCCATCGGGATCGAGGCGATAGAGGGCGGCGTCGCGCTTCGGCTTGTCCGCGGTCAGGCTGCCGACCCACAGGCGGCCGGCGGCATCGACGCAGCCGTCGTTGAAACGCTGGTGCGGCAGATCGGCGAGCACCGCCGGGCCGAAGGGCCGGGGGACCGCGCCCCATGCATCGATCAGCGCGCAGCCGTCGCCGAGCGCCGCGACCAGCCCGCCGCCGACGCGCGGCGCGACACAGCCGACGGGCTCGCCCAGTTGCATCCATTCGTGCGTGCCGTCCGCGGGATCGAGCCGGTGGATCTGCTGCGCGTCGATATCGACCCAATAGAGGCGGGCTTCGCGGGCATGCCAGCGCGGCGATTCGCCGAGCAAGGCGCCGGCATCGAGGAGGAGGTCTACCATGGGCCGAGCCTAGCGAGGGACGCGGCGGCTGCACAGGGCTGCAAAGCTATTCGTCGCTCGCACCGTCTCGCGTCACCCCGGACTTGATCCGGGATCCCGCTGTTCGACGCTGCCGAGCGGGACCCCGGGTCAAGCCCGGGGTGACGATGAACGAAGGAGCGGCGACGCAAGGAACTTCATGCCGTAGCGTCTTTCCACTTGACGTGCACGTAAACGTAAGGTCTGTTGGAAGGCGAAAACTGCGGCCGGCTCCCCGCTTGCGTTCGGCTGCGCCAAGGGAAAGGAAGATCATGTCGCTCGATAATCTGTCGCGCTCGGCCTATGGCGAGGATCATGAGGCGTTTCGCGCGACGGTGCGCCAGTTCCTCGAGAAGGAGGTCGCGCCCAACGCGGCGCAATGGGCCGAGGAGGGCATCGTCCCCAAGTCGATCTGGCCCAAGGCGGGCGAGCTCGGCATGCTGTGCCCGACGGTGCCCGAGGAATATGGCGGGCTCGGGCTCGACTTCGGCTATAATGCGATCGTCGACGAAGAAAGCGCCTATTACGGCCGCGCCACCACCGGCTTCTCGCTCCAGTCGGACATCGTCACCAGCTACATCGTCAAATATGGCAGCGAAGAGCAGAAGAAGCACTGGCTGCCGCGGATGGTGTCGGGCGAGACGATCACCGCGATCGCGATGACCGAACCGGGCACCGGCTCCGACCTGCAGGGGATGCGCACGACCGCAAAAAAGGATGGCAATCATTATGTCATCAACGGGTCGAAAACTTATATCACCAACGGCCAGAACGCCGACCTGATCCTGGTCTGCGTCAAGACCGACACCGAGGTGCAGCCGGCGTGGAAAGGCGTGTCGATCGTGCTGGTCGAGGCCGACCGCGAGGGATTCCAGCGCGGCCGCAACCTCGACAAGATCGGCCAGGACGAGGCGGATACGTCGGAACTCTTCTTCAACGACGTCCGCGTTCCGATCACCAACTGCCTGGGCGAGGAAGGCCAGGGCTTCATCTACCTCATGAGCGAATTGCCGCAGGAACGCCTGTCGATCGCCGTCAGCGCGCAGGCGTCGGCGCAGCGCGCCTTCGACGACACGGTCGAATTCACCCGCGAGCGAAAGGCGTTCGGCAAGCCGATCCTCGATTTCCAGAACAGCCGCTTCGTGCTCGCGGACCTCAAGGCCAAATTGCAGGTCGGCTGGGCGCATCTCGACTGGGCGCTCGCGCGCCACATGAAGAAGGAACTGACCCCCGAGGAGGGCGCTGCGGCGAAGCTGTGGCACACCGACCTCCAGTGGGAAGTCATGGACAAATGCCTGCAGCTGCACGGCGGCGCCGGCTACATGAACGAATATCCGATCGCCCGCGCCTGGCGCGCGGCGCGCGTGACGCGGATTTTCGGCGGCACGAACGAGATCATGAAGGAACTGATCGGGCGGAAACTGTAATTTCCCCGCCCGCAAGCGGGAGGGGCAGCGAGACTTGGGAGCTTGCTCCCTAGTCGCAGCGGGGTGGGCTTCCTACCTCCAGATGCTCGCTCCGCTCGCGCCCACCCCTAACCCCTCCCGCCTGCGGGAGGGGGATTAAGAAAGGAACTCTCCATGCCCCATGCCTATATCGTCGACGCCGTCCGCACCGCCGGCGGCAAGCGCGGGGGCCGGCTCGCCGGTGTCCACCCCGTCGACCTCGGCGCCGCGGTGTTCGATGCGATCGCCGACCGCAACGATTTCGACACGTCGGCAATCGACGACGTCATCACCGGCTGCGTGTCGCAGGGCGGGCAACAGACGATGGACCTCGGCCGCAACGCGGTGCTCGCCTCGAACCTCCCCGATTCGATCCCCGCGGTCACCATCGACCGCCAGTGCGGCTCTTCGCAGCAGGCGATGATGTTCGCGGCGCAGGCGGTAATGTCGGGTACGCAGGACATCGTCCTTGCCAGCGGCATCGAAAGCATGACGCGCGTGCCCATGGGCAGCGTCGCGACGCTGTTCATGAAGGAAGGGCTCGGCCACTATAAGTCCGAGCGGCTCGAGGAAAAATATCCCGGCATCATGTTCAGCCAGTTCGCCGGCGCCGAAATGATCGTCAAGAAGCATGGTTTCACCAAGGACGACCTCGACGCCTTTGCGCTCGAAAGCCACCGCCGCGGCAAGGCCGCGACCGAGGCCGGCCATTTCAAGCGCGAGATCGTCGGGGTCGAGATCGACACGCCGGAGGGCCGCCAGATGCACCTCGTCGACGAGGGCATCCGATTCGACGCGACGCTCGAGGGCATTGCCGGGGTCAAGATCCTGCAGGAAGGCGGCTCGATCACCGCGGCGACTTCGAGCCAGATCTGCGACGGCGCATCGGCGGCGCTCGTGGTTTCCGAACAGGCGCTGAAGGATCATGGCCTGACCCCCCGCGCGCGAATCCATCACATCTCGGTGACCGCGGGCGACCCGGTGATCATGCTCGAAGAACCTTTGTTCGCGACCGAGCGCGCTCTCAGGAAGGCCGGCATGAAGATCGAGGATATCGACGCCTATGAAGTGAACGAGGCGTTCGCGCCGGTGCCGCTTGCCTGGCTCAAATATCTCGGCGCCGACCACGCCCGCCTCAACCAGCATGGCGGCGCGATCGCGCTCGGCCACCCGCTCGGCGCCAGCGGCACCAAGCTGATGGCAACCCTGCTCGGCGTGCTCGACGCAACCGGCGGCAAATATGGCCTCCAGACGATGTGCGAAGGCGGCGGCCAGGCCAACGTCACGATCATCGAACGGCTTTGATTTTATCGAGAAAACGGCGTCGCCCCCGCGAAGGCGGGGGCCGCTATCAGGGTAGCGCAAGGCTGCCAAACGCCCCCGCCTTCGCGGGGGCGACGATTTAAGGGAGAATGATATGAAACTCGATTCCACCGTATCCGCCGTCGTCACCGGCGGCGCCTCGGGCCTCGGCGCGGCGACCGCGCGCGCGCTCGCTGCCAAAGGCGTCAAGGTCGCGATCTTCGACCTGCAGGAAGAGAAGGGCAAGGCGCTTGCGGACGAACTCGGCGGCGTGTTCTGCGAATGCAACGTCACCGACGACGCCTCGGTCGACGCCGCCTTCGCCAAATCGCGCGAAGCGATCGGGCAGGAGCGCATCCTCGTCAATTGCGCCGGCACCGGCAATGCGATCAAGACCGCGAGCCGCTCGAAGGAAGACGGCAGCATCAAGCATTTCCCGCTCGACGCCTTCAACTGGATCATCCAGATCAACCTCGTCGGTACCTTCCGCTGCATCGCCAAGTCGGCGGCGGGCATGATGACGCTCGAGCCCACCGAAGACGGCGACCGCGGCGCGATCGTCAACACCGCGTCGGTCGCGGCCGAGGACGGCCAGATCGGCCAGGCCGCTTACTCCGCATCGAAGGGCGGCGTCGTCGGCATGACGCTCCCCGTCGCGCGCGACCTCGCGTCGGAGAATATCCGCGTCAACACCATCCTCCCCGGCATCTTCGACACCCCGCTGCTCGCGGGTGCGCCGCAGAACGTCCGTGACGCGCTCGGTGCCTCGGTGCTCAACCCGAAGCGCCTCGGCAACCCCGCCGAATATGCCAATCTCGCGCTCTGCATGATCGAAAACGGCTATTTCAACGGCGAAGACGTGCGCCTAGACGGCGGCATCCGCATGGGTCCGCGCTGATATGCCGAGGCCGGAGAGCTGGCGGCTGAACGCCGCCAGCTACCCCGTCCACCTCGACCTGCAGACGCGGTTCCAGGACATGGACATCAACGGCCACCTCAACAATGTGGCCTTCGCCGCGCTGTTCGAGAGCGGCCGCGTGCTACTGAACCGTGAAATCCGTCCCTGGGCCGACCGGCCCGAGAACGAGCGCACGATGGTCGCCGCGGTCGAGATCAATTACCTCGCCGAGGGCAATTTCCCCGATCCTGTGCAGATCGCGACGGGCATCGGCCGCCTCGGCACCTCGAGCTGGACGATCGTCCAGGCAATGTTCCAGAACGGCCGCTGCATCGCGACCTGCGACACGGTGGTCGTGTGCCGCACCGACGGCGAAGCCAAACCGCTGCGCGCTGCGATGGTCGCGGAACTGGAAGTGAAGCTGGCGAAGCCGGCCTAGAGCTTCTTGTCCGCGTCCGGCACCGAGCGGATCAGGTCGCGCGCGAAGCCGATCAGCCCGATCTGGCGGCGGCGCTTCAGCCTTTCGGCGCGCAGGATCGCGATCACCTCGGCGTAGCATTCGCCGACATGGTCGTTGATCAGCACATAGTCGTACCCGTCCCAGTGGCTGATCTCGTTCGCGGCGCGCTCCATGCGCGCGGCGATCACCTCGTCGCTGTCGGTCTTGCGCGCGCGGAGGCGCCGTTCGAGTTCCTCCATCGTCGGCGGCAGGACGAACACGCGCACGACGTCGGGGCCGGCTTCCTGATAGAGCTGCTGCGCCCCCTGCCAATCGATGTCGAAGAGCACGTCCTTGCCCGCGGCGAGCAGCGCCTCGACCGGCGCGCGCGGGGTGCCGTAGCGGTGGCCGAAGACATGCGCCCATTCGAGAAACTCGCCGTCGGCGGCCATCTTCTTGAAGGTCTCGGTGTCGACGAAATGATAATGGACGCCGTCCTCCTCGCCGGGGCGCGGCGGGCGGGTGGTGGCCGAGATCGACAGCGCGATATCCTGGTCCGCCTCCAGCATCATGCGCGAGATGGTGGTCTTGCCCGCGCCCGACGGCGAGGAGAGGACGAACAACACGCCGCGGCGGTCGAGGTGGACGCTGTGAGCCATGGGCGCTAATTGCGCGGAGACACGCGGCGGTCAAGGGGGAGGCATATGGCGGGAATTTCGCGGACGGGCTGGATGGTCGCGGCGGCGCTGGTCGCGCTGCTCGCCGCGATCCTCTTCGCGATGGACCGCCCGCCGATCTGCCCGTGCGGCACGGTCAGCCTGTGGCACGGCACCGTCCAGTCGAACCAGAACAGCCAGCAGATTACCGACTGGTACAGCTTCAGCCACATCATCCACGGCTTCATTTTCTATGGCATGCTGCGCTGGATCATGCCCGAACGGCCGCTGTGGGTGCCGCTCGCCATCGCGATCGGGGTCGAGGGCGCGTGGGAAATCCTGGAGAATTCGCCGATGATCATCGACCGCTACCGCGAGGTGACCATGGCCTTCGGCTACAGCGGCGATTCGATCCTCAATTCGGTGAGCGACACCCTGTTCATGATCGGCGGCTTCCTCGCCGCGAGCCGGATGCGCTGGTGGATGACGGTCGCGCTCGCGATCGCCTTCGAGCTGTTCACCCTATGGACGATCCGCGACAATCTGACGCTCAACGTCCTGATGCTGGTCTCGCCTGTCGAGGCGATCAAGGAATGGCAGGCGGGCGGCTGAACCGCGCTCAATGAAGCGCCGGTCGCTTGCCGTCGGCGTCGTCGAGCGGGATCGCGGGCGGCAAGGCATCGCCGATCGTTTCGCCGTCGGTCGGCGGTGTGTCCGACACGCCCGCATAGGGATCGACGACGCCCGCATCGGCAAGCGCGGTATCGACGTCATGCGCCTCTTCGGTCGCCTTGCGCGCCGCGGCGCGTTCGGCCCATTTTTTGGTCAGGTAACCAGCCGCACCCCACGCCGCTATCGCGGCATAGCGCTGCGGGAACAGGCGGCGCGCCGCGAAAAGGGTCGCCGCGCCGATCACCGCGCCCGCGACGGGATGGCCGCTGCCCTTCTGCTTTCCGATGGCGCTGCCGAGAACGCCGCCAACGATCCTGCCGATCATGCCCATCTCTCCTTCTCCCCATCAATTCCCGACGGAGGCGGTCGGTTCCGGGCCCAGCATCGCCCGCGGATCGACGACGCGGTCGAAGGTCGCGGCATCGACATTACCGAGCGCCAGCGCCGCCTCGCGCAAGGTCGATCCCGTCTCGTGCGCGTGCTTCGCGATCTTCGCCGCCTTGTCGTAGCCGATCTCGGGCGCGAGCGCGGTGACGAGCATCAGCGAGCGGTCGACCAGTTCGGCGATGCGTGCGCGATTGGGTTCGATTCCGGCGACGCAGCGCTCGGCGAAGGCGGTCATGCCCGTGCTCAGCAGGTCGATCGACCGCAGCACATTGGCGCCGATCAGCGGCTTGAAGACGTTGAGCTCGAGATGGCCCTGCATCCCGCCGACGGTCACTGCCTGATGATTGCCGATCGCCTGCGCCGCGACCATCGTCAGCATCTCGCACTGCGTCGGGTTGACCTTGCCCGGCATGATCGAGCTGCCCGGCTCGTTGGCGGGCAGGTCGAGCTCGCCGAGCCCGGCGCGCGGGCCCGAGCCGAGCAGACGGATGTCGTTCGCGATCTTGGTCAGCGCGACGGCGAGGGTGTTCAGCGCGCCCGAGAAGAAGACGAGCCCGTCGTTCGACGCCAGCGCCTCGAACTTGTTCTGCGCGGGTTCGAACGCGATGCCGGTGCCACGCGACAGCTCGGCCGCCATCGCGGCGTCGAAGCCCGCGGGCGCGTTGAGCCCGGTGCCGACCGCGGTGCCGCCCTGCGCGAGCCTGGCGACATCATGCGCGAGCGTAGCCTCGATCCGCGCGCGGCACGCGATCAGTTGCGCGGCATAGCCCGAAAATTCCTGCCCCAGCGTGAGCGGGGTCGCGTCCTGCAAATGGGTGCGGCCGATCTTGACGATATCGCCCCACGCCGCGGCCTTGGCGGTCAAGGCATCGGTCAGGGTCGCGAGTGCCGGCAGCAGCCGCGCCGTCGTTTCGACGGCGACCGCGACATGGAGCGCGGTGGGAAAACTGTCGTTCGACGACTGGCCCATGTTGACATGGTCGTTGGGGTGGACCGGCGCCTTGCCGCCGCGTTTTCCGGTCAGCGCTTCATTGGCGATGCCCGCGATCACCTCGTTCGCGTTCATGTTCGACTGGGTGCCGCTGCCCGTCTGCCAGATGGCGAGCGGGAACTGGTCGTCATATTTTCCCGCGATGACCTTGTCGGCCGCCACGACGATCGCGTCGGCCAGCGCGCCGTCGAGGCCGTGCGCGCGATTGACCTCTGCCGCCGCGCGCTTGATCCGTGCCAGCGCATGGACGATCGGCAGCGGCATGCGTTCGTGCGCCGGGAAAGCGAAATTGTGCCGGCTGCGCTCGGTCTGGGCGCCCCAATAAGCGTCGGCCGGCACCGCGATCTCGCCGATGCTGTCGCTTTCCGTCCGCATATCGCTCATCGTGCCTCCACCATGGTTTCGCCCTGATCGAAAAGCGCCTCGATCCGGTCCCAGCGCCGATCGAGCCATTCGAACAGAGCCGCCTTGGTGGTGTTTCCGCACCGCAGCCACAAGAACGAAAAGCCCAGTTGGAAGTGGAGTATCTGGAAATCCTCGTCCTTCGAAATCAGGATCGCGCCCTGTGCCAGGGCCGTTTCGGCGATGGCCACATCGCTGGCGCCGCCCATATCCATGGCGACGACATGCACCGCCTCATGCCCCTTTTCGTGCAGCCAGACGCACGGTGCCGGCGGCAACTGTGCATCGATCAGAAGGCGCATCAGGCGGCGAGAATGACGCTATGCCCCGCCATGGCGGCGGCATAGGTCAGACACGCCCGGACGTCCGCGCTGCTCAGATAGGGATAGTCGGCCAGAATGTCGGCCTCGGTCGCGCCGTGGCTCAGCAACTCCAATATGTCGCTGACCCGGACGCGCGTTCCGGCCACCGTCGGACGCCCGCCACATATGGCGGCATCGACCGAGATGCGAGGAAATCCTTTAAGCGTCATGCTCTCTTTTCCGCCGTTCTCAAACCAGCGTCAAGCCGCCAGCATCCTCGTCGCCAGCACCGCGCTTGCCCAGGTCATCGATACCAGCGCGAGCATCTGCCAATAGCCGGTGTCGCCGATGCGTTTGCGCGCCCAGCCCGCGGCGAGCCAGACGAGCAGCAGCGCCGGGGTCAGCACCAGCAGCGAGAAGCGCAGCAGCCCGTCGGCGATCTGGCCCCGCACGCCGCCGCCCTCGAACAGGGCATAGCCTTCGACACCCCACCAGAAGGCGGCGGTGAGCACCACCATGCCCGCGAGGGCCCAATATTGCCAGAAGCGCGAGGGGGGCCATGGCGGGGCCACGGCGCTATCTCTTCTTGCCGAAATCCACGGTCACGACGTTCGACCCGTCGTCGCTGCCGGTCGCGGGGCGGTCGTTGTCGGCCTCGTCGTGCGGCTCGGGATCGGCACCGTCGTCGCTGACCTGGAACTGCAGCCCGAAATCGACCGACGGATCGACGAAGGCGGTGATCGCCGCATAGGGGATCGTCAGCATCGACGGCGTCTGGTTGAACGACAGGCCGACCGAAAAACGATCCTTTTCGACCGACAGGTCCCAGAAGCGGTTCTGGAGCACGATCGTCATTTCGTCGGGGAATTTGGCGATCAGATGCGCGGGGATATCGACCCCCGGCGCCTGCGTCTTGAAGGTGATATAGAAATGATGCTCGCCGGGCAGGCTGTCCGATCCCTCGACCTGGCGCAGCACGCGGCCGACCACCGCGCGCAGCGCATCCTGCACGATTTCGTCATAGGGAATCAGGCTGTCGCGGACATCGTCACTCATGGGCGAGGGGGATGAACGCGCGCCGCACGCCGGTCAAGGGGGGAGAATCGCCTTGCAACGCGAAACACAGGGGCTAAGGGGTCGCGCATGCGAACCGCCACCGTCCAGCGCACGACCAAGGAAACGGATATCGCGATTGCCGTCAATCTCGACGGGACGGGCGATTATTCGGTGTCCACCGGCATCGGTTTCCTCGACCATATGGTCGAGCAATTGTCGCGCCACTCGCTGATCGACATTTCGATGCAGGTGAAGGGCGACCTCCATATCGACCAGCACCACACGGTCGAGGATAGCGCGCTCGCGCTCGGCGAAGCGGTCGCCAGGGCGCTCGGCGACAAGCGCGGCATCGCCCGCTACGGCGAGGCGCATGCGCCGATGGACGAGACGCTGACGCGCTGCGTACTCGACATCTCGGGGCGCCCGCACTGCGTCTATAAATCCAGCTTCTCGCAGCCGCGACTCGGCGAGATGGACACCGAGATGTTCCCGCACTGGTTCCACAGCTTTGCGCAGGCCGCGGGCATCACGCTGCACATCGAGATGCTCTACGGCGAGAACAACCATCATATCGCCGAGAGCATGTATAAGGCTCTTGCCAGAGCACTGCGCCAGGCGGTCGAGATCGACCCGCGCAAGGGCGACGCGATCCCCAGCACCAAGGGTGTGCTCTAGGAGCCGTCCATGAGCGTCATTGCCCTGATCGACTATGGCGCGGGCAATCTTCGCTCGGTGCATAATGCGCTCGTCGTCGCGGGCGCGCGGGATGTCGCCGTCACCGCCGATCCCGCTGTCGTCGCCAGGGCCGACCGGATCGTGTTGCCCGGCGTCGGCGCCTTCGCGGCGTGCATGAACGGGCTGTCGGCGATTCCCGGGCTGGTGGACGCGATGGAGCGGCGCGTGCGCGGCGAGGGGGCGCCCTTCCTCGGCATCTGCGTCGGCATGCAACTGCTCGCCGACGCGGGCGAGGAGCATGGCACGCACAAGGGACTCGGCTGGATCGGCGGCACGGTGCGCGCCTTCGACCCGGCGCCCGGCCTGCGTATCCCGCACATGGGATGGAACGACGTCGTCCCGAGCTTCGCGCATCCCGTGATCGCGGCGGGCGAGGCCTATTATTTGCACGGCTATCATTTCACCGATGCGATCGACGTTGCCGCGACCAGCAACCATGGCGGCGCCTTCGTCGCCGCGGTCGCGAAGGATAATATCGTCGGCGTCCAATATCACCCCGAAAAAAGCCAGGCCTATGGCCTCGCCACCCTCGAAAGGTTCCTCAATTGGCGGCCCTGACCATCTTCCCCGCGATCGACCTCAAGGGCGGGCAAGTAGTGCGGCTGGCCGAGGGCGATATGGCGCGCGCGACCGTCTATGGCGACGATCCCGCGGCGCAGGCGCGGCTGTTCGCCGAGGCGGGAGCGAGCCATCTGCATGTCGTCGACCTCGACGGCGCCTTCGCGGGCGCCAGCGTCAACGGCGCAGCGGTCGAGAGCATCGTCGCGGCCTTTCCCGGCAAGGTGCAGGTCGGCGGCGGCATCCGGAATCGCGAAGGCGTCGACCGCTGGCTGGCGCTCGGGGTCGAGCGCGTGATCATCGGCACCGCGGCGCTGAAGGACCCCGAATTCGTGAAGTCCGCCGCGCGCGACTTGCCCGGCCGCATCGTCGTCGGGGTCGATGCGCGCGATGGCATGGTCGCGACCGAGGGCTGGGCCGACGTCTCCGACGTCCGCGTCGAGGATCTCGCGCGCCGCTTCGAGGATGCCGGCGTCGCGGCCCTGCTGTTCACCGACGTCGGCCGCGACGGGCTGCTCAAGGGCTGCAATGTCGAAGCGACCGTGGCGCTGGCCAAGGCGGTTGACATCCCGGTGATCGCGAGCGGCGGGGTTGCCGACATCGGCGACATCCACGCGCTCCGCCCGCATGTCGCCGACGGGATCGAGGGTGTCATCACCGGCCGGGCGCTCTACGACGGGCGGCTGGACCTCGCCGAGGCGATCGCGGTGGGACGGGCGTGAGCTGCTTGACGCTTCCCGTTCCCCGGCGAAAGCCGGGGCCCAGAGCGCAAAAAGGCCAGTGCCGCGCCATAACGCCCTGGACCCCGGCTTTCGCCGGGGAACGCGGGCGGCGCCCATGACCGTCCGCGTCCGCGTCATTCCCTGCCTCGACGTCGCCGACGGGCGCGTGGTCAAGGGCGTCAATTTCGTCGACCTGCGCGATGCCGGCGACCCGGTCGAGGCCGCGCGCGCCTATGACGCCGCGGGCGCCGACGAGCTCTGCTTCCTCGACATCAGCGCGACGCACCAGGGCCGTGGCACGCTGCTCGACATGGTCGCCCGCACCGCCGAGGTTTGCTTCATGCCGCTGACCGTCGGCGGCGGGGTGCGCAGCGCCGAGGATGCGCGCGCGCTGCTGCTCGCCGGCGCCGACAAGGTCGCGGTGAACAGCGCCGCGGTGACGCGGCCCGAACTCGTCGCCGACATCGCCGACCGTTTCGGCAGCCAGTGCGCGGTCGGCAGCATCGACGCGCGACGCGTCGAAGACGGCCGCTGGGAAATCTTCACCCATGGCGGGCGCAAGCCCACCGGGGTCGACGCGCTCGCGCATGCGGTGCGGCTCGCGGAGCTGGGCGCGGGCGAGTTGCTGGTCACCAGCATGGATCGCGACGGCACCAAAGACGGCTACGACCTCACGCTGACCCGCGCGATCGCCGATGCGGTGAGCGTCCCGGTGATCGCCTCGGGCGGCGTCGGCAGTCTTGACCATCTGGTTGCGGGCGTGACCCAAGGCGGCGCGAGCGCGGTGCTCGCCGCGAGCATCTTCCACTTCGGCGAAGCGACAATCGCCGACGCCCACGCCCGCCTCGCCGCCGCCGGATTGCCGGTGCGCGCCCATTAATCGAGCCGCGGGGGTGGCGCCGCAGGAATCCGGCTGCAATAGAAGGCCGATGACCTCGAAACTCCGCCTCGCCGACCGCACCAACGACATCTTCCCGATCCTCGGCTTCGTCGCCGCGCTGGCGAGCTTCGCGATGCCGCTCAATGCCTGGATGGTCGCGATCGTCCTGATCGGCGCGGTCGTCGCCGCGGTCCACCACGCCGAGGTCATCGCGCACCGCGTCGGCGAGCCCTTCGGCACGCTGATCCTCGCACTGGCGGTGACGGTGATCGAGGTCGGGCTGATCCTGACCTTGATGCAGGCCGAGCCCGAAAAGGCGCAGACGCTGGCGCGCGACACGGTGTTCGCCGCGGTGATGGTGATCGTGAACCTGATTCTCGGCCTTTGCCTGCTCAGCGGCGCGATCCGCCATCACGAACAGCGCTTCCAGCGCACCGGCATGGGCGCGGCGCTGGCGACGCTTACGGTGCTCACGGTGGTGACGCTGGTGCTCCCCAATTTTACCTCCAGCGCGCCGGGATCCTTTTATTCGCCGGTCCAGCTCGGGTTCGTCGCGGCGGTATCGTTGATTCTTTATGCGACCTTCGCGCTGGTGCAGACGGTGCGTCACCGCGACTATTTCCTGCCCGAACGGGATGTCGACGCCGATGGCGACGGCGAGCCCGACAACCACGCCGCCCCGCCGACCGTCCAGCGCACCGCGATCTCGGGCACGCTGCTGCTCGCCAGCCTGTTCGCGGTCGTCCTGCTCGCGAAGGCGCTGTCGCCGGTCATGGGCGCGCTGCTGTCGGACTGGGGGGCGCCGCCCGCGGTGCTCGGCGTGCTGATCGCGGCGCTGATCCTCGCGCCCGAAGGCCTCGCGGCGGTGCGCGCGGCCAAGGCCGACCGCCTCCAGACCAGCCTCAATCTCGCGCTCGGCTCGGCGCTGGCGACGATCGGCCTCACCATTCCGGCGGTCGCGATCCTGTCGATCATCACCGACCTGCCGATCAGCCTCGGCCTCGACGCCAAGTCGACGGTGCTGCTGTTCCTGTCGCTGATCGTCGCGTCGCAGACGCTCGCGAACGGGCGCACGACCGTGCTCCAGGGGGTGATCCACCTGATCCTGTTCGCGATCTACCTGTTCACGACCTTCGTGCCGTAGTTCCGTTCCCCGGCGAAAGCCGGGGCCCATGGCCGGGTTGCGCTTCGCCTGCTGGACCCCGGCTTTCGCCGGGGAACGGCCTCAGGTCTTGCGGACGAACACCGTCCCCGCGCTATAGCCCGCGCCGAACGAGCAGATCAGCCCGGTGTCGCCCGGCGCCATATCCTCGTGGTTCAGGTGGAAGGCGATGATCGACCCCGCGCTCGACGTATTGCCATAGGTGTCGAGCACCGTCGGGCTCTCGTCCTCGCTCGCCTCGTGCCCCAGGACCCTTTGCGCGATCAGGCGGTTCATATTGGTGTTCGCCTGGTGCAGCCACAGCCGCCGCATGTCGGCGCCCTCGAGCCCGAGCACCGCCATCTGCTCGACGATCATGGTCGCGACCATCGGCACGACTTCCTTGAACACCTTGCGGCCTTCCTGGACGAAGAGCTTGTCGCTCTTCGGCCCCGACTGGTCGATCCCCCCATGCCCGCGGTTCAGGAAGCCGAAATTGTTGCGGATATTGTTCGAGAATTGCGTCTTGAGCTTGGTGCCGAGGATGTCCCAATGCCCCGCGGGCGCGATGCCCTTTTCCTCGACGAGGATCGCGGTCGCGACGTCGCCGAAGATGAAATGGCTGTCGCGGTCGCGCCAGTTCAGATGTCCCGAACAGATTTCGGGGTTCACCACCAGCACGCTCTTCGCATGGCCCGCGCGGATATAGTCGGCGGCGGTCTGGATGCCGAAGGTCGCCGACGAGCAGGCGACGTTCATGTCGAAACCGAAACCGTCGATGCCGAGCGCGTCCTGGATCTCGACCGCCATCGCCGGATAGGGGCGCTGCATGTTCGACGCCGCGCACAGCACCGCATCGACGTCCGCCGCGTCGCGCCCCGCGCGCGCCAGCGCGTCCTTCGCCGCCGCGACGCCGATCTCGGCGAGCAGCGAAATCTGCTCGTTGGGCCGCGCCTCGATGCGCGGCGCCATATGCTTGGGATCGAGGATGCCCGCCTTGTCGACCACGAAGCGCGAGCCGATGCCGCTCGCCTTCTCGATGAATTCGACGCTCGACTCGGTCAGTTCGGCCACCTCGCCCTTGGCGATGGCGGCTGCATTTTCCCTATTGTGCAGCGCAACATAGGCGTTAAAACTGGCGACAAGTTCTTCGTTGGAGATCGCTTCGGCGGGGGTGAAAAGGCCGGTGGACGAGATGACCGGCTGCGGTGCGTGCGACATGGATGGCCCTGCGTGTTTTGTTCTGCTGCACGCTGATTAGGCCTCCGCGCGGCGCGGCGCAACGCCCCACGGCTTGCTGAATATTCTCCGGCACCATGGTTAACCCGCCACTAACCATTTTGGTGGCAGACTGTCAGATGCAGGCCTCCGGGGGGATGGCTCCCCGGGCGCCGTGCGGGAGCATGACCATGGCGACGCGTTCGGGACCGGCAGCGGGCGATCTGTCGATATCGGAAATCAAGGAGTTTGCGGGCTTTCCTGCGGCGACGCAGCGCTACATCCGCCGCTCGCTCGACATCGGGCTCGAGCGCGACGATGCGATCGCGCGCTGGTCGCGCGACATGGTCGAGGAGACCGCGATCCGCGTCCAGGCGCGCGTCTATCAGCGGATCGCCGAAATCCGCGCGCATATCCCCGACGACAGCGGGCTCGACGCGCTCGAAGGCTTCATGGCGCCGCTCGTCGCGGTGTCGGCCTTCGACCTCGGGCAGGACCGCCTGCCCGGCTTCGCTTCCTACCGCTTCCTCTACGAGCGATTGCTCGGCGCGCATGCGCGGCCGTGGCTGCCGGGTGCTTTCTGCGCCGCCGCCTCGCTGCCGCACCTCCACCCCGACAAGCGCAAGGTCCTGCTGCAATCGATCAGCGAAGCCGCGGCCACCGCCCCCGGCTGGTCGGCGCGCGAGCCGAGCTTCTATCCCGAATGGGTCGAAAAGATCGACGAGACCAAGCCGGCGAATTGAGCACGGCGGTTTCGAGAGGGAACAAGACAATCCTCCCCACTTGTGGGGAGGTGGCAGCGCGAAGCGCTGACGGAGGGGGGTGGCGGCCTTGAGCGGCGCGTCAGGCCGATAGCCCCCTCCACCGCCGCCTGTGGCGGCGGCCCCCCTCCCCGCAAGCGGGGAGGATTAAGATGTCCACTCCCGCCCGAAAGCAGCCCAATCGCATCCTTTTGAATTGATGCGCGCATATAAAAATGGCCTGAGCCCCTGCGCCGCAATCCAGCCGCGTCCACGAAAAAGCCCTCCCGCCGGGGTCGCATCGGCGGGAGGGCTATCGCGGCCGGCCAGGGGCCAAAGCCGGGATTCCTGCGGTATGTCAGCGTGGCGGGCCGGCCCGATTGCCGGCCCGCGGCCTGGGGTATCCGGGTGTCACTTTATCCGCGCGGCGGCTTCGCGGACCTTCTGCACGGCGGGGAGCAGCAGGCCGATGAGGATGCTCATCGATCCGTTCGAGATCGTGATGCCCTGGCCGGGCTGCGCCGACTGGGCCATCGCGGGCGTCGCCGAGAGCGCCACGGCGAGCGCGAGGACAGGAGCGAGGATCGTCTTCTTGGTCATGTTCATCTTCCTTCTGTTCGGTTCAAGCTTTGTGTTCGGTTCAAAACTGGCTCGGGGCGTTCCCGATGCCCCGCTTATGGCGGCCCGCGCGCCGGCCATCGGTGAGCCAAATCACTCGTCCCGAAAAATGTTCGCAAGCATCTGGAAATAAACAAGAAAAAAGTTCGAATTTTTCCTCGCGCGCGAATGGCCGCGGCGAATCAGCCGCGCCTGAGCCGCACCAGCGCCGTATCGAGCGCCTGCAGGAAGGCCGAGCGGTCGGCCTTCGAGAAGGGCGGCGGGCCGCCCATGCCGTCCGCCATCCCCGCGCGCAGGTCGGCCATGATCGCGCGCGTGGCGATCGCGGGGCCGATCGACGCCGCGGTGAAGGGCTTGCCCGTCGGCGCGAGCACGGTGGCCCCCGCCTTCAGCGCGCGGTCGGCGAGCAGGATGTCGGCGGTCACCACGATGCTCCGCGCGTCGGCCGCCTCGGCGATCCAGTCGTCAGCGGCGTCGAAGCCGTCCGACACGACGACGCGCTCGATCAGCGGGTGCTCGGGCACGCGCAGCCGGCTGTTGCTGACGATCTTGACTTGGACCTCGTGCCGCCAGGCGACCTTGTAGATCTCGTCCTTCACCGGGCAGGCGTCGGCATCGACGAGGATGGTGATGGCGCTCATGCCGACACCCCGTCCCACAGCAATTTCGCGCCGAGCAGCACCATCAGAACGTAGATGATCACATAGAAGCGCGCAGGGTCCATCCGTTTCAGCCAGCGCACGGTGACCAAAGTGCTGACGATGGCGAGCGGCATCAGCAGCAGCGCCGCGACCACCACCTCGTGCGGAAAGGCGCCGAGCGCGAGGTAGGCGGGTACCTTCATCCAGTTGATCAGCGCGAAGAGGATCGAGCTCGTCCCGATGAAGACGAGGTGCGGCAGGCGGCGCGGGGTCACCCACATCTGGAACGGCGGCCCGCCCGCATGCGCGATCTGGCTGGTGAGGCCGGTCGCGACCCCGAACAGGCTGCCGACCCAGCCCGGCGAGGTCGACGGTGCGACGACGCGCCCGCCGCGCTCGACCCACAGCCGGTAGAGACCGAAGAGCATCGTGATCCCGCCCAATGCCGCCATCAGCTGCGCCTCGTTCACCCGTTCCGCGAAATAATAGCCCGCGAAAATCCCGACCGCCGCGCCGGGCAGCATCCAGCCGATGATCCAGCCGTCCCAGGTCCGGCGGAACGACCAGACGCTGACGACGTCCTGCACGATCAGGATGGGGAGCAGCAGCGCCGCGGCGGTCGCGGGCGGCAGCGCGAGTGCGGCCAAGGGCGTCGCGAGCGCGCCGACCCCGGCGAGCCCGCCCTTCGCCATCCCGAGCAGCACCACCGCGACGATCAGGATCGCCAACGTCACCGGGTCGGCCAGGATGCTCAACGGCGCATGCTCATGCGCCGGGCGTCTCGGGCAATTGCCAATCGATCGTCCCGCGCCCGTTCGCGGACAGGAAGGCGTTGGCCTGGCTGAACGGCTTCGACCCGAAGAAGCCGTTGTGCGCCGACAGGGGCGAGGGATGCGGCGCGCGCAGGACCAGATGCGGGCTGCCCTGCCCCAGCCCCGGCACGTCGGCGGCCTTGCGCTGCGCGTGGCTGCCCCACAGGATGAAGACCTTGGGCGCCGGGTCGGCTGCGACCGCGGCGACCGCGGCATCGGTAAACCGCTCCCAGCCGCGCTTCTGGTGCGAGGCCGCCAAGCCTGCCTCGACCGTCAGCACATTGTTGAGCAGCAGCACGCCCTGTTCCGCCCAGCTCCTGAGGTAACCGTGCCGCGCCGGGGGGATGCCCAGGTCGCCCTGCATTTCCTTGTAGATGTTGACCAGGCTCGGCGGCGTGCGCACCCCCGGCTGGACCGAGAAGCAGAGGCCGTGCGCCTGGTCGGGCCCATGATAGGGGTCCTGCCCCAGGATCACGGCGCGCACATCCTGCGGCGGGGTCGCGTCGAGTGCGGCGAACCAGTCGCGCGGTTTGGGATAGATCGTCTTCCCCTTCGCGCGCTCGCCGGCCAGGAACGCCTTCAACTGCGCCATATAGGGCTGCTCGAATTCGCCGCCGAGGCGCGCGAGCCAGTCGGGATGAAGCTTGACCTCGGCCATGCCGAGCCTTTGCCCGGAGCCATCCTGCCTTGTCCAGCGCCTTTACGCTCGCTAGGCACGGCGCGCAGGCAGGGCCCGCAAAGGGGGATGATCTCGATGACGATCGGCGAAGCACTGGACCAGCTCGAAGCGGTGGTGAAGGCGCGCCTCGCCGCGGGCGACGCCGAGGCCTCCTATGTCGCGAGCCTCGCCGCCAAGGGCCCCGGCAAGGTTGCGCAGAAGCTCGGCGAGGAAGCCGTCGAAACCGTCATCGCTGCCCTGACCGAGGACGACAAGGCGCTGGTCGGCGAGGCGAGCGACCTGATCTTCCACCTTTCGATCCTGCTCGCCGAGCGCGGCCTCTCATGGACCGATATCGCCGCCGAACTGACCCGCCGCCACGGCACCTCGGGCCACGCCGAAAAGGCCGCCCGTTCGCAATAGGAGCCACCATGCCGATCGACGCCACCCTCCCCTATGACGAGACCAATATCTTTGCGCGCATCCTGCGCGGCGAGCTGCCGTGCAAGAAGGTATTTGAGGACGACTATTCGCTCGCTTTCCACGACATCAACCCGCAGGCGCCGCTGCACATATTGGTGATTCCCAAGGGGCCCTATGTCAGCTGGGACGATTTTTCGGCGCGCGCCAGCGAGGCCGAAATCGCGGGTTTCGTGCGCGCGGTCGGGCAGGTCGCGCGCGACGCGGGCCTCGTCGCGCCGGGCTACCGTCTGCTCGCGAACGTCGGCCTCGACAGCCATCAGGAGATCCCGCACCTCCATGTGCATATCTTCGCGGGGAAAAAACTGGGGCCCATGCTCGCGCGCTGACAATCCTCCCCGGAACGGGGAGGGGAACATGCGAAGCATGGTGGAGGGGGGCCACGCCCTCACGCGACATCGGCGGGCAACGATAGCCCCCTCCGTCAGCCGCTTCGCGGCCGCCACCTCCCCGTTCCGGGGAGGAATGGGATCGGCCGAATCACCGCGAATTGGATTTGTCTATGACCGCGCTCACAGCGCTTCGCCGCATTGCGATTAACCGTGCGCGCTATGCGGCAGCGGGTGGACTCGGCTCCCTGTTTCCAGCAGGATAGCGCATAGACCACGGGGAGGCACGGCGATGGCGGGATGGCAGGCTTGGGGCAAGGCGCTGGCGGCCAGGGCGAAGCTCGCGCTCATCATCCCCCTCGCGGGCCTGCTCGCCGCGACGAGCGCCGACACCGTCCCGCAGGTCATCCTCGCCACCCCCGGCAGCGCGGGCAACGGCAACGGCACGATCGCGCGCTTCACGCTGCGCTTCTCCGACGACATCGTGCCTTTGGGCGATCCGCGCGCCAAGGCGCCCGCCAAGCACGACTGCCCGGTCCCCGGCACCGGCCGCTGGGTCGACAGCCGCACCTGGGTGCTCGAATTCGACAAGGCGCTGCCCGGCGGGGTCACCTGCGCGGTCGAACTTGTTCCGAACCTCCGCACCGCCGCGGGGACCTGGGTCGGCGGCAACAGTCGCTTCGAGATCGATTCGGGCGGCCCCTCGGCGCGTGCGGTGCTCGTCGGCGGGACCTACGACGGGATCGAGGAGGACCAGATCTTCCTCGTCGCGACCAATGTCGCCGCCGACCGCGCCTCGGTCGGCCGCTACGCCTATTGCGCGGTCGACGGCATCGGCGAGAAGATCCCCGTCGACGTGCTGAAACCCGAAACCGCGAGCGAGATCCTCGACGGGCTCGGCCAGGGCAATTGGGACCGGCAGGAATTCGCCTACAACGGCAACCTGCCGCTGCGCCTCCCCGCCGCGGGTGCCGACCGCAACGCGGTGCTCGAGCGGATCGTCCCGCTCAAATGCCGCCGCCCGCTGCCCCCCGGCCGCGAGATGGCGCTCGTCTGGGACGCGCGCATCAGCCAAGCGGGCGCGCCGAGCCGCACCGCGGGCCGCGACCAGCGCTTCGACTACGACGTCCGCCCGGCCTTTACGGCCAAGATGTCGTGCAGCCGCGTCAACCCGCAGGCGGGCTGCAACCCGCTCAAGGACATCACCCTGAGCTTCGCCTCGCCCGTCGCGCGCGACGTCGCGCTCGCGGCGACGCTGAACACCGCCGACGGCAGGAAGATCGCCGCGAAGATCGACGACGACGACAGGAACGACGCGCATGTGACCTACGTCCGCTTCACCGGCCCGCTGCCGCAGAATGTCGACGCGACGCTCGTGCTGCCCGCCGACGTCGCCGACCAGAGCAGCCGACGCTTGCAGAACCAGTCGAACTTCCCGCTGAAATTCCACATCGACCGCGCCCCGCCGCTGGTCAAATTCGCCGCCAGCTTCGGCATCCTCGAGGCGGGCGAGGGCGGTATCTTGCCCGTCACCGTGCGCGGGGTCGAAGCCTCGCTCGCGCAGTCGAACCTCAAGATGCCCGCGACGGCGCTGCGCGTCGGCGACGACGATGCCGCGATCGCGCGCTGGCTGAAGCGCGTCGACGACGCCGACGACACCGATTATCGCGAGGAGCGCGACGCCACCGGCAAGGAAGTCACGGTCAACTACACCGGCACTAAGTCGGTGTTCGACGGCGCCCCGGCGGGCGGCGAGCGCCGCGAGATGCAGCTGTCGCCGGCCGCGGGCGGCAAGGAATTCGAGGTCGTCGGCATTCCCCTGGCGGAAAAGGGTTTCCACGTCGTTGAGATCGCGAGCCCCGAACTCGGCGCCGCTTTGCTCGGCCGCAAGGCGACGCGTTACGTCACCACCGCCGCGCTCGTCACCAACATGGCGGTGCATTTCAAATGGGGCCGCGAAAGCTCGCTCGCCTGGGTGACGTCGCTCGACACCGGCCTGCCCGTCCCCGGCGCCGAGATCCGCGTCACCGACGCCTGCACCGGGCGCCAGCTCGCGCGCGGCACCGCCGACAAGCAGGGCCGCCTCGCCTTCCCGAGCGGCCTGCCGCAGCCCGAAACCTATGCCAGCTGCGAGGAGGAGCCCGATCCCGCGGTCAGCGAGGGCCATGCGCTGATGGTCAGCGCGCGCAGCGGAGACGATTTCAGCTTCACCCTCACCGACTGGGGCAACGGCATCCGCCCTTACGACTTCGACCTGCCCTATGGCTGGTCGGAACGCGAGGACATCCTCCACACCGTCTTCGACCGCGCGCTGGTGAAGGCCGGCGAAACGGTCAACATGAAGCATATCCTCCGCCGCCCCGTCGGCACGGGTTTTGCGACGCCGAAGCCGATGGCGGGCAAGCTCCGCCTCGTCCACCGCGGGTCGGACACCGAATTCTCGATGCCCTTCAGCATCGATGCGGGCGGCAGCGGCGAAAGCGTGTGGAACGTCCCCGCCTCGGCCCCGATGGGCGACTACGACCTCGTCTTCGTCACCAGGGACAAGGACGGTGAGGACAAGACGATCTGGTCGTCGCAGTCGGTCAAGGTCGACGAATATCGCCTGCCGACGATGAAGGCGACCGTCACCGGGCCCAGGACGCCCCCCGTGCGCCCCACCCAGGTGCCGCTGTCGCTGTTCGTCGGCTATCTCTCGGGCGGCCCCGCGCCCAATATCCCGGTCGAGATGCGCACCAGCTTCTCAGCCAGCTGGTCGCCGCCCGAAGATTATCGCGACTGGGATTTCGACGGCGCGGCGGTCAGGGAAGGCGTCGTCCAGCTCGACGACAGCGGCGAGGAGCCCGCCGCCGAGATGCCGCTCGCGCGCTCGGTGCCGCTGCGCCTCGACGCCAACGGCAGCGCGACCACGACCGTCAGCGTCGACCAGCCGATCACCGAGCCGACGATGATGGCGGTCGAGATGGATTATGAGGACGCCAATGGCGAGACCCTGACCTCCAGCCGCCGCATCACCCTCTTCCCCTCGGCGGTCCGGCTGGGTCTCAAGACCGACGGCTGGCTGATGCGCGACAATGATCTCCGCCTCAATTTCGTCGCGCTCGACCTCGACGGCAAGCCGCTGTCGGGCCAGCGCGTCCAGGTCGCGCTCTACAGCCGCGAGATCATCACCGCGCGCCGCCGCCTGATCGGCGGCTTCTACGCCTATGACAACCAGATGCGCACCACGCGCCTCGCCGCGACGTGCAGCGCCGTCACCGACAAGCTCGGCCGCGCGCGCTGCGCGATGGCGCCCGGCGTCTCGGGCGAAGTCACCGTCGTCGCGACCACCGTCGATGCCGACGGCAACGAGGCGCGCGCGGTCCGCTCGGTCTGGCTCGCGGGCGACGACGACTGGTGGTTCGGCGGCGACAATGGCGACCGCATGGACGTGATCGCCGAAAAGCCGCGCTACGCCGCGGGCGACACCGCGAACTTCCAGGTCCGCATGCCCTTCCGCGAAGCCACCGCGCTGGTCACCGTCGAGCGCGAGGGCGTGCTGTCGAGCTTCGTCGTGCCGCTCAAGGGCACCAACCCCGTGGTCAGGGTCAAGCTGCCCGCCACTTACGCCCCCGACGTCTATGTCTCGGTGATGGCGGTGCGCGGGCGCGTCACCGGCAACGAAAGCTGGTTCCGCAAGCTGAAACGCGCCGCGGGCTTCAGGATCGAGAATAGCGAGGGCGCGCCCGCCACGGCGTTGGTCGACCTCGCCAAGCCCAGCTATCGTATGGGCATCGCGCGGATCAAGGTCGGCTGGGAGGGCCATCAGCTCGGGGTCAAAGTGACCTCGGACAAGGCCAAATATGCCGTCCGCGAAACCGCGAAGGCGAGCATCGAGGTCGAGGGACCGAACGGCAAGGCGCCCGCCAACGCCGACGTCGCCTTCGTTGCAGTCGACGAGGCGCTGCTCCAGCTCGCGCCCAACGAAAGCTGGAAGCTGATCGACGCGATGATGGGCGAACGCACGCTCGACGTCCTCACCTCGACCGCGCAGATGCAGGTCGTCGGCAAGCGTCACTATGGCCGCAAGGCGCTCGAACCGGGCGGCGGCGGCGGCGGCGACCTCTCGGGCCTGACCCGCGAGGATTTCCGCCCCGTGCTGCTGTGGAAGGGCCGCGTGCCGCTCGACGCCAAGGGCCGCGCCACGGTCGACGTGCCGCTCAGCGACAATCTGTCGGCCTTCCGCCTCGTCGCGATCGCCACCGACGGCTCGCAATATTTCGGCACCGGCGAGACGAGCGTCCGGACCGTGCAGGACCTCGGCGTCTTCGCGGGGCTGCCCGACCTGGTGCGCACCGGCGACTCCTTCGATGCGCGCTTTACCCTGCGCAACGGCACCGACAAGGCGATGACCGTCACCGCCAACGCGACCCTGTCGCCCGCGGTCGCGACCGCGCCGCCGCTCACCGTCACCATCCCCGCCGGGGGTGCGGTGCCGGTCAGCTGGTCGGTCGTCGCCCCCGAAAACGCCGGGCCGATCGAATGGACCGTCGATGCCGCGTCGAAGGACGGCAAGGCGCGCGACCGGCTGGTCTTCCAGCAGGTCGTCGAACCCGCGGTGCCGATCGAGACCTGGGCCGCGTCGCTGTTCCGCGTCGGCCCCGACACCAGCCTGCCCATCGGCGTTCCCGAGGGCGCGCTCGCCGGCGGCTATGTCGACATCGCGCTCGCGGGCACGCTCGCGCCGCCGCTGTCGGGGGTGCGCGACTATATGGGCGTCTATCCGTACAACTGCTTCGAACAGTCGACCTCGCGCGCGATTGCCTTGAACGACGTCGGCCGCTGGCAGGCGCTGGCGGGGGCGATGCCGACCTATCTCGATAAGGACGGGCTGCTCCGCTACTGGCCGAACGAACGGCTCGAGGGCTCGGCCGAACTCACCGCCTATGTCCTCGCGATCACCGCGGCGAACGGCTTCGCCATCCCCGAGGATAGCAAGGCGAAGATGGTCAAGGCGCTGCAGGCGGTGGTCGAGGGGCGCCTCACCCGCCGCGGCTACGGCCCCTATGACATCCGCCCGGTGCGCGTCGCGGCGCTC
Source organism: Sphingomonadaceae bacterium 3R27E2-A (assembly GCA_005503165.1). Taxonomy (GTDB): domain Bacteria; phylum Pseudomonadota; class Alphaproteobacteria; order Sphingomonadales; family Sphingomonadaceae; genus Sphingopyxis. The sequence goes on from SCNT01000049.1 coordinate 28,537, forward strand.
GCCGCGCTCGCGCGCAACAATGCGTCGAGCGCAAAGCTGGTTGCGGCGATCGACATGGCGCCGGCCGATATGGCGACGGGCACGCTCGCCGACTGGCTCGTCGCAATCGAGCGCACGCCCAACGTCCGCAACGCCCCGGCGCTGCGTGCGGCGGCGGAGGCCGAGCTCAGGAAGCGCCTCGTCTACGAAGGCACGCGCGTCGATCTCGTCGATGACGCAAAGGCGCCCTGGTGGATGATGGTCAGCGGCGACGAGATGGCGATCAAGACATTGGAAGCCGTGCTCGGCCGCAAGGGCTGGGAGAATGACGCGGGCAAGCTGATGGTCGGCGTCGCGCAGCGCCAGCGCAAGGGCCATTGGGACACCACCCCTGCCAATGCGTGGGGCGCGGTGACCGTGCGCCGCTTTGCCGAGCTCTACCCCGCCGCCGCGATCACGGGCATCAGCCGCATCGAGCTGATGGGCGGAACCGCGAGCCAAAGCTGGCCGCTGGTCGAACCGGTGACGCCGCTCCGCGTGCCGCTGGTCGCGGGCCGGATGAGCCTCCGCCACGAAGGCAGCGGCTCCCCCTGGGCGGTGGTCAGCGTCAGGGCGCCGGTCCCGCTCAAGGAACCGCTCAACGCCGGTTACCGGATCAAGCGCTCGGTCAGCGTGATCAAGGCGGCGACGCCGGGCACGCTGACGCGCGGCGACGTGATCAAGGTGCGCATCGAGGTGGTCGCCGCCGCCGGCCGCACCTGGGTCGTCGTCAACGACCCCGTGCCCCCCGGCGCCACGATCGTCGGCAACCTCGGCGGCCAGTCGCAGATGCTCGGCGAACAGGCGGGCGGCGAGGGCGTCTGGCCGAGCTATATCGAGCGCGGGCGCGACAGCTGGCGCGGCTATTTCGGCTGGATGCCCGCGGGCACCCACGCGGTCGAATATGTCGTGCGCCTCAACGGCTCGGGCAAGTTCACCCTGCCCCCCACGCGCGTCGAGGCGATGTACTCGCCCGCGATCCGCGGCCAGTGGCCCAACGGGTCGCTGACGGTGGCGGGTTCGGCGGAGTGATGGGCGAACGCGCATTCAACGCCCTCCCCTTCAGGGGAGGGCAGCGAGACTTGGCAGCTTGCTGCCTAGTCGCAGCGGGTGGGGGCCCGACGCCTTGAGCAAGGCCGCGGGCCCCCACCCCAGACCCCTCCCCTGAAG
>SCNT01000004.1 GCA_005503165.1 Sphingomonadaceae bacterium 3R27E2-A
CCTTCAGGGGAGGGGTTGGGGTGGGGGCCATCGGCCTTGCGCGACGCCGATGGCCCCCACCCGCTGCGACTAACGAACAAAGTTCGTAAGTCTCGCTGCCCTCCCCTGAAGAGGAGGGCGTGGCATTGCCCGAACGCCCGCTCCCCACCCCGAAGCCGACCTTCGTCGCGGCCTAAATCCCGAACAACCTCGCCAGCGACTTTTCGAGCATGAAGAATTGCCAGATCAGCCGGCCATGGTCGCGTTTGCCGCTCTGGTGCGCGGCGACGACGCGGTCGATCTCGGCCATGTCGAACCAGCCCGACCGCGCGAGCGTCGACGAGGTCGCGAGCGCCCGCGCCTGCTCGACCAGCGGCCCGCGAAACCAATGCGAGACGGGGGTCACGAACCCCATCTTGGGGCGATAGAGGATGTCGTGCGGCAGATAGCGTTCCATCGCCTGCTTCATGATCGCCTTGCCGGTGCCGCGCTTCACCCGCATCGACGCGGGCAGGCTCGCCGCGAATTCGATCAGGCGATAGTCGAGCAACGGCTCGCGCGCCTCGAGGCTGACCGCCATGCTCATGCGGTCGGTCTTGGTCAGGATGTCGCCAGGCAGCCAGATCATCAGGTCGGCATATTGCGCACGGTCCAGCGCTTCGCGCGCGGGGGCGTCGGCCATCGCCTTCCAGTAGCGGGCCTCGGCGACATGGTCGCCGAGCGCCGTCTTCGCCGCGCCGTTGAACAGCCGCGCGCGCTGGTCGGGGCCGGTGACCCCGACCGCCTCGGCATAGCCCTCTGCGCCGCTCCTGGAGAGCGAAGCCAGCGTCGCGCGCGCACGGAGCGGGCGCGGGGCCCAGTCCATCTGCGGCCAGACCCTCGCCAGCGGGCCGAGGATATTGCGGCGGAGCACGCCGGGGATCAGCCCGCGCAGCCTTTCCTCCTGATGCTGGAAGACGAGGCGGCGATAGCCCGCGAAAGCTTCGTCAGCGCCGTCGCCCGACAGCGCGACGGTGACTTCCTCGCGCGCGAGTTCGCACACGCGGTAGGTCGGCAGCGCGCTCGCGTCGGCGAAGGGTTCGTCGAACATGTCGGCGATGCGGTCGACGAGGTCGAAGTCGCTCGCCGCCACGGTGCGCGTGCGATGGTCGGTCGCGAAACGCTCGGCGATCCGCTGGGCGTAGGTCGTCTCGTCGAGCGCTGCCTGGTCGAAGCCGATGGTGCAGGTCTTGACCGCCTTGCTGCTGGCTTCGGCCATCAGCGCGACCACCGCGCTGCTGTCGACCCCGCCCGACAGGAAGGCGCCGAGCGGCACGTCGGAGACCATGCGGTCGGTCACCGCAGCGCGCATCAGGTGGACGAGATGCTCGGCCGCCTCGCCCTCGCTTGCGCGGATACGCTTCGAGAAGTCGGGCGCCCACCAGCGGGTCGGCGCGGGCACGGGCTTGCCGCGTTCGAGCAGCAGATAATGGCCGGCGGGCAGTTTCTGCACCCCCGCCACGATGCAATTATCGTCGGGGACATAGCCGAGCGCGAGGAAGTCCTCGACCGCCGACAGATTCGCCTCCTGCCGCAGTAGCGGGTGGCGGAGCAGGCCCTTGAGTTCGGAGGCGAAGGCGAGCGAGCCGTCGGAGAGGCGTGCATGGTGCAGCGGCTTCACCCCCAGCCGGTCGCGCGCGAGGAACAGGCGCTGGCGCTGGTGATCGTGGAGCGCGAAGGCGAACATGCCGTTGAGCCGGCTCAGGCACTCGACACCCCATTGGCGCCATGCGGCGATGATCACTTCGGTATCGCCGCTGGTGCGGAAGCGGTGGCCGCGCTCCTCGAGCTCGGCGCGCAGCTCGCGGAAATTATAGATTTCGCCGTTGTAGGTCAGCGTCACCGCCTCGTCGTCGCTCGCCATCGGCTGCGGGCTGCCCGCGATGTCGATGATCGAGAGGCGGAGATGCGCGAGGCCGACGCCGGGCGCGGTCCAGGTGCCGCTGCCGTCGGGTCCGCGGTGGCCCATCGGATGCAGCATCGCGCGCAGCCGCGCGGGGTCGACCGGCTTTGCCGTGTCCAGATGATAGAGGCCCGCGATCCCGCACATTCGCGAGCGTCCTAGCCTGTTTTCAGCGCGCGGTCAGCCATCGCCTGCGCTCCGCCCGCCGCGGAAAGGAAATCGGTGATCGCGGCGGCACCCCCCTGCCCTTCCTCGCTCGACACGATCAGCGACAGCGCGCGCGGGTCGCCGCCGAGCAGCCGCGCCCTGAGCCCCGCGAGTTTCGCGGCGCGCGGGCTGCCGGTGACGGCGCCGTCGACGACGTACCAGGTCGCGGCGTCGCGCAATATGGGACCCGGATGAAGCAGCCGCTCGGTCTTGCCGCCGTCGATCGCGGGAAGCGCCGCGCTCCACGCCCACCCGCTGTCGGGATCGACCGCGCCCTGCCCGAAAGCGACGACCTCGCGGCCCTCGGCCTGGCGTTCGTAGCCGCCGATGGCGACGGTCACCTGTCGCCGCGCGGCGTCGGTGAAGTGAAGGACGCGCACCTGATCGGCGCCGTCGAAGCGCGGCGACCAGTCGCGGCGCTCGACGATGACTTCGGCCCAGCCCGGCGGGGTGGCGATCGCCATCGTCGCGGGCAGCGGCGCCGCGCGGCCGCCGACGAGCACCGCCCAGCCGGCGAAGGCCAGCGGCAGCGCCAGCGCGGCGGACAGCACCGCGCTGGCGGACCCCGTGAAGCGCGGCGTGCCGTCGAGGCCCGACACATCGACCGCGACGTCGTTCGCCGGCCGGTCGAACCAGCGCCTGGCGACGAGCATCACGAGCAGGATGACAAGGCCGAAAAAGACCCAGCCGTAAATGACATGGTCGAGCCCGCCCGCGCGCTCGATGCCCCAGATTTCGGCGGCGACCATCGTCGCCCAGGCGCGCACGGCGTTGGCGAGGATCGTGGTCGCGAGCGCGGCGGCGACGAAGACGATGCGCCGCGTCCAGCTCCTGAAACAGAGATGCGCCGCGAACACCGAATAAGCGAGCATCGCGATCAGGAAATTGACCCCCGAACACTCCTCGGCGACCTCGAAGAAACCCGCGCGGGTGGTGATGAACACACCCTCGATCTGGGCTTCGAGCCCGGAGAGATGGAGCAGGACAATGCTGATCTTCGCGGTGAAGGTCTGGAGCAAAGGCACCAGTTCCTCGCCGAAGGGCACGAGCAGCAGCGCATAGCCGAGCGGGAAGAGCAGCGCGCGCACCAGCTTTTCGCCGAGCGCGGCGCCGACCGCGCCCTGCAGCATAAGGACGAGGCCGAGCTGGCGGAACAGCCCGACGCCCGCCGCCTCGCCGACGAGCCAGGTAAAGCCGCCGCCCGCGAGCCAGATCAGCGCGGGCCACCAACAGGCGGGCTTCAGCGTCCGAAGCTGCGGCACGCGCTGCGCGACGAGCCAGCCGATCATCGGCACCATCAGCAGGCAATGAGTGAAGGGCGCGCTGTTCCACCAGATGCCCGCCATGGCGATCGCGTCGCGGTGAAAGATCGCGAGGATCGCGAGCGACAGCACGCCGAGCGCGACGAGATGCCGCTGCCAGCGCGTCCATACGCCGGGCCGGGTCAGCGCTGCGGCGCTCATGCAGCAAGCCCCAGCAGGTGCCCGAGCGGCGCGAGGCGCGCGTCCCAGCCGTAGCGGTCGATCATGCGTGCGCGCGCCGCCTGCCCCATCGCGGCGGCGCGCGCGGGGTCGCCGAAGCAGGTGCCGACCGCCGCGGCGATCGCCTCGGCGCCGTCGGCGACGAGCAGATGCGTGCCCGGCTCCGCGTCGATGCCCTCGGCGGCGGCCGGGCTGGCGACCACCGGGCGCGCCATCGCCATCGCCTCAAGCAATTTATTCTGGACCCCCCGCGCCAGCAGCAAGGGCGCGACGACCGCGTCGGCGGCGGCGAGCCACGGGCGGACGTCGGGGACTTCGCCGGTGACGGTGACGCCCGGAAGCGCGGCGAGCGCGCTGACCTCGTCGGTCGGCGCGCGGCCGACGATCGCGAAGCGCGCCGCAGGGTGTCCACGGCGGATCAGCGGCAAGATGTCGGTCGCGAACCAGCGCACCGCGTCGATATTGGGGCGATAGTCCATTTGGCCGGTGAAGACCGCGAGCGGTCCCTCGCCGTGGCCGACCGCTTCGAAGGCGAGTGCGGGATCGAACTTACCCGTGTCGATGCCATTCTCGACCGCCTGCACGCGGCGATCGTCGAGCCCGCTGCGCCCGCGGAACAGCGCGGCCTCGGCGGCGCTGACGAACAGGCTGGCGTCGGCGCGCGCAGCAATTTGCGCTTCATAGTCGGCGAGGCGGCGCGCTTCGCGGGCGTGGACCCAGTGGAGCGGCTGGCGCTTGTCCTGCGCGGCGTAAGTGGCGAATTTGGCGGAGTCGACGTCGACGAAATCCATCAGGATCGGGCCGGCGAAGGTGGTGGGCAGATATTGCGCCATCTGGCCCGAGAAGGCGACGATATGGGTGATCGTGCCGCCGGCGAGTAGTGCATCGACGTGGCGCGCGAGCGCGGCGTTTCGGAACAGGCGGTTCGACACCGGCTCGCCGTGGAGCACGGCCTGCGCAAGCGCGAGCGGGCGCGAGGCGTTGCGGACTTCGACGCAGAGGCTCGCGCAGAGCGGCGCCATCTTGCTGCGCGCGGCTTCGGCGTCGGCTTCGTTGTCGGCGAGCGCGGCGACATGGACGGGGGCGAGCTTCGCCAGCGCCTCGAACATGTGCCAGCTGCGGATGCGGTCGCCGCGGTCCGGGGGCCAGGGCGCGCGGTGGACGAGGAACAGGATCTCCGCCATCACCCCAATCCGCGCGCGATCAGCGGTCCCATGCGGTTGGCGGCCCAGAGCGGGAGTTTCTTCCACAGGTCGACCTGCAGCCGGTATTTGGCGCTGGTCGGATTGGTGTCGCGCGGGGATTCGCCCGCGGCGAGCGAGCGCGCGTAGGTCAGCGGTTGCGGTTCGAAACCCCAGTTCTTCTTGTAGGCGAAGGGGCCGGTGCCGAGCTTCGAGCGGCCGAAGTCGAAGCGGGTGCAGCCCTTGGCGCGCGCGTGATTCATCAGCGCGAAGTACATCAGCTCATTGGCGCGGAGGGTGCGCGCCGAGGCGAGGCCACCGCCCCAATAGGGCATGACGGTGCCGCGCCAGTAGAGGCTGAGCACGCTCGCCACCGCTTCCGAGCCGTTATGGACGGTCAGGATGTCTGCGTTGTCGCCAAAGGCGTCAAGAACGCAGCCGAAGAGCGCCTTCGGAAAAACGGGTGTGCCGAGATTGCGGACGCTGGTCGCATAGACCCGATAATGCGCCGCGCGGTGTTCGGCGTCGACGCCGACGGTGACCTTGAGATCGCTGGCGAGGGCCTTGCGGACTTCGGCGCGTTGCTTGCGCGGGATGGCGAGGAGTTCGGCTTCCTCGTCCTTCGCAAGGTCGCGAGCGAAGCCGGCGTAGACGTCTTGCTCGACCTGCCAACCGTCGGGCAGCGGACCGCCGCGCAGTTCGATCGAAGGGACGCCGAGCGCGGCGGCGAGGTCGACCGCGGCTTCGGCGAGCACCGCGGCGATGTCGTCGCTGTCGGCGAGGATGCCGCCGCCGACCGCGAAGCCGCTGGCGACGAGCGCCTGCCCGAACAGCCGCGAGCGCACATGGTGGAGCGGCAGCAGGCCGACGATGCGCCCCGCGGCGTCGCGCTGTGCGATCAGATGATGCTTGTGGCCGGTTGCCTTGGTGATCGCCTGGCACCAGGCGCGCGTGTGGAAGGGCGTCGCGGCGGGATGCGCGTCGACATAGGCGTCCCATGCCGCGTCGTCGGACTGCGGCACGAAGTCGTGCGCCGGCGCGTTCATGCCGCCGCGCGCCACGGGACGGCGCGATCCTGCTGCGCCGGGAGCAGGGCGTCGGCGCGCGTCCATTCGAAATCGGCAAGCAATTTCCTGAGCTTGCCGGCCATCGCCGAGAGGCCGCTGTAATGGCGAATCTTCGATTTCAGCGGCGCATCGGCGACGCGCGGCTGGCCGGGGTCGATTTCCCACGGGTGGAAATAGAGGATCGCCGGATGCCCCTCGAGGTTCATGCGCGCGATCGCCCAGCGCGTAAAGCCGTAAGGCAGAAGGCGCATGAAGCCCCCGCCCCCGGCCGCGAGCGTGCGCCCGGCAACACGCGCGGTGGTCACCGGCCATTCGACGAGGTCGCTGTCGGGAAATGGGCGCCAGGCGTGACGCGGGCTTTGCGGCCAGCCATAATGGTCGTGGACGACGGGCGCGACGCTCGACGAATAGGCATAGCCCTGTTCGGCGAGCACGGCATGTGCCCAGGGGGTGCGCGCGTCGACCGAGAAGCTGGGCGCGCGATAGCCGCGCACCGCGACGCCGCCCAGATCTTCGAGGATCGCCTGGGTTTTCCTGAGGTCCGCGGCGAATTCGCTCGCGGTCATGGCGAAAACGCGCTTGTGGTCGTAACCGTGGCTCGCGAGTTCGTGGCCCGCTTCGACGATGCGCTTGATCAGCGCGGGGTAGCGTTCGGCGACCCAGCCGAGGGTGAAGAAGGTGCCCTTGACCCCCGCGTCGGCGAAGATCTGCAGCACGGCGTCGCTGTTCGCCTCGACGCGGCATTCGAGCGCCGGCCAGTCGTCGCGGTCGATCGTGCGCTCAAAGGCGCCGACCTGGAACCAGTCCTCGACGTCGACCGACAGGCCGTTCTGCATCGTTCCTCACCTTCGTCGAACCGCTCGCGCGGCAACCCGGCCGTGTCAGGCGGCCCAAGTCTGCGCAGTCGGGTCGGGCGCGTTCGCCGGGTCACGCTCGACCCAATCGATCAACAAATCAAGCACGCGGCGGAGCGCGGCGTCCTGGTCGGCGATGCGCGCCTCGAGCCCCGCGATCTGGCGCTGAAGCGCGACGAGATGCGCCTCGTCGACCGGCGCGGTAACGGGCGGTTCGGTTTCGGCGATAAGCTCGGTTTCAACGACACTCTCGTCGTCATCGACGGATTCGATTTCGGCGACAGGCTCGGCTTCGGCGACGGGCTCGGCATCGGTCTGGAATGCGCCGAGTTCCAGCGCGTCCTCTTCCTCCTCTTCGGCGACCGGCTCGAAGGCCGCTTCGGGCGCGGCGAAGGGCGCCGGCTCGGCGGCGGGCGCGAGGCCGAGCTGTTCGGCGACGAGGCTGCGCGCCTCGACGAAACTGGCGTTATGCGACGGTGGCAGCGCCTCGACCTCTTCGGGCACCGCGCGCATCGACAGGCGGTCGAGGCCGAGCGAAGCGGCGGGGGCGGCGAAGGGCGGCGGGCCGACCGGTTCTGGCTCCGGCGGGGGCGCGGCGACAGGTTCCGCCGCGCGGGCGGGCCATTCGAGCGGCGCTTCAGCTTCCACCGGCGCAGCGAATGGCGCAGGAGCGGGCGCGGCTTCGACGACCGGCTCGGGCTCTGGTTCGGGTTCCGGCACAGCGACCGCAACCGGGGCGAGCGAGGCCACCGGGGCCGGCGGCGCGACGGGTGCGGGCTCCGCCGGCGGCGGCACGAAGGCATTCTGGTCCATACCGCGGTCGGCCTCGATCTCGGCGACGACCGAACGCACATGCGCGCCGGTGATGCGATTGACCTGCTCGACGGCGCCGAACAGCAGGATGCGGCTGACGAGCACGTTCAGCTTGCGCGGCACGCCCTCGCTATGGTCGAAGATTTCCTCGAAGGCGTCGGGGCTGAAGCTGGGGTTGCCGGTCCAGCCGACCTTGCCGAGACGGTGGAGAATATAGGGTTCGACTTCCTCGGGCTCCATCGGGTCGAGATGATGCGTCGCAATCACGCGCTGGCGGAGCTGCTCGAGCTGCGGCGAGTGGAACAGGGTCTGGCGGAACTCGGGCTGGCCAAGCAGGAAGATCTGCAGCAGCGAATGGCCGCCGAGCTGGAAGTTCGAGAGCATGCGCAATTCTTCGAGCGCCGAGATGGCGAGATTCTGCCCCTCGTCGACGATCAGCAGGGTGCGGCGGCCGGCGCGCGCCTGTTCGCGCAGATATTGCTCCATCGAGCGCAGCAGTTCGGCCTTGCTCTCGCCTTCCCAGGCGAGGCCGAATTGTTCGGCGACGAGGCGCAGCAGGTCGTCGCCCTCGACCTGCGTCGACACCAGCTTGACGGCGGTCAGGCGGTTGGGGTCGATCGTGTTCATCAGGTGGCCGACGAGCGTTGTCTTGCCCGCGCCGACATCGCCGGTGATGACGATGAAGCCCTCGCCCTGCGCGAGGCCGTAACCGAGGTAGGACATCGCCTTGCGGTGCGTCCCGCTCTCGAAATAGAATGCCGGATCGGGCGTCAGCTGGAACGGGCGTCCCGTAAAGCCGTAGAACTGATCGTACATAGTCGTCTCTTCCCCGTGATCAGAAATTGTAGCGCAGGCCGACGAGCGCCGAGCCGATGAGCTGGCTGTTGAAGCCATCCTGGTCGAATTGCGTGATGCTGGCGGCCGCGCTGCCGGTCAGGCCGCGCCAGAAGCGCCGCGAATAGACGAGCGAGGCGCCCGCCGACTGGACGTCGGAAGCATTCGGCGCGCCATTGTCGAAATAATTGTAGAAGCCGGCGAGCGACAGGTCGGCGTCGCGGCCGAGCTGGCGCCCGATCGAGGCGAAGAGATAATAATTCTCGTCGATCGTGCCGTTGAGTTCGGCGATCTGCGACAGCGCGGGCACCAGCAGGCGCCGGCGGTCGTAGCCGGCGCCGATGCCATAGCTCCACGGGCCGGCGCGGCTGGTGAAGATGCCCTGGATGCCGCGGCTGCGGAACTGGGCTCCGGTCGCGTTCGACAGCGCATTGTTGAGGCAGCCACCGCCCTGCGCGCCGAACTGGCAGCTGTTGATATCGCCGTCGATCGGATTGCGCGTCGGGTCGAACTGCGTCGGCAGCCCCGCGAGCCCCGCCGACAGCCCGCGGCCGAAGCTGGAGATGCCGTCATAGACGCCGATCTGGATCTGCGTCGCATGGCCGGGGCGGTAATAGAAACTGCCCGTGTAGATGGTGTCGCCATAGCGCCGCCCGACGCGCGCGGTGAGCGACGTGCGGCGGCTGGGCTGCCACATCACGCCGGCGTCCCAGATCAGCCCGTCGGTGTCGAACGACAGCTGGCGCGGGCTGGCGGGGTCGGTGACGAAGCGGCCGTTGGCGTCGCGGATCGGCACGCCGTTGGCGTCGACCACGGGGCTGCGCTCGCTGATCTCGATATCCTCGTAGCCGACGCCGCCGAGCAGCGCGACGGTCGGGCCGATCGGCACGGTCACGTCGGCGCGGGCATATTTGCCCTCGAAGCGCTGGTCGAGCTGGCTCGCATCCTCGCGCTCGTAGCCGCCGGAGACCTGCCAGCCGAAAGGGAGGTCGCCGGGCTTTTGCCCGACGCTGGCCCAGGCGACATGGTTGGTCGAACTATCGAAAATGTCCTGCGACACCGCGCCGGGCGCGAGTACGGGCGCGTCTTCGACCTCGACCTTGTTGTAGCCGAAGCGGTAGCCGGCGCCGATGTCGAGTCCGCCGATGCGGCGCGCAAAGGTCGGGCCCGCGTAGATCGAATAGACATTGGCGGTGTTCGCGCCATTGCCGATGAAGATATCTTCGCCGCCGCCGCCCTGCCCGTCGGCGCGGGTGCGCGTCGCGAGCGCGCCGGCCTCGACGTTGAAGCCGCGCGCGAGTTCGTAGCGGCCACGCAAAAGACCACTGATCGTGTGCGAGTCGCCGAGCCCGCCCGATTCGCCGATGCGATATTCGTAGCGGAGCGTCGCGGCGACCTCGGCGCGGCGCGTCACGATCGACGCGTCGACCCCCGCGGCGAGCGTCGTATAGGTAAGCACGTCGCCGCCGTTGTTGAGATCGGCGGTCAGCACCTGGCCGACTTCGAGATAAGGACTGACGTCGACGACGCGCTGGCTGCGGGGGTTGCCGCCGCGTTCGTCGCGCTTGCCGCTATCGCTGGCGGGGCCCGAGGCGCTGTCGGTCGATCCGCCGCCGCTTTCGGGGCCCGAGAATTGCGCGTGGGCGGTGGTCGACGTGCCCGCGAGAAGCAAAGCCGCGAGCGTCATGACGCCATAGCGGGCGCGAGGGAGAGTGGTGCGCATGGTCAGGCGCCTCCTTGTCCGTAATAGGTGCCGAAGCGGCGGCCGCCGGGCGAATATTTGACGCCATTCAGCAAGAGTTGAATGTGCGGGCAGGCGCCCATCAGGCCGATCGCGTCGCGCAGCGAGGATTCCAATGTCTCGTCGGCGCGCACGACCATGATCAGCTGGCCGACATGCCCTGCGAGCACCGCGGCGGGCGACGCGGCGAGCACCGGCGGCGAATCGAGGATGATGATGCGGCCCGGCGCGCCTGCTTCGAGCTGCGCGAGCAAAGCCTCGGTGCGCGCCGAGGCGAGCAATTCGGTGTCGTGCATATGCGCCGTGCCCGCCGGCATCACCTTCAGCCCCGCGATGTCGGTCTGGATCAGGCAGTCGCCGAGCGGCAGATGCGGGTCGGCGAGCGCATCCATCAGCCCGGGGCCGTTTTCGAGGCCGAGCGCTTCGAGCACGCTGGGCTTGGCGATGTCGGCGTCGATCAGCAGCACGTCATGGTCGGCCTCGACCGCGAGGCTCAAAGCGAGATTGACCGCCGAGAAGGTCTTGCCCTCGCCCGGGTTCGCCGAGGCGATCAGCACGCGGTGGCCGCGCGGCAGCACCGGGCGGCCGGGGCCGCCGGTGAAGTTGCGGATGATCTCGCGCTTCACGATACGATATTCTTCGCTGATCCCGCTGACCGCGGCGCCGGGCACGACCATGCCGCGCGCGGCGAGCTTGTCGCGGTCGATCGTGCCCTGGCGGCTCGGGACGACCGCGGGCGCGGCCTTGGCGATATCCTTGCGCGGCGAGGGCTTGGGCGCGGGTTCGACGACGGGCGCGGGCTCGACCACGGACTCGAGGATTTCGGCATTGGGCGCCTCGGGCGCTTCGGCAGCGGGTTCGGGCTGCCCCTTTTTCGCCTTGGCCTTCTTCTCCGGCTCGGGCGGCAGGCTCGACAGGTCGATCGTCGGCGCACCGGCCGCGGGATCGGTGCCGAACATGTCGGCGGCGCGTTCGAGCAGCGAGGGCGTGCGCTTGACGGGGCGATGTTCGTTCATCTCTCTATACCCCTCAGGCGACCATTCCGCGCTGGACGAATTCGGCGACGAGCAGCAGCAGGAACAGCGCCACCAGCGCGCCGCTGCCCCCCGCGAGCCAGACGAGCTTCTTCTTGCGTTCGACGTGGCGCTCGGGCGTCACGACCTCGGTGATCGAGCCGATCACGGGCAGGCCGCTGGCGCGTTCGAGCTTCGCCGCGGTGGCGTAGCTGGTGCGCACCTGGCCGAGGCCGAAGGCGACCCCGATGCCGCCGCCGATGCCCGCGAAGAGGACGAGCGTCAGGAACAGGGGCCGGTTAGGCGCCGAGGGTGCGGTCGGCTTCGTCGGGGGATCGATCAGGTCAATCTTGATCGAATCGGTTTCGGTCTGCACCTCGCCGCGCAGGCGGACCTGCTCGCGCTGCGCCATCAGCCGGTCATATTGCGCCTTGAGCGCGGTATATTCGCCGTTGATGCGCTCATATTCGGACGCGACGCCGGGGTTCTGGATTTGCGCGCTGGTGATCTGGGCAATGTCGCTGGTGAGCTGCGCCTTGCGCGCGCTCAGTGCGCTGACGGTCGCCTGGCGCTCGGCGCGCATCGCGGCAAGCGTCGCATAGGCCGGGTTCTGCGCGTTGCCACCGCCGCCGCCGCCAGTGCCTTCGCGGTCGGCCATGGCCTTGAGCGAAGCGATCTGGCTCTTCAAGGCGACGACGTCGGGGTGCGCGTCGGTCAGGCCGCGCGCGCGCATCGACGAAAGTTCGGCCTGCGCGCCCGCGAGTTGCTGGCGCGCAACGCCGCCGCCGGTCGAATTGAGGCCGGGGACGTTGATCGTCGCGGGGGTCTGCGCCATCTGGCCGTTCGCCGCTGCGAGCGCGCCCTGCGCCGCGGCGAGCTGGGTCTCGATCTGGCCGAGCTCGGCGCGCGCCTGGTCGATGCGCTGGCCGGGCGAGCCGGTGCCGCTGGAGATGAGGCCGATATTCTTCGCCTCGAAGGCGGCGCGGCGCGCCTCGACCTCGCCGAGCGCCTTTTCGCGGTCGGCGAGCTGCGCGTCGAGGAATTTGAGTCCCTCGCGCGCGGTCATGCGCCCGCCGCGCAGCTGCTCGTCGCGGAAGACGGTGATCAGGCTGTCGAGCACGCCCGACGCCAGCTTGGCATTGTCGGCGTCCGACAGGCTGCCGACGCCGATGCTCGAGGTGATCTCGAAGATATTGTCCTGCTGGGGAACGACCTTGATGTTCTTCTGCAGCGCGGCGACCGCACCGGCCTTTTCGCGCTCGCCCGCGCCCGCGGGGATCATGCCGGTGGTGATCGCGACCTTCTCCAGGTTGCGCGCGCTGGTCAGCGTTTCGCGGATCTGATCGATGCGCGCGCGGTCGGCATAGGGGCCCGACTGCGCGTCGGCGGGGATGATCTCGTTGATGTCGACGAGCAGGCGGGCGCGCGAATCATAACGGTTGGGGATCGAGGCAATCACCAGCCAGCCGAGGATGCAGATGCCCCAGGCGACGCCGAGCACCAGCCAGCGGCGCGTCCAGACGCTGTGCAGCGCCACCCGGAATTCGTCGTAGAGGCCGTTCATTGTCTCGTGTCAGTCCTTGGCAATCGGGGGAGCAGCGTCGCAGTCAGCGTCAGAACATGCTTTCGGGGATGATGATCACGTCACCGGGCTGCAGCTTGACGTTCGCCTTGATGTCGCCGCGCTTGATCAGGTCGTTGAGGCGCAGCGCATATTCCTGCTGCTTGCCGGTGCCCTTGTCGTGGCGGACGAGGCGGGCCTTGTTGCCCGCGGCATATTCGCCGAGCCCGCCGACCGCGATCATCGCGTCGAGCACAGTCATGTTGGCGCGGAACGGGATCGACGCGGGTTTCTCGGTCGCGCCGACGACGCGCACCTGCTGCGAGAAGGTGCTGTTGAAGCTGGTGACGATCACGCTGACGATCGGGTCGGTGATATATTGGCTGAGCTGGAGCTTCAGGTCCTGCTGCAGCATCGTCGGGGTCTTGCCCACCGCGGGCATGTCGGTGATCAGCGGGGTGGTGATGCGGCCGTCAGGGCGCACCTGGACCTTGCCGCCGAGCTCGGGATTGCGCCACACGAAGATCTGCAGTTCGTCGAGCGGGCCGATGATATATTCCTCGCCGGGGCCTTCCTGCGACGCGACGAAATTGGCGCTCGGCAGCTGCGGTGCGGCGCCGCCGGCCCCCATGCAGCCGGTGAGCGCGGTCGCGGCGATGCCCGAAATCAGGGCCACGCGCGCGGCGCGAAGGGCGGGGAACGACGTCTTCATCTCATCACCTTTCCTGCGGCAGGGGCGTCGCGGTGGGCTAAATGCCCGCAACGAAAGCCAATGCGTCAGGATCAGCGATGGCGGAAAAGGGTGAATATACCGTTAGTAGTCGGCTAGGTTTACACCGCGCTTGTCGCAAACTGTTCCGGACCGGGACAGAAATGGCCCATTCGATCCTACCTGTCGCGAAGCGATGAGGAGGGGGACCGCCGCGAAGCGGTGGTGGAGGGGCCGCGTCCTCGCGCTGACCTGTGAAGGCGTCGCCCCTCCGTCAGCGCTTCGCGCTGCCACCTCCCCATGGCCCGAGGCCACAGGGAGGATTTGCTAAACCAGCATCTCCCGCGCCGGACCCTGCCCGAGGAAATTCGCGGGGCTGGCGGTGGCGCCGTAGGCGCCCGCCTGGAAGATCGCGACGAGGTCGCCGACGTCGCCGCGGGGGAGCGCGACCTGGTCGCCGAGGCGGTCCAAGGGCGTGCAAAGGCAGCCGACGACCGACACCGTCTCGACCGGGTCGGCGCCGAAGCGCGCCGCGAGCGCGATCGGATAGTTGCGGCGGATCACCGTGCCGAAATTGCCGCTCGCGGCGAGCTGGTGATGGAGGCCGCCGTCGGTGACGAGGAAAGTCTCGCCATGGCTGGTCTTCCGGTCGACGATGCGCGTGAGATAGACGCCGGCCTCGGCGACGAGCCAGCGGCCGAGCTCCATCGCGAAGCGGCTTTGCCCCAGCATCGGATCGCGCGCGCAGAGCGTCGTCGCGAGCGCCTCGCCGACGGCTTTCACATCGACCGCGACGTCGCCGGGGAAATAGGGCACGCCCATGCCGCCGCCGAGGTTGACGAGCGGCGGCACCGCGCCCGCTTCGTTGGCGAGGCGCGCCGCGAGCGCGACGGTCTGCGCCTGGGTGTCGGCGATCGCCGTGGCGTCAAGGGCCTGCGATCCCGCGAAAATATGAAAACCCTGCCAGTCCGCGCCGGCGTCGATCAGGCGGCGGACGAGCGCCGGGACTTCGGCGGCATCGACCCCGAAAGGCTTGGCGCCGCCGCCCATCTTCATCCCCGAGCCCTTGAGGTCGAAGTCGGGATTGACGCGCACCGCGAGCCGCGGGACGATCCCGAGCCGCGCCCCGATCGCGAGCGCGCGTTCGCCCTCGCCCGCCGATTCGAGGTTGAGCGTCGCGCCCGCCTTGATCGCCGCCTCGAGTTCGCGGTCGCGCTTGCCGGGCCCCGCGAAGCTGATGTGCCCCGCCGCCATGCCGCTCGCCCGCGCGGCCTGCAGCTCGCCGCCCGAGGCGACGTCGAGCCCGTCGACCATCATCGCCATATGGCCCAGCAGCGGGCCATAGGGGTTGGCCTTCATGGCATAGTGGAGCTGGACCTCGGCGGGCATCGCGGCGCGCCATTCGGCGACGCGCGCGGTCAACATCTGCGAGTCATAGACGAAGAGCGGGGTGTCGCCCGCCTCTTCGGCAAGCTCGTCGGCGCGCCGGCCGCCGATCAGCAGCATGCCGTCGGCGGCGGCGGCGAAGCCGGGCGGGATCGGACCGTGCGGCTTCATGCCGCCACCTCGATCGTTGCAGGAACCCAATCCCCAAACCCGTTCGCATCGAGCGAAGTCGAGATGCCGATCGGTTTGGCGCTCGCTTTCGGCGTGTCTCGACTTCGCTCGACACGAACGGATTCTCTAACCGGTTTCATGCCGCCACCTTCCAGCCCGCGGCGATCGCGACGCGGTCGAGCTTGCCATTGGGGTTGCGCGGCAGCTCCTGGCGCCATTCGATCACCTGCGGCTGCATGAAGTTCGGCAGGTTCGCCTTCAGATACGCTGTGAGCGCGTCGCGGTCGGCGTCGGCCTTGCCGCGCACGATCAGCACGATCGCGGCGCCGAGCCGGTCGTCGGGGATGCCGAAGGCGACCGCTTCGAAAATCTGGCCCGACGCGACGGCGATATCCTCGACCTCGGTCGGGCTGACGCGGTTGCCCGCGGTCTTGATCATCGCATCGTCGCGGCCGACGAAATAAAGGAGGCCATTGGCGTCGCGGCGTACCGTGTCGCCCGACCACACCGCCATGCCGCCATATTGCGAGGCGCGCGGCGCGGGCTTGAAGCGTTGGGCGGTGCGCTCGGCGTCCTGCCAATAGCCCTGCGCCACCAGCGGCCCGCAATGGACGAGTTCGCCGGGCTCCTCGTCGGCGGTGATCGTGCCGTCGGGGCGGCAGACCAGGATTTCGGCGTGCGGGATCGCGCGGCCCATCGAGGTCGGATGGTCGGCGACGAGCTTCGGATCGAGATAGGTCGAACGGAACGCCTCGGTGAGGCCGTACATCGGGTAGATCGCGGCGCCCGGAAAGGTATCGCGCATCGCGTCGATCAGCGAGGGGGTGAGCGCACCGCCGCTGTTGGTGAGGCGCTTCAGATGCGCCGCGGTGTCGGCGGGCCAGTCGCTTTCGACGAGTTGCACCCAGAGCGGCGGCACCCCGGCAAGTGTCGTGGCGCCATGGCGCGCGACCGCCTTCACGACGTCGCGCGGCGTGAGATAGTCGAGCGGGGCGACCGCCGCGCCGGCATACCAGGTCGAGAGCAGCTGGTTCTGGCCGTAATCGAAGCTCAAGGGCAGCACCGCGAGGATGCGATCCTCGGGGACGAGCTTCAGATAGTCGGCGACCGCCTCGGCCCCAAGCCAGAGATTGGCGTGGCTGAGCATCACCCCCTTGGGGCGCCCGGTCGAGCCGCTGGTATAGAGGATCGCGGCCAGGTCGCGGGGTTCGGCGAGCGACGGCGGAAGCCCCTGCCCACCCGAATCAATGACTTCCTCGGCGATCTTGAGGTCCTGCACCGCGCATTCGACCGGCAAGTCGCCGCCGAGAGTGTCCGACCGCGCGGTATTGGTGACGAGCAGCTTGGCGCCGCTGTCGGTCAGGATATGCGCGACCTGCGGCGCTTTCAGCAGCGGATTTACCGGCACATGGATCAGCCCCGCACGCGCGGCGGCGAGCGGCATCAGGCAGGCGAGCCGCGTCTTGGCGCTCCAGCTGGCGACGCGCTCGCCCGGCCCCCCGGCCTGTTCGAGCAGCCACGACGCGAGGCGGCCGACACTGGCGTCGAGTTCGGCAAAACTCATGGCCTTGTCGCCAATCAGCAGCGCAGGCGCATCGCTCGCGCCGCAAAGGGCGAGATGGTCGATCGGGCGCGACGCTGGGATCAAGGGCTCGGTCATCGGTTCTTTAGGACTGGGTGATAGAGCGCCAGCCTATGCAAGGGAACGGTGAACATCGCGCTAATGATGAGGCGGGGCTGCCCGCCGACGCGCGCGCGGGTGCGCCCGCCTCGCCGTTCGACCGCGCGGCGTGGTTCGACCTGCTCGCCGCGCATGATTTTGCCGGCGAAGGGCGCATCGATGCGCACGGCACCGCGGGCTCGGTGACGGCATGGCTGCCGCTGCGCCGCGACCATGCGGGGCAGCTGAGCGGGCTCGCCAACTGGTACAGCTTCTCGATCCGGCCGCTGTTCACCGGCGAGGGCGACCGCGCGGCGGCGCTTCGCGCACTGTTCGCGAAGCTCAGGAAGGGCGCCGGGCGGCTGACGCTCTATCCGGTGCCCGATGCTGCGCAGGCCGATGTCGCGGGCGCGATGCGCGCCGCGGGCTGGTGGGTGAAGGCGATGCCGGCGGGCGACCGCCACTGGCTCGACCTGAATGGCATGAGCCACGACGACTGGTGGGAAAGCCGCCCCGGCGCGCTCAAGAACACGGTCAAGCGCAAGGCCAAGAAGGGCGTGGTCGATATCCAGCTGCTGACCGAATATGACCCCGGCAGCTGGGCCGCCTATGAGAGCATCTATGCCGCGAGCTGGAAACCCGAGGAGGGCGACCCCGCGCTGCTGCGCGCCTTTGCCGAGAGCGAGAGCCGGCGCGGCACCTTTCGCATGGGGATCGCGCGGATCGAGGGCATTCCGGTCGCGGCGCAATATTGGACGGTCGAGGACGGCACCGCCTTCATCCACAAGCTCGCGCATGTCGAGGACAGCCTCAAGGCCTCGCCGGGAACCCTGTTGTCGGCGGCGCTGTTCCGCCATGTGATCGAGGTCGACGGCGTGGCGCGCGTCGATTTCGGCACCGGCAACGACGGCTACAAGAAGGACTGGATGAACCGGCACGAGCCGCTGTGGCGATTGGAGGCTTTCAATCCGGCGCACATCGCGGCATGGGGGCCCGCGATAAAGGCTTTTGCGCGCTCGAAGCTGGGGCGCGAGTGAGGACGTCATGACCGATACCCCCGCCGCCGTCGATGCGACATTGCGCGCTTTGCTTGCCGACATTCTGGGCCTCGGCGAGGCTCGCGCTGCGGCGCTGACCGCCGACAGCGGGCTGTTCGGCGAGCTGCCCGAGTTCGACTCGATGGCGGTCGCGACGGTGCTGACCGAGATGGAGGATCGCCTCGGCATCATCATCGACGACGACGAGATCGACGGCGAGATTTTCGAAACCTATGGCAATTTGCTGGCCTTTTCGCTGCGCAAAGTGACCGACTGAGATTTGCCGGGCAGCGCATGGGCGAACATATCTTGCGCATAGAGCCCGCCGGGGCGCCGCGTGCGACCGTGCTGATTGTCCCGCCGCTGTTCGAGGAAGCGAACCGCACGCGCCGTACCCTGGTGCTCGCGATGCGGGCGCTGGCGGCGAAGGGCTTCGCGGCGGTGATGCCCGACTTGCCGGGGCAGAATGAGAGTCTGGTGCCGCTGGAGGATGTCGACCTTGCGGGTTGGCAGGCGGCGCTGGCCGAGGTTGCGGCGGGGGTCGACGGGCCTTTGCTGGTGGCGTCGGTGCGCGGCGGGTGCCTGATCGATCACCGGGTGCGGGCGGCGGGCTGGTGGCGGCTGGCCGCGGTCGGCGGTTCATCGCTGCTGCGCACGTTGCTGCGCGCGCGGGTGTCGGCCGATCGCGAGGCGGGGGTGACGTCGTCGCTCGAAAGCCTGAGCGAGACGGCGAAGACCGAACCGCTGCTGCTGGCGGGCAACCGGCTGTCGCCCGCGATGATCGCGCAGCTGGGCGCCGCCGAGGTGCAGCCGGTCGAGCCGTTGCGCAGCGTCTCCCTGGGCGCCGAGGGCATCGCCGGCACGCCGCTGTGGCTTCGCGCCGAGCCGGGCGAGGATGCGGGAATGGCCGAGGCAATCGCCGCCGACATCGCGGACTGTAGCGCGGCATGCGGCGTCAGCTGACCTTCGCCTGCGAGGGCGCGACGCTCGCCGCGACGCTCGACGAAGCGCCCGGGACGGCGGGGCTGCTGATCGTGTCGGGCGGCAACGAGATACGCAGCGGTGCGCATCGCGGCATGGCGATGCTGGCGCAGCGTGTCGCCGAAGCAGGGCATCCTGTGTTCCGTTTCGACCGGCGCGGGATCGGCGACAGCGAGGGCGAGAATGGCGGCTATCGGTCGAGCGGGCCCGACATCGCGGCGGCGATCGCGGCGTTTGGCGAGGCGGCGCCGCAGATGGCGCGCGTGGTCGCCTTCGGCAATTGCGACGCGGCGAGCGCGCTGCTGCTGCACCAGCCGCTGGCACTCGACGGGCTGATCCTCGCCAATCCCTGGACCTATGAGGATAACTGCGGCGACAGCGAGGAAGCGGACGAACCAGCCCTGCCCCCCGCATCGGCGATCCGCTCGCGCTACCTCGCGCGGCTCAGGGATCCGAAAAGCCTGCTACGGCTGGTCAAGGGCGAAATCGATCTGAAGAAGCTCGCGCGGGGGCTGTCGGCGATGCGCAAGAAGCCGGCGGCACCGGCGTTCGGGAGCCTCGCGGACGAGCTCGACGCGGCACTCGCCGAGTTGTTCTGCCCGGTAACAATATTGCTCGCGACGGGGGACCGGACGGCGCAGACGTTTATGGAGACGCTTGCGCCGTCATTGGCGCATATCGAGGCGAATCGGGGGTCGATGCGCGTCGAACGGCTGGCGAGCCCGTCACATAGTTTTGCGGGCGACGATGGCGAGTGGCTGGCGGGGCGGATATTGGAACAACTCCGCCCTACCCTTTAGGGGAGGGCAGCGAGACTTGGCAGCTTGCTGCCTAGTCGCAGCGGGTGGGGGCCAGCGGCATAGCGCTACCTGAAAGGCCCCACCCCAACCCCTCCCCTGAAGGGGAGGGGCTTAAGTTACGCATCCACCATCGCGCGATATTCGGCCTCGGCGAGGAAGCGCTCCGCATCGAGCGCCGCCATACAGCCCATACCCGCCGCGGTGACCGCCTGGCGATACACCTTGTCGGTGACGTCGCCCGCCGCGAATACACCCGGGATGCTCGTCAGCGACGTGCCCGGGGTGACCTCGAGATAACCATCGGCGTCGAGCGGCAATTTGCCCTTGAACAGCTCGGTCGAGGGGCTGTGGCCGATCGCGACGAAGCCGCCGTCGGTGGGTTCGTGGCTGGCCTCGCCGGTGACGGTGTCGATCAGGTCGACCCCGACGAGCCCCGACACGCCCTCACCGGCGACGAAGCGGTCGACCTTCTTGTTCCAGAGTATCTTGATCTTCGGGTTGGCGAAGAGGCGGTCCTGCAGGATCTTTTCGGCGCGCAGGTGATCGCGGCGGTGGATGAGCGTCACATCGTCGCTATGGTTGGTGAGGTAGAGCGCTTCCTCGACCGCGGTGTTGCCGCCGCCAATGACGACGACCTTCTTGCCGCGATAGAAAAAGCCGTCGCACGTCGCGCAGGCCGATACGCCCTTGCCGCCGAGTTCCTGTTCGCCCTCGACTCCGAGCCACTTCGCCTGCGCGCCGGTCGCGATGACGAGCGTTTCGGCCAGATAGATGTCGCCGCCGTCGCCGGTCAGCCTGAACGGGCGCTGCGACAGGTCGACGTCGACGATCGTGTCCCAGATCATGCTGGTGCCGACATGCACCGCCTGCGCGGTCATCTGTTCCATCAGCCACGGGCCCTGGATCACCTCGGCATAGCCGGGGTAATTTTCGACGTCGGTGGTGATGGTGAGCTGGCCGCCGGGCTGCAGCCCCTGCACCACGATCGGCATCATGCCGGCGCGCGCCGCGTAAATGGCGGCGGACAGGCCGGCTGGGCCGGAGCCGAGGATGAGCATCTTGGTGTGGTGCGTGGCGGGCATGGTCTTCTTTCTATCCCTGTGGCGGAGCGCACAGATGGGTGTTGCCAAGCGCGCTAGCAAGGGACAGGCTGCACGCCAAGGGGAGTGTGCTCTATGGCGAGCTGGTGGGAGAGGCATGGCGTTCCGCGACTGATCAAATGCGCCTGTTCGCAGGGGCAGGTCATGAAGGCGCGGAGCAAGGTCGTGCCGCACGCCGCGGGCGACATACTCGAACTCGGCTGCGGCGGCGGGATCAACATGGAATTTTACGTGCCTGGCCGGGTGAAAAGCTTCACCGGGCTCGATCCCTCGCCCGAATTGCTGGCGATGAGCCGCGCGGCCGCGGCGGCGCACGGGATCGATGCCGATATCCGGGGCGGGGTCGGCGAGGCGATGCCGTTCGGCGATGCAAGCTTCGATACGGTGGTGACGACCTTCACGCTCTGTTCGGTCGCCGAGCAGAAGGCGGTGCTCGCCGAAATCCGCCGCGTGCTGAAGCCTGGCGGCACCGCGCTGTTCCTCGAACATGGCGGCGCGCCCGATCCGGGGGTCGCGAAATGGCAGCGGCGGATCGAACCGGTGTGGAAGCGCATCGGCGGCAATTGCCACCTCACCCGCCCGATTTCGAACGCCTATGCCGCGGCGGGCTTCGCGGTCGAGCGGCAGGGGGCGATGTATATGCCCAAGACCCCGCGACCCTTCGGCTGGGTCGAATATGGCGCCGCGCGCGCGCACTGACGGCGAAAGGAGAGCGAGATGACGCGTTTCTTTCTACCCCTTCTGACCCTTCTCCTGCTGCTGTCCCCGACCGCCGCCGAGGCGCGCAAGGTCGCGCTGGTCATCGGCAACACCAGCTATGCGCATGCGAGCGCGCTGACGAACCCCGCAAACGACATCAGGATCGTCGCCGACGCCGCGAAAGCCGCGGGGTTCGACGAGGTCGTCGTCGCGAGCGACCTCGACAACCAGAAATTCCAGACCGCAATGCGCGATTTCCGCGCGAAGGCGAACGGCGCCGACGTCGCGATGGTCTATTTCGCCGGACACGGAATCGAGGCGCAGGGCAAGAACTGGCTGCTGCCGACCGACGCCAGGCTCGAATCGGACCTCGACCTCCCCTATGAGGCGATCCAGCTCGACCGGCTGATGGAGGCGGTGTCGGGCGCGCAGATCCGCATGGTGGTGCTCGACGCGTGCCGCAACAATCCCTTCGGCAGCAAATGGCGGTCGGGCACGCGCGCGGTGGCGCGCGGCATGGCGGGGGTCGAGGCCGACGACGTGCTCGTCATTTTCGCCGCCGCGCCGGGGCAGACCGCAAGCGACGGCACGGGCGCGAACAGCCCCTTTGCGCTGGCGCTCGCGCGGCGGCTGCCCGAGCCCGACCTCCCGGTGCAATTGCTGGGCGGCGCAATTCGCGACGATGTGCTCGCAGCGACCGGCGGCAACCAGCGGCCCTTCGTCAGCGCAAGCATCACCGGCACCCCGGTTTATCTGGTACCGCGCACGGTGCCGACGTTGGTCGCCGCGGCACCCTCCGTGCCGACCAGCGACCGCACCGCGAGCGAGGAGATTTTCTGGAAGGGCGCGCTTGCCGAAAGCAGCGTACGCGCGTTCAGCGCCTATCTGTCGGAGTTCCCGAGCGGGCGTTATGCGGGCGACGCATCCGACGCGATCGCGCGGCTGTTGGCGCCGAGCGACGACGGCGGCGCGGTGCGCGGCGGCAAATACCGTGTGTCCGACATCGTGATCGAGTGCCTGAAGGTCACCGGCTACCTCGGCCTGCCCGACCAGCTGTTCCTGCGCTTCGGCGGCAGCCAGCGTTTTCCCGAAAGCAAGAAGGACAGCTATACGATGAAGAAGGGGCAGCGCTGGGTAGTGCCGCGCAGCTTCGACTTCGACGGCAATTCGACGGTGCAATTGCTCGAGGACGACGATGTCGGGGGCAACGACATTTTGGGCACGATCGACCTCGAGCCGCGGGTGGGGAATTTCACGCGGACGATCAACGGCGACCGGAGCGAGTATAAGGTGACGTATCGGGTGAGCGCGGAATAGCGGGCGAAACGCGACATCTATAGTATCGTCATCCTGAACTTGTTTCAGGATCCATGGTCTGCCGTTTCCTTCGGCGCAGCGCCGGACGAGAGTTCAGGCCATGGATGCTGAAACAAGTTCAGCATGACGAGAATTGAACGTCCGTTTCCCACCCCGAAGCCGCCCCTATGCCTTGTCCCCGACTTCGGCCAGCCCGTGCCCGACGCTCACGCGTTCGTCGAAGACGAAGCAGCTGCCGTGCCAGCGGCTTTCCGCCTCGGGCACTTGCTCCAGATAGGCGAGGATGCCGCCCTTGAGGTGCACGACGTCGTCCACGCCTTCGCTGCGCAGGAAGGCGGTCGATTTTTCGCAGCGGATGCCGCCGGTGCAGAACATCGCGATGCGCTTGCCGGCGAACTCGGCGGCATTGTCGCGCCACCAGCCGGGGAAGTCGCCGAAGCTCTTCGTCTGCGGGTCGATCGCGCCGTCGAAGCTGCCGTAACCGACCTCGAAGCCGTTCCGCGTGTCGATGACGACCGTATCGGGATCAGCGATCACCGCGTTCCAGTCGGCAGGATCGACATAGCGGCCCACGTCGCGGGCGGGGTCGATGCCCTGCACCTTCATCGTCACGATTTCCTTCTTCAGCCGCACCTTGAGCCGCTGGAAGGGCGTGGCGGCGGCGGTCGAATATTTGACGTCGACGTCGGCGCAATCGGGGAGCGCGCGGATGTGGGCGATCACGGCGGCGATACCGTCGGCGGGGCCGGCGATGGTGCCGTTGATGCCTTCCGCGGCGAGGAGGAGCGTGCCCTTGACACCGTTCGCGGCGCAGAGGTCGAACAGGGGCTGGCGTAGCGCGGCTGGCTCGTCGAAGGGCGCGAAGCGGTAGAGGGCGGCGACGGTGAAGGTCATTTCGTTCGCCCCTTAGCCGTTCGTGTCGAGTGAAGTCGAGACACGAACGGAAAGGAAGGATCGCCTAAGCCCTCACCGAAACGGATCACCCCGCCCGGTCGCGTAATGCGCCATCGCCATCGTCGTCCATTGCGCGTTGACGCGGATGCAGCTCGGAAAGACGCTCGCGTCGGTGACCAGCACATTGGTCGTGCCGTGCACGCGGCATTCGGGATCGACGATGCCATATTGGGGGTTCTCGTTGATCGCATTGCCGCCGTGCGGGTGGCTGCTCGACAAGGT
Organism: Sphingomonadaceae bacterium 3R27E2-A; assembly: GCA_005503165.1. Lineage (GTDB taxonomy): Bacteria > Pseudomonadota > Alphaproteobacteria > Sphingomonadales > Sphingomonadaceae > Sphingopyxis. The sequence goes on from SCNT01000004.1 coordinate 23,710, forward strand.
CAGGTCGTCCTGCTCCCTGATCTCGCGACGGAAAAATTCGTCGACATCCATATCCGGCCTGATCGTCTTGCCGCTCGCCAGCGCGGGATAGCATTCGACCGCCCCCGCGGCGAAATGGACCCTGGTCAGCGTCGCCATCGCATCGCGCAGCACGGGCAGATCGTCATCGACGTCGAGCACGAATTTGAGCTTGCCGGCGACGACTTGCCCGCGGCGGTCGGCGGGGAAGAGGATGCCTGCCGAATGGATGCGGCTGAAATTGCGCATGCGGTCGGCGTGTGTGCCGAACCAGCCGGGCATCAGCGACGCCATCGCCATCGGCGGCTGGAAATGGCTTTCGAGCAGATATTTGCCGCAGTCGACATAGCTCGTCATCTGGTCCTCGTCCCACGCATTGCCGCCGACGCCGTCGGGCATCAGCGCGACGACGGGCGAGGCGACGTTGAGCGAGATCTGGTAGCCCGTGCCCCGGATGCCGCTGCTCTCGAGCAGTTTCGACGAGGCGATGGTGCCGCCCGCGACGACCACGCCGACGCGCGCGCGGACGATGCGGCGCGAGCCGTCGGGCATCACCAGCCGCACCGCCTCGGCCTCGCGCTTGCCGTTCGCTGCGTCCTGCCAGAGGATTTGCTCGGCCTTGGTGTCGGGCAGGATGCGCGCGCCATGGTCGCGGCACGCCGACGGCAGATAGGTCTGCGCCATGCCCATGCGGCGGCCATAGGGGCAACCCGAGTTGCAATAGCCGCAATAGGCGCAGGCGTTGGGCGTGCGCGGCGGGCCGAAATTCTTGTCGAACCAGTCGGCGACCGCGCGCTTCTCGCGCGGGTCGGTCGAGGCGGCGGTATGCTTCCGCCAGCCGTCGACAAGATGCGTGCCGTTATGGCGCCCGCTGCGCGGTTCGGCGCGCGCGATGCCGAGCTTCGCCTGCACCGCATCATAGCTGGCGTGGAACGCCGCGGCGTCGATCGGCGCGCCGATGCTGGCCCATTTGGCGAGCACGTCGGGCGCGTCGGGGTGGGTGCGCCCGTGCTCGTTGACGCGCAGGCAAATGCCGTTGTTCACCGTCGACGAGCCCCCGACGTTGCGCCCCTGGAAGATGACGAAATCGTTGTTGGTCGTCGTCTGCACCCCGCCATGCTTGTAGAGCGCGGCGATCATTTCGAGTTCGTGATGGGTGATCCGGTGCGAGGGGTAGAAGGGGCCGGCCTCGACGATCAGCACCTTATAGTCCTGCGCCGCGACATTAAACGCCGCGACCGCGCCACCGGCGCCCGAGCCGATGACGACGACGTCATATTCGTCCTCGAGCGTCGCGGCGGAGAGGATATGGTCGTCGTCGATCTCGCGGCCGCGCACATCGTCGATCCGTAGATCGGGCGGGTCGCTGCGGGTGCGGAACCTGGGCAGGGTGAAGCCGATCTGCTCGTGCACCGGGTTGGCGACATTGGCGTCCTGCCCGGCCTCGCGCGGCTGGTCGCCGCCCTGCCAATAGCCGTAATAGCACGCGTAGATAATCCCGCGCAGCCGCGCCATGTCCTGGAACAGGTCGAAGTCGCTGTTCTGCAGCCGGTTCGCAATGCGCTCGGCGCGGTCGGCGACGTCGAGTTCGACGAACACCGGCCCCAGCGCCAGCTCGGTCATGTCGAGCGAGAATTGCAGCTCGTCGAGCTTGGTGCCGCCGACCTTGCCGAACAAGGTCGCGACATTGGCGACCACGTCGTCGGCCGTGACGACCATGTCGACGCCGTGAAAAAGCGCTTCGGTCAACGTCTTCAGAAATTTGAGCTGCCCGAAATTGAAAGGTGCCGTCATCGCCCCTGCCCCCTTGCTGTCCCGCGTCCCAGATGCGGGCCTATAGTGCGGAAAAGCAAGGCAGTATTGTACCGGAACGGCAGCTATCGCGGGAGCTCCCCTAGCCGTCGCGCGCCGCCTTGAGGAACAGGCCCGCCGAGAGCAGCCAGAGCGCGGTGAAGAGGCTGGTGCCGAGCACCGCCTCGTAAAGCCCCGCCGGTCCCGCCGAACCGAGCCCCGCGGCGAGCGCGGCGACGCCGATGCCGACCTGCACCGCGGCGGCGGCGGCCATCGCGCGCGCCATGCCCGCGGCGCGATAGCGGCCGATCGCCGATCCGGCGATGGCGACGAGCAGCACCAGCGCGAAGAGCAGGTTCCACGGATTGCCCTCGTCGCCGAGGAAACCCACCGCACCATTGACCCAGACGAGCATCAGCCCCGCGAGCAGCCCGAGCGCCGCGCCCGCGCGATAGGCGAGGTTGCGGCTCATATGCACCGCGACCTCGAAGGTGCAGCCGACGATGCCGAACATCAGGGCCGCGAAGAGAAAATCGCCCGCGGTCCAGTCGACCTCGTCGGTGAACTGCATGGCGACCAGCGGCACCGCGAGCAGCGCGACCGCCGCGCCCCAGCCGATCGGTCGCCAGGGCATGCCGCTGCGTTTGCCTGTTTCGTTCGTCGTCATCGTCGTCAAACCTCCCGGATCATGGAGGCCCTGCCCTGCCCGCCCTTGCAGATGAGTGTCATGAGCAAAGGATGAGCAATCGCTGAAAAGCGCGGGTTCAGCGCACCGCGACGGTCAGATGGCCGATGCCGGCAATATGTTCGAGGCGGTCGCGGATCGCCGCGCAGGGCAGTCTGCCCTCGACCTCGACGATCGCGGCGTGCGCGCCGGGGCCGACGCGCCAGACGTGGAGGTCGATAAGGCGCACGTCCATCGCCGCGACCTCGCGCCGCACCGCCTCGGCGATGCGCCCGTCGGTCTCGTCGAGCAGCACCGCGGCGGTGTCGCGGATGAGGCTCCACGACCAGCGCCCGATGACGATTGCGCCGACGATCCCCATCGCCGGGTCCATCCAGCGCCAGCCAAGATAGCGCCCCGCGAGCAGCGCGGCGATCGCGAGCACCGAGGTCAGCGCGTCGGCGAGGACGTGGAGATAGGCCGAGCGGAGATTATTGTCGTGGCCGTGGCTGTGATGATGGCCATGGCCGTGATCGTGATCATCGTCGCGCCCGTGGCCATGGTCGTGGCCGCCCATCAGCAGCAAGGCGCTGACGATATTCACCGCGAGGCCGATCACCGCGACGAGCGTCGCGCTGGCGAAATCGACGCGTTCGGGATCGATCAGCCGCAGAACCGATTCGACCGCGATGCCGATCGCGAAGAGGCCGAGGATCAGCGCCGAGGCGAAACCGGTCAGGTCGCCGACCTTGCCCGTGCCGAAGCTGTAGCGCGGATTGTCGCGGTGGCGCTTGGCATAGCCATAGGCGACCGCCGCGAGTCCCAGCGCGCCGGCATGCGTCGCCATATGGAAACCGTCGGCGAGCAGCGCCATCGACCCGGTGATGTAGCCCGCGACGATCTCGCCGACCATCATGACGGCGGTCAGCGCGACGACCCACAGGGTGCGCCGCGCATTGTCGTCGTGCGACGCGGCGAGGAAATCATGATTATGCGGCGCGGCGGTCATGCGGCTCAATCGAATAGCATTTTGCCGCGGAGCGCAAGGTGGGTCGGCAGGAGACGTTCAAGGACCGTCCTCTATTTCCGTTTGTGTCGAGCGAAGTCGAGACACGCTTGGGAAGCGCTGCCTTCGACGTGTCTCGACTTCGCTCGACACGAACGGGATTTATGAGGCGGCTCGTTGGCCGCCCTCGCTGCCCCTAAGCCGCCTTCTTTTTCCGGCGATATTCGTGCAGCAACGGCTCGGTATAGCCCGAGGGCTGGGTCACCCCCTCGAAGATCAGCGCGCGCGCCGCCTGGTAGGCGATGCCGTCGGGGGCGAGCTTTTCGTAGAGCGGGTCGCCTGCGTTCTGCGCGTCGACCTTGGCCGCCATGCGCACCAGCGCGGCATCGACCTGCGCCGGAGTGCAGACGCCGTGGAGCAACCAGTTGGCGAGCGCCTGGCTGCTGATCCGCAGCGTCGCACGGTCCTCCATCAGGCCGACGTCGTCGATGTCGGGCACTTTCGAGCAGCCGACGCCCTGGTCGATCCAGCGCACGACATAGCCCAATATGCCCTGGCAATTGTTATCGAGTTCGCGATTCAGCTCGGTCTCGCTCCAGTTGCGCCCCGTCGCGACCGGGATGTCGAGGAGCCGGTCGAGCGCCGGCACCGCCTCGCCCGCGATCTCGCGCTGGCGGGCGAAGACATCAACCTGGTGATAGTGGAGCGCGTGCAAGGTTGCGGCGGTCGGCGACGGCACCCAGGCGGTGTTCGCGCCGCTCTTCGGATGGCCGATCTTGGCGTCGAGCATCGCGCGCATCAGGTCGGGCATCGCCCACATGCCCTTGCCGATCTGCGCCTTGCCCGAAAGCCCGCAGGCGAGCCCGATGCGGACGTTGCGGTCCTCGTAGCTCGCGATCCAGTCGCTCGCCTTCATCTCGCCCTTCGGGATCATCGGCCCCGCGCGCATCGAGGTGTGGATCTCGTCGCCGGTGCGGTCGAGGAAGCCGGTGTTGATGAAGACGATGCGGTCCTTCACCGCATGGATGCACGCGGCGAGGTTGGCGCTGGTCCGGCGCTCCTCGTCCATCACCCCGACCTTGATCGTGTGCCGCGCGAGGCCGAGCATGTCCTCGACGGCGTCGAACAGCCGGTCGGTGAAGGCGCATTCCTCGGGCCCGTGCTGCTTGGGCTTGACGATATAGATGCTGCCGGCGCGGCTGTTCCTGAGCGTGCCGAGACCCTTCAAATCGTGGAGCGAGCAGAGGCTGGTGAACACCGCATCGCACAGGCCCTCGGGCGCTTCGGCGCCGTCGGCGAGCTTCACCATCGGCGTCGTCATCAGATGGCCGACGTTGCGCACGAACATGACGCTGCGTCCGGGCAGCGTGAAGGCGCCGCCATCGGGCGCGGTCCAGCCGCGGTCGGGTTCCATCGCGCGGGTGACGGTCGCGCCACCCTTGGCGAACACCTCGGTCAGGTCGCCGCGCATCAGGCCGAGCCAGTTCGAATAGCCCAGCACCTTATCCTCGCCGTCGACCGCGGCGACCGAATCCTCGAGGTCGATGATCGTCGTGAGCGCGGCTTCGAGCAGCACGTCGGCGATGCCCGCTGGATCGGTCTGGCCGATCGCGCTGGCGGGGTCGATCATCAGCTCGATGTGGAGGCCGTTGTGCCTGAACAGCAGGCCGCCGTCCTTGCTGCCGACGAGCTGCGCCGGATCGGCGAGGTCGGGCGTGCCGCCGGTCCAGCCGGCCCAACTGCCCGACGCCAGCGGCACAGCCGCGTCGAGGAAGGCCTTGGCGCGCGCAATCACCGCGGCGCCGCGCGTCGCGTCGTAACCGCCGGGCATGGCCGGCGGCGCGTCGAGCGCATCGGTGCCGTAAAGCGCGTCATAGAGGCTGCCCCAGCGCGCGTTGGCGGCGTTCAAGGCGAAACGCGCGTTCAATGCCGGCACGACCAGCTGCGGCCCGGCCATCGTCGCAATCTCGGGATCGACGTTCGCGGTGCCGACCTGGAAGGGCGCGGGTTCGGGGACGAGATAACCGATGTCGCGGAGGAAGGCCTGATAGGCGGCGCCATCGTGCGGTTGCCCCGCGCGCTCGATATGCCAGGCGTCGATCTGCGCCTGCAGTTCCTCGCGCTTCGCGAGCAGCGCCGCATTTTCCGGAGCGAATCTGTTCAGCAGCGCGGCAAAGTCCGCCCAGAATCGGTTCGCGTCGAGCCCGGTGCCGGGCAGCGCGCGATCCTGCACGAAATCGACCAGCCGCGCATCGATCGACAGCCCGTGGCGGTCCAGAAATTCGGTCATTGCAGCACCCTTTGGTTCGGCGCCAAGCGCCAGTGGACCCGGGGAGGAAAGGGCCGCCGCCCTATGCCGCGAAGCGCGCGGCTTGGCAATGGGGGTGGCAATGCGGACGGCGGGCCCTATAGGCCTGGGCATGACCCCGCGCATGCTCCTCGCCGTCGCGCGCGTCCCCGGCGGCGGCGACCTCCGCCTGTTCCGGCGCGGCGCGGATTATTTCATCACGCTCGACCAGAGCGAACTCATGACCAGCCGCATGAGCGGGTCGGAGGAAGCGCTCGCCGAGATGGCCTGCGACCGGCTGCCCGGCAACCCCGCACCGCACCTGCTCGTTGGCGGCTATGGCATGGGCTTCACGCTGCGCGCTGCGCTTGCGCGGCTAAGCGCCGAGGCGCGGGTGACCGTCGCCGAGCTGGTGCCCGAGGTCATCGAGTGGGCGCGCGGGCCGATGGCGGACCTGGCCGCGGGATGCCTGGACGATCCGCGCGTCAACGTTGTCCTGGAGGATGTCCGGGCGGTGATCGGCGGCGCGGCGCGGCGCTATGACGCGATATTGCTCGACGTCGACAACGGGCCCGACGGGCTGACGCGCGAGGGCAATGATCGCATCTACTCGATCGCCGGGCTGGCGCGCGCCAGGGCGGCGCTGCGCCCAGGCGGCGTACTCGCAATCTGGTCGGCCGCGCCCGACGCACGCTTCGCGCGGCGTTTGAAAGATGCGGGCTTCGCCGTCGAGGAAGTTCCCGTGCGCGCACGCAGCGGCGGCAAGGGCGGCCGCCATATCATCTGGTTCGCGCGCTAGCCCGCTCAGCGCGCCGCCGCCGAGCGCCTGGCCCGCTTCTCGACCTCGCGAAAGGCGGGGGGTGCAAAAGCCCATTCCCCCTCGCTATAGCGGTTCGATGACCACCCTCACCGCCTCCGAAAGCGCGACGCTCGACGTCGCCGCCGATGCGCCGATGCTCGCGCAGGTCGAGCGCTGGGCGGCAGTTAACAGCGGGACGGGCAACCTCGCGGGGCTGAAGACCGTGGCGGGGATGCTCGCCGATGCTTTTTCGGCGCTGCCCGGCGACATCCGCCTCGTCGCGCCCGATCCGGTCGAGAGCGTCGATGCCGCGGGCCAGATCCGCACGACGCAGCGCGGCGACCATCTGCACCTGCGCGTGCGGCCCGAGGCGCCGGTGCAGTTGTTGCTCACCGGGCATATGGACACGGTGTTCGCCGCCGACCATCCGTTCCAGACTTTGCAATGGCGGGAGCCCGGCGTGCTCAACGGGCCGGGGACCGCCGACATGAAGGCGGGGATTGCGGTGATCCTCGCGGCGCTGACCGCGCTCGAAGCCTCGCCGCTTGCGGGCCGCGTCGGGTACGACGTGATGATCAACAGCGACGAGGAGACGGGCAGCCACGCCTCGGCCGCGCTGATCGCCGAGCTCGCGCGGGGCAAGACCGCCGCGCTCACTTATGAACCCGCGCTGCCCGACGGCACGCTCGCGGGCGCGCGGCCGGGGAGCGGCAACTTCAGCGTTACCGTCCACGGGCTGTCGGCGCACGCCGGGCGCAACCCCGACGAGGGGCGCAACGCCTTGCTCGCCGCCGCCGACCTCGCGCTGCGGCTCGCCAGGCTCAAGTCGCCCGAGCTCAAGGTCAATCCGGCGAAGATCGACGGCGGCGGGCCGAACAATGTCGTGCCCGACAGCGCGATCCTGCGCGTCAATATGCGCCCCTCGACCCCCGAGGCGATGGTCGCGGCCGAGGCGGCGATGCGCGATGCGATCGCCGCGGTGTCGCGCGAGCACGACGTGCATTGTCACCTCCACGGCGGCTTCAACCGCCCGCCCAAGCCGCTCGACGCCGCGGCGACGCGGCTGTTCGAACTGGTGCGCAACTGCGGCGCCGCGCTCGGCCTGCCGCCGATCGGCTGGAATGCCACCGGCGGCGTGTGCGACGGCAACAATATCGCGGCGTGCGGCGTGCCCGTGGTCGACACCATGGGCCCGCGCGGCGGCGCGATCCACAGCGCGGACGAATTTCTGATCGTCGACAGCCTCGCCGAACGCGCGCAGCTGTCGGCGCTCACCATGATGAGAATAGCGGAACGGGGGATTGTGTGAATTATGTGATCCGGGCGGCGCGCCCAGGCGATCTGCAGAGCATTTACGAGATGGCGAAGCTGACCGGCGGCGGCTTCACCAACCTGCCCCCCGACAGACAAGCGCTGCGCGCCAAGCTCGAGCGCACGGAGGCGAGCTTTGCCTCGGACAAGGAATATCCGTCGGACGAGCTGTACCTCATGATGCTCGAGGATCTCGACAGCGGCGAAGTGCGCGGCACCTGCCAGATTTTCGGGCAGGTCGGCCAGCGCTGGCCCTTCTACTCCTATCGCATCGGCACCGACAGCAAGCATAGCGAGCAGCTCGGCCGCACCTTCCACGCGCAGGTGCTGATGCTGAGCAACGACCTCAACGGCGCGTCGGAGGTCGGCGGACTCTTCCTCCACCCCGCGGCGCGCGCCGGCGGGCTGGGGCTGCTGCTCGCGCGCTCGCGCTACCTGTTCATCGCGCGCCACCGGCCGCGTTTCGCCGACCGCATCCTCGCCGAGCTGCGCGGGGTGATCGACGAGGCGGGCGGCTCGCCCTTCTGGGACGGCGTCGCGGGCAAATTCTTCGGGATGAATTTCCAGGAAGCCGACCAGTTCAACGCGGTCCACGGCAACCAGTTCATCGCCGACCTGATGCCCAAGCACCCCGTCTATATCGCGATGCTCAGCGACCATGCGCGCAGCGTGATCGGCGTCCCGCACCCCACCGGGCGCGCCGCGATGCGCATGCTGGAGAATGAGGGCTTCGCCTTCGAGAATTACGTCGACATCTTCGACGGCGGCCCGACGATGACCGCGCGCACCGACCAGGTCGCGAGCATCCGCGACGCCCGGCATGTCGAGGTGACCGGCGTTGGCGACGGCGGCGAGGATGCGCTGGTCGCGACCGGGCGGCTAGCGGACTTCCGCTGCTGTTTCGGCAAGGTCGGCGCCGACGGCACGATCGACGCCGACACCGCGCGCATCCTGGGCGTCGGCAAGGGCGACCAAATCAGCTGGATCGCGCGCTAGGATAGGACGCAACGCTCTGGTGTTCCCCGGCGAAAGCCGGAGCTCATGGCGAGGGCGAAACGGGGCCCCGGCTTTCGCCGGGGAACACGGAACAATCGGGACGGGAGGGAGCCGTCAATCTTATGCTCATCGAGATCAATTTCGACGGTATCATCGGCCCGACGCACAACTACGCCGGCCTCAGCCGGGGCAATATCGCCTCGGCGAGCAATGCCGGCGACGTGTCGCAGCCGCGCGCCGCGGCGCTGCAGGGCCTCGACAAGATGCGCCACAATCTGGCGCTCGGGCTGCCGCAGGGCTTCTTCACGCCGCTCGACCGGCCCGATGCCGCCTGGCTCGCGGTGCTGGGGACGACGCCGGAAGCCGCCGAGCCGCATCTGCGCGCGCAGGCCTGGTCGGCGTCGTCGATGTGGGCCGCCAACGCCGCGACGGTCTCGCCCGCGCCCGACAGCGGCGACGGCAAATGCCATCTCACCGTCGCGAACCTCGTCACCATGCCGCACCGCAGCCACGAGTGGCAGGGCACGCTGAAGCAACTGAAGCTCGCCTTCGCAAACCCCGCCTTCGCGGTGCACGGCCCCGTCCCCGCCCCCTTTGGCGACGAGGGCGCGGCGAACCATATGCGGCTTTGCGACGGGCACGGCTCGGCGGGGGTCGAGATCTTCGTCTATGGGGTCGGCGGCGGGCGCTTCCCGGCGCGCCAGCATCTCGACGCGTCGAAGGCGATCGCGCGCCATCACCGGCTCGATCCCAAGCGCACGCTCTTCATCCGCCAGTCGGACGCCGCAATCCAGGGCGGCGCCTTTCACAACGACGTCGTCGCGGTGGCGAACGAGCGCGTGCTCTTCACCCACGAAACCGCCTTCCATGACCGCGAAGCCGCGCATGCCGAAATCCGCGCGGCGTTTCCCATGGTCGAGATCGTCGAGGTCCCCGCCGAAGCGGTGAGCCTGCCCGATGCGATCAAATCCTATTTGTTCAACGCCCAGCTCGTATCGCTGCCCGACGGCGGCGGCATGGGACTGGTGCTGCCGACCGAGGCGCAGGCGACCCCCGCGGTGTGGAACTGGCTGGAGGGAATGGTCGCGGGCAACGGCCCGATCCGCCGACTGCTGCCGGTCGATGTGCGCCAGTCGATGGCGAATGGCGGCGGGCCCGCGTGCCTGCGACTGCGCGTCGTCGCCGATCCGGCGACGGTCGATCCGCGCTTCATGGCCGATGCGGATACGCTCGACCGGATTTCGGAGGTTGTGGCGAAGCATTGGCCCGAGGCGATCGCGGCGAGCGACCTGGGCTCGGCGGGGCTCACCGCGGATGTGCGGCGGGCGCGGGGGGCGCTGCTGACGGCGCTGGGTCTGGGCGAGCTGGCGTAGCCGGTCAGCGGCGACACGCTTTGGTCGCAAACCACCCCACAAATCCCGTTCGTGCCGAGCGAAGTCGAGACACGTGAAGGCGGGCGCAACTTCGGCGTGTCTCGACTTCGCTCGACACGAACGGAAATGGAGGTTGGTTCGGGGTTCAACCCGAACCGCCAATCTCAGCGCAGCACACCCTTCGCCTTCATCGCGCGCGCATAGAAAATCAGCGCCAGCAGGATCACCCAGATGGTGATGCTGATGTACAGCGGCACCTCGCCCAGCGCCTCCTTGAACGCCGCGCCGTTCGCGACGAGCTGGTAATAGGTCACGCCGGCGAGCCCCACGGCGGACACGAGGAACGCTGTCAGCGCATGGCGCGAGCGGAAGAGCAGCAGCAGTGAGCCCAAGAACGAGCCGAAGCCGCCGAGCGCCCAGCAGATGTTCGACCAGGCCGGCGCGCCGAGCACCAGCGCGCGCTGCGCCTCGTTATATTGCGACAGCCAGGCCTCGCTCTGCATATTGGTCATCGTGAAATCGACCACGGGAAAGGCGTTCCACAGCAGCGACAATGCGCCGACGACCCACAGGTGCCACGGCGTCTTTACAGCGTCGGTCATGATCTTCTCCCCCTCCGGAAAACTCAGGCGAAGCTACCAGATTTCGCGCCCGCCAGCAATGTGGTGATATAGTCGCGCAATACAGCGATGTTGCGGTCGAAATAGCCGATGTCGCGATAGGTGCGCGCCTGCATCACCGCGCCCTCCATCACCGTCAGCACGAACTCGCCGAGCGCCTTCGCGTCGCTCGCGGCGGGCAGGCGGTCGGCGGCCGCGTCGAAGCAGCCCGCGATGGCGGTGGACCAGTTGGTGAAGTTCGCCGCCATCAGCTCGCGCACCACCGGGTCGGGCTCGTGGATTTCGAGCGCGAGGCTGCCGATGGGGCAGCCGTAAGTGCAGTCGGTGACGATCAGGTGCGTGCGGTAACCCGCCAGCAGCGCGAAGATTTTCTCGATCGGGTCGTCGACGCCCTCCCAGTTGGGCGCGAGCAGCATCTCTTCGATCCCGTCGCGATAGAGCTCGAGCACGCCGACGAGCACGTCCTGCTTGCCGGGGAAGAAATGATAGAGGCTGCCCGAATGGACCTGGCTGCGCGACAATATGTCGCTGACCGAGGTGGAAAGATAGCCTTTCTCCCAAAACATCTCCATCGCGGTCATCAATATGCGGTTGCGCGTGTCGGCGGCGTTCATGGCGCTTTCCTAACCCGCGCGGTCATAGGCGGCGCGCAGCCAGCCCGCGACCTCTTCGTCGGCTTCGGCATCGGCGGCGATCCGCACCCGGTGCGATACCATCGCGTTCCAGCTTCCGGCGAGTTCGAGCTTGCCCGCGGGCTCGTCGCCCTTGAGCGCGAGGCCGATGTCGAAGCGGTCCCCGGTCGAGGGCATCAGCAGCGCGAACTGCTTCTTGCGGCGCAGGCTCACATAGCCCTTCTTCGGCGCCAGCTCGACGTCGCCGCCGAAGCCCTGCACCAGGGCCACCAGCCGGTCGTAGAGCGGGCGCCAATGCGCCTTCGCGCCGTCGAAGGCCGCCGCAACCAGCGCGTCGTCGTCCTGCGACAGCGACGAAGAGGCATTGGCGGCGTGCACGACCATATTGGCATAGCCGTGTCCCAGCCCATGCTCGGCCTTCAGATGATTGACCAGCGCCATATGCGGACCGATCCCGCTCGCGCGCGCCACGGCGACCCACTCGTCGAGCGTCTTGCCCGTCTTCGCGCGGAGGTTCTCCGCCATCGTCGCAAATTCATCGACCATCGATAGCCTCCCCTGAACGAGTCTCCAGCGACTTGATTGAATACTCAATCAAGTCGCTCGTCAAGGGGCTTGCATGGAGGGAAGACGAAGAGGGCTTTGGGGTGGATTCCCGCCATTCCCTTCATTGTCATTCCCGCGAAAGCGGGAACCCAGAGCGTACGTCGGCTTACCCCACACTGGGTCCCCGCTTTCGCGGGGATGACAAAGTTGGGCGAGCGTCCGCACCGCCCGAAAACCGACGTCATTTGGCGCTCCAGCCTAATCACCTTGGCAAAGCCGGCGCCAGCCCCGATATGCGCAACATGTGCGTCGTCGCCCTTGCCCACCGCGTCCATCCCGACTGGCCCCTGATCCTGATCGGCAATCGCGACGAGTTTCACGGCCGACCCGCCGCACCGCTGCAAGTCTGGGATGACGGCAGCGGCATCGTCGCGGGGCGCGACCTGCAGGCGGGCGGCACCTGGCTCGGGGTGCAACCCCGGCAGCGGCGTATCGTCGTGGTGACCAACGTGCGCGGCGCGCTGCCCGATCCCGGCAAGGAATCGCGGGGCGCACTCGTCACCGACATGTTGCGCGGCGACGGGCGCTTCGCCGATCCGGCCCCCGCCGACCTCGATCGGTTCAACGCCTTCAACCTCTTCGCGATCTCGGGGGACGAGGCCCGCCTCTTCAGCAACCGACCCGCCCCGCGCATCGAGATGGTGGCGGGCGGCGTTCACGCGCTCGCCAACGAACCCGTCGATACTCCCTGCCCGCGCGCCGACCGCCTCGCCGGCCTGCTGCAGCACCAGGCAAAAAAATCCGGATCCGACTTCGGTGCGCTGATGGCCGCGCTCAGCGAAAGCGACGCTCCGGCACTGTTCCTGCCGGGCGAAGTCTATGGGACGCGATGCAGTACGCTGGTGGCGGTTTCGCGCGCCGGACAGGTGATGATGATGGAGCGCCGCTATGACGCGCAGGGCCGCACCACAGGCCGCACCAGCCTGACGCGCGACTGGGGCGGCTGAAGACCCATGCAAACGGCAAGTTCGGGGTTGATTTAAGCCATGCCCCTCGCTGAAAGGGAGGGGTTAGGGGTGGGTAGCGAGCGCAGCGAGCAAGAATAAGAGCACCGCCTTCGGCGGTTACCCACCCCCAGCCCCTCCGTTTCAGGGAGGGGAGCTTAATGTCCCCTCCCGCCCGAAGCCCGTCATTCGGCGAGGACGCGGCCGCCAACGAAAAGGGCGGCCGTTCCGCCTGAACGACCGCCCTCGAATTTCCGGTCGGCCAAGACCCGATCACTTCGGCGCGAGAACCATCAGCATCTGGCGGCCTTCGGTGCGCGGGTGCGCCTCGACCTTGGCGACTTCGGCGGTCATCTCGGCGACGCGCTGGAGCACGTTGAGGCCGAGCTGGGTGTGGCTCATCTCGCGGCCACGGAAGCGCATGGTCATCTTGACCTTGTCGCCCTCGCCCAGAAAGTCGAACACCTTCTTCATCTTCACGTCGAAGTCGTGGTCGTCGATGTTCGGACGCATCTTGATCTCCTTGATCTCCTGCGTCTTCTGACTCTTGCGGGCGAGATTCGCCTTTTTCTGGGCCTCATATTTGAACTTGCCGACGTCCAGGAACTTGCACACCGGCGGGTCGGCGTTCGGCGACACCTCGACCAGATCCAGCCCCACTTCGGCTGCCGCTTCGATCGCTTCGGCCGTCAGCATCACGCCCAGATTTTCGCCTTCCTCGTCGATCACACGGACTTTGGGAGAGGCGATGAATTCATTGTATCGCGGGCCGTTTTTCGGCGGCAGCGGCGCCATCGGGCGGCGGGTCATGGGCGGTGGTATAGCTGTATCTCCTGGTCGTTGTTACGGACGCGCGGAATCGATGCATCGCGCGCGCCATGCTCATATAGTGAACGCGCGGCCATCGTAAAGGCTGCGAGCGCGCCTTTGTTACCGCTTTTTCGCCGACTGTGGCGGCTGTGCCACTACCGCCGCAGACTTACCTGGCGTCGGGCCATTTGGTCGGCGCGGGGTCGATGACGCGAAAGCCGCCGGCACCGACCTCGCTGACCTCGAGCGCGCGCATCGCGATGCCGCGATTGTTGAAGCGGAAAATCCCGTCGACTCCTCCGAAACCGTCCGCCGAAAGCAGCCGGCTCGCAGGAAAGGCGGTTCCCGGCTTCCACTCGCGCGCGATGCGCACGGTCAGCAGCACCGAGTCGTAACCGAGGCTCGCCAGCCGGTACGGCGCGCGGCCGTAGCGCGTACGATAGCTGGCCGCCATCTGGCCGTAGAGCCCATCGGAAACACTCGCGAACCACGACCCACGCATCGCCGCGTTGCTGCCGAGCGATGCCTCGGTGTTCCAGAGTTCGGTGCCCAGGATCTGCTTGCCGCTCGTGCCCTTGACGATCGGCACCGCGCGGATCGCGTTGCTGCCCGAATCGGCGATCAGCACCGCGTCCATCGCGCCGCCATTAGCCAGGCGCCGCGCCGCGCCGGTCAGCGCGGTCGCGCTGCGGTCGTAGCTTTCGACCGCGACCAATGTGCCGCCCGCCTCGGCCACCGCCGCGCGGAACGCCGCCGCCGAGCGGTCGCCATAGACATTCTTGGGCACGAGCGCGCCGAAGCGGCTGTGTCCCTTGCCCCGCGCGAAGGCGACCACGCGCTCGACCGACTGGCCGGGGACGAAGCCCATGATGAAGACGCCGTTGCCCGCGACGCCGCTGTCGTTCGAGAAGCTCAAGACCGGCACTTTCGCCTCGCGCGCGATCGGCGCGACCGCTGCGACGTCTTCGGTGAGCAGCGGCCCGAGGATCAGCTTGTTGCCGTCGGCAATCGCCTGCCGCGCCGCGGCCGCCGCGCCGAGCGCAGTGTCGTAGGTCGTGATGCGCAGCCGCTCGGTCCTGGTGTCGAGCAGCGCCAGCGTCGTCGCATTGGCGATCGCATTGCCGACGTCGGCGTTGGCGCCCGTCTGCGGCACGAGCAGCGCGACGCGGTGGCGGTCGGTGTCGGTCGGCAGCCCGGGCTCGATCCCGGTTTCGGGCGGCCGCTCGGGGGGCGGCGGCGCGACGGGGCCCTCCGCCTTGGGCACCATCTGGCACGCCGCGAGGAACCCGGCCATCGCGAGCGTAGCCGCCATCCGCAGCATTTGCCGCCGCGGCGACGCAATCCTTTGGCGCTGCGCCGCAGTTTCTGGCATCTGCTGCGTCATGCCGAAATCCACCATCTCAGATTCTCCCTTGCCCGGTCTCTATATCGTCGCGACCCCCATCGGCAACCTTGGCGACATCACCCCGCGCGCCGCGGCGACGCTGGCGCACGCCGATGTGATCGCCGCCGAAGACACGCGTGTGACGGCGAAGCTGCTGGCGCATCTCGGTTTGCGGATTTCGATGACCCCCTATCACGACCATAGCGACGAACGCGCGCGCGCGGCGCTGGTTGCGCGGATGGAGCGCGAAGTCGTGGTGCTGGTCAGCGACGCGGGCACCCCCCTGATCAGCGATCCGGGCTACAAGCTGGTGCGCGACGCGCGCGCGGCGGGGCGCCATGTCACCACCCTGCCCGGCCCCTGCGCCGCGATCGCCGCGATCACGCTGTCGGGGCTGCCGAGCGACCGTTTCCTCTTCGCGGGCTTCCTGCCGAACAAGGCGAAGGCGCGCGCCGACACCATCGCGGAATTCGCGGAGCTGCGCGCCAGCCTCGTCTTCTACGAAAGCGGGCCACGCCTGTCGGCGGCGCTCGCCGCGCTGGCAGAGGGGCTCGGCGACCGCCAGGCTGCGGTCGCGCGCGAGATCAGCAAGCTTTACGAGCAATGCGTCACCGGCACGCTGACCGAGCTTGCGGCGCGCTACGCCGATGCGCCGCCCAGGGGCGAGATCGTGATCGTCGTCGGCCCGCCGGGCGAAGCGGCAACCGAAGCGGCGGACGACGCGACGCTCGACGCCGCGCTGCGCAACGCCATGGCGGACAGGCCGGTCGCGCAGGCGGCGAAGGCGGTCGCCAAGCGCTTCGGGCTCGACCGCCACGCCGTTTACGCCCGCGCGCTCGCGCTGAAGGGCGGCGATTGAAACGCGCCGCCGCCGAAGCGCGCGGGCGCAAGGCCGAGCGCCGCGCCGCCTGGTGGCTGCGCCTCCACGGCTGGCGCGTGCTCGGCCAGCGGCTCCGCGTGCCCGTCGGCGAGGTCGACCTCGTCGCGCGGCGCGGGCGGACGGTCGCCTTCATCGAAGTGAAGTGGCGCGACAAGGCCGAGGACCTCGACCTCGCGGTCGACCAATATCGCCTGCGCCGCGTCGCCGCGGCTGCCGAAATGCTGTCACCGCGCTTCGCCCGGCCGCAGGACGATATAAGGATCGACGTGATGCTCCTTGCACCCGGCCGCCTGCCACGCCATCTGGTCCACGTCTGGCAGCCCTGACGGCGCCCGAGGAGAAGAACATGACCCTGCGCGCCGCGGTGCAAATGGACCCGATGGATGGCATCAACATCGGGGGCGACAGCAGTTTCCACCTGATGCTCAAGGCGCTCGAGCGCGGCTACACCCTCTATCACTACGACGTGCGCGGGCTGACGTGGGAGGCGGGGCGGCTGACCACCAAGGCGCACCGCGTGCTCGAGGCGAAACGCGAGGCGGGGGCGCATTACAAGTTCGGCGACGAGGTCCTGCTCGACCTCGGCCGCGATGTCGACGTCGTGCTGATGCGGCAGGATCCGCCCTTCGACCTCGGTTATCTCACGGGCACCTGGCTGCTGGAGCGGATCAAGGGCGAGACGCTGGTCGTCAACGATCCCGCGGCGGTGCGCGATGCCCCCGAAAAGGTCTTCGTGCTCGACTTCCCGCAGTTCATGCCGCCGACGATGGTCACGCGCGACCTCGATGCGGTGAGGGATTTCCAGGCGCGCCATGGCGCCGTCGTGATCAAGCCGCTCCACGGCAATGGCGGCAAGGCGGTGTTCAAGATCGACGCCGACGGCGGCAACCTCGGCGCGCTGGTCGAGTTGTTCGGGCAGGTCTGGCCCGAGCCCTTCATGGTCCAGCAATTCCTGCCGAGCGTCAGCGAAGGCGACAAGCGCATCGTGCTCGTCGATGGCGAGGTCGCGGGCGCGATCAACCGCAAGCCCGGCGAAGGCGAGTTCCGCTCGAACCTCGCGGTCGGCGGTTTTGCCGAAGCGACCGAACTGACCGCGCGCGAAATGGAAATCTGCGCAGCGCTCGGCCCCGCGCTACGCGAACGCGGGCTGGTCTTCGTCGGGATCGACGTGATCGGCGGCGAATGGCTGACCGAGATCAACGTCACTTCGCCCACCGGGATCGTCGCGATCGACCGCTTCAACGACAGCGATACGGCGGGCATGATCTGGGATGCGATCAAGCGACGGATCGGCTGACGCGGCCCCGCGTTGTTCCCGGCATGACCGACTTCATCCTCAACCTGATCCAGTCGTGGGGCTATGGCGGCATCTTCGTGCTGATGCTGCTGGAAAATGTCTTCCCCCCGATCCCGTCCGAAGTGATCATGGGATTGGGCGGGATCGCGGTCGCCAAGGGGCGCTTCGATTTCGCCACCCTCGTCGCGGTCGCGGTCGCGGGGACGACGCTCGGCAATTATGTGTGGTACGCGATCGGCCGCTGGATCGGGTACGAGCGCCTCAAACCCTTCATCGACCGCCACGGCCGCTGGCTGACGCTCGACTGGGACGAGGTCGAAAGGCTGCACAATTTCTTCCTGAAATACGGCCCTGCGATCGTCTTCGTCGCGCGCTTCATGCCCGTCGCGCGCACGATGGTGTCGCTGCCCGCGGGCATGGTGAAGATGAACCAGCTCAAATTCCTCGCCTGGACCGCCGCGGGCTCGACGATCTGGATTGCCGCTCTGGCCGGGGCGGGAACCTGGTTCGGGCAGTTCGCCAACCTTGACGCCTTCATCGGTCCGGTCGCGCTGGCCGCGATCGGCTCGCTGGTGCTCGTCTATGTGTGGCGGGTGATCCGGTGGAAGCCAAAGGCGAGCGAGGAAGAGGCCTAAGTCCCATCTCAATCCCGTTCGTGTCGAGCGATATGGGGCGTTAGCGGACGTTCTTAATCCTCCCTGTCGCGAAGCGATGGGGAGGGGGACCGTGCGAAGCATGGTGGAGGGGCGGCGGGCCAACACGATCGTTTGAGGCCTCGGCCCCTCCACCACCCTGCGGGTGGTCCCCCTCCCCACGGTTTCGCCGCAGGGAGGATTATTATGTCCGCTCCCACCCCAAAGCCGCACTCAAGCCCGCGGATGCGCGCTCCGATAAATATCCAGCAGATGCGCCGCATCGACAGCGGTGTAGACCTGCGTCGACGCGAGGCTCGCATGCCCGAGCAATTCCTGCAGCGAGCGCAGATCGGCTCCGCCCGCGAGCAGGTGCGTCGCGAAGCTGTGGCGCAGCGCGTGCGGCGTCGTCCGTTCGGGCAGCCCCAGCGCGCGCCGTGCGGAGCGCACGCTGGCGCGCACCACGCCCGGCTGCAAGGGCCCGCCACGCGCGCCGAGGAATAGCGGCGTGGCCTTGCCCATCGGCCATGGACAGGCTTCGACATAGCGCGCAACCGCTTTCGCGACCGCAGGCAGGATCGGCACGACGCGCGTCTTGTTCCTCTTGCCCGTCACGCGCAGCACATCGCCGAGCGGCAGCGCCGCGCCGGTCAGCGACAGCGCCTCGCCGATGCGCAGCCCGGCGCCATAAAGCAGCAGCAGCAGCGCGAAGTCGCGCGCACCAACCCAGCCCTCGCGCGCATTGGCCTCGACATCCTGCGCCAGCTGCAGCGCCTCGGCGGGCGCGACGGGGCGCGGCAGGCCTTTCTTCACCCGCGGGCCGCGCAGTGCCGGGAGCGTGACGCCCTCGCCGCCGACGAAGCGCAGGAAGCCGCGCAGCGCACTGAGTTCGCGCGCCGCCGAGGCATTGCCCAGCCCCTCGGCACGCCGCGTCGCGAGATAGGCCCGCAGGTCGTTGGCGCTTGTCCGCCGCAGCATCGCCGCGTCGGCGGTGCCGCCATGATGGCCCGAAAGGAAGGCGGCAAAGCGCTCGGCGGTCGCGACATAGGCGCGGCGCGTATGCTCGGACCGGCGCTTCTCGTGCGCCAGATGGGCATTCCAGTCGCGGATCAGTCCGTCGGCCAACCTTAATTCCGTTCGGGCTGAGCTTGTCGAAGCCCCGTCCTTTCTTCCAGCCTCAAAAGGAAGAACGGCCCTTCGACAAGCTCAGGGCGAACGGGCTTTGGCGGAGCCTAGCCCGTCCGCACCACCTCGGAAAGGATCGAGTCGAGCAGCAGGACACCGTCGTCGGTCACGGTGAGCCGATCGCCCTCGGCGCGCATCAGCCCCAGGCCCGCCAGCCGCGCCACCGCCGCGTCGTCGACAAACGCCGCCCGCCCCAGCCCGCTCCGCGCCTCGACCCGCGCCAGATCGACGCCTTCGCTCAGCCGCAGCCCCATCAGCATCGCCTCGGTCGCGCGCTCCTGCGCGGGCAGGTCGCTTTCGACCTTCAGCCCGTGCCCGTTGCGCTCCACCGCCGCGATAAAATTCTCGGGCTTCTTGTGCCGCTCGGTCGCCTGCGCCAGCCGCCGCCCATGCGCCCCCGGTCCGACCCCGGCATAGTCGCCGTAGCGCCAATAGGTGAGATTATGCCGGCTCTCCTCGCCCGGCCGCGCATGGTTCGACACCTCGTAACGCGGCAGCCCCGCCGCGCGCGTCATCGCCTGCGTCGCGTCGAACAGGTCCGCCGCGGCATCGCCATCGGGGATGACGAGGTCGCCCTTCGCCGCCAGCGTCGCAAAGCGCGTCCCTGGTTCGATCGTCAACTGGTATAGCGACAAATGCCCGGTGCCGAACGCCAGCGCGTCGCCCAGTTCGCGCTCCCAGTCGGAAAGCGCCTGCCCCGGCCGCGCATAGATCAGGTCGAAACTCGCGCGGCCAAAGTAAGTTTGCGCCGCCGCAATCGCCCGCCGTGCCTCGTCGCCGCTATGCGCCCGGCCTAGAAATTCAAGCACTTGCGGATCGAAGCTCTGAACCCCGATCGATACCCGGTTGACCCCCGCCGCCGCCAGTTCGGCAAAGGCGGCCACTTCCACCGAATTGGGGTTCGCTTCGAGCGTGATCTCGCAATCTTCGGCGAGTCCCCAAAGCGTCTCCGCTTCGGCAACCACCGCAGCCACGGTCGCGGGCGGCATCAAACTCGGCGTCCCGCCCCCGAAAAAGATCGACGACACGATCCGCCCCGGCAGCAATGCGGCTTCATGCCGCAAATCCGCCAGCAAAGCGGCGCGCCAGACCTGCTGGTTGACGCTTTCGCGCACATGGCTGTTGAAGTCGCAATAGGGGCATTTGCTGACGCAAAACGGCCAATGGACATAAAGGGCGAGCGGTTCGGCCATGCGGGGCGATATAGGCGTAATCGCCGAAAAGTCAGCCGAAGACCTCAGGGTGAGGCAATGCCTCGTGGGTCATCACGATATTGAGAAACGCCATGTTATCTGCGCAAGATGCGCTCGCGCACCAGACATTACGGAGCCCGTCGAGCGGGACCGGCACCTCGACGCCATAGATTTCGTCGAAAGCCTTGGCGACGATGAGCGACGCGTCGGGAATCGGCGTGTCAGCCGCGATTTTGGAACACCATTCGGCTATCGCAGCTTGTTCGTCCGTCGCCGAGACCTGCGAAATATAGGTGCCGCCACGGAACTCGCAGATCATCGTAAATAGATATTGCACGGCCTAAAAGGCCCCCGCCACCAGCTTCGCAAAGGCATCCGCCCGGTGGCTGATCCGATGCTTTTCCGCCGGATCGATCTCCGCAAAAGTCAGTATGTTACCGGCCGGGACGAAAACCGGATCATAACCGAAGCCCAGCTTGCCCCGCGGCGGCCAGGTCAGGCTGCCTTCGGCGGCGCCTTCGTAGACATCGGCGTGCCCGTCGGGCCACGCCAGCGCCAGCGTGCACACAAAGCGCGCGCTGCGGTCGACGTCCGGCCCCTGCTCGGCGAGCAGCCCTTCGACCTTGCCCATCGCGAGATACCAGTCACGCCCCGGATTGCCCTCGAAGCGCTGCCGCTCGGCCCAGTCGGCGGTATAGACCCCCGGTCGTCCGCCGAGCGCCGCGACCTCGAGCCCGCTGTCGTCGGCAAGCGCGGGCAGCCCCGCCGCCGACGCGCTCGCATGCGCCTTCAAGAGCGCATTCTCGCGAAAGGTCGTCCCCGTTTCATCGGGCTCGGGCAGGCCGAGGTCGCCCGCCGACACCGGCTCGATCCCGAAGGGTTCGAGCAGCACGCGAATCTCGCGCACTTTGCCCGCATTGTGGCTCGCGATGACGAGCCTGCCGGGGACGAGCTTGCGGTTCACTTAGCCCTCTCCCCTTGGGAGAGGGTTGGGTGAGGGGTTCTGCCATTTGCAATCGCAACCATGCGTCCGCGCAAATCTTCCAACACGCCCTCCAGATTGGCCATGATGTCGTTATTCCAATAGCGAATGACCTCATACCCGGCAGCCCGCAATCGCGCTGTCCGGTCGAGGTCAGCCTGATTTTCGGCATGCTGGCCACCATCCGCCTCGACGATTACACGCCGTTCCTCACACAAAAAATCGGCTACGAAGCCGGCAACAGGTGACTGGCGGCGAAATTTGAGGCCGAGAAACTGGCGTGCGCGCAGCGCCTGCCAGAGCTTTTTCTCGGCCTCGGTTTCGTTGCGCCGCAACCTGCGCGCGATGGCCGTGGAAGGATTGGGCGGTCGCTCGGTCACATCCCCTCACCTGCTGCGACTAGCGAGCAAGCTCGCAAGTCTCGCTTCCTCTCCCGTCGGGAGAGGAAAATTTCAGCGCCCCACCGCCTTCGCCTGCGCGGCGAAGATGTCCGCGCAGCCGATGCGCGCCAACCGCAGCAGGCGCAGCAGGCCTTCCTCGTCATAGGTCGCGCCCTCGGCGCTTGCCTGCACTTCGACGATCTGGCCGCGCCCGGTCAGCACGAAATTGCCGTCGGCCTCGGCGACCGAATCCTCGTCATAGTCGAGGTCGAGCACCGGCGTGCCCTTGTAGATGCCACAAGAAATTGCCGCGACCTGGTCCTCGATCGGGTCGGTCGTGATCGCGCCCGATGCGATCAGTTTGTCGACCGCGAGCCGCAGCGCGACCCACGCGCCCGAGATAGACGCGGTGCGCGTGCCGCCGTCGGCCTGGATCACGTCGCAGTCGATCACGATCTGGCGCTCGCCGAGCTTCCGGAAATCGACCACGGCGCGCAGGGACCGGCCGATCAGCCGCTGGATTTCCTGCGTGCGCCCCGACTGCTTGCCCTTCGCCGCCTCGCGGCTGCCGCGCGTGTGCGTCGCGCGGGGCAGCATGCCATATTCGGCCGTCACCCATCCCTGCCCCTTGCCGCGCAGGAAAGGCGGCACCTTCTCATCGACGCTGGCGGTGACCAGCACCTTGGTGTTGCCGAAGCTGACGAGGACGCTGCCCTCGGCATGGATGGTGAATTCGGTCTCGATGCCGATGGGACGCATCTGGTCGGGCGCGCGGCCGGAAGGGCGCATGGTGGATTCTCCTGTGAGGTGTGCGGGGGCGCTTAGCGGCTTGTGGCGACCATGGCTAGCACCGGCAATGGAGGCATGTTACAGTATTACATGCGACGGAGGGTGGCGACAGTGGGAAGAAGAGCGAGAATAGGGGCCGCGGCAGCTTTGCTGCTGCTCATCGGCTATCTGATTGCCGCAGTTATCCTCGTGCCCCGAAGTTGTTACACCTCGCCGGGCGGAAAAATGAGCCGCAGCGATTGGGTACGTCAAGCTATTCAATTCGATTTTCAGGAGTGCGATCCGTTTGCTAGCTTGAAAAGCAGCCTTCCCATCGGCGAGCTGTCGATTTTGTACAGCTTCGAAAGCGGGTCCATCGTGAACGCGGTAGAACTGAGGATCGAACCCGACGGGACTGCGCGGATCATTCGCAACCTTGATGAAAGCGCCTCCGCACCGGTGCGCCTAACAAGTGCCGACTATAATTTCTTTCGAGATCGACTGAGCCCACTCCGTGACTATTCCCAGACGGATGTGGTCGATCGACCGGAAGAGAGCATATTCGACGATCCTTCGCGAAAGGCAATTCGTTGCGAGTCCAGTTCATCCCTCGCCCCAAATGGCCTGACGATCATATGGAATTGGGATCGATATGATCATGTCGAAGCCCAAGCTGGCTCGTTGCGCGTGGAAGACCTGTCTGCCTTCGACCTCGGATGCGAAGGTACCGCAGGGCCAGCATTGCGCGCACGAACCCAGCCAGTCACAGATCGCTTAAAGGCGTTGGCGAGGAAGTGGGCACCCCTGCCTTACGAGCAATAGCTCGTCATGTTCGTCACTGATCGCTGAGCCGCATACGAAAGAAATCGAGGATTTCATCGCGTGCCGCCACCGTCGGCTGGCCCGCCTCGTCGATCAGGTGGATCGTCACCACGCTGTGCGGGTTCTTCATCGGGCTGTCGGGGTTCGCGGCTTCGTCGGGCAGCACCTTGCCGATGAAGCGGTCGCCGAGCGCATCTTCATAGGCCGCGAAGCGCGCCGCCTTGCAATATTTGTCACCCTCGAAACGATAGGCGAGCACGGTCAGGTCCTCGGCCTCTATCCGCGCCTTGACCGCCGCGAGCTCGTCGGGCGCGATGTGCAGGCCCGCGGGATCGTTCAGCGGCAGCGACGGCTGCGCGAGCACCGGCGCCAGCACCGCCGGTTCGAGCATCATCGACAGCGCGAAATTGCCGGTGAAGCACATGCCGATCGCGCCGACGCCCCTGCCGCCACATTCCCGGTGGGCGAGCGTGGCAAGCGCGCGCAGCCACTGGACCGCGGGCGAGCTTTCATTGGCCTGGAAGGCGCGGAACTGGCGGCTGATGCATCCGCCGATCATCGTGAACAGCGCGCCGGGCATGCGCGGCACCGCGCCGTCACGCCCAAAGATATGCGGCATATAGACGGTGAAGCCCGCATCGCGGACCCAGCGCGCAAAGCGCGTCACATGCGGACTGATGCCGGGCATTTCGGTCATCACGACCACCGCGGGGCCGCTGCCCATCGTGTAGACGCGGTGCTTGCGGCCGAGCAGGACGATGTCGCGGTGGTCGAAATCGTCGAGCGGGTCGTCCTGGTCGAGCGGGCGTGCGGTCATGTGGCTCTCCCCCGGCGAAGAGGCTAGCGGCGATCCAGCGTAACGCAATCCTCCCTGTCGCGCAGCGATGGGGAGGTGGCAGCGGCGCAGCCGCTGACGGAGGGGCGATGGCGCAACGTCGCGGCCCCTCCACCACGCCCTTTGGGCGCGGTCCCCCTCCCCATCGCTTCGCGACAGGGAGGATCAGGCGCTTGCCCCCATCCCCACGCATCCCTAAATCCTTCGCATGAGCACCCCGCCGATCACCGAACTCACCACGCGCGCGCGCGACGTGTTCCGGCTGGTGGTCGACGCCTATCTCGAGACCGGGCAGCCGGTCGGGTCGCGCACGCTGTCAAAGCTCGCCAGCCTCAACCTTTCGCCCGCGTCGATCCGCAACGTCATGCAGGACCTCGAGGAATTCGGCCTGCTCGCCAGCCCCCACACCAGCGCGGGGCGGCTGCCGACCGAGCAAGGCCTGCGGCTCTTCGTCGACGGGATGATGCAGGTCGCCGAACCTTCGGCCGAGGACCGCGCCCAGATCGAAGCCTCGCTCGCCGACGCCGGCCCGATCGAAAGCGCGCTCGCGCAGGCGACCTCGGCGCTTTCGGGCCTTTCGGCCTGCGCGGGCCTCGTCCTCGTCCCCAAGCACGAGCGGGTGCTCAAGCAGCTCGCCTTCGTGCCGCTGTCGGCGAGCCAGTCGCTCGTCGTTCTCGTCGCGGGGGATGGGTCGGTCGAGAACCGCGTCATCGACATTCCCGCGGGCCTCAACCCTTCGGCGCTGGTCGAGGCGGGCAATTATATCTCGTCGATGCTATCGGGCCTCACCCTCACCGAAGCCATGGCGCGCGTCCGCCACGAGATCGAGGCCGAGCGCATCGCGATCGACCGCGCCGCGCAGGATCTGGTGTCACGCGGCCTCGCCATCTGGTCGTCGGACGGTGCCGACCGCCCGGTGCTGATCGTGCGCGGTCAGGCGAATCTGCTCGACGACAGCGCGGTCGGCGACCTCGACCGCGTGCGGCAATTGCTCGACGAGCTCGAGACCAAGCAGGACATCGCGCAGCTGCTCGACAGCGCGCGCGAGGGCAGCGCGACGCGCATTTTCATCGGATCGGAGAATAAATTATTCTCGCTTTCGGGCTCGTCCGTGATAGCGGCGCCCTATCGCGGCGCGGACGGGCGCGTGGTCGGCGTGGTGGGCGTGATCGGCCCCACGCGCTTGAACTATGCCCGGATCGTACCCATGGTGGATTTCACCGCACAATCGCTCTCCAGACTGATACGATAGGTTTATGACGAACATGGACAATGACACGCGCGCCCAAGACGACGCGCTGACCCCCGAGAATGTCGCCGCCGAGGCCGATGCCACCGCACCCACGCCGGGCGAGAATGACGAGATCGCGAAGCTCGCCGAACAGCTCGCGGCGGTGCAGCAGGACCTGCTCTACGCGCGCGCCGAGACGCAGAATGTCACGCGCCGCAAGGACAAGGAAATCGCCGACGCGCACGCCTATGCCGCGACGAAATTCGCGCGCGACATATTGTCGGTCGCCGACAATCTCGGCCGCGCGCTCGCCGCGCTGACACCGGAGCAGCGCGCCGACGAGGGGATCAAGCCGCTCGTCACCGGGCTCGAGGCGACCGAGCGCGAATTGCTGAGCGTGTTCGAGCGCAACGGCATCACGCGCATCGCGGCGATCGGCCTGCCGCTCGACCCGAACCAGCACCAGGCGATGCTCGAAATCCCGAGCGACAAGGAACCCGGCACGATCGTGCAGGAAATGCAGGCGGGTTACATGATGAAGGACCGCCTGCTGCGCCCCGCGATGGTGGGGGTTGCGAAGGCGGGATGACCCGTTTGTGTTCCCCGGCGAAAGCCGGGCTCCACGCTGGCTCGATCGAACGCAGTGTTTGAGCACTCTGGACCCCGGCTTTCGCCGGGGAATACGAGAGACTAGGCCGCTTTCCGCATCTTCGCGAGCTTCTTCAGCACCATCTCGCGCTTCAGCCGCGACAGGTGGTCGATGAAGAGGATGCCTTCGAGGTGATCATGCTCGTGCTGGATGCACGTCGCCATCAGCCCGGTCATGCGCTCGCGGTGCTTGTTGCCGTCCTCGTCCTGCCAGTCGACGGTGACCTCGGCGGGGCGCGTCACATCGGCATATTGCTCGGGGACCGACAGGCAGCCCTCCTGATAGACGCTATGCTCCTCGCTCTCGTCGGAGAAGACGGGATTGATGAAGACGCGCGGCGTGCGGATCAGGCGCTTGCCCTCCTCGTCCTCGGGGTCGGGTTCCTGCAGGTCGATGACCAGGATACGTTTCGCGACGCCCACCTGGATCGCGGCGAGCCCGATACCGGGGGCGTCGTACATCGTCTCGAACATGTCGGCGACCAGCGTCTTCAGCTCGGCGTCGAAGGTCTCGACGGGCTTCGAAATGACGCGCAGCCGCGGATCGGGGGTCTCTATGATGGGGAGTAGGGCCATGGCGTGCAGGTATGGATGCGCGGGCGTTGGGTCAAGAGGGCGAGTATGCTCCGGTTTGATCCAGATTGGCCTAGCGCATCGCTTCGATATCATTATATCTTGACCCAAGGAGCCAGCAATGTCGAGGCAAGGACAGCATGTGGTGCCGAAAGGCAATGGGTGGGTCGTGCGGAAGGCCGGATCGACCCGCGCCACCAGCACGCACGCGACACAACGCGAAGCGATTGACGCGGCTCGCAAGATTGCGATGAACCAGAAAACCGAGATGTATATCCACGGCACTGATGGCCGCATCAGAGAGCGAAACTCTTACGGCAACGACCCCCACCCGCCACGGGGATAGAGCTTGGCTCGAAATTTCGAGAACTCGATATTCATCAACTGCGCGTTCGACAAAGAGTTCGAGCCCGTCCTCCAAGCCATCGCCTTTTGCGCGATCCATCTTGGCTTTTATCCACGAATTGCGCCTGAGAACGCGGACAACGCCATTCCCCGCATTGATCGCATCGCCGATATCATATCTTCTTCGAAATACGGGATTCACGATCTCAGCCGATGCAAATCCGTCAAAAAAGGCGAATTCGCCCGGATGAACATGGTTCGAGCTCGGAATGGACTATGGCGCCAAAAAATTCGGCCCGGCAAATCTTCAGACGAAGTCGATATTGGTTTTGGAGGGCCGGCGGTATGATTTTCAGAAGGCGCTCTCAGATATTGCAGGTTGGGACATCGAACCACATCGCGGGAAATATCGCGAAGCCATGAGGCAAGTCCGCAGATGGCTCATAGATCATGCGCATGCTCCAAATATCGGGCTGGCAGCCATCGAAGGGAAATACGATGCATTTCAGGAATGGCATTATGAGCGCGAACTCGCCAACGGGGCGGCCGAGAAGGATATAAAACTCTATCCCACCATCACGGTGATCAACTCCATGCATGAGTGGAAGGAAGCGGGCGAGCCGACGGAAATCACCCCACCGGCCGCCGTGCCCTAAGCGCCTGCGCCAGCGTCCCTTCGTCGAGATAATCGAGCTCGCCGCCCACCGGCAGGCCATGCGCCAGCTGCGTCAGCCGCACCGGATAGCCCTCGAGCCGCTCGGCGAGATAATGCGCCGTCGTCTGTCCCTCCAGCGTCGCGTTCATCGCGAGCACCACCTCGTCGATCCCGCCCGCCGCGACGCGCGCCACCAGCGCATCGATGCTCAAATCCTGCGGTCGCACACCCTCCAGCGCCGACAGCCGGCCGCCGAGCACATGATATTTGCCGGGAAAGAGCCGCGACTTGTCGAGCGCCCAGAGGTCCGAGACTTCCTCGACGACGCACAGGCTGCGCGCGTCGCGGCGCGGGTCGGCACAGATCGCGCAGGGGTCCTGTGTGTCGACATTGCCGCAAATGCCGCAGGTGACGAGCCGCTCGGACACCGTCTGCAGCGCCGCGAGGAGCGGCGCAAAGCTGCTCTCGCGCTTCTTCATCAGGTGCAGCACCGCGCGCCGCGCCGAGCGCGGGCCGAGCCCCGGCAGGCGGGCGAGTTGCTGGACGAGGGCTTCGATTTCGGTGGAGGCCATGGCGGGTGTTTGGCTTAGCGCGCCAAGTCGCGCAAGGGCGATGGCTGGGGATTGCCGCGTCGCCCTTCCGCTCCTCGCAATGACGGCTCCAAATTCGTCATTGCGAGGAGCGTAGCGACGAAGCAATCTCCAGCAATGCGCGACGAGCGGCACCCCGCGGTTTACATCATGTCCAATCGAAAGGATGGCGTGTTGTACGTCGGCGTGACGTCGGATCTCATCGCCCGAGTCTGGCAACACGGACAGAAACAATTCGGATTTTCAGCGCGATACCGCTGCGACAAGCTCGTCTGGTTCGAGATGGGTGACATGCGCGCCGCGATCACCCGCGAGAAACAGATCAAGGCCGGATCACGAGCGAAAAAGATCGCGTTGATCGAGGCTAGCAATTCGGACTGGCGGGATCTCTATAACAAGTTGACCGGCGCATAGAGCGATAGCTGGAGATTGCTTCGTCGCTGCGCTCCTCGCAATGACGCCGATTAGTCATTGCGAGCAAAGCGAAGCAATCTCCAGCCATCAACCTTGCGCAACCCCGCATCCTCCGCCAAAGCCCCCGCCATGCGCATCGCCTTCATGGGAACGCCGCCCTTTGCGGTGCCGACGCTCGCCGCCTTGCACGCCGCGGGGCACGAGATCGTGGCCGTCTACACCCAGCCGCCGCGCCCCGCACAGCGCGGCAAGAAAGTGCAGCAGAGCGCCGTGCATATTTGGGCCGAGGAGCATGGCCTGCCCGTGCGCACGCCGAAGAGTCTGAAGAGCGACGAAGCGCAGGCCGAATTCGCCGCGCTCGATCTCGATGTCGCGGTGGTCGCGGCTTACGGCCTGATCCTGCCGCAGGCGGTGCTGGGTGCCCCGCACGAAGGCTGCCTCAACGTCCATGGCTCGATCCTGCCGCGCTGGCGCGGCGCGGCGCCGGTGCAGCGCGCGATCCTGGCGGGCGACGCCGAAACCGGCGTCACGATCATGCAGATGGACGCGGGGCTCGACACCGGCGCGATGCGGCTGGTCGGGACGACGCCGACCGCGGGCAAGAGCGCGGGCATGCTGACCCACGAGCTCGCCGAAATGGGCGCGCTGATGATGGTCAAGGTGCTGAGCGACCTCCACGCCTTCGCCCCGCATGCGCAGCCCGAGGAGGGCGTCACCTATGCGGCGAAGATCGACAAGAGCGAGGCGCGGCTCGATTTCCTAACCAGCGCGGTGCAGGTCGAGCGCCAGATCCGCGCGTTCAATCCGATGCCCGGCGCCTTTTTCGAGCTCGACGGCGAACGCTACAAATTGCTCGCCGCCGAGGTCGTCCATCCCGCCGAGACCGTCGCGGGCGCGGCACCCGGCGTCACGCTCGACGACGCGCTGACCATCGCGTGCAACCCCGGCGCGATCCGCGCGACGCGCATCCAGCGCGCCGGCAAGCCCGCGATGGACGCCGCCGAACTACTGCGCGGGCGGCCGGTCCCCAAGGGCACGCGGCTCGCATGACGCGGTTCGCCCTGACCATCGAATATGACGGCCGCCCCTATATGGGCTGGCAGCGGCAGGCGCACGGGCCGAGCGTCCAGCAGACGATCGAGGCGGCGGTGCACCGCATCACCGGCGAGGAGGTGGCGGTGTTCAGCGCGGGGCGCACCGACGCCGGCGTCCATGCCATCGCGATGCGCGGCCATGTCGACATCGAAAAGCCGTTGACGCCTTTCCGCCTGATGGAGGCGATCAACGCGCAGCTCCGTCCCGCCCCCATCGCGATCACCGCTTGCGAGGAGGCGGCCGACGACTGGCATTCGCGCTTCGCCTGCATCGGGCGCGCTTACGAATATCGTATCGTCAACCGCCGCGCGCCGCTGACCTGGGACAAGGGACTCGCTTGGCAGTTCGCGCGCCCGCTCGACGCTGCGAAGATGCACGATGCGGCGCAACTGTTGCTCGGCCTCCACGACTTCACGACCTTCCGCTCGGTCAACTGCCAGTCGCAGAGCCCGGTGAAGACGCTCGACCGGCTGACCGTCAGCCGCCACGGCGAGGAGATCATCGTCGAGGCCGCAGCGCGCAGCTTCCTGCACCACCAGGTGCGCTCGATGGTCGGCTGCCTCGCGCTCGTCGGCGAGGGCAAATGGTCGGCGCGCGATTTGCAGGCGGCGCTCGACGCCGCCGACCGGCAGGCGCTGGGGCTCAATGCGCCGCCCGACGGGCTGTATTTCGTCAGCGCGACTTATCCTTAACCGTCGTTGCGAGGAGCCGAAGGCGACGCGGCAATCTCCCGCTAACGGCACAGCGGAACGATAGCTGGAGATTGCTTCGCTGCGCTCGCAATGACGACAAAGAAAAAGGGCGGCCCCATCGGAACCACCCTTTCCTTTTCTCGCCGTGGCGAAGCCGCGCTTAGAGCGCCTTCTCCACATAATATTTCGGCGCATGCTCGTTCAGGATCTGGAGGATCTTGGCCTGCGCCGTCTTTTCGTCGCTCTCTTCCATCGCGCCCAGCTCGCGGGCGAGGCGGCTCGAGGCGGCTTCGAAGATCTGGCGTTCCGAATAGCTCTGCTCGGGCTGGTCGTCGGCGCGGAACAGGTCGCGGGTCACTTCGGCGATCGACACCAGGTCGCCCGAGTTGATCTTCGCTTCATATTCCTGGGCGCGGCGCGACCACATGGTGCGCTTGACCTTGGGCTTGGTGGTCAGCACCTGCAGCGCTTCCTTGAGCGTCTTGTCCGACGACAGCTTGCGCATGCCCACGCCCTCCGCCTTGTTGGTCGGGACGCGCAGGGTCATTTTTTCTTTTTCAAAGCGCAGGACATAAAGTTCGAGCTGCATGCCGGCGATCTCCGACCGCTGCAGTTCGATGACGCGCCCCACGCCATGCTTCGGATAAACGACATAGTCACCGACTTCGAAGAGGAGGGTGTTTGCGGACATGCAGTTTCCTTTCTGTGCCTTGTCGGAACGGCGAAACGTCAAAGCCAGTGCATCCGGCCCTCCCGCGGAGGTGGATCGAAGCATTTTGGCGGCGCTAGCCATTCAGAGTGACAAGGGATATGGCTCCATCGGAAACGCCGATCGCGCCCCAGCCCAGCGACGGGAAGAGGCAGAATGTCGGCGTGTTGATATTTATTATAACAGAGTCGCAACAAAATTGCCACCCCTTGGCGGAAATGCGTGGGTGGGCGCATTGACGGTCCCCGTGGACCGTTTCAGGCTGGGACGAAATCACGAAATGGGGATGCCGCGATGCAGGATCAAGTCTGGTGGATTACGGGGGCTTCGTCGGGGATCGGCGCCGCACTGGCGCGGGGACTTGCGGCGCGCGGCGCGCGACTGATCCTGTCGGGCCGCAACCTTTCCGCGCTCGAAGCGGTGGCGAAGGATGTCGGGCCCGGCACGATGATTCTGCCCTTCGAGGCCACGGATTATGGCGCGCTGCCGACGATGGTCGAAGAGGCGTGGAACAGGGGCGGACGCATCGACGGGCTGGTCAACAACGCGGGCATCTCGCAGCGCAGCCTCGCGGTCGAAACCGATTTTTCGGTCTATGAAAGGATCGTCGCGGTCGACCTGCTCGCGCCGATCGCGCTGACGCAAGCGCTGCTGCCGCGCATGATCGGCGCGGGCGGCGGCCAGATCGTCGCGATCTCGAGCGTTGCGGGAATCGCGGGCGTGCCGCTGCGCAGCGCCTATTGCGCCGCCAAGCACGGGCTGATCGGCTATCACGACAGCGTGCGCGCGGAGAACGAGCATCTGGGGCTGAAAGTGCTCGTCGTCGCGCCGGGATCGGTCGCGACCAACGTCAGCCGCAATGCGCTGAACGCCGACGGCAGCACGCGCGGGGAAAGCGACAAGGCGATCGACAACGGCCTGTCGCCCGATTTCGCCGCGGCGCAAATCTTGGATGCCGTCGCCGAGGGCACGCGCGAGCTGGTCGTCGCCGAGGGTGCCGAGGCTGCGATCCCCGCGCTGCGCCGTAGCGATCCCGACGCGCTGTTCGACCGGATGAGCGCGATGGTCCAGGCGGGCTATGCCGCGCAAATGAAAGCGGGCCGCCAGGGATAGCCCCCGCGACCCGCTATCATCGCGCCGGGGCGCCGGTCAGCCGCCGGTAAATTTGGCGTTGGCGATCAGCGGGTCGGCCGCCGGCTTCTTGGCGAAATCGGCGTCCGAAGGGATATAGGCCGGGTTGAAGCGTTCGAGCCAGTTCGACGCGCCGCCGAGCCATTCGACACGCTCTTCCTTGGTGAAATAGATGCCGTAATGGCCGTTCTTCGGCTGCTCGATATATTCGAAATCGACGCCCTGTTTCTTGCCGCTGCCCTTCAGCCGCGACACCAGGGTCCGCGCCTGCGCGATGGGGACGCGGGGATCGCGCACGCCATGCACGATCAGGATCGGCGCCCATTTGGTGTCGGTGTTCCGCGCGGGCGACACGTCGGTAAGCGAATTGGCTCCCTTGGCGAGATAGTTCGCACCGAAGGAACCGAGATAGCCCTTGTCATAGTCGCGCATCATCGGAAGGTCGTAGACGCCCGCGCCGGCGATGGTGCAGCGCCAACGCTGGGGATCACGCTGGGCCGCGCGCGCCGAGGCATAGCCGCCATAGGACCAGCCCATCATGCACGCACGCTTGGGATCGACCATGCCCTGCGCCGCCAGATGATCGACCACATCGTTGAGATCGTCCTGCATGCGCGTGCCGAAACCATCCTGGCGGCCCGATTTCACGAACTCGTTCCCATAGCCGCCCGAGCCGCGATAATTGGGTTGCACGACGACATAGCCCTGTTCGGCGATGGCCTGTGCCCATTGGTCATAGGAGGCATAGTCGCGCACGCCATAGGGGCCGCCGTGGGTCAGCACCACGATGGGAAGATTCTTCTGACCGGCACGCAGCCGCGGCGTCGTCAGGATCGCCTCGATTTCCAGGCCGTCGCTCGCCTTATACCGGATCGCCTTGACCGGATTGAGCTTGCCGTCGCCCAGCACATCGCTGCGATGGCCGATCAGCGCGAACTTTCCGCTTTCGACGTCATAAAGATAATAGCTGCCGATCTGGTCGGCGCTCGCCATCGAAACGACCAGTTTCTTGTCGCCATCGTCGCTGCTGACGATGTTCGCATTCCCTTCGCCGAAATCCTCGTTCAGGAATTTCTGGATCGTGGCCAGTCGTTCATCGGTGAATTTGCGGCGCGCGCGGTCGGTCGCATAGGCATAGCCGACGATTCCGTCGCGGTCTTCGTTCGGGATAGCCGTGCCGACGTCATATCCGGGCACCGAGAACAGCTTTTCACCGATTTCCATGGTCGCCAGATTGGCCTTGTAGATCGCGCGATAGCCCTCGTGGTTGCTGGACACGATCGCCATATCGGGCTCGTCCAGAAAAACGATCGGCTGGATGCCCGAACCGGTGAAGTCCTTGTCGATAACCTTTTGCACCGTGCGGAAATTTTCGCCGGGACCCGAGCGATAGAGATAGCGGCTCTCGCCGGTGTCGCGATCCGAGCCGAAGCCCATCCGGACAACGCCCTTGCTGTCGGCCGCCCAGCCGCCAACCACCGGATTCGGCCGCTGGACCGTTTCCAGCACCTTGCCCGTTGCGACATCGACCCAGTCGACCTGATAGCTGAAGCGCTTTTCGGTGTCGCCGTCGTCGATCTGCCGCGCCAGCAGGATACGCTTCTTTTCCTTGTCGATATGCAGGATGTTCGAGGCGTCGGCGGTCGCCATGTCCCATGCGAGCGGATGGGTCTTGCCCGTTTCCGTATCATAGGCGGCGAGGCGGCCGATATCGACGCGCTGCCCGAAAAGAGAAATGAACTCGCGCGATGCGAGTTCGAGAATCAGGTAGCGATCGTCGACCCAGCGATAGCTGGTGACGTCACGCTGGCCGGCTTCCTTGAAGGTCGAAGCCCGCGCAAAAATCTGCGGCTTCGAGCCGGGTTTGGAAAGGTCGAGAATTGCATAGCCGAATTCATTGCCCGCGCCGAGCGTCATAGCGATCTTGGTGCCCCCGGGCGACATCTGCAGGTCGCTCATCAGCGGCAGCGAAGCCAGTACATCCAGTCCGACCTTCTCCGCCACCGGCTTCCCCGGGGTGTCCGCCGCGACCGCGGGCATCCCAATCGCCGACGCCAGCAACGCCGCGGCAAACATCTTCTTGATCATCATCGTCTCCGTCCTCGCGCCCCTCACGAACGGCGCAACCCACTGGCTTGCGGACCGATTGCCCGCAGCTACCCCATGGGCGAGCCTAGGAAGGCGACCCGGCGATGGCAACAAACTTAAGTTGAATTTGAAACCAAAAAACCCCGCCGGATCGCTCCGGCGGGGCTTTTCGTTGCCCGTGAGGACGGCTCGGCTCAGACTGCGCCGTGCGCCAGCGCCGCGAGGAGCAGGATCGCCACGATATTGGTGATCTTGATCATCGGGTTGACCGCCGGACCTGCGGTATCCTTGTACGGATCGCCGACGGTGTCGCCGGTCACCGCGGCCTTATGGGCCTCGCTGCCCTTGCCGCCGTGGTTGCCGTCCTCGATATATTTCTTGGCGTTGTCCCATGCACCGCCGCCCGAGGTCATCGAGATGGCGACGAACAGCCCGCCGACGATCACGCCGAGCAGGAGCGCGCCGAGCGCTTCGAGCGCCGCGGAAGGTCCCGCGACCGCGCGGATCACGAAGTAGACGACGATCGGCGCGAGCACCGGCAGCAGCGACGGGACGATCATTTCCTTGATCGCCGCCTTGGTGACCAGATCGACCGTGCGCGCATAATCGGGCTTGGACTCGTAAGTCATGATGCCGGGGTTGTTCTTGAACTGCTCGCGAACATCCTTGACCACCTCGCCCGCCGCGCGGCCGACGGCGGTCATGCCAAACGCCCCGAACAGGTACGGCAGCAGCGCGCCAAGCAGCAGACCGACGATGACGTAGGGCGACGACAGCGAGAAGGTCAGCGGTTCGGTCAGCCCGAGCTTTGCCGAATATTCGGTGATGTCGGCGGTGTAGGTGCCGAACAGCACCAGTGCCGCAAGACCCGCCGAACCGATGGCATAGCCCTTGGTCACCGCCTTGGTCGTGTTGCCCACGGCGTCGAGCAGGTCGGTCTTTTCGCGCACGCTATCATCGAGGCCCGCCATTTCGGCAATGCCGCCGGCGTTGTCGGTGACCGGACCATAAGCATCGAGCGCGACGACCATGCCGGCGAGCGCCAGCATCGCGGTCGCGCCGAAGGCGATGCCAACGATGCCCGCGATCTGATAGGCGATGATGATGCCCGCGCAGATGACCAGCGTCGGCAGCGCGGTCGCTTCGAGGCTGATCGCCAGACCCTGGATCACGTTGGTGCCATGCCCCGTTTCCGACGCCTTGGCGATCGACCGCACCGGGCGATAATTGGTGCCGGTATAATATTCGGTGATCCAGATGATCAGGCCCGTGATCACAAGGCCGAGCAGCGAGCAGTAGAAGAGGCTGCGGCCGTTGAAGTCGGTACCGGCGATCAGCGTTTCCATGTCGCCGAGCGCATATTGGGTCGAGAACCAGATCGCCGGGATCGACAGGACCGCGGTGACGAGGAAGCCCTTGTACATCGCGCCCATGACGTTGGTCCCGCCGCCGAGGCGGACGAAATAGGTGCCGATGATCGAAGTGATGATGCACACGCCGCCCATCAGCAGCGGCAGGCTCATCAGCGGCACGAGCGCATCGCCCGCGCCCTTCAGCAGCAGCGCGATCAGCACCATGGTGGCGCCGACGGTGACGACATAGGTTTCGAAAAGGTCGGCGGCCATGCCGGCGCAGTCGCCGACATTGTCGCCGACATTGTCGGCGATCACCGCGGGGTTGCGCGGATCGTCCTCGGGGATGCCAGCCTCGACCTTGCCGACGAGGTCGGCGCCGACGTCGGCGGCCTTGGTGAAGATGCCGCCGCCGAGGCGCGCGAAGATCGAGATCAGCGAGGCGCCGAAGGCCAGCGCGACGAGCGCATCGACGACGGTGCGGTCGTCGCCCCCGACAGTGTAGCCGCCGGGGCCGATCAGATACCAGAAGAAGACCGCGATCGCGAGCAAAGCGAGGCCCGCCACCAGCATGCCGGTGATCGCGCCGGCGCGGAACGCCATGGTCAGGCCCGCCTGCAGCCCGGTTTGCGCCGCGGCCGCGGTGCGGACGTTCGCCTTCACCGAGATGTTCATGCCGATATAGCCGGCAACGCCCGACAGCACGGCACCGATAACGAAGCCGGTGGCCGAGATCGGGCCGAGGAACCATCCGACCAGCACGGCGACGACAACGCCGACGACGGCGATGGTCCGATATTGGCGGCCGAGATAGGCCTTGGCGCCTTCCTGGATGGCGGCGGCGATTTCCTGCATCTTCTCGTTACCGGCCGAGGCGCCGAGCACCTGCCGGGAGGTAACGAAGCCATAGAGCACGGCCAACAGGCCGCACGCTATCGCGATCAAAACCGGATTCATGCGTGTCTCTTCCTTCCCCATGAGAAGGGCGACGCGTGAGATAGCAGTCGAACGTCCGACTTATTGATGCCGGCTCGCTCTCTCCCCTGATGCGACCGCCCCAAATTTGGACGCCGGGGTTATGGGAAGAAAGAAAGCCGAGGGCAAGTCCGCTTTTTCGGCAATTTTCGGTCGGTTTCGGGTCAGTGCATGAAACCGAGACGCGCGGGCAGCGCGATGCGCTGCGCCCGGTGGGTGAGCGTGATTCCCTGCCCCACCCCCACATGGCCGATCGGCGTCGCCGCAACCTTGAGCCCCGATGCGATCTCGCGGATCGCCGGTGCAGCATTGGCATCGGCGGTGAAGAGCAATTGATAATCGTCGCCCGCGCTCGCCGCTGCGAGGCGGGTGTCGAGCACGTCGGGGCGCACCGCGAGCAGCGCCGCCGACAGCGGGATCGATTCGATCATGATTCCGAACTCGCACCCGCTCGCCTCCGCCATGCGCTGCGCGTCGATGAAGAGGCCGTCGGAAACGTCCATCATCGCATGGACGTGCGGGACGACCGCCTGGCCGAAGGTCAGCTGCGGCTGCGGGCGACGATAGGCCGCGAGGCAGGTCTCGTTCGCCTCCTCCTGCCCCAGCCGCATCGCGAGGCCGAGCCCGGCGTTGCCGATCGTTCCCGTCACCCAGATCTGGTCGCCCGGTCTTGCGCCGCTGCGCGTGGGCGACCCGCCAGCAGGGGCGCGGCCGATCGCGGTCAGCCCGAAGCTGCGCGGCGCACCCGCGGGCGCACGCACCGTATCGCCGCCGAGCAGGATGATCCCGAAGCGGCGCAGCGCGGTGTCGAGCCCGTCGGCGAAAGCCGCGTCCCAGACCACGTCGCCGAGGCTGTAGCCGACGAGAATGCCGATCGGCACTGCGCCCTTGGCGGCGAGGTCGGAGAGGTTCACCGCGACGAGCTTCCACGCTACGTCCTGCGGCGTGTCGTCGGGCAGGAAGTGGATGCCCTCGACGATCATGTCATGCGTGAGGACCAGCCCTTCCCATTCGGCCGCGTCGTCGGCGAGCCCGCGCGCGGCGGGATCGGTCGCGATGGCGCGCAGGCGGGCGATGAAGTCGGCTTCGGACATGCTTACCCTCTCGCCGGAACAATGTGCCCTAATTCCGTTCGTGTCGAGCGCAGTCGAGACACGTTGAGTTTGTGCAAGCCTTCACGTGTCTCGACTGCGCTCGACACGAACGGGTTTTTAGTTGGCTTTGCGCACATCCTTGCCGATCGCATCGAGCAGGCCGTTGGCAAAGCCCGCTTCGCGCCCGTCGAAAAAGGCCTTGGCGACGTCGACATATTCGCTGACCACCGCGCCGACCGGCACGTCGCCGCGCGCGACGAGCTCATAGGCGCCGGCGCGCAGGATCGCCTTCATCGTGCGGTCGAGCCGCTCCATCGACCAGCCGCTCGCGAGCCGCGCGACGATCGCGGCGTCGATCTCGGGCAGGCGCGCGAGCGCGCCCTTCACGATGTCGTCGAAGAAGGCGACGTCGGCGTCGGCATATTCGGCGTCCTCGATCGTCGCGCCGATGCGGTGCTGGTGGAATTCGTGGATCAGCTGCGCCACGGGCGTGGCCTCCATCTCGTGCTGATAGAGCGCCTGCACGGCGGCAAGGCGGGCGGCGGAGCGGGACTGGGCGCGTTTGTTCATGGCTTTTCTATTTCAGTCTGTTCTGGACGCTGAGCGCGTGGGCGGGCAGCCCCTCGGCGCGTGCGAGCGCAACGGCAGCGGGCCCAATAGCGCCCAGCGCCGATTCGTCCAGCGCGAGAAAGCTGGTGCGCTTCATGAAGTCGGTGACCGACAGCCCGCTCGAAAAGCGCGCGCGGCGTCCGGTGGGCAGCACATGATTGGGGCCCGCGACATAATCGCCAATCGCTTCGGGCGTGTGGCGGCCGAGGAAGACCGAGCCCGCGTGGCGCACCCTGGCGAAGAGCGCATCGGCGACATCGGCGTCGACCGCGAGTTCGAGATGCTCCGGCGCGAGCCGGTCGCAGAGCGGGATCGCGTCGGCCAGCGCCGGGACGACGATCACCGCGCCATTGTCGGCCCAGCTCGCCTGCATCGTCGCCGCGGTGCCCAGCGTCGGGATGACATGCGCCACCGCCGCCGCGACCGCGTCGGCGAAGTCGCCGTCGTCGGTGAACAGGATCGACTGGCTGGTCGGATCGTGCTCGGCCTGGCTCAAGAGGTCGGCGGCGATGACATGCGGTTCGTTCTTCGCGTCGGCGACGACGACGATCTCGCTCGGCCCCGCGACCATGTCGATGCCGACGACGCCGTAGAGCTGGCGCTTCGCTTCGGCGACCCAGGCGTTGCCGGGGCCGGTGACGACATCGACCGGTGCGATCTTCGCGGTGCCATAGGCGAGCGCCGCCACCGCCTGCGCGCCGCCGACACGCCAGATCTCGTCGACCCCGCCGATATGCGCGGCCGCCATCACCACCGGGTTGACCTCGCCGTCGGGGGTCGGGGTCATCATCACGATGCGCTCGACGCCCGCGACCTTGGCCGGAATGATGTTCATCAGCACCGACGAGGGGTAAGCGGCGCGCCCGCCGGGGACGTAGACCCCCGCGGCGTCGACCGCATTCCACCGCGCCCCGAGCCGCGCACCGGTCGCGTCGCGATAGTCGCGGCCCTCGGGCAATTGCGCGGCGTGATAGGCGCGGATACGCTCCGCCGCGAGGTCGAGCGCATCGCGCAGTTCGGGCGCGAGCGCCGCATAAGCCGCGGCGCATTCCTGCTTCGAGATGCTCCAGCCGCGCGCGTCGAGATCGAAGCGGTCGAACTTGGCGGTATAATCGGCGAGCGCCGCATCGCCCTCGGCCTTCACCCGCGCGACGATCGCCGCGACATCGGCCGACACGTCGGAGGCGCTTTCGCGCCGGTCGTTCACCAGCGCGTCGAATGCCGCCGCGAAGCCGGGGTCGGAGGCGTCAAGCCGCCGCATCGCCGACCGCCTGGCGAAAGCGCTCGACCAGCGCCGGCACCTCGGCCGAGCGCAGCTTGAACGCGGCGCGGTTGACGATCAGCCGCGCCGAAACGTCGCTGATCACCACCTGTTCGGCGAGCGCATTCTCGACGAGCGTGCGCCCGGTCGAAACGAGGTCGACGATGTGCGAGGCAAGTCCCAGCTTGGGCGCGATCTCCATCGCACCGTTCAATTTGATGCATTCGGCCTGGATGCCCTGCGCCTCGAACCAGCGGCGCGTGGTGCCGGGATATTTGGTCGCGACACGGATGTGGCTGGCGCCGATCCCGGGCGGCGCGCGGTCGGCGGGGCCCGCGAGCGACAGGCGGCAATGGCCGATGCCGAGGTCGACGGGGGCGTAAAGCTCCGAATAGTCGAACTCGTCGATGACGTCCGAGCCGACGATGCCGAGCTGCGCCGCACCATGCGCCACGAAAGTGGCGACATCAAAGGCGCGCACGCGGATCAGCGAGAGATGCGGCTGGTTGGTGCCGAAGACGAGCGCGCGGCTCTTGGGGTCGAAGAAATCGGCCGCGGGCTCGATGCCGACGCGCGCGAGCAGCGGCAGCGCCTCGTCGAGGATGCGCCCTTTCGGGATGGCAAAGATGATCGGTTCGGGCATAAGCGCCCCGGCCCATAAGGCGCGGCGGGAGAAAGGGCAATGAGCGAGCGGTATCAGGCGATGGAACTGGGCGACACCGGCGCCGGTGCGGTGCGCGCGGCCTTTGCCAACCAGGTCCTCTATTGCCGCGCCAACGATGCGCCGGTGACCGCGCGGATCGTCGCAGCGCTGGCGACCCTGCTCGACAAGCCCGCGACGGAGTTTGCCCGGCGCATCGCCGAATGGCAGGGCGCGCCGCTCGCCGATGCCCTGCCGCTGCGCGCGGCGGGCGGCCTGCACGCGCTGCACCTCGCGGGCGCGGCGCACGAACTGGCACCCGTTTATGCCGATGCCGAGGGGATCAATGACACGGCGATCGTCGCCGGGGTGGTGCGGCGGCACGAGGCGGCGCTGCTGCCGTGGCTCGACGGGCCGCCGCAGACCAACGAGGCGGGGCGCTCGGCCAATTTTGTCGCGGCGATGCTGTGGCTG
The DNA here is from genome assembly GCA_005503165.1 of Sphingomonadaceae bacterium 3R27E2-A. GTDB lineage: Bacteria > Pseudomonadota > Alphaproteobacteria > Sphingomonadales > Sphingomonadaceae > Sphingopyxis. Next base: position 64,501 of record SCNT01000004.1, read on the forward strand.
GCCGAGCAGGGGCTGCCGCCGCGGTTCGAATGCCTCGAGATCGGGTCGAGCGCGGGGATCAACCTGATGCTCGCGCGCAATCATTACGACCTCGGCGGGGTGCAGGTCGGGCCGCAGCCAGGGGTGATGGCCTTCACCCCCGAATGGCGCGGACGGCATCCGCCGCAGCACAAGATCGAGATCGTGGGCACCAAGGGCTGCGACGTCGCGCCGGTCGACCTGACCGACCCGGCGCAGGCGCTGCGGCTCAAGGCCTATATCTGGCCCGAGCACCGCGGGCGCTTCGAGCGGATGGAAGCGGCGATCGCGGCGGCGCGCGAAGCGAAGCCCAATATCGTGCAGATGAATGCAGCCGATTTTGTCGAGGCCGAGCTCGCGAAGCCGCAGACCGCGGGGACGGTGCGTCTGCTGATGCATTCGATCGTCTGGCAATATGTCCCCGCCGACCAGCAGGCGCGCGTGACCGCCGCAATGGAGGCCGCGGGCGGGCGCGCGACGGCCGAGCGCCCGCTCGCGTGGATTGCGCTCGAGGCGAACCGCACGGTGCACAGCCATGAATTGGTGGTGCGATACTGGCCCGGCGGCGACCCACCCAAGCTGCTCGGCCGCTCGCACGCGCATGGCGCCTGGGTGGAGTGGCTCAGCTAGCCAAGCCCCCTCCCCCCCTCGATGGGGGAGGCAGCGAGACTTACGAACTTGTTCGTTAGTCGCAGCGGTGGAGGTGCGCTCTCAGCCTGAAGCGGGCGGTGCCACGACGCACCCTCACCCTCATCCAACTCCGCCTAATCGCTTCGCGATAAGGCTTCGTATCCTTCTCCCATCAAGGGAGAAGGAATTATAGCCGCGCTTCCAGCCGCGCGAGCAGCGCCTGCACCGGCGGCGGGGTCACCGGCGCCTGCCAGCCCGCCTCCAGCGCCGCGATGCGCTCGAACAGACGTTCGCTCGCCGCGATGATGCGGCGGATCGGCGATTCGAACTGGATGCAGATGTCCCAGTCGGCCGCGACGGGTTCGCCGATGCGCGCCGCGCTGTCGTTCGGTCCCGCCCCCAGGTCGCCCGCCATCATCGCGCGGCGGTGGAGCAGCCAGGCGATGATGTGCATCAGCCGCGTCGTAGTCTTGAGCGATTCGCAGGCGAGCCCGATGTGGAGCAGCGCCTCGCGGCTGCCCGCCTCGCCGAGGTCGCGCGCCGCGGCGAAAGCGGTGTGCGCTTCGTCGGCGAGGACCATCGCTTCGACGTAGAGATTCTCGACCTGGGCGCGCTGGACCGGCAGGTCGATCGGCACATGTTCGGAAAGCCCCCTGTTCATGAAAAAAATATGCCACGCCGGCGGGGGTGGTAGCAACGCCGCTAACCATTATTTTCACGGGCCTGCGGCGTCCCGTTTTGAATCAGGGCGGCCCGGGTCAGGCAATGATGTCGGGAACCAGTTGATCCTCGCACCAGGCGATCTCGTCGCGCAGGCGCAACTTTTTCTTCTTCAATCGAGCCAGTTGCAGTTGGTCGGGAACCGTCGCTGCGCCGAGCGCGATGATCGCGGCGTCGAGGTCGCGATGTTCGACGCGGAGCAGTTCGAGGCGCTGGCTGATTTCTTCGGGGGTCACAGCCTCGCTCCTGCCAGAATCACGATTTGTCTGCAACGGGGACCGGCTGGGCGAATCGGCGCGTTAACCGCTCCACAATCGGATCGATCCATGTTTTACTTCGCCTGCCAACCGAGTCGAAAATGAAGGAGACTGGCCGATGAACATGTCGCACCTTTCCGCCCTGAAGTCCCGCCACGCGGACCTCGACGCGAAAATTGCGAATGAAGAACGGCGCCCCTGCCCCGATGTGGGCGTGCTGGCACAGCTCAAGAAACAGAAGCTCAAGATCAAGGAAGAGCTTTACGCGATCGGCTGACGATCGCCGGGGTCCGGCACGGACCCGCAAGTCAGGCCGCCGGTTGGTCGGCTGCTCCTTCCTAGGGTGGAACGGGGTCAGCGCGGACGGATCGGCGGCCGGCCCTTGTTCAGGCGGAGGCCGGCGAGCGTCGGCGGCACTTCTTCCTTCTGCGGCGCGACGTCGCGGCGCACCGATTGCGGATTGATCGCGCGATCAAAAGCGATCCCGAATTTCTTGTCGCCGGTCCAGACGATGCGCCCGGGCACCGGCCCGATGTTGCGCAAGTCGACCTCGACGGCCATCCCCTGCGCGACCGAGACCGAGCTTTCAGCGAGCATGCCCCCCGCCGACAGGTTGCGCACGCGCACCTGAACCGGCTCGGCGTGGCCGGCGATAGCGACCCTCGCCTGCATGAACAGGCTGTCGCGGTCGGCGGCGCGCGACAGCGCCGCCACTTCTTCGTCCACCGATGTCGGTCCGCGCGATTCCATTGCGACCTGTTCCCCGCGTTAAAAACTCATGCGCGGGAACCTAGGGCGCAGCCCTTGCGGAAACGTAAATGAGGCAAAGTCGTCCCGACTTGGTGCAGACTTTATTCAGTCCTCGCGCGAAATCCGCTCGTTGCGCTCGTGGCGCTCCTGCGCCTCGAGCGTCATCGTCGCGATCGGGCGCGCCTGCAGCCGTGCGAGCGAGATCGGCTCGCCGGTCACCGCGCAATAGCCATATTCGCCCTCGTCGATGCGGCGGATCGCCGAATCGATCTTCGAGATCAGCTTGCGCTGGCGGTCGCGGGTGCGCAGTTCGATCGCCCAGTCGGTCTCGCTCGACGCGCGGTCGGCGAGGTCGGGTTCGCGGAGCGGACCGTCCTGCAGCTGCGCCAGCGTCGATTCGCTTTCGGTCAGGATCGATTTTTTCCAGGCGAGCAGCAGTCCGCGGAAATAGTCCTGCTGTCGCGGATTCATAAACTCTTCGTCGTCGCTGGGGACATAATCCGAATCGAGGTTGGATTTGGCTTCGCGGAGCGCGTCGGCGCCAATGTCGGCGGTTTGGGTCGGCATGACGGGCTCTAAAGTCCTTTCGTCTCGCGCTCCGCCGGGCGTGGCGGACCGGGGGAGTGGCGCGCCTATAACCAGCCGTGGGGTGGGACACAAGCGCCGAAGCGGCGGATAGAGCGCGCCGGGTGAAGCGGGGCTGAACCGGCGCGCGGGACGACCCGATTCCCGGACCGCTCGCCGCACGCGTCCAAGGCACGATTTCGGGCCCAAAGTTAACCAAGCATAGGGAATCGCGGTAACTTCCGTCCGGTTTTGGGACAGTCGGCGCGAAGGGTGTTGATTCCCTCGACCTTTTCCCGCTGCTGGACAGTCAAACGCGGTTAACGCCGTGGACGCGTTCACAAAGCTTTGGCCATTTGGCCCTAGCAAGAGGTGCAAGCGGGTGCCGGGGTGTGGCGCCTTCCCACCAAGCAACGGGAAAAGAGAGAGAAGTCTATGTCAGTCCGAATGGCCCTCGCCAAGCTCTGCGCCTGCACCTGCGGCGGCGCGATCATCGGCACCGGCGCGATGCAGATCAGCGACGTGCCCGCGGCGGCACAGGCGCGCAAGGTCAGCAGCTGCTCGCCCTGCACCGGCAAGAAGCCCGCGGCGCGCAAGCGCTATGCGGCGAAGAAGCCGGTCAAGCGCGTGCGCCGCGTGGTCACCACCAAGAAAGTCATTCGTACCGCAACCCCGCAGACGCAGGTCGTGACGCAGACGATCCCCCTGCCCCCGATCCCCTATGCGCCCTTCCCGCAGCGCGGCGGCTGGGAAGGCGGCGGTGGCGGCGGCGGCGGTGTGACCGTGGTCGGCGGCGGCTTTGGCGGCGGCTTCGGCGGCGGCTTCTTCGGCGGCTTCTTCGGCGGCTCGTCGTCGGGTGGCGGCAGCAGCGGCAGCATCGTCGTGACCTCGACCACCACCGGCGGCGTCAGCACCTCGTCGAGCACCTCGTCGGGCGTGTCGACCTCGACCGGCGGCGTTTCCACCTCGACCTCGACGGGCGGGGTGTCGACCTCGACGGGCGGCGTCAGCACCTCGACCTCGACCGGCGGCGTCTCGACCTCGACCGGCAGCGTGTCGACGTCGAGCGGTGTTTCGACCTCGACGGGCAGCGTCTCGACCTCGACCGGCGGTGTGAGCACCTCGACCGGCGGCGTGTCGACCTCGACGGGCAGCGTCAGCACCTCGTCGGGCAATGTCTCGACCTCGTCGGGTAACGTCAGCACGTCCTCATCGAGCAGCAGCTCGTCGTCGAGCTCCTCCTCTTCGTCTTCCTCGTCGAGTTCGTCGTCGTCGGGCGGCGGCAATTCGTCGAAGGGCGGATCGTCGCATGGCAGCTCGCATGGCTCGTCGCACGGCAATTCGTCGAAGGGCGGATCGTCGCACGGCAGCTCGAGCTGGGGCGGATCGTCGCACGGTTCGAACGGCGGCTCGGGCGGTTCGGGCGGCAGCTCGTCGTCGAGCGGCGGTTCGGGCAGCAGCAGCAGCTCGTCCTCGTCGAGCTCTTCGTCGTCCTCGTCGAGCAGCAGCACCTCCTCGGGCGCGACTTCGTCGGGCGCGACGGGCGGCACCAGCAGCTTCGGCGGTTCGAGCAGCAGCTCGTCCTCCTCGTCGAGCAGCAGTTCGTCGTCGAGCTCCTCGTCCTCGTCGAGCTCGGGCGGCAGCAGCGGCACCTCGTCGGGCAATCCGACGCCGGTTCCCGCGCCGCCGATGCTCCTGCTCTTCGGCGCCGCCGCCGCCGCGCTCGTCGCGCGCCGCCGCGCGGCCAACCGCAACGATCGGGAACAGGACGCGGCTTAAACCTATCCACTGGCGGCCGGTTCACCCCGACCACCTATTGAAGGCCGCCCCCCGGGGCGGCCTTTTTTTTGGGGGGCCGGCTTTGGGGTGGGAAGCTGCCGCTGCCGTGTTCAAAGTTCAGGGAAAGTTCAGCCCTGTGCGCCCCCGACAGGACCTCGGCAACCGCTTCTGTCGACCGAGTGAAAGAGCCGGAAACAACGTTCGCATAGCCCGATAATGTAGGAAAGCCTTTTTTGAAGACGGCGGCGTTTTTGGGCTGGGGAACGGCGATTAACGCCCGATACCAGCTCTCCAACCCGTCATCAAAAACAGTTTGCCAAACGGCAAAGTATTCTCCATGGTTCGCCACATGGCAAACCAACAAGCCGCGCTCGACCCGATCTTCCACGCCCTCGCCGACCCCACGCGGCGCGCAGTGGTCGGCCGGTTGATGCAGGGCGCTGCGCCGGTGAAGGAGCTGGCGCGGCCCTTCGCGATCGGCCTGCCCGCCTTCCTCAAGCATCTCGGCGTGCTCGAGGCGGCGGGGCTGATCCATAGCGAGAAGCAGGGCCGCGTGCGCACCTGCCGCGTCGACGCCGCGCGGCTCGCCGCGGCCGAGCAGTGGCTCGCCGAACAGCGCGCCCTCTGGCAGGGCCGCGCCGACCGCCTAGCCGCCTTCGTCGAAGCGCAAAATCCTCTCCCAAATCCCCTCAGCGAATGAACCAGGAGTCCGTCATGTCCGACAAAACCGAACTCACCATCGCGCGCCAGATCGCCGCGCCGCCCGCCGCGGTGTGGGACGCGTGGAGCGATCCCGCCAAGCTCGCACAGTGGTGGATCCCCGGACCGATGGCATGCCAGGTCGTCAAGCTCGACCTGCGTCCCGGCGGCGGTTTCGAGACGCTGATGCGCGAAGAGGGCGCGGTGGCCTTTCAGCCGCATGTCGAGGGCTGCTTCCTCGAGGCGATCCCCGAGCAGCGGCTTGTCTTCACCACGGTGCTCAAAGAAGGCTGGCAGCCGATCGAACCATGGCTCGCGCTCACCGCGATCCTGACTTTCGAGGCGAAGGACGGCGGTACGCTCTATACGTCGCGCGTCTTGCACCGGAATCCCGAGGAGAGCCGCAAGCATGAAGAAATGGGCTTCTACGAGGGTTGGGGCGCCGCGCTCGGCCAGCTTGCGGCGCTGCTGGAGCGGTAAGACGGGGTTGCACGCGCGCGGCGCCAACGCCATAGCGCGCGCATGCACGATATCCGCCTGATCCGCGAAAACCCGCAAGCCTTCGACGCCGGCCTCGCCCGCCGCGGGCTCGCGCCCCTGTCCGCCGAAATCCTGGCGATGGACGCGTCGCTGCGCGCGCTCCAGACCGACATGCAGGCCGCGCTCGCGCGCCGCAATGAGGCGTCGAAGCTGATCGGCCAAGCGATGGCGCAGGGCGACAAGGACAAGGCCGAAGCGCTCAAGGCCGAGGTCGCGAGCCTCAAGACCGCGCTCCCGGCGCAGGAAGAGGCCGAACGCGAACAGCTGGGAGCCTTGCAGGACAAGCTCGCTGCGCTCCCCAACCTCCCCGCCGCCGACGTCCCCGACGGCGAGGACGAGGAAGGCAATGTCGAGATTGCGCGCTGGGGCACGCCCCGGACGTTCGATTTCAAGCCGCAGGAACATGCCGACTTCGCCCCCGCATTGGGCCTCGATTTCGAGACCGCGGCGAAAATGTCGGGCGCGCGCTTCGCGTTCCTCAAAGGCCAGATGGCGCGGCTCGAACGCGCGCTCGGCCAATATATGATCGACCGCCAGACGATCGAGCAGGGCTACACCGAATGCGCGACCCCGCTGATGGTGCGCGACGAGGCGGCGTTCGGCACGACGCAGCTCCCCAAGTTCCGCGAGGATTTGTTCCAAACCACCGACGGCCGCTGGCTGATCTCGACCTCCGAGATGAGCCTCACCAACGCCGTGCGCGAGGACATCCTGCCCGAGGAGCAGCTCCCCGTCCGCATGACCGCGCTCACCCCCTGCTTTCGCTCCGAAGCGGGGTCGGCGGGGCGCGACACGCGCGGCTATATCCGCCAGCACCAGTTCTGGAAGGTCGAGCTCGTCTCGATCGTCCGGCCCGAGGACAGCGACGCCGAACTCGAGCGCAAGACGCGCGCCGCGGAGCTGATCCTCGAGGGGCTGGGCCTGCCGTACCGCAAGATGCTGCTCTGCGCGGGCGACATGGGCTTTGCCGCGCGCAAGACCTACGACCTCGAGGTCTGGCTGCCCGGGCAGGACAGCTACCGCGAGATTTCGAGCTGCTCGAACTGCGGCGATTTCCAGGCGCGGCGCATGAACACGCGCTTCCGCCGCGAGGGCGTGAAGGGCAATGAGTTCGTGCATACGCTGAACGGCTCGGGGCTCGCGGTCGGGCGGGCGCTGGTGGCGATCCTCGAAAATTACCAACAGGCCGACGGGAGTGTCACGATACCGGAGGCGCTGCTGCCTTACATGGGCGGCATCACGAAGCTGACGCCCCTCAACTGATTTATCGTCACCCCGGGCTCGACCCGGGGTCCCGCTTGGCGACGGCGATCAGCGGGCCCCCGGATCAAGTCCAGGGTGACGAAGAGAGAAAGAACAGAAACTTGCGCGTCCTCCTCACCAACGACGACGGCTATCACGCCCCCGGCTTCGCGGTCCTCGAAGCGATCGCGCGCCAGCTCAGCGACGATATCTGGGTCTGTGCCCCCGCCGAGGAACAGTCGGGCGCGGGGCATTCGCTCACCCTGTCGCGCCCGGTACGCATCCGCCAGCATGGCGAGCGGCGCTGGTCGTGCACCGGCACGCCGACCGATTCGGTGATGATGGCGATCGGCAAGCTGATGCCCGAAAAGCCCGACCTGATCCTGTCGGGGGTCAACCGCGGCGCGAACCTCGGCGACGACATCACTTACTCGGGTACCGTGTCGGCGGCGATCGAGGGCGCGCTTGCGGGCATCCGCTCGATCGCGCTGAGCCAGGTCTATGCCAAGGAAGGCATGGGCGACAGCGTCCCCTTCGGCGCGGCCGAAGCCTGGGGCGCAAAGGTGCTGCGCCCGCTGCTCGATATGGACATGCCGCCGCGCACGTTGGTCAACGTCAATTTTCCCGCGCTCCCCGCTGACGCGGTCAAGGGCATCCGCGTCACCCGCCAGGGCTTCCATGATTATGGCCGCGGCTCGATCGTCGAGGGCACCGACCCGCGTGGCTATCGCTATTACTGGTTCGGGCTGCACGGCATCGAGCATAGCCTTGGGCACGACAGCGACCTCGAGGCGATCGACGACGACTATATCTCGGTCACCCCGCTCCAGCTCGACCTGACCCACGACGCCTCGCTGGCGGCGTTGCGCAGCGCGTACGGAGCCGCGTCGGCCTGACCCGCGTCGGCCTGACCCGCCTCCCTCTTCCGTTCGGGTCGAACGGGATTTATAGGGCAGGCTGGTAACCCAATGACCCGCCTCTACCGCCTCGACGCCGCCGCCGCCGACATCGCGGCGCGTTTCGGCGCCGAAGCGGGCAAGGACCCATGGACCGGCGATTATGTCGCGCCGGGCCGCCCCGCCCCGATCGTGATCCGCGACGAAAAATCGCGCGTGCGCCGCGTGCGGCCGATGTTCTGGGGCGTGCCCCCGCCGCCCCGCGGCACCGATCCGATCACCAGCGTGCGCAACTTGGGCAGCCCCTTCTGGATCGGCACCTTGCGCCACACCGAGTTCCGCTGCCTGATCCCCGCGACCAGCTTTGCCTTGTGGGCGGGACCCGCGGGCGCACGGCGCCAGCACTGGTTCGCAGTCGCGGACCAGCCGATTTTCGCGGTGGCGGGGATCGTCCGCTTCGCCGACGAGATCCCGACCTTCGCGATGCTGGCGACCGAGCCGAACCGTTTGGTCGTGCACCATCATCCGGGCGGCATGCCGCTGATCCTGCCCGCCGAGGCGCACGAGCGCTGGCTGACCGCCGACTGGAAGGATGCGCAGAAGCTCGTCACGCCTTTTCCGGGTCAGGCGATGAAGGCCTCTGACGTGCCGCCGCTTCCATGACGTCTTGACGGGCTGGTCAAGCGCGCAAGGCTTTGGCAGAGAAGGCGCATGGGGGACCGGCGCCGCATCTTTACCATCCTGTTGCTGACGGCGCCGCTCGCCGCCTGCATCCCCGCCTCGGCGCCGCCGCAGCGGCCCGCTGCCCCCGCGAGCGCCGCCACCGCACCCGCGGCGCCCCTCGCCTACGACGATGTGACGGGCGGCGACGTCCAGCCGACCTGGACGCTGAAGCCGGTGACGACCAACGCCGCGACCGTCGCCGCCACCAGCTACACCGTGCGCCCCGGCGACACGCTGCGCGCGATCGGCGAGATGACGCGCGCGGGGTCAGAGGCGATCGCGATGGAGAACGACCTCGCGCCGCCCTATGCGCTCGTCCCCGGCCAGCGGCTGCGCATCCCCGCCGGCCTCTACCACCGCGTCGCGGCGGGCGAGACGGGGATCGGCATCGCCAGCGCCTATGGCGCCGACTGGGGCGAGATCGTGACGATCAACGCGCTCAGCGAACCCTATATCCTCCGCGTCGGCCAGCGGCTGCGCCTGCCCGCCGAAGCGCGGCCGCTACCCAAAAAAGAGGTCGACATTGCGGCGCGCGCCGCGGCCTTCACGCTCGACATCGACGATATCGCCACCGGCAGCCAGCCCGCGCTCGCCGCGAACAAGGCGCCCGCTGCCGCCAGCGCCGCACCGCGCAGGCCGGTCACCGCCGCGATCGCCACCCCTGCCGCCTTCACCGGCCGGTTCGTCTGGCCGCTGCCGGGAAAGGTCATCGCGCGCTTCGGCCCGCTCGCGCCCGGCAAGGTCAGCGACGGGATCAATATCGCCGCGCCCGCGGGCACGCCGATCCACGCGACCGCGAACGGCGTGGTCTCCTATGCCGGCGACCAGATCGCGGTCTATGGCGGGCTGATCCTGATCGATCACGGCAGCGGCTGGGTTAGCGCTTATGGGCATGCACAGCAGATCGACGTGCGCCGCGGCCAGGCGGTCAAGGCGGGCGACGTCATCGGCCTTGCCGGGGCCAGCGGGCAGGTCCAGACCCCGCAGCTCCATTTCCAGCTCCGCAAGAACCGCATCCCCGTCGATCCGCTGAAGCAACTGCCCGCGCGATGAGCCAGCGCCGGTCCGAGAAACTGCAGATGCAGCATATCTTCCGCCCGCTCAAACGCGCGAGCAAATGGCCGATCTGGGCCGATGTCATCGCGCGACTCGGCGTCGCTTTCCTGCTGATCGGCATCGTCGTGCTCGTCCACTGGATCGACCGCGCCGGCCTTAAGGACAGCCACGACGGCCACATCAGCTTCCTCGACGTGGTCTATTTCACGATGATCTCGGTCACCACGACAGGCTTCGGCGACATCGCACCGGTGTCGGATCGCTCGCGATTGATCGAGGCGGTGATCGTCACCCCGATCCGCATCGCGGTGCTCTTCATCTTCGTCGGCACCGCCTATAATTTCGTCCTCAAACGCTCATGGGAAAAATGGCGTATGGCCCGCATCCAGGCAAAGCTCACCAACCATATCGTCGTCCTCGGCTTCGGCGTCAGCGGCAGCGAGGCGGTCAAGGAACTGGTGGCGCGCGGCACCGATCCTTCGTGCATCGTCGTCATCGACCAGTCGGCGAACCGCATCGCCGAGGCCGAGGCGATGGGTTGCAACGTGCTCCAGGGCGACGCCTCGAACGACGATACGCTGATCGACGTGCGCATCGCGCAGGCGCAATCGGTGCTCGTGTCGGCGGGGCGCGACGACAGCTCGATCCTGATGGTGCTGACCGTCCGGCACCTGTCGCCCCGCGTGCCGATCAGCGTCGTGATCCGTGCGCAGGACAACGAACTCCTCGCGCGGCAGGCGGGCGCGAACAACGTCATCAACCCCGTCAGCTTCACCGGACTGCTCCTCGCCGGGTCGGCGCAGGGTGCGCATGTCGCCGACTATATGGCCGACCTCGCCAGCATCGGCGGCCGCGTCCAGCTGCGCGAGCGCCCCGTCGCCGCCGAGGAAGTCGGGCGTAGCATCGACGAGCTGACGAGCGAGGGTCGCGGGCTGCGCATCTACCGGGGCGGCAAACCCCATGGCTTCTGGGAGCCCGAAGCGCAGCGGCTCGAACATGGCGACCTGATCGTCGAGGTCATTCGCTGCGAGGAATGCGAGGCAAGCGTTCCCGGCGCCTAGCCGCGCCAATATATCCACGCGGCCCACAGCCAGCCGATGATCAGCAAAGTCCCGCCGATCGGCGTCACCGCGCCCAGCCACTTCGGTCCGCCGAGCGCCATCGCATAAAGCGTCACCGCAAAGATCGCCCCGCCCGCGAGCAGCAGCATCGCCGGCCCGCGGGCAAAACCCATGATCGCGAGCACCGCGACCGCGTGGATCAGCTGGTAGAGCCCGCCCGTGCGCAGCCATTCGGCCTGCTGCGGCCCCGCCGCGCCATGCGCGCCGAACGCGCCGGCCGCCACCGCCATCGCCGCCGAAATCGCCGCCAATACACCCATCATCATTCAAAACCCCTGCCATGCCTTACCGGCGCGCCGCGCTGCAATCGGGCGAGAGCGAGACCATGATCGCCCCGCTGTTGGATCGCAACGCCTCCGGTGATAAAATGCACCTCGGGAACTGGCGCACAAGCCGTGCGTCGGTCGCGGAGGGGAAAAACGATGTGGGAAATCAGCTGGCTCGCCGTGGTTCTGGCCGCGCTCGTGACCTTTGTGGTCGGGGGTCTGTGGTATGGCCCCCTGTTCCTGAAAGTCTGGCAGCGTGAAGCCGATGTGACCGAAGCGTCGATGCCAAAACGCCATCCGGCCTATGTGTTCGGCGGCGCGTTCCTGCTCAACCTGTTCGCCGCCTATATCCTTGGCCATGTGCTCGCAACCTATGGCCGGCCGCCGCTGGCGGTCGACATCATGATCGCCTTCGGCGTCGCCGCGGGATTCATCGTCACCGCCTTCGGGGTGAATTATCTGTTCGCGGGCAAGTCCTTCACGCTGTTCGCCATCGACGCGGGCTACTGGATCGTCACCTACAGTCTGATGGGCGTGATTTTCGGCTATCTCGGCTAGGTTCCCGCCGACACTTGGGCAGGCGTGACAAAGTCCGAAAAATAGACTAGGGGCGCCGCCAATCATGGCAATCAAAACGCTCCCCACCCAGCCGAAGGTCGGCATGGTCTCGCTCGGCTGTCCGAAAGCGCTGGTCGACAGCGAACGGATTCTCACCAAGCTGCGCGCCGACGGCTATGGCCTGTCGCCCGATTACGCCGGCGCCGACGTCGTGCTCGTCAACACCTGCGGCTTCCTCGATTCTGCCAAGGAAGAGAGCCTCGAGGCGATCGGCGAAGCGATGGCCGAGAACGGCCGCGTCATCGTCACCGGCTGTATGGGCAATGAGGCGGACGTGATCCGCGCGCGCTTTCCGAATGTCCTCGCAGTCACCGGCGCGCATCAATATGAGCAGGTCGTCGATGCGGTCCACGAAGCCGCACCGCCTACCCAGGGTCCGTTCGTCGATCTCGTCCCCGAGGGCGGGCTGAAGCTGACCCCGCGGCACTACAGCTATCTTAAGATTTCCGAAGGCTGCAACCATAGCTGTTCCTTCTGCATCATCCCCGATCTGCGCGGCAAACTCGTCAGCCGCCGCATCGACGCGGTGCTGCGCGAGGCCGAAAAGCTCGTCGCCGCGGGGACCAAGGAACTGCTGGTGATCAGCCAGGACACCTCGGCCTATGGCGTCGACATCCGCCACGACCCACGCCAGTGGCACGGTCGCGAGGTCCGCGCCCATATGACCGACCTCGCGCGCGAACTCGGGCAGCTCAAGACCAGCGAAGGCCGCGCCCCCTGGGTGCGCCTCCACTATGTCTACCCCTATCCGCACGTCGACGCGGTGATCCCGCTGATGGCCGAAGGGCTGCTCACACCTTATCTGGACATCCCGTTCCAGCACGCGAGCCCCAGCGTCCTCAAGCGCATGAAGCGCCCCGCCAACGAGGCGCAGGTGCTCGAGCGACTGAAGGCGTGGCGCGCCATCGCCCCCGACATCGCGATCCGCTCGAGCTTCGTCGTCGGCTTCCCCGGCGAGACTGAGGAGGATTTCCAGTATCTCCTCGACTGGCTTGACGAAGCGCAACTCGACCGCGTCGGCGCCTTTCGCTTCGAACCCGTCGCGGGCGCGCAGGCGAATGCGCTCGACAATCCGGTGCCCGAAGCGGTCAAGGAAGAGCGCTTCCAGCGCATCATGGCCAAGACCGCAGCGATCAGCGCCGCCAAGCTTGAAGCCAAGGTCGGCCGCACGCTGCCCGTGATCATCGACGAGGTCGGCGAGGCGGACGACGACGGCAGCATCGGCGCCACCGGCCGCTCGCAGGCGGATGCGCCCGAAATCGACGGCCACGTCTACCTCCGCGACGTCGCCGCGACGCTGAAAGCCGGCGACATCGTCGATGTGGAGATCGAGGATGCCGACGAGCATGATCTGTTCGGGGTGGTTGCCTAACCGCCCGCGCGCGAAGCGGATGCCGCTCGGCGTTGCAGCCAGAGCTTTCCGGCCGGTGTAACGAGCGAGGGAGGCAGGTCGCGTCCGACCTCGTAATAGGCGGCCGCGACATCGCCGCGCTTTTTGAGCAGCAGGAAGTCGTCCTCTCCATCGGTCCGCACCGCCTGCGTCGTATATTCCTGCCCTTGCAGGTTGCGCAGCATGTCGGCGCGAAGCGCGGGGTCGCGCAGCGCCTCGATCACGATTTCTGCTGCGCGATCGATGCGTCCGGCGCATTGCAGCGCGCTCGCGGCCGACGACGGCGCATCGGCCCTGTTCTGCTCAACAGTGGCGAGCAACGGCAGCGCTTCGGCCATTCTCCCCAGTTTCGCGAGCGCGCAGACGCGGTCGGCGGCCAGGAACTGTTTGACATAGGGGCTGCCATATTGGTTGGCGACGAAGATGGCGCGGTCGCTCGCGACGAGCATCTTGTCCCATTCGCCCATTCGCGCAAGGCGTGCGGCGCGGTTCGCTACGAAATTGATCAGCCAGCCATTCTTCTTTGCATCGAAATGGATCGCCGCCATCGCATCGAACAATGCGTTCGCTTCCGCCTCGCGGCCGAGCGCGTCCAGCGCGTCAGCGCGCGCATCGAGCGCCCAGAAATGATGCTCGCTCAGCGCCTCGAACCCCGCCGGATCGGCAAAGGCGCCGGTCAACGCCAGCACCCGGTCATAACGCCCTGCCTCGCCCAACGCGCCGACGAGGTTCCTCAATTTTTCGACATCGGCGGGATCGCGTCGCCTTTCGTCCTCCGCCTTTGCGATGTTGGCGCCGAGCGCGGTCGCCATCTCGGGGCCGGCGCTCCGTTCAAGGTCGGGCCAGAGCGCGGCGTAGCGGCGATCGGCAAGCAGGCGCAAATACCAATAGGGCTCGGTAATACTGTCGAGCAACGGTCGCGCGGCGTCGATGTTGCCAGCCTCGACCTCGCGCATGAAAAGGGTTTCGCGGACAGTATCCCGCTCGCGATCCGGCAGGGTCCGAAAGATCGAGGCGCTTGTGAAGCGACGGTCCAGCGTCAGGGCCAGATCCTTCCGCCCCGCGGCCCCGAGTTTGCGATCGAGCCAGAGGAAATTATTGAACGGTTCGGTCAATCCGCCGGCGTCGGCAGGCATGGAGGAGCCCGCAATCAGACGATCGATTGCCGGTTCATATTGTTTCGCCTCCAGCGCGATCATCACACCGGCGATCGACGAAACGACCGGCCCGTTCACCTTCTCGTTCCGGATCAGCAGCGCATAGGCGTCGTCATACCGCTTTTCATCGACAGCGCACTGCAGGTCGAATCGCAGTTTGAAAGCCGAATAGGCGGGATCGAAGGATTTCCGGTGCACCACTTCCGCAAGCAGCGGCACCATGTCGCGGCACGCGCTCGCGCCCGGTGTCGCATAGAGCGTCTTCAGCCGCTGCTCGAGAACGTTGTTGCTCATCGTGCCGAGGTCGGCGGGAGTCCCGCCATCGACCTGCGCATTCGCTGGCGGCACCACCGACAACAGGATCGCGGCCGCGATCGATGCGCCGCCGGATATCCTCAGTCTCATCCTTGCGATTCCCTTCATTCGGCTGAAATGTCAACGCCCTGACCTGCAATCTTGGCGTGGCAGCCGCGATAGATCAATGCCGTCGCGCGCGAAGGCGCCGGTCAGATGAGCTAGAACAGCCGCGTGATCGCGTAGAAGAGCGCCGCCACCACCGCGCTCGCGGGGATGGTGATGAACCACGCCGCGACGACATTGCCCGCGACGCCCCAGCGCACCGCGCTCGCGCGGCGCGCGACGCCCGCGCCGATGATGCTGCCGGTGATCGTGTGCGTCGTCGACACCGGGATGCCGAGCAGGCTGGCAGTGAAGACCATGATCGAACCGCCGGTCGAGGCGGCGAAGCCCTGGTGGTGCGAAAGCTTGGTGATGCGCCCGCCCATCGTCTCGATGATCTTCCACCCGCCCGACAGCGTGCCCAACGCGATGGCGACATAGCAGCTGAACGCCACCCAGTGCGGCACATGGAACTCGCCCTGCAGATAGCCGGTCGAATAGAGCAGCACCGCGATGATCCCCATCGTCTTTTGCGCGTCGTTCAGCCCGTGGCTGATCGAATAGGCCGCCGACGAAAAGAGGTGGAGGTGGCGGAAGGTCTTTTCGGCGAATTTCGCGGTCGCCCGGTGCAGCGCCCAGCTGCTGACCAGCATCACCAGCATCGCGAGCAGCATGCCGAGCATCGGCGACAGGAAGATCGCAATGACGGTCTTGTTGAGCCCGGTCCATTCGATCCCCTCGAACCCCGCATGCGCGACGCCCGCGCCGACGATGCCGCCGACGAGCGCGTGGCTCGACGACGAGGGAATGCCCTTGAGCCAGGTCACGACGTTCCAGAACATCGCCCCCACCAGCGCGCCGAACACTACCGCGGGGGTGACAAGATCCTTGTCGATGATCCCCTTGCCGATCGTCTCGGCGACCTTGTGCAGTTCGGGAAAGATGATCGACAGGAAATAGGCCGCGAAGTTGAAGAAGGCGGCGAAGAGCACCGCCTGCACCGGGCGCAGCAGCCGCGTCGCGACGACGGTCGCGATGCTGTTCGCGGCGTCGTGCAGCCCGTTCAGGAAGTCGAACGCCAGCGCCAGGAGGACGAGGCCGACGAGAAGCGGAAAAGCGAGTTCGTGCATGGGTCGCGTCCCCGCTTAAGCGTGGTCGATGACCAGGCCGTCGATCTCGTTCGCGACATCCTCGAAACTGTCGGTCACGCGTTCGAGATGGCGGAAGAGCTCGCGCGCGATCAGGAAGCGCGTCGGGTTCGCCTCGCCATGCTCGCGGAACAGCCGCTTGAGGCCCGCCGCGTGGATCTCGTCGGCATGGCCTTCCATCCGCACCAGCCGCTCGGTCAGCTCGTGGAGCCGCGCACCATTGGCGCCGATGTTGCGCAGCAGCGGCAGCGCTTCGGCGGTAAGACGCGCGGCATCGACGATGATGCCGGCGATATCGCGCATCTCGGGCTCGAACTCGGTCACGTCGTAGAGGTCGACCGCGCCCGCGGTCTTCTGCATCTCGTCGATTGCGTCGTCCATCGAGGCGATCAGGTCGGTGATCGCGCCGCGGTCGAACGGGGTCAGGAAGGTGCGGCGGACGGTCTGCAGCACTTCGCGCGTTATCGCGTCGGCGTCATGCTCGCGCTCGATGATCTCGCGGACATGGTCGGCCATGCCCTCGCCGCCCTGCAGCATGCGCGACAGCGCATTGGCGCCCGCGACCAGCGTCGCGGCGTGGCTTTCGAACAATTCGAAAAAATTTCCCTGTCGCGGCAGCAAACGCTGAAACCATGCGAACATCCGGCTTACCCCTGTCTTGTCGTCACCATTATGGGCGGCCCCGCGCGGCTGGGCGACGGCGCGAAAGCCGCCGTCGCCGAACGAGCGGATCAGCGCCTGCAGGTCGGGTTCGTCGACCGCCGCGGCGGCGTCGCGGAACGAAAACCACCGGCGTTCGCGCTCGTCCATTTCTTTCCATTCGCCGAGTTCGTTGGTCACCGCGAGCGGGAAGACCTCGACCTGGTACATGATCGACGCGCCGTTCGTGCGGCGCTTGCGATATTCATAACTGCCGATCGGCGTCGGGCACACCGCGCCGATCACCCCCGCCTCTTCCTCGGCCTCGATCGCCGCGGCGGCGTGGCGCGCCATGCCGGTCAGCGGGTTGCCCTTGGGCACCACCCAGCGCCTGGTCTCGCGCGAGGTGATCAGCAGGATCTCGGTCGGCCCGTCCTGCGCCGGGCCGCTGAACCGATAGGGAAGGACGGCGATCTGACGCAATTATTCTATCCCTTTCAGGAGGAGTTGGGCGGCCACACGCCGCAAGATGACAAATTGGTTTCGCCTCTATGACGATTTTATGACAGCCACAAGCGAAGGCGGTGGCGCTAGCCTCACTTTCCGTAAACGTCAATTCGATTGCAAAATGCAACGCGGTGCGTAAGCTGAACCCTAAAGACAAATGGGAGACGAGATCATGGCAGACAGTGCGACCATGGAACGCGCGAGCGGCGCGGCGGCTGCACCGGTCGATCAGGATGTGCTGATCGTCGGCGCGGGCATTTCGGGCATCGGCATGGCCGTGCACCTGCAGACCCACGCTCCCGACCGCAGCTTTGCGCTGGTCGAGCGCCGCGCGGACCTTGGCGGCACCTGGGACCTGTTCCGCTATCCCGGCATCCGTTCGGACAGCGACATGCACACGCTGGGCTTCGTCTTCGAACCGTGGAAGCACGAAAAGTCGATTGCCGACGGTCCCGCGATCCTCGAATATCTGAACCGCATCGTCGACGAGCGCCACATCCGCGAGCGCATCAGCTTCGACCGCAAGGTGGTGGGCGCCAACTGGGACAGCGCGACGGCGCGCTGGACCGTGACGATGGAGGACCCCGCCGGCGGGACGTCGACGACGACGGCGCGCTGGCTCTACCTCGGCGCGGGCTATTACGACTATGACTCGCCCTTCGATGCCAATTTTACCGGGCGCGACGATTTCCAGGGTCAGATCGTGCATCCGCAATTCTGGCCGAAAGATCTCGACTATGCCGGCAAGAAGGTCGTGGTGATCGGGTCGGGCGCGACCGCGGTGACGATCGTCCCCGCGATGACCGATCCCAAGAACGGCCCCGGGGCTGCGCATGTCACGATGCTGCAGCGCACCCCGACCTGGTTCGCGATCCGCCCCGCCAAGGACCGCCTCGCCAATTTCCTGCGCAAGATCCTGCCCGAGCAGCTCGCCTACAAGATCACGCGCTTCAAGAATGTGAAGATGCAGGACATCGTGTTCCAGAAGGCGCGCACCAAGCCCGAGAAGGTCCGCGACTTCCTGACCAAGCAGGTGAAGAAGAACCTCGGCGACCGCTACGACGCCGAAGCCTTCACCCCGCCTTACAACCCGTGGGAGCAGCGGCTGTGCCTGGTCCCCGACGCCGATTTCTTCGAGGCGATCAAGCGCGACAAGGCATCGGTGGTCACCGACCATATCGAGCGCTTCGACAAGACCGGCATCCAATTGAAATCGGGCAGACATCTCGACGCCGACATCATCGTCACCGCCACGGGGCTCAGCCTTGCGGTCGCGGGCAAGATTCCGGTGCGCGTCGACGGCGACCTCGTCGATTGGAGCGAGCATTTCTATTACAAGGCGTGCATGTTCTCGAACGTCCCGAACTTCTCGGCGGTGTTCGGTTATCTCAACGCCAGCTGGACCCTGCGCGCCGACATCGTCGCCGAATATGTCTGCCGCGTGCTCAACCATATGCAGGCCACCGGTACGACGGTCGCGACGCCCGTCCTCGACGACCCGGCGAGCCTGACCGAGGAGAATATCTTCGACTTCTCCTCGGGCTATATCCAGCGCTCGCTGCACATCATGCCGAAGAATGCCGACAAGCTGCCGTGGCGGCTCAACCAGAATTATCTGCAGGACCGCGTCGAGATGCGCACCGGCGCGATCGCCGATGGCGTGCTGCACTTCGCCAACGCCCGTGCTCCGGCCGCCGAGGCCGAAGCCCCCGCGCTCGAAGCGGCCGAGTGATCAGAGCGGCGGCGTCCCGCGCTTCGCACGGCTCCGCCGAACCAGCCAGAAGACCAGCCCGCCGATTGTCAGCAGGAGCAGCGGCACGACGATCCGTAGCGTCTTGGCGCCCGCCTCATAGTTTTCGATGAAGGTCAGCGCTTCGGGCTTGGTCGAACTGCCGACGACATTCCACTCGGTGATCTGCAGCGGCGCGTCATTCTCGGCGAAGAAGCGCAGCGACACCGTCGTCCATTTCGCGCCCGCATGGCCGACCACGACGACCTCCTCCTGCCGCTGCCTGATCCCCGGCTCGGCATTGGTCTTCCACTCATAGGAGGCGAGTTGCCAGGTCGCCTTGCCTTCGGGACATTCGCGCGGCAGCAGCGGCGCGGCTTCGACCGCGGTGTTCGCGATTTCGGGATGGAGCAGGCCGATCGTACTCGCGGGATCGGCGCAGAAACGCTCGGCGATGCCGATAATCTCTTTCTGCCGCTCGGGCGCGACCAGCTTGTCGAGCGTGGCCTGGAAACTGCATCCCCCCAGCAGCAGCGCCAGCAGTCCCAAAAAGCCCGTGAGAATCGTCCGCATCGCAACCTCCCCCGTGATGCGCAACCCACGCGCATGATGACGAATCGTGCCCCGCGAATCCAGCGCCTTGTGGCTGGTCGGCTGCACCCCGGCGGGCCGCAGTGCATCGGCACCGCGCGCCATCCCGCGGGCAGCGGCGGCCAGACCGTCGGCTGGTTCCGCTCGCGAACAGGAGACACGAACGGGATTATGGGTCCGGCTTGATCGCCAGGCCCCTGCCCGGCGCGTCAATCCACATGCTGGGGCTTGCCTTTGGTCGAGCCCTTGGCGAAGTCCTCGAGTTGCTTTTCGGTCATGCTCTCGGCCATTTCCTTCGAAGCGCCCTTGAGCTTCGACTTGGGTGTATCACCGCGCTTGGCGCTAAGCGCAGCGCCCGCGGCTTTTTGCTGCGCTTTCGATTTGGCTGGCATCGTCTTTCTCCTGCAGCCCCCTAACCATTAACGACCGTCCCGCCGTTGGGATGCAGCACCTGGCCCGACATATAGCTGCTGTCGTCGCACGCGAGGAACAGGAAGCAGGGCGCAACCTCATTGGGTTCGCCGGGGCGCTTCATCGGCGTGCTCTCGCCGAAGGTCGCGACCTTCTTCGCCGGCGCGCCGCCGCGCGGGTTGAGCGGGGTCCAGATCGGCCCCGGCGCGACGCCGTTGACGCGAATGCCCTTCTCCACCAGATTTTCGCTCAGCGAGCGGGTGAAGGCGGTAATCGCGCCCTTGGTGGCGCTGTAATCGAGCAACCCGCCCGACCCCTGATACATGGTGACGCTTGTGCAATTGACGATCGCTGCGCCCTTCCCCAGGTGCGGCAGCGCCGCCTGCACCAGATAGAACATGCCGAAGATGTTGGTCGCGAAGGTGCGCTGCAGCTGTTCGGGGCTGATGTCGCGAATGTCGTCCGCGGGATGCTGCTCGCCGGCATTGTTGACGAGAATGTCGAGGCGGCCGAACCTGTCGATGGTCTGGGCGACGACCTTCTCGCCCGCGCCGACCTTGCCGACGTCGGCCTTGATCGTGATCGCGCGCCGCTTTTCCGCCTCGACGATTGCCGCGGTCTCGACCGCGTCGCCGCGGTTTTCGTGATAGACGATCGCGATATCGGCGCCCTCGCGCGCAAAGAGCGCACACACCGCGCGGCCGATCCCGCTGTCGCCGCCGGTGACGATCGCGACCTTGCCCTCGAGCCGGCCTGAGCACCGATAACGCGGCTGCCATTCGGGCGCACGGTCGAGGTCCGCCTCGCTGTCCTTCGGCGGTTTCTTGATCGTCTTGCCCGCGCCGACCTCGCGCTTCAGCTTCGCCGCGGCGCGCTTCTTGCCTTTCTTTTCCGCGGGGGTTTCGCCGACCTTGCCGGCCCTGGGCTGCTTCGCCATGCTGTAACTCCTATCGTCCCGCGCGGAAATCGCGCGCATAAGCGGGTCTCACGACCGCCATGAGTTTTGCCGTCACCGGCAGGTTGATCCGGTAATCGCCCTCGGCATAAGCCCCGATCTCATAGGGTGCGATCGCGATGGTCAGGCGGTCGATATGCCGCCCGTCCGACGAGCCGAGCCACACGGTCTGCGCCGAGGCCGGAGGACATTCGGCGAACACCGGGTCGGACTCCTCGTGGGGCGGCTGGATGCCCTTCGCCGCCTTCGCGCGCTTGATCGCAGCGCAGAAATCGTCGCGGATCGCGGCATCGAACGCGCCACCACTGGCGAAAAGGTCGAGCGGCGCGCGCTTTTCGCCCGTGTTGCGATCCCAGATCAGCGTGTCGAAATTGGTCATGCCGTGCGCGCCGCCGGTATAGGTATCGATCTCGCTCGACAGGCTGAGGAAGCGCGGGGTGTTCGTGACGCGCTGCCACGTCTGGAGGTGGCTGTGCGGGCGGTAGGGAAAACCCTCCTTCTTCGCGAGCGCCTCGTCGCGGCGCGATTCGGCGATGAGCGCGTCGCGCCTGGCGGCGCGGTCGCTGTCGAGCCATTCGGCGAGCCTCGGAATCTGCGCGGCTTCGAGCGGATAGCTGTAGGCGAACTCCATGAGTTCGCTTTTTTCCTCGACATTCGATGCGGTGGCATTGGCGGCCCTTAAGTCGTCGATCACGCCGGCAGGTGCTCCCGGCACTTTCGCCGCAGCCACGCTTTCGGCGTGCGTCGGTTCGGGCTCGCCCGAGCAGGCGGCGATGAGCAGGATCGCCGGGACGAGCGCGGCTGCTAAGCGATGGAAGGTCGGGATGGCCATGACCGAACAACGCCGGGAATCGACAAAGTTTCCGCGCGGGCCTAGCACCCATCGCATGACCGACTATTCCGACCTGATCCAGCCCGACAGGGGGCAGGACGCGCGCCCGATCCACCTCGTCGACAAGAAGAGCTACGACGGCTGGCTCAAAGGGCGCAGCGCGCGCGAGCGCGCGCACCTTGCCGCGGTCGGCTTCAAGCCCGATGCCTTCGTCCATGCGATCCTGCCCGGTGACGACCCCGAGAAATGGGGCGTCGTCACCAGTGTGGCGAATGTCGACAGCCTGTCGGCCTGGTGCCTCGCCAAGCTGGGCCATATCCTGCCCGAAGGCCGCTATCGCGTCGAAGGCGCGCAGCCGGGCAAGGCGATGTTCGGGTGGATGAGCGGCCAATATCGCTTTGATGCGTACCGACCCAAGGCCGAGCCGCGCGCGCCGCGCGTGCTGCTGACCAGCGACGTCGGCGCGATCGCCGCGATGGTCGCCGAGATGCGCGCAACCGCGCTGGTGCGCGACATGGTCAATACGCCGGCGGCCGACATGGGCCCCGCGGCGATCGAGAAGGAGGCCGAGCGCATCGCCAAGGCGCATGGCGCCAAACTGACCGTCACCAAGGGCGAGGCGCTCGAGCACGGTTATCCGATGATCCATGCGGTCGGGCGCGCGGCGGCGAAACATCATGCGCCGCGGCTGATCGAGATCGTCTGGGGCAAGGATAGCCACCCCCGCGTGGCGCTCGTCGGCAAGGGGATCAGCTTCGACAGCGGCGGGCTCGACATCAAGCCCGCGTCGGGCATGCGGCTGATGAAAAAGGACATGGGCGGCGCGGCGCATGTACTGGCGCTCGCCGAGCTGGTGATGGCGAGCGGACTGCCGGTGCGTCTGCACTGCCTGGTCGCGGCGGCGGAAAATGCGATTTCGGCCGACGCCTTCCGCCCCGGCGACGTGCTGAAGAGCCGGCTGGGGCTGACGGTCGAGGTCGGCAACACCGATGCCGAGGGGCGACTGGTGCTCGGCGATGCGCTGGCCAGGGCGAGCGAGGACAAGCCCGAGCTGATCGTCGATTTCGCGACGCTGACCGGCGCCGCGCGCGTCGCGCTCGGCCCTGACCTGCCGCCCCTGTTCGCCAATGACGATGGCCTGGCCGACACCATGCTGGCGGGCGGCGTCGAGCGCGACGACCCGCTTTGGCGAATGCCGCTCTGGGACGGCTACGCCGACCTGCTCGAGACCGACATTGCCGACCTCGGCAACGCGGGCTCATCGCCCTTCGCGGGAACGATCACCGCGGCGCTGTTCCTGAAGCGCTTCGTCGGCGAGGGCATTGCCTGGGCGCATATCGATACCTTCGCATGGCGGCCCTCGGCAAAACATGGCCGGCCCAAGGGCGGCGCGGCGCTCGGGCTGCGCGCGACCTGGGCGATGCTGCAGTCGCGCTATGACCGCCGGCGCAAAAGCGATGCGTCTTGATCGCAGGCCCACCGCGGTCTAATGCGCCGCGATTGAGCGCCGGACGGCGGTTTTGACGACATATCGGGACATCGAGTGACAGCAGAGGGCGAACATCTGGCGGCGGGTCGTATCCGCATGGGACGCCCCGGCGCAGCCGGCGCGGGGCGCGACCGTTTCGGGCTGAGCGGGACGTCGCAAAGCTATGACCCGCGCGTCGTCGCGATCCGTCCCGACCTCGCCGATATCGCGGTCGCGGGGCAGCATTTCGCGCCGCATTACGCCGCGCCGATGATGAGCAGCTGCGTCCTGCCGTCGGCGGTGCTGCGCAGCGCGCCGTCGCTGGATGCCGACCAGACGAGCGAATTGCTGTTCGGCGAAGGCTTTGCGCTGCTCGACCTGACTGGCGGCTGGGCGTGGGGCTATTGCCTCGTCGACCATTATGTCGGCTATCTCGCCGCCGACGCGCTCGGCGCGCCGATCGCCCCTACGCACCGCGTGCGCGCGAGCGAGGCGCTACTGCACAGCGCGCCCGATGCCGCGAGCGGCGGGTCGGCGGTGCTGCCGCGCGGCGCGCTCGTGATGGGCCAGGCCGAGGGCGAATGGCTCGCCACCGCGCACGGCTATCTGCCGCTCGCCGCGCTGGTCGAGGCCGATGCCGACGAGACGGACGCGGCCGCGGTCGCCGAGGAGATGGTCGGCGCGCCCTATCTGTGGGGCGGGCGCACCGCCGCGGGGATCGACTGCTCGGGGCTCGCGCAGCTCGCCTGGGCGTCGGCGGGCGTGCAGCTGCCGCGCGACAGCGACCTGCAGCTCGCATCGCTCGGCGCCGACAAGGATGTCGATCCGGCCAAGCTCGAACGCGGCGACCTCGTCTTTTTCCCCGGCCATGTCGGCATCATGGCCGACGCCACCAACATCATCCACGCCAGCCGACGATGGATGGCAGTGAAGAAGGAGCCGCTGGCCGACGTGATTGCACGGTCGGCCGCCAAGGGTCACGCGCCGCCGGTGAGCGGTCATAAAAGACTGAAATAGCACTATGTCACAGACGGTTTTCATCGACGGCGCGGCGGGAACGACGGGCCTCGAAATCGCCGGGCGGCTTGCTGGACGGGCCGAGTTCTCGCTGCTGACGCTCGAAGAGGCGCGGCGCAAGGACGCCGACGCGCGGCGCGCGGCGCTGAACGACGCCGATTTCGTGATCCTCTGCCTGCCCGACGCCGCAGCGATCGAGGCGGTCGGCCTGATCGCGAATGATCGCACCAAGGTGATCGACGCTTCGACCGCGCACCGCGTCGCGCCGGGCTGGACCTATGGCTTTCCCGAGCTGGGCGCGGGGCAGCGCGAGGCGATCGCCGCATCGACGCGGGTGAGCAACCCCGGCTGTTATCCGACCGGTTTTCTCGCGCTTGTCGCGCCGCTCGTCGCTGCCGGGATCATCGCGAAGGACGCGCGGCTCAGCATCAACGCGGTGTCGGGCTATTCGGGCGGCGGCAAGGAGCTGATCGCACGCTTCGAGGCCGAACCCGACATCGGCTTTCGCAGCTACGGCCTGTCGCTGGCGCACAAGCATGTTCCCGAGATGCAGCAGGGTGCCGGCCTTGCCCATCCCCCGCTGTTCGCGCCGGCGGTGGTGCCGGTCTATCGCGGGATGCTGGTCGAGGTGCCGCTGAGCTTCGACGCGCCGACCGCCGATGCGGCTTATGACGCACTCTCGGCGCATTATGCGGGGTCGCCGCTAGTCCGTGTCCGCTGCGCGGGCGACGAGACCGAATTGCTGCTCTGCAAGGACGATGCCGCGACCGACGCGATGGAGCTGATGGTCTACGCCAGCGCCGACGGTCGCCAGCTGCGCCTCGTCGCGCGGCTCGACAATCTGGGTAAGGGTGCGAGCGGCGCCTGCGTGCAGAATCTCAACATCATGGCGGGCCTGCCCGAGACCGCGGGGCTGCGCCTCTAAGGCGTCAATGCACCGTGCCGAGCACGTCCTCTATCGAGAGATAGGTGATCAGCCGCTCGATCTGGCGCCAGCGCGCGAAATGGATGTGGTTGCCGAGCACGCGATATTGTTCGGCGCGCGCCGCCGCGGCATAGCCTGCCTCCTCGCCGTGGCGTGCGATCAGCGCGTGCGCCTCGTCGACCGCGGCGCGGTCGGGCAGATAAGGTGCCGGCAGTTCCATGGTGTCCCCGATCATGTCGGGGCCGGCTCTACCCGCGCCGCCTCACCGCGCCGTTCCCAATAGTGCTGAACGAACGGGTAAGGTTAATCGCACACACCCAGCGGTTAACCATATGGTGTCCGCGTTTCGGCTCTTTGCCATGGCCCGCGGCATGTGTAGACATGGGCCATGCGCAAGATCCTGAAATATGTCCTCCTCGCCCTCCTGCTGATCCTGATCGTCGGGGGCATCACGCTCTACATCATGTCGCGGCCCGACGTGGCGCGCTTCTCGGTCGCCGAGACGAGCGGCCGGGTGCCCGTGATGGGCGCCCAGGATGCGCAGACCATCCCGACGATCAACGTGCCCGAGGCGACGAGCTGGCCCGCAGGCCAGGCGCCGCGCGCCGCGGCGGGGCTGACCGTGCAGCGCTTCGCCGAGGGGCTTGACCATCCGCGCACGATCCTTGTGCTCCCCAACGGCGACGTGCTTACCGCCGAGAGCCAGAGCCCGCCGCGCAAGGACGGCGGCATCGAGGGTGCGGTGATGAAGAATCTGATGGGCAAGGGTGGCACCGGCCGCCGCCCGTCGGCGAACCGCATCACGCTGCTCCGCGACACCGACGGCGACGGCAAGGCGGAGATCAAGACCGCGTACATCACCGGCCTCAACTCGCCCTATGGCATGGCGCTGGTCGGCGACACGCTGTATGTCGCGAACACCGACGCGCTGCTCGCCTTCCCCTATGTCGCGGGCGAGACCAAGATGAGCGGCAAGCCCGTCAAGATCGTCGACCTGCCGGCCAAGGGCACCAACCGCCACTGGACCAAGAGCCTGGCGGCGGCGCCCAACGGCTGGCTGTATATCGGCGTCGGCGCCGATTCGAACATCGGCGAAAAGGGCATGAACCGCGAGTTCCGCCGCGCCGCGGTGCTCGAGGTGCGACCCGAGAACAAATATATGCGCACCTTCGCCGCCGGGATCCGCAACCCCGTCGGCGTCGCTTTCTACCCGGGCAGCGACCAGCTGTGGACCGTGGTCAACGAGCGCGACATGCTGGGCAGCGACCTCGTCCCCGACTATCTGGCCGAGGTCGACGAGGGCGATTTCTATGGCTGGCCCTGGTATTATTGGGGCGGCTTCGTCGACCCGCGCGTCGAGCCCGAGGCCGAGGATCGCCGCCAATATGTCCGGCGCCCCGCCTATGCGCTGGGCGCGCATACGGCGCCGCTGGGCATGACCTTCACCCAAGGGCTCGACCTTGGCGAGCGTTTCGCGAACGGCGCGCTGATTGCCCGCCACGGCTCGTGGAACCGCGAGCCGGTGTCGGGCTATGACGTGGTGTTCGTGAAATTCGGCGCCAACGGCAAACCCGCCGAGGCGCTGCCGATCGCCCTGCTCGACCAGTTCCTGGGCAAGGACGGCAAGACGACCCGCGGCCGCCCGGCCGACGTCAAGGTCGCCAGGGACGGCAGCGCGCTGGTCGCCGACGACACCGGCGGCGTGATCTGGCGGGTGGCGAAGGCGGGGTAGGGCCTCGCGAGCTATACATTCCCTCCCCCTTGATGGGGGAGGCAGCGAGACTTGGCGACGCAGTCGCTCAGTCGCAGCGGTGGGGGTGGGCTCTCGGCCTGGACCGGAAGGTGCAAGGCGCACCATCACCCTCATCCAACTCCGCCTAGCGCCAAAGGCGCAAGGCTCCGTATCCTTCTCCCATCAAGGGAGAAGGAATCACACCCGCATCGGCATCAGCACGTAGAGCGCCGGGCTCTTCTCGCTTTCGCGGATCAGCGTCGGGGCGTTGGCGTCGGCCAGATGCAGTTCGACATTGTCGCCGTCGACCTGGCCCAGAATGTCACTGAGGTAACGCGCGTTGAAGCCGATCTCCATCGCCTCGCTGTCATAGGCCGCGGCAAGCTCTTCGGCCGCGGTGCCGTTTTCGGGGCTCGTCACCGACAGCGTGATGCGGTCCTTGTCGAGCCCGACCTTGACCGCGCGGGTCTTTTCGCTGGCGATCGTCGAGACGCGGTCGACGCCCTGGAACAGGCTCTTCGGATCGACCTTGAGCAGGCGGTCGTTCGCGGTCGGGATGACGCGGCTGTAGTCGGGGAAGGTGCCGTCGATCAGCTTCGAGGTGAGCACGGCGTTGCCGAGCTGGAAGCGGATCTTGGTCGCCGACAGGCTGATCTCGACATTGCCCTCGGCCTCGTCGAGCAATTTGCGGATCTCGCCGACACATTTGCGCGGGACGATGACGTCGGGCATCGACGCCGCGCCGTCGGGGCGCGTCACCGTGTAGCGCGCGAGGCGGTGGCCGTCGGTCGCCGCGGCCTTCAGCACCGGGCCGCTCGCGTCCTCGGCGACGTGGAAGAAGATGCCGTTCAGATAATAGCGCGTTTCCTCGGTCGAGATGGCGAAACGCGTCTTGTCGATGATCTCGATCAGCTCGGCGACGGGCAGTTCGAAATTGGTGGGCAGGTCGCCCTCGGCGATCACCGGGAAATCGTCGCGCGGCAGCGTCGGCAGGTTGAAGTTCGAACGGCCGGCCTTGACCTGCATCTTGCCCTCGGCGGCGGCGAGGCTGACCTCGGCGCCCTCCGGCAGCTTGCGCGCGATTTCGAACAGGGTATGCGCCGACACGGTGGTGGTGCCGGGGGTCTCGACCTTCGCCGCGATCGTCTCGACCACCTGCAGGTCGAGGTCGGTCGCCATCAATTTCAGTTGGCCGGTGGCGTCGGCCTCGATCAGCACGTTCGACAGGATGGGAATGGTGTTGCGCCGTTCGACCACCGACTGGACGTGGCCGAGGCTTTTCAGAAGTACCGCGCGTTCGATCGTCGCTTTCATTTGTATTCCGCCATCCTGTATGCTCGTGCGGGAGAAGCCCCTTTGAGGGTCAAGCGCACCGCCGGCCCGAAGACCCCGATTCCCTGCCCCCGAAAATGTCACCCATCCTTAACGCGCGCGCGGCGGCGTGCAAGCCATGCTTGCAATGCCGGACCAATCGCGCAATCGAGGCGCGATGCGCCGCGCCCTCCCCCTTTTGCTCCTGCTGGCGGCGGTGCCCGCGACGGCGCTCGCGGCGCCGCGCACCGCGCTCGGCATATTCGACGGCTGGGGCGCATTTCGCGATCCCGGGACGCCGCGCTGTTACGCGATCGCCTCGCCATCGGCGACGGTCGGCACGCCGCAGGTGAAGGCCTATGCCAGCGTCGGTTACTGGCCCAAATCGCGCATCCGCGGACAATTCTACGTCCGGCTGTCGAAGGCGCGCCGCGAGGGCGCCGAACTGCGGCTGACGATCGGCAGCCGCCGCTTCATCCTGACCGGCAACGGCGCACACGGCTGGGCGGGCGACACGCGCATGGACGCCGCCATCGTCGCCGCGATGCGGTCGGCCCCGAGCATGAGCGTCGAGAGCACGAGCGCGAACGGCGGGTCGATCGCCGACACCTATCGCCTGCGGGGCGCGGCGACGGCGATCGATGCGGCGGCATTGGGGTGCGCGCGGTTGGGCTGACGCCGGGCAGCGAAGGCGCGGAAAACTGCCGAACTTAACAGTGGAATCGCTTTCAAACGTCGACCTGGAGTCGCCCAGGGCCCCCGCTTTGATGCGGATGGGCACGTCACCGATCAAGCGGGACCCCGGATCAGGTCCGGGATGACGAAGGGAAATGAAGAACGGCGGAAATGCGCCGAACTTCATTCGCAATCGATATTCGCAATCACCGCTCCCCGGCGAAAGCCGGGGTCCAAAGTCGAGGAATTCGCGCGGATCGACTGGGCCCCGGCTTTCGCCGGGGAGCGGATGGGTCACATGGTGGTAAATCCCGGAAAACTGCGCAACTTCACACTGAAATCGCAGGCCGGCGCATGCGTGCAGCGCGCTGGCGCGCAGACCGATAGCGCGACCGCGATGGCTTGGGCGAGTCCTCATCCATCAGCTTGGATCACAAGCGAATATTTTAGGAAAGCGCTTTTTGGCGCACTGCTTTCCCTAACCCAAGCGAAAGGAAAGGCGGTTAAACCAGCCCGCGAGGATGGCGGGGCGGAGCGGCATGGCGGTCGGCGGGTTTTTGCGGAAATTGGGGTTTCGCTGGATATTCCCGATCGGGACGATGCCGATCCCCTATCACCCGCTGGTCGGTCTTGCCTTTTCGTTGGGGCCGATCCTGTGGGTGGGGTGGCTCGCGCTGTCGGCGGTGATGGGAGACAAGGGCGCGCTCGCCTGGTGGCAGCCGCTGTTCGTGGCGCTGCTGCTGGGCATCCCGATGTCGATCCCGATCGTCGCCTGGGGGATGATGGCGTTCCGCGCGCATCTGGCGCAGGGGCTGCTCATCGCGGGGTCGATGCTGCTGCTCGCGATCGACGCTGCGACGGGGCGCGTGGCGCCATATTGGGCGGCGCTGCCCGCAGGTTTCGTGCTGCTTTATGCCGTGCAGCGGATCGGTGGAAAAGCGAAGCTAAAGGCGCTGCAGGCGGCAGCGGAAAACTGGTCGCCGATCGATGCGGGCAACGCGACGGTGATCGTGCAGGGCGAAGTGCATAGCGCGTCGAAGGCGCGCACGCTGATCGCCGCGGCCGATATCGCGCGCGTCCTGTCGCTGCCCGGCCCGCCGCTCCGCGGTCAGCGGCCCGCGGAGCCCGCGATGCTGCACTGGCTATCGCCCGAAGGCGCCGCGCGGCTGCGCGCCGCGTGCGGGGAAGTCGGACCCGCCGGCTGGCACCTGCCGCGCGCGGACGCCAAACCCGTGCTGCAGCGCCCGGCGGAGGACGAGCCGGCGATTGGGCTGACCGCGACCATCGCACGCTATCGCTCGCTGCTCGTCGTCGGCCGCCTGCACCGGCTGTCCATCGCCGATGGCGAGTGCGAACGCGCGGTGATCTGGGGCCGCGTACAGATCGTCGGGCCGCTGCCGCTGTTCACCTGCTTCCGCTGGACCGCGATCTTCGGCGGCAAGAGCGAATGGCATGTCGGCTTCGCGCCCGACAAGCCCGTGCGGCTGGGCCCCGAGTGGAGCAACGACCATCATATGCTGCCCAAGCTCTTCACCGCGCGGGCGGAGGATGGCGGGCGGAACGACGATGCGACCCTGTTCGGGGTGGATGCCGGGGGCGGGCTGCTCGCCGCGGGCATGGCCGCCGCCGCGGCGGACGAACGCGAACGCATTGCGGCCTTCTGGCGCAATATCGCCGAAGCACCGCTCGACGGGTTCGACGGCAATGTGGTGCAACGGCTGCGCAACGCCAGGGGCCTGTTCCGGCCCGGCGACGGGCAAAGGCTGGCGGCGTGGCTAAAGGCGGCGCGCGAAGGCCGCAGCCTCCATGCCGTGCGCCACGCCGCGGCGTTGCTCGAGGTCCTGCCCGAAGAGGATTTCGCGGCGACCGGCCCCGCGCTGTTCGACATCGTCAACAGCCGCATCCTCGCGGGCGAATGGGAGATCGGCCCGAATCTCGACTATAAGTCGCTACCCAGGGATTGCCCACGCTTCGGCAAGGTCGGCGGCTACGGTCTCGCGCTGCATGTGCCGCGGCTCTACAAACGCTTTGCGCTGCTGGGGCCGAAGGAGGCCGCGTTGGTGAAGGCGCTGGCCGATTCGCTGGACGGCCATCATTTCCTGGCCTGAGCAGGGCCAGGTTAGTTCCGCGCCAGTCGCGTCAGCCCGGCGGCGAGAAAGTCGAGCACCAGCCGCACGCGCGGCACATGGCGCAGCCTTTCGTGCGTCAGCAGCCACAGGCCGGTCGTATCCTCGGTCTTGGGCGGGAGGCAGCGGACGAGGTCGGGTTCGCGGTCGGCGAGGAAGGCGGGGAGGATGGTGAGCCCCATGCCCGACCGGACGCCCGCGAGCAGCCCGGACCCGGTATCGTACTGCATCACCACCGAATCTTCGAGCCGGTGCTGGCGCAGCCACGCCTGATAGGGTTCCCAGACAGTGCCGCCGCCGCCGATGAAGGGGTGCGCGGCGAGTTCCTCGCGGGTGTGGGGGATGCCGTGGCGGTCGGCATAGTCGCGGCTGCAATAGACGGTCCACGGATTATCGGCGATGCGCCGCCCGACGAGCCCGCCGCCCGACGGCTGCTTGGTGCTTCGGATCGCGATGTCGGCGGCGCCCGACGCGAGGTCGCGCGGCTCGTCGGTGGTCTCGAGGTGGATGTGGATGCCCGGATGCTCGGCGCGCAGGTCGCGCAGGATCGGTGGCAGGATCGTCACCGCGAAAATCTCCATCACGGTCACGCTGACCGTGCCGCCGGCGTCGCGCGACTTGGCGCCCGCGGCCTCGCCGAAGCGGTCGGCGGCGTCGCGCACAGCCGCCGCGCTCGCCAGCATCGCCTCGCCCACGGGGGTCAGCGCATAGCCCGCCTGCCGCCGCTCGAAGAGGTTGAGGCCCGTCGCCGCCTCGAGCGCGGCGATGCGGCGCGCGACGGTGGTCTGGCTGACGCGCAGCGCCTGCGCCGCCGAGAGCGTGCTGCCGGTCTCGGCGACCGCGAGAAAGGCCTTGAGGTCGTTCCAGTCGTACATGGCTTTCCTGTGCGCCATAATCGCCCGGGCGCCATTCTGCAATTTTGCAGAATAGTCCGGCAACATCGTTGCTCCCGCCCGGTTCGCGAGGGGCCTATCTGTCTCCTTACCGGCTTCCTCCCCTCCCTTTCAGCCGGACGAAGGAGACAAGAGATGAAAAAGCATCTGATCCTCGCCGCGCTCGCCACCGTCTCGGTCGGCCAGCCCGCTTTCGCCCAGGACGCGCCCGCCAACCCCAGCGTGGTGGTCCAGCACAAGGATCTCGACCTCGCCACCAAGGCCGGCGCGAAGGCGCTCGACCGGCGCATCTGGCGCGCGGTCGTCGAAGTCTGCGGCCCCGTGTCGAACTTCGACCTCGCGGGCACCAACGACGTGCGCCAATGCCGCCGCGACACGCGGCAGCTCGCGACAGCGCAGGCCGAAGCGGTGATCGCCAGCGCGGCGCGCGCCGAACCGATCCGCGTGAGCGCGCTCGCGAAATAATCCACCAAAGCCTGAAGGCACTCCAGGCGATCCGTGTTTCCCCGCCCCGGCGGGGAAACACGGCCTTTTGCCGTCAGCCGCGTGCGTCGAAACCGGCGCGCGCTTCCTCGACTTCGCCAAGATGCGCTTCGGCCCACAGCCACACCCCGCAAAAGGCCTCGCCGAGGCTGTGGCCCAGCCCGGTCAGGCGGTATTCGACCTTGGGCGGGATCACCGGATGCACGGTGCGATGGACCAGCCCGTCGCGCTCCATGGCCCTGAGGGTCTGCGTCAGCATTTTCTGGCTGATCCCCGGCACCAGCCCTGCCAGCCGCGTAAAGCGGCACTCGCCATGTTCCTCCAGCGCCTCCAGTATCAGCATCGTCCATTTGTCGGCGACTCGGCCGATGAGGTCGTTGACCAGCGCCTCGATGCGGGGGTCGACGGGCGCCTCGGGGTCGTAGGAGATTTTTTCGGGGCTTTGCATGGCGGAAAATCCAAAACTCTCTTTTGGGTAACTATAGCACCTTTCGGTGCCTACTTTCTTTTGGAGAGTATAGCGATATCCAGCCGGTCTCACCACCCCCCAATGGAGGAACGACCATGAAGACTACAGGCAACACCATCCTCGTCACCGGCGGCGGCTCGGGCATCGGGCTGGCGCTGGCGCAGCGCTGGCACGACGCGGGCAACAGGGTCATCGTCACCGGGCGCGACGCCGCCAAGCTCGACGCGGCGGTGGCGGGACGCGCAAATATGGCGACCGTGGCGCTCGACGTGACCGACGCCGAGGCGATCGCGGCCTTCGCGAAGGACATCGTCGCCAAATATCCCGCCCTCAATGTGCTGGTGAACAATGCCGGCATCATGGCGCCCGAGGATGCGAGCGCGAAGCGCGACCTGGCGCATGCCGAGGCGACCGTCGCCACCAACATCCTCGGCCCGATCCGGCTGATCGACGCGCTGGTCGACCATCTGGCGGCGCAGGACGGCGCGGCGATCGTCAACGTCACCTCGGGGCTCGCCTTCGTGCCGCTGCCGGGGGCGCCGACCTATTCGGCGACCAAGGCGGCGATGCACAGCTATTCGGTCGCGCTGCGCGTCCAGCTGGAAGGCAAGGTCGAAGTGATCGAGCTGGCGCCGCCCGCGGTGCGCACCGACCTGACGCCGGGCCAGTCGACGCGCGAAGGCTATATGCCGCTCGATGCCTTCGCCGACGAGGTGATGGGACTGTTCGCGCAGGACCCGACGCCCGAGGAGATCCTGGTGCAGAATGTCCTGCCGCTGCGCACCGCCGAGGCGAACGGCAATGTGCCGCAGGTGCTGGCGATGCTGAAGGCGCTATAGGGCCACGCCATCCCCTCCCGCGCGGCGGGAGGGGATGTTGCGCATTTCTCCCCCGATGCGACACTTAGTTACATAAGCGCTTGCCGAAGGCCCCGACTCGGCGCATGATCGCTGGCGAACGAGACGGAAAGACGCCCTCACGGCGCGCCGTTCGGTCGCAAACGGCTACGGAGAGGGAGATGCCGGAATGACTGTACCCAGCCGCTGTGATGCGGATGCCCGCGAGCGGCACCGGACGCTCGATTTCATCGGCCTGCGCGCGCACGCCACCACTGTCGGGCTGATCCAGCTGTGCGAGGAATTGCTCAACGCGGGCATCCTGACCCCCGACGGGCTCGAGCGGATCAAGGGCGCGATCCGGTCGGAACTCACCGTGTGCAACGCGCGCATCTCGAACCAGCCGACCTTCGACGACACGCTGCGCCGCCGGCTCGACGCGATCTTCCCCAAATGCGCGGGCGTGCCGCCCGAGGAAGCCGTGGGCTGCGCCGAGCCGTTCGCCGAAGCGCTGGGCGAGACGCGGGCGCACTAATCCGGGGGCGATTGCACAAATCGCCCTTCCCCCCTATATGGCCGCGCATCATGCAGATCCCCGGCCATATCGACCCCGTCACCACGGGCACCGTTCCGTTGCGCGGGGGCAACCGCATCGACCTGGTCGGACTGACCCGCGACGCGATCGGCGGCGTGCTGGTCGAGGCGGGGCTCGACGCCAAGGCGGCGAAGCTGCGCGCCAAGCAGATCTGGCACTGGATCTATCACCGCGGGGTCACCGATTTCGAGGCGATGACCGACATCGCCAAGACGATGCGCCCTTGGCTGACCGACCGCTTCATCATCGGCCGCCCCACCGTCCGCGAGGCGCAGGTGTCGAGCGACGGCACGCGCAAATGGCTGCTCGCCGCCGCCGACGGCCAGGAATATGAGATGGTCTTCATCCCCGACGCCGATCGGGGAACGCTCTGCGTGTCGAGCCAGGTCGGCTGCACGCTGAATTGCCGTTTCTGCCACACGGGCACGATGCGCCTCGTGCGCAACCTTGGCGCGGGCGAGATCGTCGGGCAGGTGCTGCTCGCGCGCGACGCGCTCGGCGAATGGCCGAAGGGGACGATGGCCGGGTTCGGCGCCGATCCCGAGGACGAAGATTATGACGACGAGGCGGGGCACTACACCGCCGACGGCCGCATGCTCACCAACATCGTGATGATGGGCATGGGCGAGCCGCTCTATAATTTCGACGAGGTCAAGGGCGCGCTCAAGATCGTGATGGACGGCGACGGCCTCGCGCTGTCGAAGCGCCGCATCACGCTGTCGACGAGCGGCGTGGTGCCGATGATGGCGCGCGCGGGCGAGGAGATCGGGGTCAACCTCGCCGTCTCGCTGCACGCGGTCAGCAAGGAAATCCGCGACGAGATCGTGCCGCTCAACCGCAAATACGGCATCGAGGAATTGCTGCAGGCGTGCGCCGACTATCCCGGCGCGAACAACGCGCGGCGCATCACCTTCGAATATGTGATGCTGAAGGACAAGAACGACAGCGACGACGACGCCCGCGAACTCGTGCGGCTGATCAAGCAGTACAAGCTGCCCGCGAAGGTGAACCTCATCCCGTTCAACCCCTGGCCCGGCGCGCCTTATGAATGTTCGACCCCCGAGCGGGTCAAGGCGTTCAGCAACCTCATCTTCAAGGCGGGGATTTCGGCGCCGGTGCGCACCCCGCGCGGGCGCGACATCATGGCGGCGTGCGGGCAGCTGAAAAGCGCCGCGACCAAGCCGACGCGCGCCGAACTCGACCGCATCGCCGAAGAGAAGCAGGCGGCGCTGGGCTGATTACATGCCAGTGGGCGTCAGCCGGTCGCGGCTGGCGCAGCCGCTGCTGATCCCGAGCGTGCACGCCCGGTCGTAAGCCGTGCGCGCCGCCGCGGTGTCGGGCAGCAGGCGATTCTCGTACAGCCAGCCGAGCCGCTCGCAGCCGATGCCGTCGTCCTTGCTGCAGGCCGCATTGAGGAAGGTCTGCGCCCGCGTCCAGTCGGGCGTCACCCCGCCGGCGTCGCTGGTCAGCCGCATGCCAGCATTGGCGCAGCCCAGCACCGAACCATAATAGCAGGCCTTTTCGTAAAGGATCGTCGCGACGACGAAATCGGCGGCGCGCCCGTCGCCTTTTTCGATGAGCACCCCCAGGCTGTTGCACGCGGTCGCGGTGTCGGTGGTCGTGCCCTTGTTGCACTGCTCGGCGAGCGCCGCATTGTTCACACTCGTCACCTGATAGCCGGCATAGGCGCTGCTGCCGGTGCCGAAATAGGAGTTGTCGGTTACGGTCGTTTCGGGCGTCGCCTCGGCGGGCGGCTCCACCGTCGTGACGGGCGGATCGATCGGATCCGACGGAACCGTGTCGTCGTCGCCGGGCCAGGCGGCGACCAGCATCGCGAGCAGCAGGACGAGGAAAATCGCGATGCCGATCTTCGCGCCCTTGTCGAGGCCGGGCTTGGGCGGCGCGGGTTCGTCGGTGCCGGGCGTATCGGTCTTGTCCGGCTCGGGCTTGGTCAGCAGGCCGAGGCGCTGGGTCGCATCGGCAGGCCCGGCCGGGGGGTCAGTCTTCGCTGTCCTGGTCAGCGGCAGTCCGGCCTTCGCGTCGGGCGCCGTGGCCTCCCACGCCTGTGTCAATTCGTTCAGTGCGCGGCGCTTCACCCGGTCGTCGGGATCCTCGGCGAGCGCGCGCAGCGCAGCGAGCGCCGCCGACTGCTGCTCGCCGCCGCGCACCACGATCTCGCCGAGCGCGATGCATGCGCCGGCGCGCGATTCCCAGTTGCGGCTCGCGATCTTGCGGAGCAGCCCGGCGGCCAGCGGCGCGGCGCGGCGCACCGGGTTGCGCGCGATCACCATGTCGCCGTCGATCGCGTTGAGGCGCTTGGGTTCTTGCCCCGGCCCCTCCTTGCGCAGCGCGCCGCGGACATAGTCGAACAATTCGTCGAGCGTGATCGTACCCGTGCCGTTCGAATCGGCGGCGCCGGTCTCGATCCCTTCGATCAGGTGGCGCGTGAAGCGCGACTGCATGCGCCCGCCAGCGTCGGCCTCGCTCGCGAGCTGGGTGCTCGATGCCGCGGTGATGATCGCGGTGCCGCGGCCGCTGCTCTCGCCGAAGTCTTCCGCGCTGATCGCGGCGCTGCCCGACTTGAATACATGCCCCTTGGCAAAGGCGCCGCTGTAGCAGGTGTCGATCAGCAGCACCTTCTGGCCCGCGCGGCTGCGCGCTGCCTGGCGCGATACGAAGTTCGCGCCGATGGCGGTCGAGGACAGCAGGTCGCGGTCGGTGTCCTGCGCGAGGAAATAGAGATCGCCATCGGCGTCCTTGTCGCCGTGCCCCGAAATAAAAAGGAGCAAGGTGTCATCGGCGTCGGCGGCCTGGAAATAGCGCTCGATCGCGACGCGCTGTGCCCGCTGGTCGGCGTCGGACAGCATCGTTACCTCATAGGGGCCAACATCGGGGCGGATGAGCAGCAGCCGCAGCCGTTCGGCGTCGGGGACGGGCGATTTGAGGGGGGTGATCCGGCTGTCGGCGTAGGTGCCGGTCGCGAGGATCAGCGCCTTTTTCACGGGCGCCCTTAGCTGCTCGACCGCTGGAGGAAGGGGTTGAGCTTCTCGAAGACGTCGTCGGGCGCGGCGCCGGTCACATTGACCTCGAAATATTCGCCCGCTTCATTCTTGCCCTTGAGTGTCAGGGTAGTTTCGCTTTCTTGCCGCTTCAGCCAGTGCTGGATGGCGGGCACCGCCCAGGACGAGGCGAGCGCGCCGAGGCTGATCGCGACTTCGGCGGTCAGCGCCCACTCCCCCGCCTTCGCTCCCGGCGGCGCGGCGACTCGCGCGAGGTCGGCGACGCCCGCGCGATGTTCGTTGAATTCGGCGGCCAGCGAACGCGCCAGCGCCTCGCGCCCCTCGTCGTCGAGGCCGCGGCTATCGACCCGGATCAGCAAAGCCTGTGCTTCCGCCATGGCCACCCCCTGTCCGTCGCGATTAACCGCCACCGGCGCCGCGCTGTCAAGCATTTGCGATTGAAACCAACTGTGTTGCAAAAACAACACAGGTAAGAAAATTGTCATATTCTGAACGGGCTATTCATTGACGCGACAGCTTCGAACGCCATTTAGGCCGCCGGGTCGCGACCGATAAAAAGATGTGATCCGTCAAAGCAAAGGAAAATAAAATGAAGAAGTTCGCAGTTGCAGCCGCTCTCCTCTCGGCCGTCGTTGCCACCCCGTCGTTCGCTGCCGAAGGCGGCGAAGGCCGCGTCGAAGTTCGCGGTGGCCTGATCACCGGCAACGGCATCGACGAAGGCACGCTCGGCCTCGCGGCAGGCTATGATTTCGACCTCGGCGACACCGCGTTCCTCGGCGCCGAAGTCGCCGGCGACAAGGTCCTCGTCGATGGCGCGGACGTCCAGTTCTCGGCCGGTGGCCGCATCGGCGCCAAGCTCGGCGAAAACGGCAAGCTGTACGCCACCGGCGGTTACACCTTCAGCGACATCGACGATCCCTATGTCGGCGCCGGCTACCAGCACAAGTTCGGCTCGAACGTGTACGGCAAGGTCGAATATCGCCACCAGTTCATCGGCAACTTCGGCGACTTCGACAGCTTCGTCGCGGGCGTCGGCTTCGCTTTCTGATCCTTCGGGCAGAAAGGAACAGGAAAAGGGCGGTCCGCAAGGGCCGCCCTTTTTCGTTGGGGGAACGGCGGGCAACGGGCGTTTGCGGTCAAGCCGACCTATAAATCCCGTTCGTGTCGAGCGAAGTCGAGACACGCCGAGTTGGCGCGCGCCTTCACGTGTCTCGACTTCGCTCGACACGAACGGAAAATAGGGGACCGTCGGGAAACCAGCCCAAAGGCCGACGCGCCACCTTCCTGCATCGCCGCCGAATCGCTAAGCCCTCCCCGATGCCCATCGCCATCGACGCCATCCTCACCGGCAAGGCGCGCCGCTTTCGCGGCGACGAGACCAGCGCCATCGCCAAGACCCCCGTGGCGGGACCGCAACGCGTCGGTATCCTCGGCCTCGCCGGCGACGAGCAGGCCGACCTCAGCGTGCATGGCGGCACCGACAAGGCCATCCACCATTATCCGCGCGACCATTATGGCTGGTGGGCCGAGACGCTCGCCGGGCACGCGCTGCTCGATACCCCCGGCGCGTTCGGCGAGAATGTGTCGACCGCAGGGCTGGTCGAAAGCGAGGCGTGCATCGGCGACCGCTACCGCCTCGGCAGCGCGCTGGTCGAGATCAGCCAGGGGCGCCAGCCGTGCTGGAAGCTGGGGCACCGTTTCGGGGTCGCCACCGTCCCCGCGACGGTGGTCGAGACGCGGCGCAGCGGCTGGTACTACCGGGTGATCGAGGAAGGCGCCGTGGCGGCGGGCGACAGCCTCGAACTGATCGAGCGGCCCTTGCCCGAATGGAGCGTCGAGCGCGTGTTCGGCCTGCTGATCGGCGGTGCGGGCAAGCACGAACCCGCCGCGCTGCGCGATCTCGCGAACATGGATGCGCTCGCCGCGACCTGGCGCGTGCGGGCAGAAAAGCTACTCGGCAATTGATCCTCCCTGTGGCCGCAGGCCATGGGGAGGTGGCAGCGTCGCAGCCGCTGACGGAGGGGCATTGGCGCTACCGTCGCAAGCCGCTCCACCATTCGCTTCGCGAACGGTCCCGCTGGCGCTGCGCGCCGTCTGCGACTCCCCCATGGCCTGCGGCCACAGGGAGGATTATTCCGCCCTTGGCAGTTCTTCCACGACCAGCGGCGCCAGCGCCTCCGCCATCACCTTCACCCCCTTGGCATTGGGATGGACATTGTCGCCGAGCATCAGCGCCTTGTTCGTCAACACATTGTCGAGGATGAAGGGATAGAGGCTCGCGTCATATTTGGCCGCAAGTTCGGGATAGATGGGGTTGAACTTCGCGGCATAATCGGCGCCGAGATTGGGCGCGGCGACCATGCCGGTGAGCACCACCGGGATGTCGCGCTTACTGAGTTCGGCGAGCATCGCGTCGAGGTTCGCCCGCGTCTGCGCCGCGTCGATCCCGCGCAGCATGTCATTGCCGCCGAGGCCGAGCAGGACGAGCGCGGGCTTCACCTTGGCATTGTCGAGCACGAAACCCAGCCGCTGGCGCCCCGCCGCGGTGGTGTCGCCCGAGACGCCCGCATTCTGCACCCGCGCGACCACGCCGTCGGCGGCGAGCGCGGCCTGCAATTGCGGCGCGAGGCCTTCCTTCGGGCCGAGCTGGTAACCCGCATAGAGGCTGTCGCCGAAGGCGATGACGAGCGGGGCGTCGGCGGGGACTGCGGCGGCCTTGGTCGAAGGCTCCGCCTCTTTCGTCGAAGTCGCGCCATTTTCCGCCGTTCCGCACGCGGCGAGCGGTTGGCAAAGCGCGACCACGCAACCATATACCAGAAACGAGCGCCATCCGGCCTTGATCATACCAAAGGGTCCCTTCTTGACCGAACCTTTCCGACCGCCGGCCGACGCCGCGATCGCCGCCCGCAATGTGACGCTCACGCTCGGCACCGACAAGGCCCCCGTCGAAATATTGCGCGGCATCGACCTCAGCGTCGCCGCGGGCGAATCGGTCGCTTTGCTCGGGCCCTCGGGGTCGGGCAAAAGTTCGCTGATGGCGGTGCTCGCGGGGCTCGAACGCGCGAGCGGCGGGACGATCCACGTCGCGGGGACCGACTTCACCACACTCGACGAGGACGGCCTCGCGCGCGCGCGGCGGGGGCGGATCGGCATCGTGCTGCAGGCTTTCCACCTGCTGCCGACGATGACCGCGCTCGAAAATGTCGCGGTGCCGCTCGAGCTGGCGGGCCACGCCGATCCCTTCGGGCGTGCCGCCGCCGAACTGGAAGCGGTCGGGCTCGACCACCGCCTGACCCATTATCCCGCGCAGCTGTCGGGCGGCGAGCAACAGCGTGTGGCGATCGCGCGCGCGATGGCCGGCGAGCCCGCGATCCTGTTCGCCGACGAGCCGACCGGCAATCTCGACACTGCGACCGGCCATGCGATCGTCGACCTATTGTTCTCGCGCGGCAAGGCGCTGGGCGCGACCTTGCTGGTCATCACCCACGACCCCGACCTCGCCGAGCATTGCGACCGGGTGCTGGTGATGCACGACGGGCGGATCGACGAGGAACGCAAGGGCAAGCGAAATGTCGCTTAAAACCCGTTCGTGTCGAGCGAAGTCGAAACACGCCGAGTTCGTGCTTGCCTTCCCGTGTCTCGACTTCGCTCGACATGAACGGAAATGGGGAGCGCGCGGCTGATGCTCCCGCTTGCTTCGCTCTGGCGCATCGCAAGGCGCGACCTTGCGACGCGTATCCGCGGGCTGAGATTGCTGGCGGTGTGCCTGTTCCTCGGCGTCGCGACGCTCGCCGCGATCGGCAGCCTGACGCGCGGGATCACCTCCGAGCTCGAGACGCGCGGGCAGACGATCCTCGGCGGCGACATCGAATTCGCCCTGCCGCAGCGGCAGGCGAGCGATGCCGAGATGGCGGCGTTTCGCGGCGCGGGCCAGACGTCGGCGACGGTGCGCATGCGCGCGATGGCCAACGATCCCGACGGCGAGGCTCTGCTGTCCGAGCTGAAGGCGGTCGATGGCGCCTATCCGCTCTACGGCACGATGCGGCTGGAGAGCGGCGTGCGGCGCGGGCCACCGCCGGCGGGGGCGATCTGGATCGGCGCCGATCTCGCCTCGCGGCTCCAGCTCGAGGTCGGCGAGCGGGTGAAGTTCGGCGAAAAAGCGTTCCTTATCGACGGCATCATCGCCGAAGAGCCCGACCGGCTGGGCGAAGGTTTCACGCTGGGGCCGGTAGCGATCATCGGGCTCGGCGATCTGGCAGCGACGAAGCTGATCCAGCCGGGCAGTCTCTACGAAAGCAAGTACC
The DNA here is from genome assembly GCA_005503165.1 of Sphingomonadaceae bacterium 3R27E2-A. Classification (GTDB taxonomy): domain Bacteria; phylum Pseudomonadota; class Alphaproteobacteria; order Sphingomonadales; family Sphingomonadaceae; genus Sphingopyxis. Next base: position 105,992 of record SCNT01000004.1, read on the forward strand.
GCGTCCGCCTGCAGGGCAGCGCCGATCCCGGGGCGGTCGGCAAGGCGCTGACCGAGCAATTCCCCGAAGCGGGGTGGGAGATCACCGACCGCAGCAACGGCGCGCCGGGGACGCGGCGTTTCATCGAGCGCATGGGGCAGTTCCTGTCGCTCGTCGGGCTCGCGGCGCTGGTGATCGCGGGCATCGGCGTCGGCAACGGCGTCGCTTCCTATCTCGCGGGCAAGCGCCCCGGGCTGGCGACGCTGAAGGTGCTCGGTGCCGACAGCGCCACGGTGATGCGCATCTATGGCTTGCAGATCCTTGCGGTCGCGGCGGCGTCGATCTTCGCGGGCCTCGTCGTCGGCGCGCTCGCGCCCGCGGCGATTTCGGCGATCGCCGGCGATGTGCTGCCAGTGAAACCGGGCGTCGCCATCTATCCGCTGCCGCTGGCGATCAGCGCGGCGTACGGCCTGCTCATCGCCATCGCCTTTGCCCTGCCCCCGCTCGCCGCGACGCGGCGCGTGCCCGCGGCGGGGCTGTTCCGTGCGACGATCGACGGCGCCGGACGGCCCGAGAAACGGACCATCCTTGCGGTCGGCGTGGCGCTCGCGGCGATCGTCGCGCTCGCAGTCGGCACCGCGCGCGAGCCGCTCTTCGCGCTGGGCTTCGTCGGCGCGGCGGCGGGGCTGTTGTTGCTGCTCGTCGGCATCGGCTGGCTGGTGCGCAAGGGCGCGAGCCTCGTCCCGCGGCCGAAACAGCCGCTGCTGCGGCTCGCGGTCGCGAACCTCCACCGCCCGGGCGCGGCGACGGGCGCGCTGGTCGTCGCGCTGGGGCTCGGCCTCACGCTGTTCGTGACGCTCGCGGCGATCCAGACGAGCATCACCGCCGAAATCTCGCGCACCGTACCGCAGCGCGCGCCGAGCTTCTTCGTGCTCGACATCCCGCGCGATGGCGCCGCGCAATTCCGGTCGATGGTCACCAGGGCCGCGCCCGACGCCGACATCAACCTGATCCCGGCGCTGCGCGGCAGCGTGACCGAATTCGCCGGCCAGCGCGTCGACGAGCTCGAGCAATTGCCCGAGGGCGCGTGGGTGCTGCGCGGCGACCGCGGACTGACCTATAGCCCTTCCCTCCCCAATGGCAGCGAGCTGACCGCCGGGAGCTGGTGGGCCGCCGACTACAAGGGCCCGCCGCTCGTCAGTGTGGAGCAGGAGGTCGCGACCTCGCTCGGCCTCAGGATCGGCGATACGCTGTCGGTCAATGTGCTGGGGGTCGAGGTGCAGGGCAAGGTCGCGTCCTTCCGCACCGTCGAATGGGACAATTTCGGGCTCAACTATGTGCTCGTCTTCTCGCCGGGCAGCTTCGACGCGGCGCCGCACAACATGGTCGCGACCGTCGCGGTGCCGCCAGCCGCCGAAGCCGAACTCGCGCGCAGCATCCCGCGCGCCTTTCCCTCCGCGTCGCTGATCGCGGTGCGCGACGTGATCGGGCAGGTCACGACCTTGCTCACCCAGATGAGCCAGGCGATCGCCGCGGCGGCGAGCATCGCGATCCTCGCCGGCATTGCGGTGCTGATCGGCGCGATCGCGGCGAGCCGCGAGCGGCGCGTCTACGACAGCGTGATCCTGAAGCTGCTCGGCGCGACGCGCGGGCAGATATTGGGCGCACAGGGCCTCGAATATGCGGTGCTCGCGCTGATCCTCGCCGCGCTGGCGCTCGGGCTGGGGCTCGGCGCGGGCTGGTATGTGGTGACGCAGATCTTCGACTTCGGCTTTGCGCCCGACCCGGTCATCGTCGGCATGACCCTGCTCGGCGGCGCCGGGTTGGCGTTCCTGATCGGGATTGCCGGAAGCTGGCCGCTGCTGTCGGTGCGCCCCGCGAGCGCGCTGCGCAGCCTGTAAAAAACCCTTCGCATCGAGTGAAGTCGAGATGCGTCTGGCACGGCGCCGGCCCGCCTCGACTTCGCTCGACACGAACGGACGAAGCGTCAGTTCAGCAACCGCACCACCGCCGAGACGGCCGCCAGCCCCAGCACGGCGGCGACCGTCGCCTGCCATACGTGCGCGGGGACGCGGCCGAAGTGGCGGGCGCCGACCCAGTTGCCCAGCAACATCGGCGGGAAGAGGATCAGCGCGATCAGGAACAGTTTCCACGTCGCGATGCCGACCCACAGCGCCGCAAGCGTCCCCGCGATCGCGGTCGCGAAGAAGATCAGCAGCATCGACGCGCGCGCGACCTTGGGATCGAGCGAGCGGCGGAGGTAGAAGGGCACGACCGGCGGCCCCGGCATGGCGGCAAAACCGGTGAGAATGCCCGACGCGAAGCCCGTGCCCGCCACCGCCGCGCGCGTCGGCCGGTGCCCGTCGGGATGCTTAGGAAGCAATACCGCGACGAAGGCGACCACGGCCGCAAGCGTGATGAGCAGCCGCGCGACGTCGGACGGCGTCGCATCGAGCGCGGCCATGCCGAGCGGGGTCGTGACCATCGCGAGCAAGGCGATCGGGACCGCGGTCGGGCGGTCGGCATCGGCGAGGATGATGCGGATACCCACGGGGCCGATCAGGAGCTGGAGCAATATGCCGAGCACCACCGCCTCCTCGGGGCTGATGATCAGCCCGAGCAAGGGCACGAGGATGATCGCCATGCCGAACCCCGTCAGCCCGCGCACATAGGCCGCGCCGAAGGTCATCGCCGCGGCGCCGGCGAGCGTAAACGGCGCGATGCCGACGAGTTGCTGAACACCGTTCACCGCTTCGGCCCCAGCGTGACCAGCCACACATCGGGCGGCACGCCGTAGCGCAGCGGCAGGATGCTGGTGCCGAGCCCGGCGCCGACGAACAGCCGCTGCGACCCGTCGGTCATGTCGCCGCAGGCGAAGCGGTCGCCATAGGCCGAGGCATAGCTGAGCGCGCCTACCAGCGGCAGCGCGATCTGGCCGCAATGGGTGTGGCCCGCGAACACCGCGTCGACCGGCGCGGGCAGGTCGGGGACGATGTCGGGGCTGTGCGTCGTCAGGATGCGCGGGCCGGGGCCGAGCGCGCCCATCGCGGCGTAGGTCCGCGCCAGATTGTCGTGGTTGGTGACCTCGTCGTCGACCCCGCCGACGATCAAAGGCCCGCGCCGTACGGCCTGGTTGCGCAGCACGGTGACCCCCGCCGCCTTCATGCCTTTCGCAATCGGTTCGGGCTGGAACCAGTAATCATGGTTCCCCAGCACCGCGATCACGCCGTAAGTGGCCTTCGCTTCGGCAAAGGGCGCGGTCAGTTCGGCGGCCGAATAGTGGCGCGTCGCCAGCATCTTGCCGCTGTGGAAGTCGCCCGCGAGCAGGATCAGGTCGGGCTTCAGTTCGTTCAAGCGGCGCAGGATCGCCGCCAGCCGCTCGGGCGGCATGTCGGGGCCCGCGACATGCGTGTCGGAGACGAGCAGCACGCGCATCGGCGGCGCGCCCGCGGGCCAGTCGGCGAGTTCGACGCTCGCGCTGCGGACCACCGGATCGGCGCCTGCGTTCCACAGCCCGCGGCCGACCAGCAGCAGCCCGAGCAGGACCAGCAACAGCAGCCAGCGCCGCCACCCGCGGCGCGGCTTTGCTTCGTTCGCGCTCAACCGCGCAGGTCGGGCGGGGTCGCCTCGCCCTTGAGCATCGCGATCGCCTCGGCGAGCTTCATGATGCGCTGCCCGTCCTGGCCGAGGGTGCGGATCGCGACCGTGCCTTCCTCGGCCTCGCGCTTGCCGACGACGAGCAGGTACGGGACCTTCTGCAGGCTGTGCTCGCGGACCTTGTAGTTGATCTTTTCGTTCCGCAGGTCGCTTTCGGCGCGGATGCCCGCGGCGGTGAGCTGCGCGAGCGCGTCCTTCGCATAATCGTCGGCGTCGCTGACGATCGTCGCAACCACCGCCTGCACGGGGGCGAGCCAGGTCGGGAAGCGGCCGGCGAAATGCTCGATCAATATGCCGATGAAGCGTTCGTAGCTGCCGAAGATCGCGCGGTGGAGCATCACCGGCCGATGTCGTTCGCCATCCTCGCCGATATACGACGCGTCGAGCCGGTCGGGGAGCACGCGGTCGGACTGGATCGTGCCGACCTGCCACGTCCGGCCAATCGCATCGGTCAGATGCCATTCGAGCTTGGGCGCATAGAAAGCGCCTTCGCCGGGCAGTTCCTCCCAGCCATATTGCTCGGACGCAAGCCCCGCCTCAATCACCGCGTTGCGCAGCTCATCCTCGGACTTGTCCCACATCTCTTCGGTGCCGAAGCGCTTTTCGGGACGCAGCGCGAGCTTGATCGCATAGCTGAAGCCGAAATCCTTGTAGATGCGGTCGGCGAGCGCGCAGAAATTGCGGACTTCCTCGACGATCTGATCTTCGCGGCAGAAGATATGCGCGTCGTCCTGCGTGAACTGGCGCACGCGCATCAGGCCGTGGAGCGCGCCGTGCGGCTCGTTGCGGTGGCAGCAGCCATTCTCGTAGAGGCGCAGCGGCAGGTCGCGATAGCTTTTCATCCCCTGGCGGAAGATCAGCACATGCGCCGGGCAGTTCATCGGCTTCAGCGCCATCCATTCGGCCTCGTCCGAAACGATCGGGCCTTCGTCCTCGGTGTTCGGGACCTCGTCGGGGATGACGAACATATTTTCGCGATATTTGCCCCAATGGCCCGACTGTTCCCACTGGCGCGCGTCCATGACCTGCGGCGTCTTGACCTCGCGATAGCCCGCAGCGTCGATCGCGCGGCGCATATAGGCCTCGAGCTCGCGCCACACGACGAAGCCATTGGGGTGCCAGAAGACCGAGCCATGCGCTTCCTGTTGCAGGTGGAACAGGTCCATGTCCTGCCCCAGCCGGCGATGGTCGCGCTTCGCGGCCTCTTCCAGCCGGACGAGATGGTCTGCAAGTTGCTTCTTGTTGAGCCAGCCGGTGCCATAGATGCGCGACAGCTGCGCGTTCTTCTGGTCGCCGCGCCAATAGGCGCCCGAAACGCGCGTCAGCTTGAACGCCGCCGGGTCGAGCTTGCCCGTCGAGGCCAAGTGCGGCCCGCGGCACATGTCCATCCAGCCGTCACCCGAACGATAAACGGTCAGCTCCTCGCCCTCCGGCAGTTCATGCGCCCACTCGGCCTTGAAGCTCTCGCCATCGGCCTGCCATTTGGCGATCAGCGCGTCGCGCTCCCACACTTCCCGCGTCAGGGGAAGGTCGGCGGCGATGATGCGGCGCATCTCCTCCTCGATCAGCGGGAGCTCGTCGTCGCGGAACGGGCCATGTTCGGCGGTCGGCGCGAAGTCGTAATAGAAGCCGTCGCCCGTCGAGGGGCCGAAGGTGATCTGGGTGCCCGGGAACAGGTTCTGCACCGCCTCCGCCAGCACATGCGCAAAGTCGTGGCGCACGAGTTCGAGCGCGTCGGCCTCGTCGCGGCTCGTGACCAGCGCGAGGTTGGTGTCCTCCTCCAGCGGGCGCATGATGTCGCGCAGTTCGCCGCCCACTTTCGCGGCTAGCGCGGCCTTGGCGAGGCCGGGTCCGATGTCGGCCGCGATCTCAGCCGGAGTAGTCCCGCGCGCGACTTCACGGGCAGAGCCATCGGGAAGGGTGACGCGGATCATCTGGGACATCGGGAAAATCGGCCTTTCTGGCGGGCTAAAACTGCGCCCCTTTGCCAGCATGCGATATGGGCGGCAAGGGGCGGATTGGCAACGGCAACGGCTTTCGCGCTTGCAATGATACAATGTATCATTATCTGGGTACGCCATAGCCTCGCGAAAGTCCTTCCATGCCCCTGCCCGCCGCGCGCCTGCGCGTCGCCGACCTTGCCGGCCTGGCGCTGTCGGCGACCTGTCTGATCCACTGCCTCGCGCTGCCGATGTTGTTGCTGCTCGCCCCAGCGATCGGCCATTGGGTCGCGCTGCCCGAGCGGACCCATGCGGCGATCCTGACGCTGGCGCTGCCCGCCGCGGTCGCCGCGATGCGTGGCGGCTGGCACCGGCATCGGCGCTCGGCCCCGGGGCTGGTCGCGGCCATGGGGCTGGTCCTGCTCGCGCTGGGGCTGGCGGCGCATGAGGGATCGCTCGCGGGCATCGACCCGGCGGCGGCCGACCGGCTGTTCACATCGGCGGGGGCACTGGCACTTGCTGCCGCGCACATCGCCAACTGGCGGCTATCGCACCGCCGGCCGCGCCACTAGGGGTTGCGGCAGGCCGCTAATTTCGCGACATAGGCCTCGAGCGCGCCGGGCTTGCCGGTGAAGGCATTCTCGAATGCCGCTTCGACCGCAGGCTTCAGCCGCCGATAGACCTCGAGCGTCGGGCCGGGATCGCCGCCCGCCGCATCCTGCCGATCCAGCGCCTTTTCGCTCCAGCGGCTGTGGGCGTCGAAAGCGGGCTTGACCTGAACCTCGGGCGGCAGCGCGGCCATGACCGCATCGACGAGGCGGCCGTCGCTGATCGCCATGCCCCATGTCTCCCACTGCAACGTGCAGGCGATTTCGGCATCCAAGGTGTCGGCGACGGGCGGCGCGGAGAGGCCCTTCTGCCACCCCGCCCTGGCTTCGGCGGCGGCCTGGGCGAGAATGGCCTGCGCCTTGTCCTCACCGCCCTCATCCGCCGGCGGCGTACCGCAGGCCGCGAGGATCAGCATCGCCAACAGATATATGTGTTTCATTTCAATCCCCTGTTCGCCGCGGCTGCGGCCTGCATATCTGCACGATGGCGAGCCGACGAAGTGGAGGCAAGGGAAAGCGGTGATAGCTCGCTTGTCATTATGTCAATGTTACTTGACTTGCCCGACTCGATGTGTCAATGTTCCTTTACTGATTAACAAGGGAGCTTTACCGATGCCGCCGATTTTTCGTGCCCTGTGCTGGGCCCTCGCCCTCATTTGCGTCGCCCTTGCGCAGATCCTCGACATCATTCCCCAAAATGTCGCGTCGATGCTGATCGTCGTCTTGCCGGCGATCATGATCGCGACCACCCCGCGCGACGGCCGCGCCTGCGGCAAGACGAAAGCGGCATGACGATGGCCAGCCCCGCCGAAACCGCCGCCCGTCGCACGGCCGGACTTTGGGCGATCGCTTTTCTGGTCGCCATGTTCGCCACCGCCTGGTTCCTGAAGTCCGGCAAGATCGTCGCCGCACCCTGGGGCCTTGCCGTGATGATCCTCCCGATGCTGCTGCTGATTCCGATGGTGCGCGCGACCGAGCGCATGCAGCGCGAAACCGGATGCGCCTCTGCGGTGGTCACGCGTTACAACCGCCGGATGCTCGTCGCCTCCTTTGCCTATGTCGTCGGACTGGGCGGGGCGCTGCTCCTGTTTCGCCAGCATGATGCGGCCAAGTCCTACGCCGCGCTGCTGGCGCTGCTGCCGACGCTGCCGGTGTTCGGGATGATCTGGGCGATGGCACGCTATGTCATCGAGGAGAAGGATGAATATCTGCGCGCACGAACGGTCAATGCCGCGCTGATCGCGACCGGACTGCTGCTCGCGGTGGCGACCTTCTGGGGATTCCTGACGACCTTCGAAGTGGCCCCGGCCGTGCCGATGTGGACCGCGGTCCCGACATGGTGCCTCGGCCTGGGACTGGGGCATTTGATCGGCAAGGTTCGCGGACTGTGAAAAACCGCCTCAGGGTCCTGCGCGCCGAGCGCGACTGGAGCCAGCAGGACCTCGCCGAGCGGCTCGCGGTGTCGCGCCAGTCGGTCAACGCGATCGAGACCGGCAAATACGACCCCTCGCTCCCCCTCGCCTTTCGCATCGCCGACCTTTTCGAGATGCGCATCGAAGAGATTTTCCAGAGAGACTGATCCCCATGAAAAAGCGAATTCCCGGCGCCGCCATCTTCATCCTGCTGGTCGGGCTGGTCGCCAGCCGCGCCGATGCCGCGGAGCCATGCCCCGCGGGGATGAACGAAGGCAAGCGCATCACCGTCCTCGTCGAGGGTGAAGGCCCCGACGTCCTATTGATCCCCGGCCTGTCGAGCCCGCGCGGCGTCTGGGACGCCACCGCCGAGCGGCTGAAGGGCCGGTACCGGCTGCACCGCGTCCAGATCCGCGGTTTCGGCGATGAGGCGGGCCTCAATGCCGAGGGGCCGGTGCTCGAGCCGATGATGCGGGAGGTTGCCGACTATATCGACGATTGCATCACCGATGCGGGGCGGCCCGCGCCTGCGCTGATCGGCCATTCGATGGGCGGCCTCACCGGCCTGATGATCGCCGCGCGCGCGCCGCAGGAGGTGGGCAGGCTGATGATCGTCGATGCGGTGCCCTTCATCGGCCTGCTCTTCAACCCCGCCGCGACAGTCGAGAGCGTCACCCCGCAGGCCGACCAGATGGCGGCGATGATGCGCGCGCAATATGGACAGCCCCGGCCGACGGGGCCGGTGACCGATCCCGGCCCGATGAGCATGGCGGGCGGCATGTCGAACACCCCCGCCGGGCGCACCGCGATCGTCCGCTGGACGCGCGAGGCCGATGCGCGCGTGACCGCACAGGTCTTTCGCGATGTGATGGTGACCGACATGCGGAGCGAACTCGCCGCGGTGACCGCGCCGGTGACCCTGCTCTATGCGCAGGACGACAGCGCGATAACACCCGCGCGCGCGAAGGCCGGGTTCGAGCCGCAATATGCGGGGATCGCGACGTTCAAGGCGCAGATGGTGCCGAACAGCCGCCACTTCATCATGCTCGACCAGCCCGAGGCGTTTGCGAAGGCGGTCGATGCGTTTCTGGCGGAATAGCCACGCGCGGCGACAGCCACCTTGCCCCCTTCCCGCTCCGCCGCTAGGGCGGCGGCAGCCGGAAAGGAGCATCCCCATGTTCAAGCGCCTGTTCGTCGACCATCCGAAGAGCGTCGACGAAAATTACATCGAACATTTCGGCGTCGCTTCGAAATTCGGGGTGACGATGATCTGGGGCGGGATGTGCGCGCTGGTCCATGCGGTCGTCCCCGGCTGGTGCATCACCACCGGCAGCGACACGATCGCACGGCTCAACAAGATCATGGTCGAACAGCGCCGCGCCAAGGGGCAGGCGGTGATGCAGATGAGCACGATCGACTGGGTGATCTGAGCGGCGTGACCGGGGCGCCGGCCTATCTCGACCGCGCGGCGCGCCCGCGCCTCGCCTATCGCCATACCGCCGGCAGCGGGCCGGCGATCGTCTTCCTGCCCGGTTACATGTCCGACATGGCGGGCGGCAAGGCCACCGCGCTGTTCGACTGGGCCGCGAGCGAGGGGCGCGCGTGCCTGCTGCTCGACTATGCCGGTTGCGGGCTGTCGGGCGGACTGTTTTCCGACCAGACTTTGCTCGACTGGCGCGGCGACGTGCTCGACCTGATCGATGCGCGCATCGAGGGGCCGGTCGTGATCGTCGGCTCGTCGATGGGCGGCTGGCTGATGCTGCTCGCCGCGCTGGCGCTGACTGCTCGCGACGGACCGGGCCGCGTCGCGGGGCTGGTCGGCATCGCCGCCGCGCCCGACTTCACCGATTGGGGTTTCACGCCGGAGGAAAAGGCGATCATCCTTGCCGCGGGCGAACCGCGCGAAGCGACGCCGTACAGCGACCAGCCCTATGTCACGACGCGCGCTTTCTGGCAGTCGGGCGAAGCGAACCGCCTGCTCGGCAGCACCATCGCCCTCACCTGCCCGGTGCGGCTGCTCCACGGGCAGGAGGATGGCGACGTCCCGCCTGGCATCAGCCTGCGCCTCGCCGCCGCGCTCGCCGGCGACGATGTCCAGGTGACGCTGGTCAAAGGCGGCGACCACCGGCTGTCGCGCGAGAGCGACATTGCGCTGCTGATCGATACGGTCGCGCGTTTGCTCGTCTAAACTAAACTTTGATTGAAAAAGCGTTGTTCCCCCGCGAAGGCGGGGGTCCATCTCCGGAGGGTGCCATTTCGAAACGGCAGGACAGGGGTCCAGGACTTCGCCGGGACACGGCCAATTTTCAGAGGATAAATATGGCGCGCAGCGACTTCAAATTCCACGTCACCAAACGCGTCCGCTACGCCGAAATCGACGCACAGGCGGTCGTGTTCAACAGCCGCTACCTCGAATATTTCGATATCGGGATCACCGAATATTGGCGCGCCGCGGGGGTCTACGACCGCTGGCCCGAGCGCGAGGGCCCCGAATTCCACGTCGCGCGCGCCGAGGTCGATTACAAGGTGCCGATCCTGCTCGACGAGGAAATCGACATCTGTGTCCGCTGCTCGCGCGTGGGCCGCAGCTCGATGACCATCCTGTTCGAACTCCACGGCAAGGGCGCCGAAGATTTGCGCGCGACAGGGCTGGAGGTCAGCGTCCACGTCGCCGAGGCCCGCGGCGCGCCCGCGCCGGTGCCCGAGGCGTTCGTGGAGTTGTTCGAGGCTTTTGAGGGGAAAGGCCTGCGAGGCTGAGGGCCGGTATCGGGCGGGAGGGCAATGATAATCCTCCCTGCGACGAAGCCGTGGGAAGGGAGTGGCGGGGCGGATTGCCCCCGGCAATCCAGGTCCAGTCCGGGGGACTGGACGACCCGACACTGCGAAGGCGGTGGAGCGGCGGATACCATAAACGTCGACCCCAGGCCGCCGCCCCTCACCCGGCTTCGCATGGCCTCCCTCCCCATCGCTTCGCGACAGGGAGGATTGGGATAGGGCGCTCCTTACTCCGCACCCGCCGTTCCGGCTCCCCCTCAGCCCAGATCGAGCTGGATGATCTGCGTCGGCGTCGCGCGGCAGTACATCTCGATCGTGTGTGCGCCGTCGGGATAGGTCGCGGTCATCGCGGCGCGGATGCGCCAGCCGCCATTGCCCTGCTCCAGATTGACCAGCCGGTCGTAGGACAGCCGCGTGCCCCCCGTCGCCCCGACCTGCCGCGCGGCGTCATTCAGGCAATTCTGAACCGACGGCCGCGCCGCGCTCGGCAGCGCCGACAGGTTCGCGCTAAGCGTTGCCGGCGGCCCCGCGGGATAGGTCGGCGGCGTGGCGCTATCCGCGACCGGCGCGGCCTCGCCTTCCTTCTTTTTCTTGTTCTTGCTAGCCAGCAGCGCCAGCAGCCCGCCCGCGACGACGATGCCGCCGATGATCAGCCCCGTGCTCGGCCCCTTGTCCTTGTCGGGCTCGGGGCGCGGCATGGTGTCGCGATAGCCATAGGCGAATTCGGCGCGGCAACCGTCGTTCACCCAGATATAGTTCGCGGTATAGCCCCACTGCCGCCCGTCGTTGCAGCGCCCGCCAAGCCGCCGCACCAGTTCGACGCGATTGTCGGTACGCACATTACATTGCTCGTAGCGGTTGCCGCGCGACTCGCAGCGGATCGTCCCGACATAATTGTTGCCGGGTTGCCCGGGGCTGGTGCCGCCAGCATAGCCATAGCGGAATTCGGCGCGGCACCCGCCCGACACCCAAATCTGGCTGGACGTAAAGCCCCAGTCGCGCCCCTTCGAACAGCGCCCCCCGATCACGCGGCTCAGCTCGACACGGTCGTCGGTGCGGACGTTGCAGCGCTGCGTCCGGTTGCGCCGCGATTCGCAGCGGATCGTGCCCGCATAACCGGGATCGGTGCCGGGATAGCTGCCCCACCCGCCCGAAGGCGTCGGCGCAGGCCGGGTCTGAGCGAAGGCCGGGACGGCGAGCTGCGAAACGATCAACGACACCGCACTCGCGGTAGTTACGACGCGACCAGGCATGGCTCCTTCTCCCCTGCTGACGAACGGCTTTCTCTGTCCTCGCTACCTCACTCTTTCGCTGCGAATAGTTTCACATTTCGGGCAGTAAAGCGACGGCGAATGCTATCCACCGCTATCGGGGCTTAACCATCGTCCCCCGCTTGCGCGGCCCCGCCCATCCGCTAAAGACTGCGCATGGATCAAATCGTCATTCGCGGCGGCCAGCGACTCAAGGGCCGTATCCCCATCTCCGGCGCCAAGAATGCCGCGCTCACCCTGCTGCCCTGCGCGCTCCTCACCGACGAGCCGCTGACCTTGCGCAACCTGCCGCGGCTCGCCGACGTCGATGGCTTCGGGCATCTGCTCAACCAGCTCGGCTGCTCGACGACGATCGAGGGCTCGCGTCCCGAGGATTTCGGCCGCGTGATGACCGCGCGCGCGACCACGCTCACCTCGACCGTCGCTCCCTATGACATCGTGCGCAAGATGCGCGCGTCGATCCTCGTGCTTGGCCCGCTGCTCGCGCGCGCGGGCGAAGCGACGGTGTCGCTCCCCGGCGGCTGCGCGATCGGCAACCGCCCGATCGACCTTCATTTGAAAGCGCTCGAAGCCTTCGGCGCCGAGATCGAGCTCGCCTCGGGCTATGTGAAGGCCGTCGCCCCCGGCGGGCGCCTCAAGGGCGGCAAATTCACCTTCCCCGTCGTCTCGGTCGGCGCGACCGAAAACGCCGTGATGGCCGCGGTGTTGGCTAAAGGCACCTGCATCCTCGAGAATGCCGCGCGCGAGCCGGAGATCGTCGATCTGTGCAACTGCCTCGTCGCGATGGGGGCGTCTATCGACGGCATCGGCACCGAGACGCTGACCATCGAGGGCGTCGACCGCCTGCACGGCGCGACCTATCGTGTCATGGCCGACCGCATCGAGGCGGGCAGCTACGCCTGCGCCGCGGTGATCACCGAGGGCGACGTCGAACTTGTCGGCGCCAAGGCGAACGAGATGGAAGCCACGCTATCGGCGCTGCGCCAGGCCGGCGCGACGGTCGAGGCGACCAAGACCGGCATCCGCGTCGCCATGTCGGGCCGCGCCCAGCCGGTCACCCTGTCGACCGCGCCCTATCCGGGCTTCGCGACCGACATGCAGGCGCAGTTCATGGCGATGGCGACGCTCGGCTCGGGCGCCAGCCTGTTCACCGAGACGATCTTCGAGAACCGCTACATGCACGTTCCCGAGCTCGCGCGCATGGGCTGCGACATCGACGTGCGCGGCCGCAGCGCGGTGGTCCGCGGCGTCGACCATCTCGTCGGCGCGCCGGTGATGGCGACCGACCTCCGCGCCTCGATGAGCCTGATCATCGCCGGCCTCGCCGCGCAGGGACAGACCGAGGTCAACCGCGTCTACCACCTCGACCGCGGTTACGAGCGGCTCGAGGAGAAACTCCAGGCGGTCGGCGCCGATATCGAACGGATCAGCGCGGGCTAAGGCGTGGCGGTGAGATGCTCCGCGCGCCCATAGCGCCCGCGGACGTTGCCCTTCACCCAGTCGCCGAGCAGTTTCAGATAACCGTCGGTGATCCGCGTGACGCTGCGTTCGCCGTCGGCGCCGGTGGTGAACTCGAACATGCCGTGGTCGGTCTGCGGAAAAAGATAGACGTCGACCGGCTTGCCCGCGGCCTTCAGCCCCATCAGCGCGGCGCGCGTCGTCTCGATCGGCGCCTCGCGGTCCTCGCCCGCGAGCACCCACAGCAGCGGCGCGTCGAGCTTCCGCAGCGCCGCGACCGCATCATAGTCCCAGATCAGCTCCAGATTATCGAAGCGCGCGCGGCCGACACGGCGCAGTTCCTCGTTGGTCATGCGCGCGATCGCGCCGCTATGCTCGCCCGCGATCTTCGCGGCCCAGGGCTTGCCCGCCATGTCGGCGCGCACCGCGTCGAGCTGGTCGTACCCTTCCTTGAAATTCGACAGCAGCAGGCTGCCCGTCGCCGCCGACAGCCGCGTCACCAGCGCCTCGGCGTCCTGTCCGAGCCCGGCGGCGCGCACTTCGGAGACCATCTGCTCGCGGTCCTCCTCGATCGGCGAGGCGACGAGGCCGAAGCCGACCGCGACGAAATCGGCTTTCGTCAGCGTTGCCGCGCGCGGCGCGACCCAGCCGCCCTGGCTGCCGCCGAAGAAGCCGACGCGGCCGTGGCGTCCCGCCGCGAGCCCGCGCGCGGTCTCCAGCGCCTTCGCCGCATCGGCCGCGAGCAGCTCGAAATTCTGCGTATATTCGCCGTCGGATCCGCCGGTACCGCGCTTGTCATAGACGAATACCGATATGCCCTGCGCCGCCATCGCATAGCCATAGACGCCGCCGATCGGCGAATTGCGCTCCGAGCCATGCACCATCACGACGAGCTGCCGCTTCGCATCGGTGCCGAGCGGCTCGATCAGCACGCCGCTCATCTTCGTGCCGACGCTCTCGAAGCTCGCCGGGGTTTCGCGAAAGGCGATGCGCTGCCAGCGCGCGCCCTGCACCTCAACCATGCCGTCGGCGCAGGCGAGCGGCGCACCCGCCTCGCTCGTCGCGCCGCGGCGCCCGTCGCGGAACAGGTAGCGCAGCCCCGGCGCGGGGATGCTCGGCACCGGCGCGAGCACGACGAAGTCGCCGTCGGCGGCAGCGTAAGTGCCGGCGGCGCAGGCCGGCTGCTGCGCCGAAGCGGGTTGAAACGACGCGGAAAAAGCGAGGACGAGGCCGAAGAATATCCTGTGCATGGCGCCCGATAGCGCCCGCCGTCGCCGCGGGCAATCGCCGAGCGATCAGCCGTCCTGGTCGCAGGGCACCGACACGACATTGCCGCCGCTGACCGACGGCTTGTCGGGACGCTTGATCACCGCGATCACCAGGCCGACCAGCGCGACCGCGCCGCCCGCGATCGACAGCGGCGCCCAGCGATAGCCCTCGAACAAGGTCGAGATGCCCATCGCGATGATCGGGATCAGCACGCTCGACCACGCCGCCTGCCCCGGGCCGACCGCACGAATGATGTTGAAATAGAGCGGGAAGGTCACCGCACTGGCGATCACCCCAAGATAGAGGACGCCGGCCAGATAGGTCGGTGTCGTCTCGATCACCGGCGGCCCGGTCGTTATCCACGCATAGCCCGCATCGCCGAGCGCGCCGAACAGCATCGCCCAGGCGATCATCACCACCATCGGCTGCGCACGCGCGATATCCGTCCCCTGCATCACGTTCGCGGTCGACGCGCTCATCACCCCCGCCAGCGTCAGCGCGGTGCCGAGCAGCACTTCGCCCGCGCCGACCTGCGCGGCGCGATATTCGTGGAGGATCATCAGCCCGACCCCGACGATCGCGATCCCCCCACCCGCGAGGAAGCGACCCTCGACCTTTGTCTTCAGGAAGATCCGGCCGAGCAGGGTGTTCGGTACGATCAGCAGCGCAAAAAGCACCGCGACCAGCCCCGAGGTGATATGCTGCTCGGCGCGGTAGACGAAGTTGAAATTGAACGCGAATTGCGCGAGACCGAGCAGTGCAGCAAAGCCCCAAGCGCGCCCCGACAGCAACAGATTCTCGCGCCGCCACGCGGCATAAGCGAACATCGCCGCCGCGCCGACGAAGAAGCGGTAGGCGACCGACCAGCTCGGCGGCACCACGCCCAGCTGCCCGGTGATGACAATCCACGTCGATCCCCAGATCAGGGTAACCAGCAGAAAAGGCAGCAGGACGCGCGGCGTCAAAAGGCTCGGCGGTGCGCTCACAAGGCGGCGATCGCCGCCGCGAGCGGCGCGACGGCGTCGGCGTCCTGGTCCCAGCTGACCACCAGCCGCGCCGCGCCCTCGCCCCAGTCGTAGAAGTCGAAGCCCTTGGCGCGCAGCTCGGCGGCGTCCTCGGCGCTGATCCGCACGAACAGCTCGTTCGCTTCGACCGGATGCATCAGCCGGTCGCCGCACGCCGCCGCCAGCGCCGCGGCGCCCGCGTTGGCGGCGCGCGCGTTGGTCAGCCACAGATCGTCCTTCAGCATCGCGCGGATCTGCGCCGCGACGAAGCGCCCCTTGCTCAGCAGGTGCCCGCCGCGCTTCTTGAGCTCGCGCACACCGGCGCCGCCGCTGCCGCCGAAGAAGACGATCGCCTCGGCCATCATCGCGCCATTCTTGGTGAAGCCGAACGACAGGGCGTCGACCCCCGCACGCCACGTCACGTCGGCGGGCGAGCAGCCCACAAACGCCACCGCATTGGCAAAGCGCGCACCGTCCATGTGGAGCTTCAGCCCCTTGTCCTTGGCGATCTCGCTGATCTCGCGCACCTCGTCGGGGCGCCAGGCGAGACCATATTCGGTCGCGTTGGTGATACTGATCGCTGCGGGCTGCACCTGATGGACGTCATTGCGAATGCTGCGGATGCGCGCACGCAGCGCCTCGGCATCGATCTTCGCGCCCGGGCCGGGCAGGGTCATCAGCTTGGCGCCGCCCGAATAGAAGGTCGGCGCGCCGCATTCATCGACCTCGATATGCGCTTCCTCGTAGCAGAGGATGCCCTGCCACGGCCGCACGAAATGCGCGAGGATGATGCTGTTCGCCGCGGTCCCCGTCGGTATCCACACGACCTCGCATGTCGTCTCGAACAGCTCGGAAAAGGCGGCGTCGAGCGACTGGCTGAGCGCGTCGCCGTCGTAGGCGGTGTCGACATGGTTGGCGGCCGCCAGCGCTTCCATCACGGCGGGATGGACGGCGGCGGCATTGTCGGAAAAAAAACGGGTCGCGGTCATGCGCCGCGCCTTAGCGCAGCAAATCGCGCCGCGCCAGCGCGCCCTCAGTGGCGGCGATAGACGTAGCGCTTATAGGTCCGCGACCAGCGCACCAGATAGCGCCCCGGCCAGATCCAGCGCGTCTTCATGCCCGTCCGATTGACGTTCAGCGCGAAGCGCGGGACCAGCACGGTGCGCCATTCCCATTCGTCGCGCCCGGACGGCGCGTCTTGGTTATTCCAGTCGTCCATTCCCAAGCTACCCCCAGCAATGACGGCAGCCTCATCCCGGTGATCGTCGTTCGCTTTTCTCTGCCCGCCGGTACTAGCACGCGACATGCCCTCCCCGCGCGCTTCTGCGGCGACACCTGCCCCGAACGGGGCAGGCCGCATCAACGGTCGCGTTTTGCCAGCAATTTCAGCCGCAACGCGTTCAGCTTGATGAAGCCCGCGGCGTCCTTCTGGTCATAGGCGCCGGCGTCGTCCTCGAAGGTCACATGGCGCTCGCTGTACAGGCTGTTCGGCGACTTGCGCCCGACGACGCTGGCATTGCCCTTGTAGAGCTTGAGGCGGACGGTGCCGCTGACCTTCTCCTGGCTGTGGTCGATCGCCGCCTGCAGCATCTCGCGCTCGGGCGCGAACCAGAAACCGTTGTAGATGAGCTCGGCATATTTGGGCATGAGCTCGTCCTTGAGGTGCGCCGCGCCCCGGTCGAGCGTGATGCTTTCGATGCCGCGGTGGGCGCGCGCGTAAATTTCGCCGCCCGGCGTCTCGTACATGCCGCGCGACTTCATCCCGACGAAGCGGTTCTCGACGAGGTCGAGGCGGCCGATGCCGTGCTTGCGGCCAAGCTCGTTGAGCGCCGCGAGCAGCGTCGCGGGCGACATCGCCTGTCCGTTCAGCGCGACGCCGTCGCCGCGCTCGAAATCGACCGTGACATATTCGGGGGTGTCGGGCGCATCCTCGGGATTGACCGTGCGCGAATAGACATAATCGGGGGTCTCGTCCCACGGGTTCTCGAGCACCTTGCCCTCCGACGAGGTGTGCAGCAGGTTCGCGTCGGTCGAGAAGGGGCTCTCGCCGCGCTTGTCCTTGGGTACGGGGATCTGGTGTTTCTCGGCGAATTCGATCAGCGCGGTCCGGCTCGTCAGATCCCATTCGCGCCACGGCGCGATCACCTTGATGTCGGGGTCGAGCGCATAGGCGCTGAGCTCGAAACGCACCTGGTCGTTGCCCTTGCCCGTCGCGCCATGCGCCACCGCATCGGCCCCGGTTTCATGGGCGATCTCGACGAGCCGCTTCGAGATCAGCGGGCGCGCGATCGAGGTGCCGAGCAGGTAATCGCCCTCGTAGCGCGCATTGGCGCGCATCATCGGGAACACGAAGTCGCGCACGAATTCCTCGCGGACGTCGTCGATGTAGATATGCTCGGGCTTGATCCCCATCAGCTCGGCCTTGGCGCGCGCCGGCTCCAGTTCGTCGCCTTGCCCCAGGTCGGCGGTAAAGGTCACCACTTCGCAGCCATAGGTCACCTGCAGCCATTTCAGGATGACGCTGGTGTCGAGCCCCCCCGAATAGGCGAGGACAACGCGCTTGATGGACTCGGACATGGCTGCACCTTCTGGCGGGAAAAGACGCCGGCGCGGCTAGCAGTCCGCCAGCAAAGGCGCAACATGCCGACGCGATTCGAAAAGGAGATTCGGCCGCGCCGACCGCGATATTTTATTTCAAAGGTCACGAAGGTCACGCTACGTACCCCCTCATTCGGTCGCTCGGCGATGCGGGAAGAAGCGATCGACAGAGAGGGGTCCGGGCGCTGCGCAGGGATCATCCGTCAGGATAGATCATAGCCGAATATTTTAGGAAAGACATATTTGCACGGAAGCGGCGGCGCCGCGCCCTGGCGCGTTCTTACAAGTTTCCGCCTCCGCTTTGCGGCATGACGGCGGCAGGGCCGCGCTCGCAAGGATATCCAGACATGCGGATAGTTTTGACTATCGCCGCGCCCTTTCTTCTGTTCGGCGCAGCCACATCGCTCCAGGGCGGCGGGGGCTCGATGCCCGACCCGGCGCGCGAATATAATCAGAATGTGGATTGCCATAACGCCTATGACCTTCTGGTGCACGATTTTCACGCCGGCACCCCCATGTCGCCCGCGGCGCGCGACTGGGCGGTCGCGCACGAGGCGAGCGCGAACGCCGGCACCCCCTGCGCCCCGCCGCTCCCCGAAATGATCGCGCGCGGCGGCAGCTGGCAGATCAAGACGATCGAGGGCCGCGACGCCGCCGCGGCTTTCTATCACAAGCAGAAGGATCCGGCGGCGCTCAGCCAGCTCGGCATCGCCTGGCTCAACGGCAGCGTCGAGGGCGGCACCCCGCAAGAGGGGCTCGAGATGATCAACGAGGCGGCGAAGCTCGGCGATCCGGTCGCGCTCTTCACCATGGGCACGATCCACGCCGCGGGCGCGCTCGGCGCGACCAAGGATTATGCCAAGGGCTTCGAGCTGCTGAGCCAGGCCGCCGCCGCTGGCCATATCGACGCCATCTACCGCGTCGGGCTCCATTATCACGAGGGGCTGGGGGTCAGGCGCGATTACAAGAAGGCGTTCGAGAATTTCAAACTCGCCGCCGAGCGCGGCCATTTCTACGCGATCATCATGGCCTTCGACATGATCAACAGCGACCGCGGGGTGAAGCAGGATTTCAAGCTCGCCTATCGCCTGTCGCGCACCGTCGCCGAACAGGGCGAACCCTATGGCGCGGTGATGGCCGCCTCGTCGCTGCTCCAGATGAAGGACCCGCTCGAGCACGAGGACGAGATCCTCTACTGGATGGACCAGGGCATCACCCGCGGCGACGACAATATCCGCGGCCAGCTGATCCCCTTGCGCGAGCAGGTCGTCGCCGCCTTCACCAAGGCCAAGGCCCCGCCGCAATACACCCCGCGCGCGTTCAAGGCCTGCCCGATGAAGACGGTGTGCACGGTCAATCATTATTCGGGGCTGAAGAGCTGCACCACCAACAAGGATTATTGGAACGACTGCGACGGGTGAGAAAATAAAGCCCCTCCCCTTCAGGGGAGGGGTTGGGGTGGGGGGCTGCGAGATAGCGCAAGGCCTCGGGTCCCCACCCGCTGCGACTAGGCGGCAAGCCGCCAAGTCTCGCTGCCCTCCCCTAAAGGGTAGGGCGTGAGGCTACACCCGCGTCCAATCCATGAACCACCCGTCGTCCCACGTCTTGCCGCCGTCGCGCGACACGCCCTGGAACCAGCGGCAGCTCGTCGGCGTGATACGGTCCCAGACGCCGCGGTAGAGTTCGGGCCCCTCCTCGCCCTCGCCTTCGGACAGGAAGGTCCCGACCCCGTCCTCGAACACCCCGAGCTGCCCCGGCACGGCAACCACGCCCGACCTGGCGTTGACCCAATGGTCGGACCAGATCTTCTTCTCGACGTCGAGCAGCCGCAGCCCCATGCCCGAAAAGCCGCGCGCGGGAATGCGGAGTTCCTCGACGCTCGCGATGCCGCCGAGGATAGCGACCACGGTCGCCTCGCCCGGAAACTCGATCCATGCCCCCTTCTCGCGAAAGCGGTTGTGGATGCGCCACTCGCCGGTGAGGAAATCGAAGTCGCCGGGCTTGCCGATCGGCTTGGGGTCGATCGCGGCACTGGCCGCGGCGGCGGGTATTAAACTGGTCATAAGGGCTCCTGCGCCGAGGGTGAGAACGGTGCGGCGACAAAGCGTCGCCCCCGCGAAGGCGGGGGCCGCTAGCAGTCCACACATCAGCCTAGGCTCAGAGCCTCTAGCGGCCCCCGCCTTCGCGGGGGCGACGATAAAATCGGACATGGACAAAACCCTCCTCCGGCCCCGCTCTACGCCCGCACTCCTGACATTCCCTGTCAGTTATTTTCTGCTACGACGAAAAAATGCGCGCGAGCCGCCTCCTCTCGATCCTGATCCTGCTGCAGCTCCGCCAGCGGCTCACCGCCGCCGATCTCGCGGCCGAGTTCGAGGTGTCCGAACGCACCATCTACCGCGACATCGACGCGCTCAGCGCCGCGGGCATCCCCGTCTATGGCGACCGCGGCCCCGGCGGCGGCTTCCAGTTGTCGGGCGGATACCGCACGCGCCTGACCGGGCTCGACCCGCAGGAGGCGCAGGCGATGCTGCTCGTCGGCCTGCCCGATCAGGCGGCGGCACTCGGCCTCGGCGGACCCGCCAGGCGCGCGCGCGGCAAATTGCTCGCGGCGTTGCCGCAGAGCGGCAGCGCCGAGGCCGACCGCATCGCGCGCGCCTTCCATATCGATACGCTCGACTGGTACCGCGCCGCCCGCCCGGCGCCCTTGCTCACCGCCGCCGCGCGCGCGGTGATCGACCGGCGGCGCATCATGGTCAGCTACACCAGCTGGCGCGGCACGCGCGACTGGACGCTCGACCCGCTCGGCATCGTGCTCAAGGCCGGCAATCATTATCTCGTCGCGGCGAGCGGCGAGCGCGTGCTGACCTTCACCGTCGCCGATATAAAGACGCTGACGATCCTCGACGAGGACGCCGCACGCCCCGCCGGTTTCGACCTCGCGGGCTGGTGGACGGCCTCGACCCGCGATTTCGAGGTCCGTCTCCGCCCCGGCCGCGCGACCCTTCGCGCCTCGCCGCTCGGGCTCGAGCGGCTGCGGCTGCTCGGCGCCTGGGCGACCGATGCCGTCGCGGCGGCCGAAGCTGCCGACGCCGCGGGCCATCGCCGCCTGACGCTGCCGATCGAGGGGATCGAGGCCAGCGCGCCGATGCTGCTCGGCATCGGGCCCGAGATCGACATCGAAGAGCCCGCCGAACTGCGCGCCGCGGTCGCCGATCTCGCCCGCGCGGTCGCCGCGCGGCTGGACATTGCGGATCGCAGCTAAGTCTTTATCATTGTTTCCCGTCCATTTGTCCGGCGAGGGGAGATTGAGCGGGATGGCGACGACGCCGAAGAAGACGCTCTGGTCGCGCGCCCGCGCGATGGCCGAGCAGGCGCCGCCGACGCGCAACCGCTATGTCGATTTCCTGCGCGCCTTCTCGATCCTCGCGGTCGTCGTCGGCCACTGGCTCGTCGCCGCTCCCTATATGAAGGACGGCGCGGTCGAGGGCGGGCACCTGCTCGGCATTCTGCCCTGGACGCAATGGCTGACCTGGGGCTTCCAGGTCATGCCGCTCTTCTTCCTTGTCGGCGGTTTTTCGAACGGGCTGTCATGGACCGCGACGCGGCGTGAGGGCGGGCGCTTCGCGACCTGGTTTGCGGCGCGCGTGCGGCGGCTGATCAACCCCGTGCTGCCGCTGCTGCTGATCTGGGCGATCGTCACATTGTTCGGCACGCAGGCGGGGATCGATCGCGCCGTGGTCAAGATGGCGGCGCAGCTTGCGCTCGTCCCCGTGTGGTTCCTCGCGGTCTACCTGATCGTCACCGCGCTCACCCCGTGGAGCCATGCGGCGTGGAAGCGCTTCGGCCTCGCCTCCTTCGCCGCGCTCGTCGCCGCGGCGGTCGCGGTCGACGTCGCCACGCTGTATTTTGACATTCCTTATGTCAATTTCCTGAACTTCGTGTTCGTCTGGGTCGCGATCCACCAGCTCGGTTACGCCTGGCACGACGGCCGCCTCGCGGCACCCGTGCCCTGGGCGGCGGCGGGCCTTGCGGCGCTGGCTCTGCTCGTCGGTTTCGGCCCCTATCCCGTTGCGATGATCGGCGTCCCCGGCGCAGCCTTGAGCAACTCGATGCCTCCGACGCTCGCGCTGCTCGCGCTCGGCATCGCACAGACCGGGCTCGCGCTTGCGCTCGAAAAGCCCGCGCGCCGGATGCTGAGCGGCATCACCGCCTGGACGACCGTGGTGCTCATCAACGGCATGATCATGACCGTCTATCTCTGGCACCTCACCGCCTTCGTGCTGGTGATGGTCGCGGCGTGGATGCTCGGCGGCATCGGGCTGCACGTGCAGCCCGGCAGCCCCATATGGTGGCTCGCGCGGCCGATCTGGTTTGCGCTCTATATCGCCCTGCTCTTCCCCTTTACCCTGCTCTTCGCGCGCTACGAAAGCGGGGGCAAGGCGGCCGAGGGCGACGTCACCCACGCGCGGCTGATCCTGGGCATGCTGATGATCTGCGCCGGACTCGCCATGACCGCGGCGATCAGCATCGCCAGCCCGCTCGGCGTCACCGGCGTCCGCCTGTGGGTCGTCGCCCTGCCCTTCCTCGGCGCCGCGCTGGTCGGCTTCGGCCCCGCCGCGCGCCTGCTGATGCACCGCCAATCCGCCTAGGAGAGATGTCATGGCCAAGACCGAGGTAAAGACCAAGCCGACCGAAATATCGGTCGCCGATTTCATCGCCGCCGTCCCCGACGCACGGCGCCGCGAAGAGGCCGCGATCATCGACGCGATGCACCGCCGCGTCACCAGGCTGGAACCCAAAATGTGGGGGCCGTCGATCATCGGTTATGGCAGCTATGACTATAAGTACGACAGCGGCCACTCGGGCACGATGTGCCGCGCCGGATTCAGCCCGCGCAAGGCGGCGATGACGCTGTACCTGATGGGCCATTATTGCGACCGCCAGCCCGAGGCCGACGCGCTGCTCGCCAGGCTCGGCAAATATAAGAATGGCAAGTCGTGCCTCTATGTGAACAAGCTCGCCGACGTCGATCTCGACATACTCGAACAATTGGTCGTGCTGAGCTGGGACGTGATGAACGCGCGCTATCCGACCTGAGGGTCGCTAAATCCCCGCATACCATTCATAATCGACGCGGTCCTCCCAGAAGCCGCCCTTGCCCGCGCCGATGCCGTCGAGGCTCGCGACCGCTTCGATCCCGGTCAGATATTTGGCGTGCTTGTAGCCGAGCTGCCGTTCGATCCTGAGGCGCAGCGGCGCGCCATTGGCGATCGGCAGCAGTTCGCGGTTCAGCGCCCACGCCAGGATCGTCTGCGGGTGCAGCGCATCGACCAGGTCGCAGCTCTCGTAATAAAGCGCGTCGCCGATCCGGTCGGCGCAGCGGAAGACGATGTAGCGCGCCCGATCCCTGAGCCCTGCCGCCGCGAGCACGCGCGAGAGCTGCACCCCTGTCCATTCGCCGATCGCGCTCCATCCCTCGACGCAGTCGTGACGCGTGATCTGGCTCCGCTGCGGCATCGACCGGATGTCGGCCATCGACAGCGACAGCGGTGTGTTCACCAGCCCGGTCACCGCGACGCGCCAGTCGGCGAACCCGCGCGCGGCGTGCGCGGCATAGGCGTCGCCCGCGGGCAGGTTCGTCCCGTTCGAACGGAAGACCGGCGACAGGTCGGCGCGGGTGAACTCGCGCGCCAGCGCGTCGCGGTCCATCAGCGCGCGCTGGCTCGCCTGGTGCATCTCCTCGCCCATCGAGAGGATCTTGCGCGTGAGCGGCGCCTCGTTGATCGCGTCGCACGCCGACAGCAGGGGCACCGCCGCGACCAGCCCGCCTGCGCCCGCGAGCAGCCGCCGCCGCGGCAGGATCACACCGCCGCCGGTCATGCGTCCTTCTCCGGCGGCAGGCGGAACCAGCCGGTCACCATCGAGCGCAGCTCGTTCACCGGCCCCGCGAGCAGCACCATCGCGATATGGACGAGGAAGAAGGCGACCAGCGCCGAGGCCGCGATGAAGTGGATCGAGCGCGCCGACTGCCGCCCGCCGAAGACCTCGACCAGCCACGGCCACGCCGCGTTTATCCCCGGCGACATCGCGAGCCCGGTGAAGATCATCAGCGGCAGCAGCAGAAAGATCACCGCGATGTACGACAGCTTCTGCAGGATGCCGTAGCGCGCCGCGGCCTCGCCCCTGGGAAAGCGCAGCCGCGCATGATCCTTGATGTCGTGCCAGATATGCCGCGGCGCCCATTCGCCGCGCCTTACGTGAAGGTCCTTCTTCAAATGCCCGCCGAGTGCGGTCCAGAGCATGTAGAGCGTCAGCCCGATCGCGAGCACCCAGGCGAAGAGCAGGTGCCAGCGCCGCCCGCTCGCGAGGTCATAGCTTGTCGGGATCGTCGCCCAGCCGGGGAAGGCCAGCTTGCGCACCACCCCCTCGCCGTCGGTCCAGCGCCCGAGCACCCCCGTGGTCTCGATCCGCGTCTCGCCGATCCTGAGATAGCCGGTATCGCCCTGCGCCGCGATCGCCAGCCAGGCATGATCGGCGTTCGCGCCATAGTCGCCCCAATAGAGGCGCGGGTGCGCGTTGAAGATCATCAGCCCGCTCATCAGCAGGATCAGCAGCGTGACCGCATTGACCCAATGCCAGATGCGCACCGGCAGCCGGTGGCGATAGACGCGCGCCGGCGTCGGCGGCGGCGGCGCGTCCGCGGCGACGGGTGGCGCGATAGGGGCTTCAGCCTCGGCCATATTCCCCATTCGCTCCCTTCGCCCCTTCGGTTACGCCGCGACCTCCGTCGCATATTCGCCGCGATAATGGTTGCGCAAGCTGACCTTGTCGATCTTCTCGCTGCCGAGCTTGGGCAAGGCGTCGTTCGACATCCAGATCCGGCACGGCACCTTGTACGGCGCGAGCCGCGCGCTCAGGAACGCCGTGAGGTCGTCGGCGGTCACCGCGCTCCCCGGCTTGACCCACACCACCGCGCCGACGCATTCGCCCAGCCGCTCGTCGGGCAGGCCGAACACCGCGCATTCGTTGACCTGCTCATGCTCGTAGATCGCCGCCTCGACCTCCTGGCAACTGATATTCTCGCCGCCGCGGATGATGATGTCCTTCTTGCGGTCGACGATGAAGAGATAACCGTCTTCGTCGAGATAGCCGAGGTCGCCCGACCGGAAATAGCCATTGTCGAAAAAGGCCGCCCGCGTCGCGGCGGGATTGTTCCAATAGCCCTCGAAATTGCACACCGAGCGGATGCACACCTCGCCGACCCCGCCCTGTGCGACCGGATTGCCGTCGTCGTCGAGGATCGCCAGGTCGACCAGCGGCTTCGACGCCGGCCCGGTCGACAGCGGCTTGGCGAGGTAATTCTCGTTGATGATGCCGCAGCCGACGGCATTGGTCTCGGTCAGCCCATAGCCGAGCAGCGGCTTGGCGTCGCCCATCTCTTCCGACAGGCGCTTCACATGCTCGGGCGGCCGCGGTGCGCCGCCGCCGGCGTAGCTCTTGCACGTCGACAGGTCGTAATTTTTGCGATTGGGGTGCGTCAGTATCTCGTAGCTCATCAGCGGGACGCCGACGAAATAATTGCACTGCTCGTCCTGGATCAGCCGCATCGCCTCCTCGGCGTTCCACTTGGGCATCAGCACCAGTTTGCGCCCGAGCGCCAGGCTCTGCAGGAACACCGGGATTTCGGCGGTGACGTGGAACAAGGGCGTGCACACCAAAGTCGCGGGCTGGATATCCGACATCAGCCCGTCCTCGGTCAGCAGGTGCACGATGCTCGCGGTCTGCGTCACATAGTTGAAGATCGCCTGCACCACCGCATGGTGCCGCGAATAGGCGCCCTTCGACTGGCCCGTCGAACCCGAGGTGAAGAGGATCGTCGCGAGGTCCTCGCCGGTCAGCGTCGGCAGCACCGTCTCGGCGCTGCCCCCCGCGGCAACGGGCGCGATCGCGACATCAATCGGCTGCGCGATGTCGAGCGTGATCACCTTGGCGCCGTGGCTGACCCCCGGCTCGGCCAGCCGCGCCGCGCGCTGGGCGTCGGCGATCACCAGCTTCGCCTCGGCATCGTCGATCCCGGCGGCGAGCTCGCCGCCCTGCCACCAGCCGTTGAGCAGGGTCGCGCAGCCGCCCGCAAGCAGCACGCCCAGATAGGCGACGCACCAGGCGTTGGCGTTGCGCATCGCGATGCCGACACGGTCGCCGCGCTTTACGCCATGACCGTCGATCAGCCCCGCCGCGACCTGCCGCGCCGCGAGATAGACCTCTTTGAAGCTCAGCCGCTCGTCGCCCTCGACCAGGAAGGTCGCGTCGCCATGCTGCATGGCGAAAAAGCCGGCATAGTCGGCCAGATTCGCCGGCGCGTTGGCGATCACGGGCAGGGTCTGCCCGAAACGTTCGACCGACCCGATCTGGATCGGTCCGCCGGGACCTGTGATCAGATTATAGGCGGCTTCCAGGCGCAAATCGAGCGCGGATGGCATCGGGCATCTCTCCTCTTGGTCTCGCTCGCCATACCCCTTATGGGGAGGCCTCTCCTGGGGAAGGACAGCGCGACTATATGTTTCTTTTTGCAACCTTAGCCGAAGCGACGCAATATCTTAACTTTCAAGATTTGATGGGCGAGAACAGCGAAGTCGCCTTCAGCGTCTTCGGCCTGCCCATCCGGTGGTACGCGCTCGCCTATCTCGCGGGCATCTTCCTCGGCTATTGGTACCTGCTGAAGCTCATCGACCAGCCCGGCGCCCCGATGGCGCGGCGCCACGCCGACGACATGATCTTCTATGCGATGCTCGGCATCATCCTCGGCGGGCGGCTCGGCTATGTGCTTTTCTACGGCCTCGAACGCTACATCAAGGAACCGGTCGAAATCTTCAAACTCTGGGACGGCGGCATGTCGCTGCACGGCGGCGTGCTCGGCGTGCTGGTCGCGATCTGGTATGTGACGCGCAAGGAAAAGCTCAATTTCCTGCGCTTCTGCGACTATATCGCCTGCGCCATCCCCTTCGGCCTGTTCCTCGGTCGCGTCGCCAATTTCGTCAACGGTGAACTCTGGGGCCGCGTCACCGACGTGCCCTGGGCGATCGTCTTTCCCGATCCCGCCGGCGACCTGCCGCGGCACCCGAGCCAGCTCTACGAAGCCGGATTGGAAGGTCTCCTCATGATGGCGATCCTCGCCTGGTTCTTCTGGCGCACCGATGCACGCTACAAGCCCGGCTTCCTCGTCGGCATGGCCTCGATCATCTATGGCGCCAGCCGCTTCACCGTCGAATTTTTCCGCGAGCCCGATGTGCAGCGGATGAATGTCGTCGAAGCGACCGGCCTGTCGATGGGCCAGTGGCTGACCGTGCCGATGATCCTCATCGGCCTGTGGCTCGTCGCCACCGCAAAGAAGCGCCGCCAGCGTGTCGAACCCATCGCAGGACCCGATGCCGTTGCCTGACGGTCCGCCGACCCCCGAAAATCTGATCCGGGAACTGGCGACGGCGCGGGCGATGACGGTCGCCGATTTTATGGCCCTCGCCAACACGCACTATTATGCGACGCGCGACCCGCTCGGCGCGGCGGGCGATTTCACCACCGCGCCCGAGATCAGCCAGATGTTCGGCGAGCTGATCGGCCTGTGGATCGCCGACCTCTGGTCGCGCGCGGGCAGCCCCGCCTTCGACTATGCCGAGCTCGGCCCCGGCCGCGGCACCCTCGCCGCCGACGCGCTGCGCGCCGCGGCGCGCTTCGGCTGCGTCCCGCGGACGATCCACCTCGTCGAGACCAGCCCGACGCTCCGCGCGGCGCAGCTGGCGCGCCTCCCCGCCGCGCAGCATCACGACGATGTCGACGCGCTGCCCGACGACGCGCCGCTCCTCATCGTCGCCAACGAATTTTTCGACGCGCTGCCGGTCCACCAATATGTCCGCACGGCGGCGGGCTGGCGCGAATTGATGGTCGAGCGCCGCGATGGCAAGCTGGCCTCCGTCCCCGGCGACACCCCCGCCGACGACGCCATCCCCGCCGCGCTCGCGAACGCGCCCCAAGCCAGCATCGTCGAAACCGCGCCGCTGGCGGCCGCGATCATGCAGCGCTGCGCTTTCCGCCTCGCACGCCAGGGCGGCGCGATGCTCGTCATCGATTATGGCTATGCCGGCCCCGCCGCGGGCGACACGCTGCAGGCGGTGAAGGCGCACGCCTTCGCCGATCCCTTCGACACCCCGGGCGAGGCCGACCTCACCGCGCACGTCGATTTCACCGCGCTCGCGGCCGCCGCGCAGCCCGCCGCGGTCGCGGTCACCGCGCTCGCCGCGCAGGGCGACTGGCTCCGCCGCCTCGGCATCGACGCGCGATTGCAGGCGCTGAGCAGCGCCGCGCCCGACCGCGCCGCCGACCTCAAGACCCAGCGCGACCGCCTCGTCGAGCCCGATGCGATGGGCCGGCTGTTCAAAGTCATGGCCTTCGCCGCCCCCGGCTGGCCGCAGCCCGCAGGATTTGCCGCATGACCGACATCCGCATCGCCCAGCCGGCCGACGCCGAGGCGCTCTCGGCCTTCGCCGAGGCGAGCTTCGTCCACACCTTCGGCCATCTCTACGACCCCGCCGACCTCGCGCTCTTCCTGTCGACATGGAACCCGCCCGAACGCGTCCGCGCGCAGATCGACGATCCCGCTTATGACATCGCGCTCGTCCGTGACCAAGCCGGCGCGATCCTCGGCTATATCAAGATGGGGCCGCTCGATTTCGACCTGCCGCCCGGCCAGCCGACCGACGACGCGGTCGAGCTCCACCAGATCTATCTCGCCGAGACCGCCAAGGGCACCGGCCTCGCCACGCGCCTGATGGACTGGGGCATCGCCTGGGGGCGCGAGCGGGCCTCGGTCCTTTACCTCACCGTCTTCACCGACAACCCGCGCGCGCAGGCGGTGTACCGCCGCTACGGCTTTTATGACGTCGGCCGCAACGAATTCCGCGTCGGCAACCATGTCGACGAGGACCGCTTCTTCCGGCTCGACCTGTGACCGCGCCCTTCGTCACCGCCGCGCCGCTGGCCGGCATCGCGCACGGCTTCTTCGGACGCCGCGGCGGCGTATCGCACGGCGACCTCGCCTCGCTCAACTGCGGGCTCGGTTCGAACGACGACCCCGCGCTGATCGCCGAGAATCGCCGCCGCGTCGCCGACGCGGTCCTCCCCGGCGCGGCGCTCGCCGGCCTCTACCAGGTCCATGGCAACCGCTGCGTCGTGATCGACGAAGCCAGCGACCTCGCCGCGCGTCCCGAAGCCGACGCGCTCGCGACGCGCACGCCCGGCATCCTCCTCGGCATCCTCACCGCCGATTGCGTCCCCGTGCTCTTCGCCGACCGCGAGGCCGGAGTCGTCGCAGCGGCGCACGCCGGGTGGAAGGGCGCGATCGCGGGGGTCACCGATGCGACTCTGGCCGCGATGGAAAGCCTCGGCGCAACGCGCGCCAGCGTCGCCGCCGCGATCGGCCCATGCATCGGCCGCGCCTCCTACGAGGTCGACGACGGCTTCGTCGCGACCTTCGTGGCCGACGGCCCGGCCAACGAGCGCTTCTTCGCCGCGGGCAGGCCCGGCCACGCGATGTTCGACATCGCCGCCTATGTCGCCGCGCGCCTCGCCGCCGCGGGGGTGACCCGAATTGCCATCGGCGGGCAGGACACCTATGCCGAGGCGGACGACTATTTCAGCTACCGCCGCGCGTGCCACAAAGCCGAGAACAGCTATGGCCGCCAATTGTCGGTGATCGGCCTCGCCTGATCGGCGGGCGGGGGGAGGAACGGGACGCGATGACTGCGACACGCTGGTTCGGGCTCGTCGGCGGCCTCCTCCTATTCCTGATCATGCTCGCGCTCCCCGCCCCCGCGGGCATGGAGGCGACCGCATGGCATGTCGCGGCGCTGACCGTGCTGATGGCGATCTGGTGGATGACCGAGGCGCTGCCGCTCACCGTCACCGCACTCTTGCCCTTCCTCACCGTGCCTGCCTTCGGCGTGATGGACGCCAACGCCATCGCCAAGGAATATTATTCGCCGATCCTGTTCCTGATCCTCGGCGGCGCTTTCCTCGCGCTCGCGATCGAACGCGTGGGGCTCCACCGCCGCCTTGCGCTCGCGCTGCTGAAGCGCGCGTCGCCGACCGCGACCGGGCTGCTCTTCGCCTTCATGGCCGCGACCGCGCTGCTCAGCATGTTCATCTCGAACACCTCGACGACGCTGATCATGATCCCGATCGCGCTCGCGGTCGTGCGCGCGGGCGGCGTGCTCGAGGGCGAGCGCGAGGGCTTTGCCGGCGCGGTGATGATGGGCATCGCCTTCGCCGCGTCGATCGGCGGGCTCGGCACGCTCGTCGGGAGCCCGACCAACGCGATCGCCGCGGGGCTGATCGAAAAGGCGCTCGACCTCCGCATTTCTTTCCTCGACTGGGCGATCTACGGCGTCCCCGTCGTGCTGCTCGCGACCCCCGCCGCGATGGTGATCGTCGCGCGCGTCCAGCGTCTGTCGGCGCATCCCTTCGACGGCCAGGCGGCGGCGGCCGCGCTCGGCAACCAGGCGATCTGGTCGACCGCCGAGCGCCGCGTCGTCCCGGTCTTCCTGCTCGTGCTTGCCGCCTGGATCGCGCAACCCTGGCTCGAACCCTTCCTGCCCAAGGGCGCGCTGACCGACGGCACCATCGCGGTCGCGGGCAGCCTGCTGCTCTTCGTCGTTCCCGACGGAACCGGCCGGCCCTTGCTGGTCTGGAAGGAGGCCGACCGCGCGCCCTGGGGCGTCATCATGATGTTCGGCGGCGGCCTCGCGCTCGCGGCGGCGATCACGACCAGCGGCCTCGCCGCCTGGCTCGGCACCGTGCTCGCCCCGCTCGGCAGCATCCCGACGATATTGCTCGCCGCAATCATCGTCGCGCTGACCATCCTCATCACCGAATTCGCGAGCAATGTCGCGACCGCCAGCGGCATCATGCCCGTGCTCGCGGCGCTGATCGCCGCGACCGGGGTCGACCCGATCCTGCTCGCGCTGCCCGTCGCGATGGCGGCGAGCTGGGGCTTCATGCTGCCCTCGGGCACCGGGCCCAATGCGCTCGCCTGGGCGACCGACCATATCGCGCTGCCGCGGATGCTGAAGGCGGGGCTCGCGCTCGACATCATCGGCGTGCCGCTGCTGATCGGCGCGATCTGGGGAATCGCGATGCTGGGGTGACCCGGGCGGGGAATCGCGCTAGTTGCACCTGAAACTATATTGCGCAGGAGTCTTTTCGCATGCCCCCCATCGACAACAGCGACCTCACCGGCACCACGCCGCGCCGCGCGCCCAAGAAGGACGTCACCCGGATCGGCGAGCGTGAGCTGCAGCCTTCGACGCTGATGATGGGTTATGGCTATGACCCGATGCTGTCGGAAGGCTCGCTGAAGCCCCCGGTCTTCCTCACTTCGACCTTCGCCTTCGAAAGCGCCGCCGCGGGCAAGCGCCATTTCGAGGGGATCACCGGCAAGCGCCCGGGCGGCGCCGACGGCCTCGTCTATTCGCGCTTCAACGGCCCGAACCAGGAAATCCTCGAGGCGCGCCTCGGCGTCTGGGAAAAGGCCGAGGATGCGCTCGTCTTCTCGTCGGGCATGTCGGCGATCGCGACGCTGCTCCTCGCGCATGTCAGCATGAACGACGTCATCGTCCATTCGGGCCCGCTCTACGCCGCGACCGAGACGCTGATCGCGCGCATCCTCTCGCGCTTCGGCGCCACTTATGTCGACTTCCCCGCCGAAGCCTCGCGCGACGAGATGGACGCGATCCTCGCGCGCGCGAAAGACATGGCCGACGCGCAGGGCGGCAAGGTCGCGATGGTCTATCTCGAAAGCCCGGCGAACCCGACCAACGCGCTCGTCGACGTCCAGGCGATGCGCGCTGCGACCGACGCCGCCTTCGCCGAGGGCGCGCGTCCGCCGATCGCCATCGACAATACCTTCCTGGGGCCCCTCTGGTCGAAGCCGCTCGCGCACGGCGCCGACATCACGCTCTACAGCCTGACCAAATATGCCGGCGGCCACAGCGACCTCGTCGCGGGCGGCATCGTCGGATCGAAGCACTGGCTCGGCCCCATCCGCATGATGCGCAACACCATCGGCACGATCTGCGACCCGAACACCGCATGGATGCTGCTGCGCAGCCTCGAGACGATCGAGCTCCGCATGAGCCGCGCGGGTGAAAATGCCGAAAAGGTCTGCGCTTTCCTCCGCGACCATGCGAAGGTCGAGGGGCTCGGCTATCTCGGCTTCCTGCCCGAGGGGTCGCAGAAGGATATTTTTGAGCGCCACTGCACCGGCGCCGGCTCGACCTTCTCGCTCTTCATCAAGGGCGGCGAGGCGGAGAGCTTCCGCTTCCTCGACGCGCTCAAGATCGCCAAGCTCGCGGTCAGCCT
The DNA here is from genome assembly GCA_005503165.1 of Sphingomonadaceae bacterium 3R27E2-A. GTDB lineage: Bacteria > Pseudomonadota > Alphaproteobacteria > Sphingomonadales > Sphingomonadaceae > Sphingopyxis. The sequence continues at coordinate 138,375 of SCNT01000004.1, forward strand.
CGGCGGCACCGAGACCCTCGCCAGCCATCCCGCCGCGATGACGCACCTCTCGGTCCCCGACGCGCGCAAGGCCGCGCTCGGCATCACCGACAATCTGGTGCGCATATCGATCGGCATCGAGGACGCGGACGACCTGATCGCCGATTTCGCGCAGGCGCTCGACGCGGTCTAGGCTATTTCCGGGCCCGCCAGTCGACCACCGTCCATCCCATCCGCGGTGCCAGTTTCTTCAGCTTCCGCGACGGCGTCGTCGCGACCGCCTCGTCGGCGAAGTGCAGCATCGGGTGGTCGGACACATGGTCCGAATAAGCCCGGATATGCGCGGCGTCGCGGACGATCGCATTGGCCGCCATCCAGTCGGAGATGCGCGCGAACTTGGCTTCGCCGTAGCAATTGTCGCCCGACAGGCGCGCATGGACATGGTCGGCGCCGTCGGGTTCGTCGAGCCGCGTCGCGAGCACGTCCTCGATCCCGAGCCGCCGGGCGATCGCGTCCACATAGAGATGGAAGGAGGCGGTCGCGAGCAGCACGCGATAGCCCGCCGCGCGATCGGCCTCCAATTGCTCGAGCGCCGCGCCGTGCAGCCCGCGCGCGACCACCTTGTCGGCATAGCTTTCGGCGAGCGGCGCGATCTCGTCGCGGCGGAAGCGCGGGCCGATCAGGAGCCGCAGATTGATCGCCTTCAGCCGCGAGCGGTCGATCAGTCCCAGTGTATAGGCGGCTCCCGCGAGCCCCACGAGCGGGGTCAGCAACACCCGCCACCGCTGGCGCCGCCGCACCACATGCATCAGGAATCCGCTGTAGGTGCCCGCGCGCGTTATCGTGCGGTCCATGTCGTACACCGCGACGCGATGCGCATAGTCGGGCACGACGGGAACGGATAAATCATCCATTTGAGCCTCTTAGCCGCGTTCGGCGGCCCGGCCAAGGCCGGGGTGGACGGCGGGATTCGCTTGCCGTCATTGTCCAAATAATACAAGGTCGTGCGCGATGGTGGCCCGGGCGGACTTCGAAACAAGCGATGGCGCCGACGGCGTCGAGGTCCGCTTCACCGGGCGGCTGACGCTCGCGCGGCTCGGCGACCTGCCCGCGCGGCTCGACGCGCTCGGCCCGATCGCCTCGCTCGATCTCTCCGCGGTCGAACGCGTCGACACCGTCGGCGCGTGGATCGTCACCCGCACCGCCCGCGAGCATGGATCGCAGGTCACCGGCGCCAGCGAGGAGGCGCAGCGCCTGCTCGACGCGCTCGCCAGCGACAAGAGCGACTATCGCGTCCACCGCGACCGCCGCCCCCCGCTCGCCCGCATGCTCGAACAGGTCGGCGTCGCGAGTGTCGCGGTGTGGCACGAGCTGCTCGGCATCGTCGGCTTCTTCGGTGCGATGCTCATGGCGCTCGGCACCCAGCTCCGCGCGCGTCGCCGCCTGCGCTGGAACGCGATCGTCACGCGCTTCCAGACCGTCGGCGTCGACGCGCTCCCCATCATCGGCCTGATGACCTTCCTGATCGGCATCGTCGTCGCGCAGCAGGGCGCGGTGCAGCTGCGCCAGTTCGGGCTCGAGGTGTTCACGATCAACCTCGTCGGCCGCGCCTCGATCCGCGAGCTTGGCCTGCTGATGACCGCGATCATGGTCGCGGGCCGCTCGGGCAGCGCCTTTGCCGCGCAGATCGGCACGATGAAGCTGACCGAGGAAATCGACGCGATGCGCACGATTGGCGTCTCGCCGATGGAGGCGATCGTCCTCCCGCGCGTCGCCGCCGCGACGATCCTGATGCCGTTGCTCGGCTTCTACGCCAGCATCTGCGCGATCATCGGCGGCGGCGTTTTCTGCTGGATCGGGCTCGAAATCCCGCCGCTCACTTACATCCAGCTGCTGCGCGACATCATCCCGATGACCGATTTCTGGGCGATGCTGATCAAGGCGCCGGTGTTCGGCGTGCTGATCGGCGTCACCGGCTGCTACGAGGGCATGCAGGTGCGCCAGAACGCCGAGGAAGTCGGCCGGCGCACCACCTCGGCGGTGGTCGCGGCGATCTTTCTCGTGATCGTGCTCGACGCCTTTTTCGCGGTCTTCTTCTCGTCGATCGGATGGAACTGATGGCCGACGAACTCGAAGAACAGCAGCTCGAGGAAGAGATCGCCGCCGCCGACGCGGTGCGGCCCGAGGCGTTCGACAAGGCGATCTGCGTCCGCGGCCTCGTCAACAAGTTCGGCGACGCGGTGATCCACGACGGGCTCGACCTCGACGTGCGCTCGGGCGAGATTCTCGGCGTCGTTGGCGGCTCTGGCACCGGCAAGTCGGTGCTGATGCGATCGATCATCGGGCTCCAGATCCCCGACGCGGGCGAGATCGAGGTCTATGGCAAGACGCTGGGCGAAATCGCCGACGAAGAGGAATCGCGCGACCTGCGCCGCCGCTGGGGCGTGATGTTCCAGGGCGGCGCGCTCTTCTCGACGCTCAGCGTCGCGGAGAATATCCAGGTTCCCTTGCGCGAATATTATCCGCGGCTCGACCAGAAACTGCTCGACGAGATCGCCGCCTACAAGGTGGCGATGGTCGGCCTGCCCCCCGATGCGGGTCCCAAATATCCCGCCGAGCTGTCGGGCGGCATGGTCAAGCGCGCCGGTCTCGCGCGCGCGCTCGCGCTCGACCCCGCCTTGCTGTTCCTCGACGAACCGACCGCGGGGCTCGACCCGATCGGCGCCGCCAAGTTCGACGAACTGATCCGCGAGCTCGCCGATACGATGGGGCTCACCGTCTTCCTGATCACCCACGACCTCGACTCGCTCTATGCGACGTGCGACCGCGTCGCCGTGCTCGCCGAAAAGAAGGTGATCGCGATCGGCACTATCCCGGAACTGCTTGCCACCGAGCATCCGTGGATACAGGATTATTTCAACGGACCGCGCGGCCGCGCGGCGGCAGGCGGGAACCAAACCGCCAAGCGTCCATAGGAACGACTGATGGAAACTCGCTCGAACAACGTCCTCGTCGGCGCCTTCGTCCTCTTCTTCACCGCGGCGCTCGCGATCTTCGTCGTCTGGCTCGCCAACGACAGCGGCGGCGACAAGCGCGAATATGACGTCTATTTCAAGCAGTCGGTCGACGGGCTGAACAAGGGCGCGCAGGTCCAATATTCGGGCGTGCCGGTGGGACAGGTCAAGGAGATCGCGCTGCTCCCCAACGACCCGCAATTCGTCCGCGTGCGCATCGAGGTCAACGAGGGCGTCCCGATCCTCCAGGGCACGACCGCGGCGCTGGAAGGCGTCGGCTTCACCGGCGTGTCGCAAATCTCGCTGACGGGCGGGGTCAAGGGCGCGCCGCCGATCACCGACAAGGGGCCCGACGGCAAGCCGACGATCCCGGTGCGCGTCGGCGGCCTGGGCGAGCTGCTCAACACCGCGCCGCAATTGCTCCAGCGCCTCTCGACGCTCAGCGAACGCCTCGCCGAACTCGCCGACGACGAGAATCAGGCGAGCATCCGCGGCATCCTCAACAATGTCGAGGCGTCGACCGCGATCCTCGCGCGCAACGGCCCCGCGATCGAGCGCGCGCTGGCCGACACGCGCATCGCGATCCAGCAGACCGGGCTCGCCGCTGAGCAGATCGGCAATCTCGCCGCGACGACGCAGGGGACGATCGACCGCAACGTCGACCCCGCGATGCGCAATCTGCGCGACACGCTCGCCTCGGCGAACAATTCGATGAAGACGCTGGAAGGCGCGATCGCCGATGCGCGCCCGGGGCTCAAGACCTTCAGCGAAACGACGATCCCCGAGGCGAACGCGCTGATCCGCGACCTGCGCCGCACCTCGGCCTCGCTCTCCAGCCTCACCGACAAGCTCGACCAGCAGGGTGCGGGCGCCGTCATCAGCGGCAGCAAGCTGCCCGATTACAAGCCATGAGGACCAGCCGCATGATCCGCACCTTTCGTACCCCGCTGCTCCTCGCCCCGCTGATGCTCGGCGCCGCGGCGACGCTGTCCGGCTGCTTCAGCCTCGGCGGCAAGCCGCCCCCCTTCCTGCTGACGCTCGACGCCGACGCGGCGCCCGCGGCGGGTCCCGCGCGCACCGCGACCGAGGCCGCGACGCTCACCATCCTGATCCCCACCGCGCCGCAGAAACTGCGCACCCAGCGCATCCCGGTCCAGCAGGACGGCGCCAGCATCGCTTACGTCAAGGACGCGCAATGGGTCGAGGCGCCGCAGCGCCTGTTCCAGCGCCTGATCAGCGAAACCGTCGCCGCGCGCTCGGGGCGCGTGGTGCTCGACGAAGGCCAGTATCTGACCGCCCCCGGCGAGCAGCTCGCGGGCCAGCTGATGGAATTCGGCGTCGACGCCCGCACCGGCGAGGCGGTGGTGGTCTATCAGGCGATGCTCGTCGCCGCCGGCGGCAAGAGCGTCACCCAGCGCCGCTTCGAAGCACGCGAGAGCCTGGGCGGCGTGGTCGAGGCGAAGCCGGTGGGCGAGGCGCTGACGCGCGCGGCCAACAAGGTCGCGGTCGATGTCGCGGGGTGGCTGGGGGGCTGATATTTGCCGCGGCGGCTGCCCGCGACGGGTTTCGGGCGGAAGGGGACCTTCTTAATCCTCCCTGCGGCGTAGCCGTGGGGAGGGGGACCACCCGAAGGGTGGTGGAGGGGCCGATGCCCCAGGCCCAGGTTCCAGGCGGCCGCCCCACCACCATGCTTCGAATTTGGGGTTGGATTGCCCCCGGCAATCCAAGTCCGGTCCGGGGGACCGGACGACCCCAAACTGTCCCCCTCCCCATCGCTGCGCGACAGGGAGGATTATTACGTCCGCTCCCCACCCCGAAACAAACGCTACCCCAGCAAGCTCTTGCTCGCCTGCTCGGTCGTATCGCGCGACAGCCCCGGTTGCGCCAGGATGCGTTCCAGCTCGGCCCGCATCATCGCCGCGCGCGCCTCGTCGAAGCGTTTCCAGCGCCCCAGCGGCGGGATCATGCGCGCGGCGGTTTGCGGGTTCCTGGGGTCGAGCGCAATCACCAGGTCGGCGATCAGCCTGTAGCCCGCGCCGTCGGCCTGGTGGAACGCCGCCTGGTTGCCCGTCAGCGCGCCGTAGAGCGAGCGCACGCGGTTGGGGTTCGCCAGCGTGAAGTCGGGATGCTCAGCGAGGTCCTTCACCGCATCGACCGTATCAGGGCGCAGCGACCAGGCCTGCACCTGGAACCATTTGTCGAGCACCAGCGGATTGTCGCGATAGCGCTGGTAGAAGATGTCGAGCGCGTGCGTGCGCTCGTCGCTGTCGCCGTGCGCCAGCGTCGCGAGCGCGGCCTGCCGCTCGGTCATGCCGTCGGCGTCCGAGAAGATGCCGAACACCAAAGCCGGCACGTCGGCGATGCCCGTCGCGGCGAGATAGGCGATCGCCACGCCGCGGAGGCGGCGGCCGCCCTTGGCCTTGGGCGACAGGTCGGTCGCGGGCGGGCAGGCGCCCGCCAGGATGTCGCGCCATTCGCCCTCGAGCGCGTGGCCGATCGCCGCCTGCAGCGCCAGCCGCTCGCGGCGGATCGCGTCGGGGTCGACGATCACCATCTGGTCGCCGATGAAGGCCTCGCTCGGCAGCAGCACCGCCTCGGCGACGAAGGCCGGGTCCTCGCCGCGCCCGGCGAGCGTGCCCGCGACCGCGTCGACCACCGCGCCATGGTCGGCCTTCTCGCCCGACACCGCGGCGACCAGCGTGTCGAGCATCAGCTGCTGCAGCGCTTCGTAGCGTGCGAAGGGATCGTCGTCGTGCGCTGCGAGCCAGGCGAGTTCGCCCGGCGCGCGGACATAATCGACGATCACGGGGGCGGAGAAGCCGCGGTTGACCGACAGCGCCGGCCGCGCCGCGAACTTGCCGAGCGGCACGCGCTGGGTGTCGCCGGTCAGCGTCACCAAAGTATCGGGGATCGCTGCGCCGCTGCCGTCCATCGCAAAGGCCGCGAGGCGCAGCGGCATCATCATCGGTTCCTTGTCGGGCTGCCCGGGGGTGGGCGGCACCGTCTGCGCGATGTCGAGGAACCAGTCGCCGCCCTCTTCGGCGAGCGAGAGCGTCAGGCGCGGCGTGCCGGCCTGCTCGTACCAGCGGCGGAACTGGCCGAGGTCGATATCGCCGCCCTCCTCCATTGCGCGCACGAAATCCTCGCACGTCGCGGCCTCGCCGTCGTGGCGGGTGAAATAGAGATCGGTGCCCGCGCGGAAGCGCTCGGGGCCGAGCAGCGTCGCCATCATCCGGATGATCTCGGCGCCCTTGTTATAGACCGTCGCGGTGTAGAAGTTGCTGATCTCCTGATAGCTATCGGGCCGGATCGGGTGCGCGAGCGGCCCCGCGTCCTCGGGGAATTGCGCGGCGCGGAGCAGGCGGACGTCCTCGATCCGCTTGACCGGAGGCGATCCCATGTCGGCCGAGAAGCTCTGGTCGCGAAAGACGGTGAAACCCTCTTTCAGGCTCAGCTGGAACCAGTCGCGGCAGGTGACGCGGTTGCCCGACCAGTTGTGGAAATATTCGTGCGCGACGACGCCCTGCACCCCGTCATAGTCGAGGTCGGTCGCGGTGTCGGGGTCGGCGAGGATGTAGCGCGTGTTGAAGACATTGAGCCCCTTGTTCTCCATCGCCCCCATGTTGAAGTCGCTGACCGCGACGATGTTGAACAGGTCGAGGTCGTATTCGCGGCCATAAACGCGCTCGTCCCACGCCATGCTGTCCTTCAGCGCCTGCATCGCGTGGCCGGTGCGGGGGGCGTCGCCTTCGCGGACCCAGATGCCGAGTTCGACCTCGCGGCCGCTCATGGTCGTGAAGCTGTCGCGGTCGACCACCAGGTCGCCCGCGACGAGCGCAAAGAGGTAGGAGGGCTTCGGCCAGGGATCTTCCCACAGCGCCCAGTGCGTGCCGTCCTCGCCTTCGCCCTGCTCGATGCAATTGCCGTTCGACAGCAGGATCGGGAATTTCGCCTTGTCGCCCGCCATCCGCACCTTGTAGCGGCTCAGCACATCGGGGCGGTCGGGGTGGAAGGTGATGCGGCGGAAACCCTCCGCCTCGCATTGGGTGCAGAGCATCTCGTTCGAGGCGTAAAGCCCCATCAGCTGGGTGTTGGCGCTCGGATCGATGACGGTGTCGACCTCGACCGTCGCGGCGCTGCGGTCGCCGAGGTCGACGACGAGGTCGGGACCGTCCATGCGCCAGTCGTTCCACACCGCGCCATCGACGCGCACTTCGGCCGCGGTCAGTCCGTCGCCGCGCAGCACCAGCGGCGCCGGCGCATCGGCGTGGCGCGCGACCGACAGGCGCGCACTGACCCTGGTCTCGGCAATTCCCAGCGCGAAATCGAGCGCGATGTCGGGGACCTGCCATTCGGGCGGGCGGTAATCGCCGCGGTGGATGGTGACGGGGATGGCGGGGGTCGAGGAGGCATCGGTCATGAAGGCGGGTCTAGGCTTGGCCCGCCGCCTGCGCAATAAGGCGCGGCATGGGACATATGCTGATTTTCGGGCTGGGCTATGCCGCGGGCCACCTGGCGGAGCGGCTGACCGCGCGCGGCTGGGACGTGACCGGCACAACGCAGGACGGACGCGCGGGGTCGGTCGCGTTCGGCGACAGCGCGGCGGTGCACGCGGCGCTGCGTTCGGCGACGCATATCCTGTCGTCGGTGCCGCCCGCCGCCGGCGCCGACCCCGTGCTCGCCGCCTATGGCGACGCCATCGCGCTCGCTCCCGCCGCATGGGTCGGCTATCTGTCCTCGACCGGCGTCTATGGCGATGCGGGCGGCGCGTGGGTCGACGAGAGCGCGCCCGTCAAGGGCCGCCGCGCCGACCGCAACGCCGCCGATGCGGCATGGCAGGCGCTGCGCGGCGATGCGCGCGTCTTCCGCCTCCCCGGCATCTATGGCCCCGGCCGTTCGATCCTCGATCGCATAGGCGACAGCCGCGCGCATCGCATCGACCTGCCCGACCAGGTCTTCAGCCGCGTGCATGTGGGCGACATCGCCGGCGGCGTGATGGCGTCGTTCCGCGGCCCGCCCGGGGTCTACAATCTCGCCGACGACGAGCCCTGCCACCAGAACCGGCTGGTCGAATGGGGCTGCGCGATGCTCGGCGCACCCTTGCCGCCGCTCCAGACATTGGACGAAGCCGGCTTGTCCCCCGCCGCGCGCGCTTTCTATGCCGAGAACCGCCGCGTCGCGAACGGCAAGGCTAAACGCCTGCTCGGCTGGACGCCGCGCTATCCGAGCTTTCGCGAGGGGCTGGCGGCGCTCGGTTAGAGCAGCACGTCCACCGCGTGGATCAGGACGCCGACGAGGCCGCCGACCAGCGTGCCGTTGATGCGGATATATTGCAGGTCGTCGCCGACCGCATTTTCCAGCCGGTCGGTGATCGTCTTGGCGTCCCAGCCGCGGATCGTGTCGGACACCAGCTTGAGCGCGGTCTCGCCATAGCTGTCGACCGCCCCGACCACCGCGCGCCGCGCATAGCGGTTGAGCGTGCGCTTGATATGCGCATCCTCGCCCAGCATCGTGCCGAACTGGGTGACGAGCTCGCCGATCCGCCCCGCCAGCATCGTGTCGGGGTTGCGCGCGGCGTTGAGCAGCGCGCCGCGCCCCTGTTCCCACAATCCGTCGAGCCAGCGCTTGACCGCCTTGTTTTCGAGCAATTCGTCGCGGACCTTGGCGACCTTCGCCTGCACCTCCGGGTCGTGCTGCAGGTCGAGCGCCAGCTTGGCCATTCCCTCTTCGACGCGGATACGAAGCGGATGGTCGGGCTCGACCGCCATTTCGCTGAGCAATTTGCCCAGCCCCGCGACGATGCGGTTCGAGATGCTTTCGTCGAGCCCGGTGAAACGCACGATCGCATTGCTGTTGTCGTGCACCATCTGGTGGATCAGGTGCGCGTTGAGGTCGAGCGTCTTCGACCCCCATTTGACCATCGCGTCGAGCAAAGGCTGGTGCCGCCCCTCGGCGAGCGCGGCCTGCAGCGCCTGCCCCAGCAGCGGCGCGACGTCGAGTTCGCGCAGGCGATCGGCGATCGCCGACTTGACCATGCCGCCCAGCCTTTGCTGGTCGAGCGCGCCGAGCGCGTCGGCGATGATCCGCGAGGCGCCGAGCTTCAATCGCCCGCCGCCCTCGGCAGGCTGCGACAGGAATTTGCCGACCGCGCCCGCGACGTCGAGCGTCTGCATCTTGCGCGCGATCAGCCGCGGCAGGAGGAAATTGGTGAGCAGGAAGCGCGCGAGCGTGTCGCCGATGCGGTTCTTGTTGCGCGGCACGATGGCCGTATGGGGGATCGGCAGCCCCATCGGGTGGCGGAACAGCGCCGTGACCGCGAACCAGTCGGCGAGCCCGCCGACCATCGCCGCCTCGGCGAAGGCGCGGACGAAGCCGACCGCCGGATGGACGTCCTGATAATATTTCGCCGCGACGAAGATCGCCGCCATCGCGACGAGCATGCCCGTCGCGACGACGCGGATGTTCGAAGCCTTCGCCGGGAGGGCGGCGCCAATCGGCCGGGAGAGCGCGCGGTCGGTCATGCGGGTCAAATGGCGAAGCGCGGCGAAGGTTGCAACCGTCGCCGCGCCCGGACCGCGACCGGCATCATTCGGCCGGCTGCGGCTCGGCCTCCAGATGCGGCTTGCCGTCGTCGCCCTTGCGATAGGTGAGCAAGTTGCGCGAGAAGAAGCGGCCGAGGCGCTTTTCGATGCTGTCGGCGAGGCTGAAGCCCGCGGGCACGATCAGCAAGGTCAGCAGCGTCGACAGGATCAGCCCGCCGATCACGACCACGCCCATCGGCGCGCGCCACGCGCCGTCGCCCGACAGCGAGATCGCGGTCGGCACCATGCCCGCCACCATCGCGACCGTGGTCATGACGATCGGCTGCGCGCGCTTGCGCCCCGCGTCCATCAACGCCGCGTTCTTCGCGACGCCATGGTCCATCTCCTCGATCGCGAAATCGACGAGCAGGATCGAGTTTTTCGCGACGATGCCAAGCAGCATCAAGAGGCCGATGAACACGGGCATCGAGATTTCCATGCCGGTGACCGCGAGCCCGAGCAGGCCGCCGAGCGGCGCGAGCAGCAGCGACGACATGTTGACCAGCGGCGACAGGAAGCGGCGATAGAGCAGCACCAGCGTCGCGAAGACGAGCAGCAGGCCCGACACCACGGCAACGAGGAAATTCTGCATCATCTCCGCCTGCCACTTGGCGTCGCCCTGGATCACCTTGCGGATGCCCTGCGGCATGTTCGCGATCGACGGCAATTTGTCGATCTTGGTCTGCGCGTCGCCGGTCACCAGCCCCGGCGCGAGGTCGGCGCCGATGACGATGCGCCGCGTCTGGTTGTAGCGGCGGAGCTCGGTCGGGCCGGCGCCGAACCCGATCTCGGCGACCGATTTCAGCGGCACGGTCCCGCCGCGCGCGGTCGGGACCGGCAGATTCTCGATCGTCGCGAGGCTGCGGCGCGAGTCCTCGGACAAGAGGACGCGGATCGGGATCTGGCGGTCGGACAGCGAGAATTTCGCCGCATTCTGGTCGATGTCGCCCAGCGTCGCGATGCGGATCGTCTGGCTGAGCGCCGCGGTCGTCACGCCGAGCTCGGCGGCGAGGTCCATGCGCGGATTGACGATGATCTCGGGCCGCGGAATGTCGCCCTCGATCCGCACCGCGCGCAGTTCCTTGAGCGCGCTCATCTCGCGGACGATCCGGCGCGCGTGGTTTTCGAGCGCGACGGGATCGTCGCCGCCGACGATGAAGGTGATGTCGCGGCCCGAGAAGCCGCCCGACTGGCTCTGGAACGAGACGCGCGCGTCGGGGATCGCCGCCATCTTCGGCTGCAAGCCGCGCTCCCATTCGACGCTGGTCGTGGGACGCTCCTTCTTGAGCGTGATATAGACGCTGCCGCCGCCGACATTGACGTCGTAGAAGGCGTTGTCGACGACGCTGTTCGCCGCGAGGATCGCATTTATCTGGTTGGCGATGACTTCGCTCTGCGCAAGCGTCGATCCCGGCGGCAGTTCGTAGCTGATCTGGCTATAGTCGCTGTTCGTCGTCGGCTGGAACTGCTTCGGCAGCACCGCGAAAAGCACGAGGCTCGACACGAAGGCGAGCACGCCGATCCCGACGATCCACACGCGGTGGTCCAGCAGGCGCGCGCCGGCGCGCTGGACCATGAAGCGCGACCAGTTGGTGAAGCCATTGTCGCGCATACCCATCGCATAGGCGATCGCGCCGAAGATGATGCAGAGCAAGGTGACCAGGAGGAAGGTCACGGCCGCCATGAGCGGGGTCTGGAGCAGGAAATGCATCGCCGGATTGGGCGCATCCTGCCCGACGGGGACCGGCTGATAATATTGCCACACCATCGCGGCGAGGACGAGCGCCGCCGCGACGAAGCCGAGGATGAAGAACATCGGCCGCGTCGCCACCGGCGAGAAGCCCGCCCGTTTCGCCTTGTGCTTGCTGTCGTCGAGCGTCCAGCGCAGGACATTCTCGTAGCGATCGACCCACGGTCCCGCGGCATGCTCCTGCTCGCCCTGCGCCGACAGGAAATAGGCCGCGATCATCGGCGTGATCATGCGCGCGACCGCGAGGCTTACGAGCACGGCGAACACCACGGTCATGCCGAACTGGATGAAGAACTGCCCCGACACGCCGGGCATCAGCGCCACCGGCAGGAACACCGCGACGATCGACATCGTCGTCGCGACGACCGCGAGCCCGATCTCGTCGGCGGCGTCGATCGACGCCTGATAGGCGGTCTTGCCCATTCGCATATGTCTGACGATATTCTCGATCTCGACGATCGCATCGTCGACGAGCACGCCGGCCACCAGGCTCAAGGCGAGCAGCGACAAGCCGTTGAGCGAGAAGCCCATCAGTTCCATGAACCAGAAGGTCGGGATCGCCGACAGCGGGATCGCGAGCGCCGAGATCAAGGTCGCGCGCCAGTCGCGCAGGAACAGGAAGACGACGACGACCGCGAGCACCGCGCCCTCGATCATCGCGGCCATCGAGCTGCGGTATTGCTCCTTGGTATATTCGGTGCGCGTGAAGAGGATCTTGAAATTGACCTTGGGGTTGTTCTTCTTGATCTCGGCGAGCTTCTTCATCGTCTCGTCGTGGACGGTGACGTCGGACGCGCCCTTCGCCTTTTCGATCGAGAAGCTGAGCACCTGCTTGCCCTGAATCTTCGCCAGGTTGCGCTGTTCGGCATAGCCGTCGGTGACCTTGGCGACGTCGCTCAGCCGGATCGTCCGGCCGCTGCCCAGCGACAGTTGATAATCGCCGAGCTGATAGGCGCTGCCCGCATTGCCGAGCACGCGCACCGCCTGCTCGCTGCCCGCGATCTCGGTGCGCCCGCCCGCGGCGTTGACATTGACCTGACGCAGCTGCTGGTTGATCTGACTGGCGGTGATGCCATAGCTTTGCATGCGCGCGGGATCGAGGATGACGCGGATCTCGCGGTCGACGCCGCCCGAGCGGCGCACCTGGCTCATGCCGGGGATCGAGAGCAGTTCCTTGGCCACCGTGTTGTCGACGAACCACGACAGCTGTTCGAGCGTCATGTCGGTCGCCTCGACCGCGAAATAGGTGATCGGGCCGCCGGCGATGTCGACGCGCACGACCTGCGGCTCGAGAATGCCGTCGGGCAGGTCGCTGCGGATCTGCTGCACCGCCTGGTTGACGTCGTTATAGGCGCGGTCGATCGGCGTGCCGATCGCGAATTGCACGAAGGTGCGGCTGTTGCCCTCGCTGACATAGGAGGACATTTCGTCGACGCCGCTGACGCCGCGGATGGCGGCCTCGACGCGCTGCGTGACCTGCGTCTCGAGCTCGGTCGGCGCGGCGCCGGGCTGCACGACCACGACCTGCACCGCCGGGAATTCGACGTCGGGATTGTCGTTGACGTCCATCCGGTTGAAGCTGACGAGGCCCGCCAGCAGCAGCAGGACGAACATCACGATCGGCGGCACCGGATTGCGGATGCACCAGGCGGAAATGTTGCGGAAACTCATGACTCAAACGCCTTTGTGCGGGGTGCCTGCGGTTGGCTCTTATTGCGACGATTTCTGCAGCACGGGTTTCACGGTGTCGCCGACGTTCAGGAAGGCGCCGGCTAGCACGACCACGCGCTCGTTGCCGGTGAGCCCCGACGCGATCGACACGCCGTCGTCGCTGACCGTGCCGACCTTGACCGGCTTGCGTTCGATCTTGTTGTCCTTGCCGACGACCAGCACGAAATTGCCCTCGGGACCGCTCTGCACCGCGCTTTCGGGGAGCAGCGGCGCCTCGGCCGAACCCGCGACCAGCCGCGCGTCGGCGAAACCGCCGGGGCGCAGCGCGCTGCTATAGGGGATCGCGATGCGGACCATGCCTTGGCGCGTGTCGGCGTTGATCACCGGCGACACCTGCCACACCTGGCCCGCGATGTTGAGGTCGGTGCCAACGGGGGTGACCGTCGCGCGCGTTCCGACGGGGACGCGTTGCAGGTCGGCCTCGGCCATCTGCGCCATCATCTCCATCTCGCCGCCGCGCGCCATGCGGAACAGCACGCCGCTGCCCGCACCGACGACCTGGCCGGGCTCGACCTGGCGCGTCAGCACCAGCCCCGCGGCGGGGGCGACGATGTTGAGCCGGCTGTTGCGCGCCTGCGCCTCGGCGTGCTGCGCCTGCGCGACGCGGACCCGCGCATTGGCGGCGTCGCGCGTGGCGCGCTTGCGGTCCATGTCGGCCTTGGAAATGAACCCGCGCGACACCAGCGCCTCGGCGCGCTCGAGTTCGGCCTGCGCCAGGCTGGCGTCGGCCTGTGCGACGCGGATCGACGCCGCGAGCGCCGAGGCCTGCTGCGTCTGGACCGCGCGGTCGATCACCGCGAGCGTCTGGCCGGCGCCGACCCACTGGCCGGGTTCGACGAGCACGCGCACGACCTGACCGCCTTCGCCGGCGATGCCGATCGGCATCTCGCGGCGCGCGGCGATCGTGCCATTGGCCGAAATCGTCGCCTGCACGGACTGGCGGCCGGGGATCATCACGGTGACGTTCGGCGCGCTTTCGCCGCCCTTGCCCGCAGCCCCCGGGGCGCCGCCGGCGGTTGCTGCACCGCCGCCCTTGCCCGAGGAAAAGGCGAACCAGGCCGCGGCCAGCGCCACGACGATCAGCACGACTGCAATGATCAGCCGCGTGCGGCGACGCCGGTTGTCGATGTCGTCATGATACCCCGCCAGGCTGTCCATCGCGTCCACTTTCCGCTCGTAGTTCACGTCAATTTCCTCTGTCCCGCCCCCGGCCATCGCAAGCGCGGGGCCCGCGGCTCCGCGCCGCGCCAGGCGCGCCGGACCCTCGGCCTGCTTCAGGGTGTATTACCCAATTAAGCCACCCCTGACAAGGGGAGAAACGCGACCCCGCCGCTGCACCGGCGCGGCGAGTCTTAGGCGGGGTTGTCGCGGGATTCCAGCGCATAAAGGCATGAAAAAAGGCGGCCGGCTCATACCGACCGCCCTTTCCGGACCGGCCCCGAGGGACCGTTGTGTCGCGTGCGCTCAGCGCACGCGCCCGCGCTTCACCAGGTTGACGATGGCGAGCAGCAAAATCGCGCCGAGGAAGGCGGTGAGCAACGTCATCGGATCGAAGGCGTCGCCGCGCAAATGTCCGCCGCCGAGGAAGCTGCCGAACAGGAAGCGGCCGAGGATCGACCCGATGCAACCGACGACGATGTTCAGGAAAATGCCCTGCTGCGCGTCGGTGCGCATCACGATGCTGGCCAGCCAGCCGATGATGCCGCCCATGATGATGGCGATAATCCACGTAAGCATAAGATGACCCCCTACGATCGTTGGATGCCCTTGTTTCGTCGGGCAATCAGGATGGTAACTCAAATGGCGCAAACCGCCTAGCGCTATGGCGGCGACCGCGACCGCCGTCCTTTGCGTGCCAGCACAATGCGATAGGGGGAGAAAGGTTCCCGGCCGGCCCGTCGGGGCGCGGCCGGGAAAGTGGGATCAGTTCCGATCGGGGAACTTCTCCGGGTCGCAAGACGGCCATAAACAGCCGCATGCGACCGCGGTGTGACATTCATCACAGGCCGAAGAATTTTTGGGTGGGTGGCTTCAGGGGGCCGCTTTGGGGTGGAAGCGGACATAATAATCCTCCCTGTCGCGCAGCGATGGGGAGGGGGACAGTTTGGGGTCGTCCGGTCCCCCGGACCGGACTTGGATTGCCGGGGGCAATCCAACCCCAAACTCGAAGCATGGTGGAGGGGCGGCGGCCTGGAACCTGGGCTTGGGGCATCGGCCCCTCCACCACCCTACGGGTGGTCCCCCTCCCCACGGCTACGCCGCAGGGAGGATTAGGGCGGCCCCTCCCGCCCGATACCCGTCATTCCGCGCAGCCGACGATTTCGCCCGCGCCGCGCATCGCGCGCACACGAAATGGGGGCCGGCATCGCTGCCAACCCCCACTATCCGGTATCCTCCCGGTCGCTGCCCGCTTGCCTTCATCCCGGTCCGCCTCTCTCGCGATCGGCGGCCCGCAAAACGACGCTTGCGGCGCGGTCCGGAACTATCCGGCGATGGTTTGGTCGGCCCCCTTTCGGGGGCCGGCCGCACCTGGAAAGCCCTTCATCATCTCTTCTCGCGTCTGCCGAAGCAGTCGCCGTCCAAGCGATGGACTGCATTTCCTATCCCGGTCGGGTCCGCCTCAACTCGTGGGAATCGCGGCGTTCCGTGACCAGGTATCGGTCCACTTCCTCGTCGATCCGGCCCGTTCTTCTCCGGCGGGTCTTGCAACCTGCCTTCCTGCCCCGGCGGTCCGTCGTCTCCGTCGTCCGATGCTTGGAAGCTGACATGACTCGGCCGGGCCGCCAACAAAAATTGCGGCGAAACGCCCGCGATTGCGCCGTCGACTGTGGATAAGTCCGGCATTAGCAATTAGCGGATTCGCTGCAGCATTTTTGTAACAAGCCTGCAGCATTTTCGGATTCGGTGCGGCGGGTCGGCCGGCCGGATTTGCGATGCGACTCGCCGAACCGAAGCTGCGACTCGCGTGCGATCCGCTCAGGCGCGGCCGAGGTCGCCCTTGCCCACCGTCCCCGACGCCATTTCGAGCATCCGGTCGAGGCTCTTGCGCGCCGCGAGGCGCAGCTCCTCGTCCATCTCGATTCGCGGCTGGAGGTCGCGGAGCGCAATATAGAGCTTCTCCATCGTGTTGAGCGCCATGTACGGGCAGATGTTGCAGTTGCAGTTGCCGTCGGCCCCGGGCGCGCCGATGAAATTCTTCTCGGGCAGCGCCAGCTCCATCTGGTGGATGATGTGCGGCTCGGTCGCGACGATCAGCGTGTCGCCGGGGAAGGTCTTGGCGAACTGCAATATGCCGCTGGTCGAGCCGACATAATCGGCATGATCGACGATATGCGGCGGGCATTCGGGGTGCGCCGCGACCGGCGCGCCCGGATGCTGCGCCTTGAGCTTCAGGAGCTCGGTCTCGCTGAACGCCTCGTGGACGATGCACACGCCCGGCCACAACAGCATCTCGCGCCCGAACTTGCGGTTGAGATAGCCGCCGAGGTGGCGGTCGGGACCGAAAATGATCGGCTGGTCCTCGGGGATCTGGCTGATGATCGTCTCGGCGCTCGACGAGGTGACGATGATGTCGCTCAGCGCCTTCACCGCCGCCGAGCAGTTGATGTAGGTCAGCGCGATATGGTCGGGGTGCTGGGCGCGGAAACGCGCGAACTGTTCGGGCGGGCAGCTGTCCTCGAGGCTGCACCCCGCATCCATGTCGGGCAGGATGACGATCTTCTCGGGGCTCAGGATCTTGGCGGTCTCGGCCATGAACTTGACCCCGCAAAAGGCGATGACGTCGGCGTCGGTGTCGGCCGCCTTGCGCGACAGTTCGAGGCTGTCGCCGACGAAATCGGCGAGATCCTGGATCTCGGGCTTCTGGTAATAATGCGCGAGGATCACCGCGTTGCGCTCCTTGCGGAGGCGGTCGATTTCGGCGCGCAGATCGAGGCCGGTGAGATTTTCGCGGACGGGAGCAGTCATGGCTTTTCCTTATACGGCGTTTGCCTTGTGCGCCCTCTACACGTCGCCCCGCGATAGGGCAATTGCGCCTCAGCCGCCGGTGAGCCGCGCGGCGAGCGCGATGACGGGCGGGGCCATCGCGAGCAGATAGATGGCGATGCGCACCGCGATGACAACCAGCGCGACCGCCTTGGTCGCCGGATGGACATGGCCGAGCGTGCGGCGGTCGTGGAGCGCGATCAGGCCGACCACCGCAAGCTGGACCAGCCCGACGGGGATATCGGACCAGCCGATCATCAGCGGCATCGGCAGCAGGCGGCCGAGCGCTGGTTCGAGGATGATGATCGTCGCGCCGATCATCAGCCGCCGATGCCATTCGGTCGTATGACGCCGGCGCACCGCAGCCCACACCATCAGCCCGAAAGCCAGCGCCTCGACCGTGGTGAGCGCGAGGAAATAGGGTGGCGAAAAGAAGGGCGGCAAGCGGTTCAGCACCAGCGAGGCGAGCCCGGTGAAGATGCCGAGCGCGGCGATGACGAGCGCAAGTCCCGCGCCGATCCGGCCGAGCCGGCGATGCAGCGGCAGGTCCCCGCGCGCGACGAGGGTCGGCTGGACGATCAGCAGCCCGAGCCACGCGAGCATCAGCACCCCGTGAAGATGGACCCAGAAGGGCGCCGCGACCGGATCGACAAAACCGCGCAGCGCAAATTGCGCAAAACCGAAGACGATGAAAAGCGCAAGGCCGATCGCCATCCGCTGCCAGAAACGCTCGGCGCTCGCTGCGTTCGTTGCCGTTGCCGTTGCCGTTGCCGTTGCCATTCCCCCTCTCAGCTGTAATTTCGAGACTTATCGCAAAGGCCGAGAGCCGTCTTCTAATTCCGTTCGTGTCGAGCGAAGTCGAGACAAGCCGAGTTCGCGCATGACTTCACGTGTCTCGACTTCGCTCGACACGAACGGCCTTGAAAATTTGCCGTCGTCTCCCCCCGAAACGCCCCATCACTCCACAGGATCGCCCGCGAAGCGCGCGGTGACCTTCGCGTCGATCCTCGCAGCCTTCAGCGGCATCGCGAAGCTCTGTTCGACCGCGGTCCGCGCCGCGCCCTGCGCGAGGCGCATCGGGGTCGCGCCCTTGGCCTGCTTGATCAGTTCGGCCTGCGCCGCCTTGCGGTTCGCAGCGTCGAGCGTCTTTTCGGCGTCGGTCAAGGTCAGCAGGATCGCGCCGTCGCGAAACTCGCTGATCGCATCGAGGTCGATCTCGGGCCCCGCGAGCCGCAGCGGCGGCAGCGTCACCGTCAGCGCGCCGGTCGCCGCATCCCAGTCGAGATCGGACTGCTTGAGCTTCGCGAGATCGAGCTCGTAGCGCACCGTCCCCGGCATGATCAGCGTCTTCTTCGCCTCGAGCCCCAGCCGGCTCTGCGTCGAGGTGACCACCGCGACGTAGCGCGCGGTGAAGGGAACGAGGATATTCTGTTCCTGCAGCCCCTGCAGGCTCGCCGCGGCGACGGTCTGGGGATCATGGCCCCGCTGCCAGTCCTGCCAGGCGCGCCAGCCGAGAAACACGGCCACGCCGAGCACCAAGAGAACCAGGATGCGAAACAGCGAACGGCTCACGCCACAAGCCGCCATTCGTCGGCGTCGCGCGCAACGCGGCCGCGCTGTTCGAGGTCGAGCAGATGCGCGAGCACCGAGCGGCCCGCCGCGCCCGTCAGGCGGGGGTCGAGCCCCTTGTACATGTGCGACACCATATCGGGGATAATCGCCGTCCCGCGTTCGAGTTCCTTCAATATCTGCCGCTCGCGCTGCTTCCTGTGGCCGAGCATGCCGCGCACCAGCTGGCGCGGCTTGGTCACCGCGGGGCCGTGCGCGGGATAATAGACGCGGTCGCCGCGCTCGTAGAGCTTCGACAGGCTGGCCATATAGGCCGCCATGTCGCCGTCGGGCGGACTGACGACGCTCGTCGACCAGGCCATCACATGGTCGCCCGTGAACAGCGCGCCGGTCTCGACGAGCGCGAAGCAGAGATGATTCGAAGTGTGGCCGGGCGTCGCGACCGCCTCGATCGTCCAGCCGTCGCCCGAAATCCGCTCGCCGTCCGCCAGCACGCGGTCGGGCGCGTAATCGGGATCGAAGGCCGAATCGGCGCGCGGGCCGTCGTCGCGGAGCGCCAGCGGCGCGCAGCCGATGATCGGCGCGCCCGTCGCCTCGCGCAGCGGCATCGCCGCGGGGCTGTGATCGCGGTGGGTGTGGGTGCAGAGGATTGCGGCGACGCGCTGACCCCGGGTCGCGCGCAGGATCGCATCGACATGCCCCTGCCCATTGGCGTCGGGCGGATCGCCGATGCTCATCCCGCTGCCCGTCGGGCCGGGGTCGATCACCGCGATGTCGCGGCCCGCGCCGACCAGCCAGGTCTGGGTGCCGGTGAAGGTATAGGGCGAGGGATTGGGCGCGAGCACGCGGCGCACCAGCGGTTCGTGCTGCTCGCACTCGCCGGCGCGGATGCTGTCGGGCCATGGCTTGTCGTCGCTCATGCCGCCTATGTGGCATCGCGGGGGGAGGAGCGAAAGGGGGCGCGGCGGTTTTGGAGCGGGAGGGGCCTTAATCCTCCCTGCGGCGAAGCCGTGGGG
>SCNT01000050.1 GCA_005503165.1 Sphingomonadaceae bacterium 3R27E2-A
GAGGGGGGTAGGTCGGACACGGCGGCTCTCCTCTATTTGCTCCCCCTTAGCCGTTCGCATCGAGCGAAGTCGAGATGCGTCTGGCGCTGCATAGGCGTGTCTCGACCCCTCGGCGCGCTCGGGACAGGCTTCGCTCGACACGAACGGGGGTTGGGGATTAGAGGCAGCGCAATATGGTATCGAAAGGATGGGTAATGGCCGGGATCGGCGAAGATGTCGGGCGTCTGCTCGATGGACTGGGCGTCGACCGCCGCGCGTGGACCGAGGGATCGATGCCCTCGGTGACGCCGCTGACCGGCGAGCAGCTTGCCCTGGTGCGCGTCGCCGATACCGCGGCGATCGACGAGGCGCTCGATAGCGCGACCGCGGCGTTCCGCGCCTGGCGTCACGTCCCGGCGCCGCGCCGCGGCGAGCTGGTCCGCCTGTTCGGCGAGGAACTGCGCGCCGCGAAGGACGATCTCGCGAAGCTGGTGACGATCGAGGCGGGCAAGATCCCGTCCGAAGGCGCGGGCGAAGTGCAGGAGATGATCGACATCTGCGACTTCGCGGTGGGGCTGTCGCGGCAGCTTTATGGGCTCACCATCGCGACCGAGCGGCCGGGGCACCGGATGATGGAGGTCTGGCATCCACTCGGCGTCGTCGGGGTGATTTCGGCGTTCAACTTCCCGGTCGCGGTGTGGGCGTGGAATGCGGCGCTCGCGCTCGTCTGCGGCAACAGCGTGGTGTGGAAGCCCTCGGAGAAGACGCCGCTCACGGCGCTCGCGACGCAGGCGATTTTCGAACGCGCGGCGGTGCGCTTCGGCGATGCGCCGGCGGGGCTGTCGCAGCTGCTGATCGGCGGACGCGAGGCGGGCGAGGCACTGGTCGACGACAGCCGTGTCGCGCTGCTGTCGGCGACGGGCTCGACGCGGATGGGCCGCGCGGTGGCGCCGCGGCTGGCGCAGCGTTTCGCACGCGCGATCCTCGAGCTCGGCGGCAACAATGGCGTGATCGTCGCGCCGTCGGCGGACCTCGACCTCGCGCTGCGCGGCGTGGCGTTCGGAGCGATGGGGACCGCAGGGCAGCGCTGCACGACAACGCGGCGCCTGTTCCTTCACGACAGCATATACGACGGTTTCGTCGCCAAGCTGAAGGCGGCCTATGCCAGTGTCGGCGTCGGCAATCCGCTGGAGGGCGAGGTGCTCGTCGGCCCGCTGATCGACCGCGCGGCTTATGAGATGATGCAGGAGGCGCTGGTCGCAGCCACGGCGGCGGGCGGTATTGTGACGGGCGGCGAGCGCGTCGGCGAAGGGGCAAGCTTCTATGTGCGCCCCGCGCTGGTCGAGATGCCGGGGCAGGCGGGGCCGGTGCTCGACGAGACCTTCGCGCCGATCCTCTATGTGATGCGCTACGACGATCTCGATGCCGTGATCGACGCGCATAATGCGGTCGCCGCCGGCCTTTCGTCGGCGATCTTCACCACCGACATGCGCGAGGCCGAGCGTTTCCTCGCCGCCAGCGATTGCGGGATCGCCAACGTCAACCTCGGCACTTCGGGCGCGGAAATCGGCGGGGCGTTTGGGGGCGAGAAGGAAACCGGCGGCGGGCGCGAAAGCGGCTCGGATTCGTGGCGCCAATATATGCGGCGCGCGACGAACACGGTGAATTATTCGGACGCGCTGCCGCTGGCGCAGGGGGTGTCGTTCGAGTTGTAAATCCTCCCCGCGCCGCGGGGAGGGGGACCGCCCGAAGGGTGGTGGAGGGGGTTCGCGTCCTGAAGCGGCGGCGTCGTGCCCCGATAGCCCCCTCCGTCAGCCGCTACGCGTCTGCCACCTCCCCGCAAGCGGGGAGGGATGTCAGGCCACCCGCCAGCCGAAGCGGTCGTCGTCGAGCGCCACGACCTCGCCCACCGTGCCGACGGGTTCGGCTTGGCCGTCGGTCAGGAAGGCCAGCATCGCGGCGTCGCTCACATCGACATGCGCCAGCGTGCGCCGGCCTTGGGGCGTGCGCGCGACGACGACGCCGGCTTTCGGGGCGCCGTCGCGGCCGTAGAAGACCGTGTAGCTTTCGATCGTCGCGGGGCCGGCATAATCCTTGACCAGTTCGGGGACCGGACCCCGCTTTGCCTCTGCTTCGGCCTGATAGTCGTAATCCTGCGGGAAGGTCGCCGCGGCGATCGGTTCGCTGCCCAGCACGATGCAATGATTGTCGGTCGCGAAACCGCCATTGGCGAAGAGGAAGCCGTAGCGGCCTTGCTTGCGCAATTTCTCGACCATCGAGACTACCGCGTGGCTCATATAATTGGCGATCGGCCCGCCGCCGAAGGTCAGGCCGCCGAACACGGTCGCCGGGCGATCCCACGGCCAGCCGAGGATGCGCCGCGCCATCTTGGGGACGCATGGAAAGCAGCTGTAGAGCTCGACATGGTCGAAATCCTCGACGCCCATAGCGTTCAGTGCGAGCGTGCGGGTAATGCTGGTTTCCATGCTGACGCTGCCATCGTAGCGGTCGCGGTGGAGGATGCTCGTGGGTTCCTTCGCGGCGGCGCCCATGCCGACGTAGATCAGCCGTTCCTCGGCGATGCCGCGGCGGCGCGCCTCGGCGAGGCTGGTGACGATGAAGCCCGCGCCCTGGTTTACCGACGAATTGGCGACCATCAGCTTCGAATAGGGGAAGGCGATCGGGCGATTGCGTTCATCGACGCGGAGGATGTCGGCGGGGCTGGCGGGCTTGCGAATCCACGCGCCGTCGTTCGCGGCGGCGACTTCGGAGAAGCGCGACCAGATTTCGGCGCTCTCGAACTGCGCCTCCGCAAGGCTCTGACCCCAGGCGGCGCGGGTGGCGTTTTCGTAGAGCGGGTAGACATCGACCGGCGCCGACAGGCCGTGGACCTGCGCATAATTGGGCTCGCGGCGCGTCGCGACCTGGCGGACGGCGTTGTAGCTCTTGTCCTCGCCCTTCGCGGCCTTGGCGGCGCGGCCGGCGGCAGTGCGCAGCGCCTCGGCACCGACGATGGCGGCGAGTTTCACTTCGCCCGCACCGATGCGGTTCGCGGCCTCGTTGAGCAAGCGGATCGGGGTGTCGCCGTGCGGGGCGTCGGACTGATAGCTGATCTTCGGGCTGGCGCCGATCGCGGCGGCGAGCGGTTCGGGAAGTTTGCCGAGGCTGTGGAAGCTGATCTGGTCGACGATCGCGAGGCTGTCGATCTCGGTCAGCGAGATGCCGGCATCCTTGGCTGCCACTTCCAGCGCCGCAACCATCAGCCCGAGCGAGTCGAGCCCCTGGTCGGGATCCTCGGGCCGGTCGTTGACCTGGCCCACACCGATAATGACCGGAATGCGCTCGGGATCGGTCATGCTCATCTCAGCGCGCCTTCCATTCGGGCTTGCGCTTCTGCGCAAAGGCGAGCGGGCCTTCGCGCGCGTCCTCGCTGCGCATCAGCGCGCTCCGTTCGATCGTATTATGCTCCCAATAGGCGGCGTCCGACGCGATCCGGCCGTCCTGGATGCCGAGCGCGACGCGCTTGGTCACCTGGACCGACAGCGGGGCGTTGCCCGCGATCTTTTCGGCGAGCGCGAGCGCGGTGGGCATGAGGTCGGCGAGCGGCACGACATGATTCACCAAGCCGAATTCGGCGGCGCGCGCGGCGGGGATCGGGTCGCCGGTCAGCATATATTCCATCGCCAGCTTGCGCGGCAGCTGCTGCGCAAGGCGGAAGGCCCCGCCCGCCGCGGCGAACAGCCCGACCTTGACCTCGGGCAGGCCGAATTGCGCGTGGTCGGCGGCGACGATGATGTCGCTCATCAGCGCGATCTCGCAGCCGCCGCCGAAGGCGAAGCCGTTGACCGCGGCGATAATCGGCTTCGAGATCGGGTGCGACACCATGCCCGCGAAGCCCCACGCCTGCTGGCCGGGATCCTTCGGCGCGAGATGCTCGCCGCGTGAGATCGCCACCAGGTCCGCACCGGCGCAGAAGCTCTTCTCGCCCGCGCCGGTGATGACGACGACGCGGATTTCGGGGTCGTTTTCGGCTTCCTCGAGCGCGGTGCCGATGCCGACATGCACCGCGGCATTGACGGCATTGCGCGCCTCGGGCCGGTTTATGGTGACGATCAGGATATGGCCCCGGCGTTCGCTGAGGACGGCGGGGGCGGCGGTGTCGGTCATCGAATCTCTCCCTTTGTCGTAAGGGAGTATCGGCGCGAGTTGACGTTTACGTCAACTGTAAAGGAATAATCCTCCCTGTGGCGAAGCCATGGGGAGGTGGCAGCGCGCAGCGCTGACGGAGGGGCGATGGCGCAAGCGTCGCAAGGCCCCTCCACCACCGCTTCGCGGCGGTCCCCCTCCCCACGGCTTCGCCGCAGGGAGGATATTTGTCAGATCGACTGCCCGGTCTTCGCCCAGTCCGCGAGGAAACCCTCGATGCCCTTTTCGGTCAGGATGTGCTTGAACAGCCCCTTGATGACCGACGGCGGGGCGGTCATCACGTCGGCGCCGATCTTCGCGGCTTCGAGGACGTGGATGCCGTGCCGGACGCTGGCGACGAGGATCTCGGTCTCATAGCCGTAATTGTCGTAGATCAGCCGGATGTCGGAGATCAGCTGCATGCCGTCGAAGCCATTGTCGTCGTGGCGGCCGACGAAAGGCGAGACGAAGGTCGCGCCGGCCTTGGCGGCGAGCAGCGCCTGCGCCGCAGAGAAGCAGAGCGTGACATTGACCATCGTGCCGTCGCTGGTCAGCGCCTTGCACGTCTTGAGCCCGTCGATCGTCAGCGGCACCTTGATGCAGACGTTGGAGGCGATCTTGCGGAGGACTTCGGCCTCTTTCATCATCGTGGCGTGATCGAGCGCGACGACTTCGGCCGAGACGGGGCCGGTGGTCAGCGCGCAAATCTCGCGCGTCACTTCCTTGAAATCGCGGCCCGACTTGGCGATCAGCGACGGGTTGGTGGTCACCCCGTCGAGCAGCCCGGTCGCGGCGAGCTCCTGAATGTCGGCGATTTCGGCGGTGTCGGCGAAGAATTTCATGGCGCGGGCGATCCTTTGGGAAGGGTGATTCGGGATTTTGTCCGCCCTAGAACAACGCGCGCTCAAAATGAACCGCCGCAGCGGGAAAGCGCTGGCGTTCCGCCTTTGTTCCGATTAAGCGGGCGGCATGGCCAAAGCGAAGCGTCAATATGTCTGCCAGAATTGCGGCTCGGTCACCTATCGATGGCAGGGGCAATGCGCCGATTGCGGCGAGTGGAACACGCTCATCGAGGAAGCAGGCGAGAGCGTCTTTTCGGCGAAGCACGACCTCAGCAAGGGCGGGCGAACGATCGCGCTCGAATCGCTCGATGCCGACAGCGTCATGCCCGAGCGGATGCTCTGCGGGATCGCCGAATTCGACCGCGCGCTGGGCGGCGGTTTCGTCGCGGGGTCGGCGACGCTGATCGGCGGCGATCCGGGGATCGGCAAGTCGACCCTGCTGTTGCAGGCGGCGGGGCGGCTGGCGCTGGCGGGCAAGTCGGTGGTCTATATCAGCGGCGAGGAAGCCGCGGCGCAGGTGCGATTGCGCGCGCAAAGGCTGGGGCTCGGCAAGGCGCCGGTGGCGCTGGCGAGCGCCACCTCGGTGCGCGACATATTGGCGACACTCGGCGACAGCGACCCCGATTTCGTTGTCATCGATTCGATCCAGACGATGCACAGCGACCTGATCGAGGGCGCGCCGGGGACGGTGAGCCAGGTGCGTGCCTCGGCGCAGGAACTGATCCGCTTCGCCAAGGACAGCGGCGCGGCGCTGGTGCTCGTCGGCCATGTCACCAAGGACGGGACGATCGCGGGGCCGCGCGTGCTCGAACATATGGTCGACACCGTGCTGGCGTTCGAGGGCGAGCGCAGCCATCAATATCGCATCCTGCGCGCGGTCAAGAACCGCTTCGGCGGCACCGACGAGATCGGGGTGTTCGCGATGGGCGAGGGCGGGCTGGGCGAGGTCGCCAACCCGTCGAGCCTGTTCCTGACCGACCGCAGCCGCGACGTGCCGGGGTCGGTGGTCTTCCCCGCATTGGAAGGCACGCGGCCGGTGCTCGTCGAGGTGCAGGCCCTGACCGTCCGGCTCTCGAGCGGGGCGACGCCCCGCCGCGCCGTGGTCGGCTGGGACAGCGGACGGCTCGCGATGGTGCTCGCGGTGCTGGAGGCGCGCTGCGGGCTGCAACTCGGCGGCGCCGAAGTCTATCTCAACATCGCGGGGGGCTATCGGCTGACCGATCCGGCGGCCGATCTCGCGGTCGCGGCGGCGCTGATCTCGGCGTTCAGCGAGCGGCCGGTGCCGTCGGACGCGATCGTCTTCGGCGAGCTGTCGCTATCGGGCGAAGTGCGGCCGGTGGCGCACGACGGGCTGCGGCTGCGCGAAGCGGCGAAGCTCGGCTTTTCGACCGGCTGGGGGCCGAAGGGCATGAAGGGGGTGGGCGGGATTTCGGTCACCGGTTTCACCCGGCTCGGCGAACTCGTTGACCTGATGCTCGGGCGCGACTAGCGACCGGCAGATGGGAAGTCTGACGGCCTTGGATGTGCTCGTGCTGCTGCTGGTCGGCGGCTCTGCGGTGCTGGGTTTTTCGCGCGGGCTGGTGCAGGAGGTGACGACGCTCCTCGCCTGGGTGCTCGCGATCCTCGCGGTGCGGCTGCTCCACGGCACGGTGACCGGGCTGGTCGCGGGCTGGGTCGGGACCGAGGGCGGGGCCGCGGTGCTGGCTTTCGTGATCCTGTTCGGCGGCGTGTTCGCGCTCGCCAAATGGGGATCGCGCGCGATGGGGCAGCGCAGCCGCGCGTCGATCGTCGGCGGCTTCGACCGCGGGCTCGGCGCCGGTTTCGGCGCGATCAAGGGGTTGCTGATCGCGACGATCGGCTTCATGCTGGTCACCCTCCTCTACGACATCGGATACGGCAATGCACAGCGTCCTGCGTGGATGACCGACAGCCGCACCTATCCGGCGCTCAACGCGACGAGTTCGGCGATGAGCAAGGTGATCGCCGAGCGCCGCGCCGCGGCGCGCGAGGCCGAGACCAGCGGCAAGGGCGCGTCAACCGCGGGCGCGAAATGAGCGCGCCGCTCTATAATCGCGACATATTGGCGCTGGCCGTCGCGACGGCCGAGTATCTCCCGCTGCCCGAGGCGCGCCATCATGCGTCGCTGCGGGCGCCCTTGTGCGGCAGCCGTATCCTGCTCGACCTCGACACCGACGATGCCGGACTGGTGACCGCCGTCGGCATGCACGTTGAGGCCTGCGCGCTCGGCCAGGCGTCGGCCTCGCTGCTCGCACGCCATGCGGCGGGCAAGGGGCTGGACGACATTCGCGCGGCACGTGCGGCGATCGCCGGCTGGTTCGGCGGGGAGGGCGAGCGGCCCGACTGGCCGGGCTTCGACCTGCTCGCCCCCGCGAAGGACTATCCCGCGCGGCATGGTGCCATCCTGCTGCCCTTCGATGCGGCGATCGCCGCGCTCGAACCGCAGGCAGTGCGGGTGTGAGCCCGCTGTTGCTCACCGCCGCCGCCGGCGGCGTCGCCGAAAAGGCGGGCGAGGCCGCAACGAATACCTTGCTCTTCGAAGGCGCGATCCTGCTCGGGGTCGCGACCTTGTTCGTGATGATCTTCCGCCGGCTGGGA
Organism: Sphingomonadaceae bacterium 3R27E2-A; assembly: GCA_005503165.1. Lineage (GTDB taxonomy): Bacteria > Pseudomonadota > Alphaproteobacteria > Sphingomonadales > Sphingomonadaceae > Sphingopyxis. The sequence goes on from SCNT01000050.1 coordinate 7,623, forward strand.
CTCGGCGCGGTGCTCGGTTATCTGATCGCGGGCGCGCTCGTGGGGCCGCACGGGCTCGGTCTCGTCGGCGGCGGCGAATCGAAGCTTGCCTTCGCCGAGATCGGCATCGCTTTCCTGCTCTTCCTCGTCGGGCTCGAGCTGCATCCGCGGCGGCTCTGGGACCTGCGCCGCGCGATCTTCGGGCTCGGCATGGCGCAGGTCGTGGTCTCGGGGCTGATCCTCACCGCGCTGATCCTCGCGACGCTGGGTTTCAGCTGGCAGGCGGCGCTCGCGCTCGGGCTGCCGCTCGCGCTGTCGTCGACCGCGCAGGTCCTGCCCAGCCTCAAGAGCTCGGGGACGATCAACTCGCCCTTCGGCGAAAAGGCCTTTTCGATCCTGCTGTTCCAGGATCTCGCGATCGTGCCGATGATCACCATCGTCGCGGCACTGTCGCGCGCGCCCGCCGATCCCTCGGCGCCGCCGGGCTGGCAGATGGCGCTCTATACCGTCGGGGCGATCGCCGCGCTGGTGCTCGTCGGGCGCTTCGTGCTCAACCCGCTGCTGCGTCTCGTCGGGCGTTATGGCGAGCGCGAATTGTTCGTGGTCGTCGGCCTGCTCGTCGTGCTGGCGAGCGCGGCCTTCATGCACAGCCTGCACCTCTCGACCGCGCTCGGCGCGTTCATCGCGGGGGTGATGCTCGCCGATTCGCCGTACCGGCACGAGATCGAGGCCGATGTCGAACCCTTCCGCCTGATCCTGCTCGGGCTCTTCTTCCTCGCGGTGGGCATGGTGCTCGACGTTGGCGCGGTGATGGCGCGGCCCTTGCTCGTTCTCGGGCTCGCCGCAGGGCTGGTGATGGTCAAGATCGCGGTGCTCACGGGCATCGCGCGGATCTACGGCATGGGTTGGAAGGCCGCGCTGGGGCTCGGGCTGCTGCTCAGCCAGGGCGGCGAATTCGGTTTCCTGCTCTTCACGCAGGCGGCCGACGCGCTGCTGATCGCGCCCGAGGCCGCGAGCCTGTTCAGCGCCGTGGTCACGCTGTCGATGGTCTCGACCCCCTTCCTGATGCTCTTCGCGCGCAATCTGGAATTCGCGCCCGACAAGGGCGGCAAGGAACTGGCGGGCCCCGAACACGCGCCGCGCGGATCGGCGCTGGTGATCGGCTACGGCCGCTTCGGGCAGATCGTGTCGCAGATGCTGCACGCGGTCGATTGTTCGGTGACGCTGATCGACAAGAAGCCGAGCCAGATCGAACTGTCCGAGCGTTTCGACACCAAGGTCTATTTCGGCGACGGGCTGCGGCTCGACCTTTTGCGCCGCGCGGGCGCCGACCAGGCGAAGCTGATCGTCTATTGCATCGACGACCGCAGCGTCGATGCCGAGGCGCTGCGCCCCGTGGTCGAGGCCTTTCCGCATGCGAAGATCCTCACCCGGGTGTTCGACCGCCGCCAGCTGATGGCGATCGACGGCGCCGGCGTGACCAGCGCGGTGCGCGAGGTGTTCGAAAGCTCGATCGCGCTGGGGCTGATGGCGCTGCGCCAGCTCGACATCGAGGCGCGCGAGATCGAGGATGTCGAGGCGGCGCTGCGCCACCTCGACGCGGTGCGGCTCGGCGCGCAGATGGCTGACGGGGACCTGTCGGCGGGCATGGACCACCGTTTCCAGCCGGGCGGCAGCCGCGAGGGAACGAGCATCCTGGAGAAATTGCGCGAAACGCGGCGCGCCGCGAAGCTGGCGAAGGAAGAGGCGGAAGCCGCTACCTCCAGCTGAAGGCTGCCAGGGTCGGGCAAAGGGATGCAAGCAAACACGATGACCGCTTTCGGGCGGAAGGGGACGTTCTTAATCCTCCCTGCAGCGTAGCCGTGGGGAGAGGGACCACCCGTAGGGTGGTGGAGGGGCCGATGCCCCAGGCCTAGGTTCCAGGCGGCCGCCCCTCCACCATGCTTCGCATGGTCCCCCTCCCCATCGCTGCGCGACAGGGAGGATTATTACGTCCGCTCCCCACCCCGAAACTGACATACAAGCGCCGTGAGTTTGCAATCGGTTGGAGCTCAAAAAAAAAAGGGGCGGACTCGCGTCCGCCCCGTTCGCGTTGATCTGCCTTCGCTTCAGTCGAGCTTGAAGCGCACGCCGACGCGATAGGTGCGTCCGAGCAGGTCGGAGAAGGTGCTGTTCGCGGCGAGGCCCGTTTCGGGGAGCAGCAGCGGGTTGGCATCGAACAGGTTGGTCACGTTGAAGAAGAATTCGGCCTCCGATGCATTCCCGACCTTGATCTTCTGCGTCAGGTTGAGGTCGACGTAGAAGGTGCCCTTGACCCGGTTGTTGTCATAGGTCGGGTTCTGGCTGGTCGAGGTCGGGCAGCCGCTGGTGCATTCGATCGCGGCCGCCAGATATTTGCCCGAGCTGACGCCGCGGCCGGTGACGGTGCCCGAGAAAGTCGGGGTCGAATAGTTGAGGTTGCCGCGGAAGATCCACTTGGGCGTGCTCGCCTGGCCGCCGTTGGCGCCCACGGTGTTGACCGGCGTCGTTCCGGCGATGCCGGTTTCAGCCAGATTTTCGATGTAGCGCGTCGCCGTGCCCTTCAGCGTGATGCTGCTGTTTTCGCCCACGGGCAGGCGATAGGCCGCATCGAAGTCGATGCCGCGCACCAGCCGGCGCACATAGTTGAAGGGCTGAGTGCGGATCAGCAGATAGGGCACGGTCGGGGTCGAGCGCACCGGATCGGTGGTAATCGCGTCGCAGAAGGCCTGCACGCCTTCGTTGCAGCGGTTGACCACTTCCTGCGCGCTGATCGAATCGATCGCATCTTCGAGGTCGATGCGGAAATAATCGACCGATGCCTGAAAGCCCGGCAGGAAGCGCGGCGTGATCACGCCGCCGATGTTCCACGAATCGGCCTTTTCGGGTTCGAGCGCAGGATTGCCCGTGGTCAGCCCCGAATAGGGGAAGAATTGCGGGCCGTTGGCGAGATCCGGCGTGAAGGCGGGGTTGCGCACCGAATCGCTGTTCGCGGTGCCGGCCTGGAACAGCTCGTTCAGGTTCGGCGCGCGAATGTCGCGCGAGCGCGTCACGCGCAGGCGGATGTCGTCGATCGGCGCCCAGGTCGCTCCGAGTTTCCACGTCGTGACATAGCCCGAGGTCGAATAGTCGGTCGCGCGGACCGCGCCGTTGAACTCGAGCCCGAAGCCCAGCGGGATCAGCGTTTCGAGATAGGCCTCCTTCACATTATAGCTGCCGCGGAAGGGCAGGTAGTTGCCGACCGACCAGCGGTTGGTCGTCGTGCCGTTGGCATTGATCAGCGGCTGGAACTCCGCGGGCACGCTGCCGCGGATCTTTTCCTCGCGATACTCGCCGCCGACCGCGATGCTGACGTCGCCCGCCCAGGTGGCGAAGGGGGTCAGCGACAGGTTGGCGCCGGTGACATATTGTTCGAGCACCTGCTTGCGGAACGGATCGCCGAGCACATAGTCGATCGCCGCCGGATCGGCGACGCCGATGCCGAGGCGATTGAGCGGCACACAGCTCGGATCATTGTTGGTCGCGTCGGCGTCGACGTTGATCAGGCACTGGATCGAGCCGACGGCATAGCCGCCCGTATTGCCCGCGGGCGCGAAGGCGGCGTTGGTCGCGTCGCGCATCCGGGTGACGTGCATGATGTTGCGCAGCTGTTCGCGCACGTCGGAGCGGCCGTACTGACCATAGACGTCCCAGCGCGCCGCCTTGCCGAAGGCGTCGAATTCGCCCTCGGCGCCGATGACATAGCGCTGGACCTGGCGCTTGTTGTTGATCCCGCGGAAGGGCAGGTCGGCCGCCGTCGTCGTGATGCTGACGCTGGTGACGCCCGCGAGCCGCTGCGCGCCCAGCGTCTGCAGCGCAAAGGCGTTACAGGTGATCGGCGTGGGGACGACCGTACAGCCGGTGGTGTTGAGCGTGGCCGAACCGAGGTTGGGGCCGGCGTTGAAGAAGACTTCCTGCTTGTTGAACGACCCCTCGGCGAACAGCGTCACGCCGTCCGAGACGTCGAAGCTGAGGCGGCCATAGAAGCCATAGCGGTCGTCCTTGGGGGCGAGCCCGATGCGGCGGCCCGAATCGTTGAGGCGCCAGTCGCCGCCGACCGTGCGGGTGACCGCGGCCGCGCCGCCCAGTGCGGGCGAGTTGAACGAGCCATATTGGAACGGGATGACCTGGCCGTTCTGGCCGAAATAGAGGCCGCGCAGTCCGTTGTTGTTGCCCGCCGAGCCGGTGATGAAGCCGCCCGGCGCCTGGTTGGTCTGCCCCGCATTCTCGCGGAAGGTGATGAAGGCCGGCTGGCCGTTCGTCGCGGTATAGGCGGGGTTGGCAAAGGCCAGATAGCCTTTGTGATTCCACGGCCGGTCGTTCGGATCGACCTCGTAGATGCCGTCCTGATGCGCGATCTCGGCATTGAAGACGACATGGCCGCGGCCGTCGGCGAAGGATTTGCCGCCCGCGATGCTGCCCGAATAGTTGAAGCCGTCGCCGACATGGGTGACGCCGACGTCGCCGGTAATGCGCAGCCCTTCCATCTTCTTGTTGAGGATGAAGTTGACCACGCCGGTGACCGCGTCCGAACCATAGGCCGACGACGCGCCGCCGGTGACCAGCTCGACGCGTTCGATGAGCGCCTGCGGGATGGTGTTGATGTCGACCCAGCCGAAGATCGTCGAGCCGACCGAACGGCGGCCGTCGACGAGGACGAGCACGCGGCTCTCGCCCAGGTTGCGCAGGTTGAGCGCGTTGATGCCCGCCGAGCCGTTGGAGATATTGAGGCGCGAGTTGGCCGGCTTGGTCGAGCCCGCAAGTTGCGGCAGCTGGTTGACGAAGTCGGCGATATTGTTCGACGGCGAGGTGTTCTGGATATCCTCCTGCGTCAGCACGATCACCGGGGTCGGCGCCTTGAAGCCGTCGCGCGCGATGCGCGAGCCCGTAACGACGATCTGGTCGCCTGACGCCGCTTCGTCGCTTTCTTCCTGCGGGGGGGCGTCCTGCGCCATGGCCGGGACGCTGTGCACCAGCGCCAGCGCGGTCATCGCCGCGCCCAACCCGATATTGCGGCCCAGCGACCCGCGAACTCGTCCAATATTACGCATATTACCGTCCCCTTTGTTGCCCTGAAGGCCGAACCGCACGTCGCTCTCCGCGTGCTTTGGTTCGCCCTGTCGTCCCACCTGTCCGCCCGGCGGAGCGTCGCTCCGCCCTGTTATTTTTTCCTGGATAATCGTCATAACCGGCCGGCAAGCGCCGCGGCCGGGGGCCGCGGATGTCCGGCTTCGTGACGAGGAAGTTACAGGGTGGTTGCAGCCGGTCAACAACTCCGCCGCTAACCTCGCGATATGGACATATAGCCCGAGGATATGGGGTTGCCGCGCGGGGCCGCTATGCGGATAGCTTGCAGTTATAGGCGGCGACCCGCTTGTTATGGGGCGGCGGCAGGGGGGTGCGATAGGGTTTTGGCTCGCGATCGTCGTTCACTTTCGGGGAGGGCCTGTTGATCCAGCGCCGTGCATTCTTGCTGGCTTCCGCCGCGCTCGTCGCGATGCCGGGAAGCCTGTTCGCCAAGCCGCGGATCAAGGGAGAGACTCGCAAGATCGCGCTGGCCGGTGCGCGGGCGCCGATCGAGGTGGTCGAGGATGCGTTGGGCGTGCCGCACGTCCGGGCCGCCTCCAAACACGACGCCTTTTTCGGGCAAGGCTATCTGGTCGCGCGCGACCGGTTGTTCCAGATCGATATGGAGCGCCGCCGCGACATGGGGCGCATGGCCGAATCCTTCGGCCCGCGCTTCGTCGCCGCCGACAGGGCGGCGCGGCTCTTCCTCTATCGCGGCGATATCGATGCCGAACTCGCGGCGCTGCCGCCCGAGGTGCTCGAATGCGCCAAGGGCTATGTCGCCGGCGTGAACGCGCGCCTCGACGAACTGGCGGCCGATCCCTCGCTGCTGCCCATCGAATATGGCATTCTGGGCATCAGCCCGCTGCGCTGGGACGTGCGCGACCTGGTGCGGGGCCGCGGCGTCGGCATGGGCGACGCCGACGACGAGGTGCGCCGCGCACAGCTCCACGCGCGCGGGCTGCTGGAAGCCGATCAGCTCATGGCGCCGCTGCGCCCCGCATGGTCCTTCACCGTGCCCGACGGGCTCGACACCGCGGCGGTGAGCGAGGCCGACCTCGGCCTGCTCGACCCCGCCAACCGGCCGGGGGGCTTCGAGCCGCTGCAGGAAGCGGCGTGGCTCGACCCCGAGGTGCGGCGCGAGGAGCGCTTTGCGCAGGGCAGCAACGCCTGGACTATTTCGCCTTCGCGCACCGCGACGGGGCGCCCGATCCTCGCCAACGACCCGCACCTCGGCATCGGGCGGTCGAGCCCGCGGCATATGTGCCATTTGTCGGCGCCGGGGCTCGACGTCATCGGCGCGGGGGCGCCGGGGCTGCCGGGGATCATGCAGGGGCACACCGACCGCTTCGCCTTCGGCCGCACCAATTTCCACATCGACCAGACCGACCTGTTCATTCTGCGCACGAAGGAGGGCGACCCCGGCCGTTACTGGCACAAGGGCGAGTGGAAGGCGTTCGAAACGTTCGAGGAAGAAATCCTCGTCAAGGGCGCGCCCGCCGAGCGCGTCACGCTGCGCTATGCGGGTGGCCGCCCGATCGTGTCGGAGGATGCGGCGCGGGACCGCGCAGTCGCCTTTTCGACGGTCAGCATGTTGCCCGGCGCGAACATGCGCTTTGCCATCATTGCCATCAATCTGTCGACCGACTGGGCGTCGCTGCGCCAGGCGTTCAAGCTGCACGTCTCGCCGACCAATCTCCATTATGCCGACATCGACGGCAACACCGGCTGGCAGACGATCGGTTTCGTGCCGCGGCGCCCGAAGCACGACGGGCTGTTCCCCGCGCCCGGCGACGGCGACTATGACTGGACCGGCATCCTGCCGGTCGAGGATATGCCGCACGTCTATAACCCCGCCGAGGGCTGGTTCGCCTCGGCGAACCAGATGAACCTGCCGAAGGATTATCCGTATCGCGAGCGGATCATCAGCTTCGGCTGGAGCGATCCTTTCCGTTACGATCGCTGCGCCGAGGTGCTGCGCGCACAGCCCAAGCACCGGATCGAAGACAGCATCGCGCTGCAGCACGACGTCCAGTCGCTGCCCGCGCGCGCGCTGGTCAAGATGCTGCCCGCCGCCCCCTCGGCCGAAGCGGCGGAAGCGGCGGCGATGCTCAAGCGCTGGGATTGCGGGATCGAGGCGAACAGCGGCGCGGCCCTGCTCTACGAGATGGTGCTGCCTTTGCTGTCGGCCGCCGTCTACGAACGCGTGGTGCCCGCCGCGGCGCGCGACCTCGTCACCTCGCTGAACCTCGCCGAAATGCTGCGCATCCTGGCGGAGCTCGACGAGCGCCTGGGCGACGATCCCGCCGCGGCGCGCGATGCGCTGGTCGACGTTGCGCTCGTCGCGGGCTGGCGGAAGGCGGTCGAGCTCGGCGGGCCCGATCCGGCGAGCTGGCAATGGGGCGACCTGCACCGCGTGACTATCGAGCATCCGCTCGCGGCGTCGAACCGCGCGATCGCGGCGGCCTTCCCGAAGATCATGGGCGGCCGCTCGGGCGGCGACTGGAACACGCCGATGGCGCGCGGTTTCAACGCGCGGCGGGGTTTCGACGTGTCGCACGGTGCGAGCTATTTGTTCGTCGCCGACGTCGGCGCGTGGGACAACAGCCGCTTCCTGCTGCTGCCCGGCCAGTCGGCCGACCCGCGCTCGCCGCACTACCGCGACTTCTATCCGCTGTGGCTCGCGGGAACGATGCAGCCCTTGTGGTACAGCAGGGCGGCGGTGGACCGCCATGCTGCCGCGCGAACGGTGCTGATCCCCGCCTAGAGCGCGTCGGCGATCGCGACCAGCGCGCGGTCCACCGCGGCGGTGGCCTGGCTGTCGGTATCCTCGGGCATGTCGTTGGCGAGCGCCGAGAAGATCAGCGTCTTGCCGCTGCGCGTCGTGAGGTAGCCCGAGAGCGCGCGCGACGCGTTGAGCGAGCCGGTCTTGGCGAAGAGCTCGCCTTCGAGGATCGTGCCCTTGAAGCGGCTCTTCAGGGTGCCGTCGCGCCCGGCGATCGGCAGCGTCTCGCGCCACGCCATGGCCCACGGCTGGCGCGATATCCAGCTCAGCAGGCCGACCGCGGCGCGCGGGGACAGGCGGTTGTAGCTCGACATGCCCGACCCGTCGGCGAAGTGATAGCCGGTCTCAGGCAGGCCGGCCGCGGTCATCACGCGGTGCATCACCGCCTGCCCGTCGGCGATCGAGCCGCTGCCGGCGTGGCGCGACACGCGGCGCAGCATCAGCTCGGTGTGGAGATTCTGGCTCTCCTTGTTGATACGGATCATGTTCTCTGCGAGCGAGGGCGCGGGCAGCTCGGCGAGCATCGCGGGCTCGGCCGGCAGGGCGGCGGGCGCACCCTTGCGCTTTTCGGGATCGTCGGTCGCGGCGAGCGGGCGGTGGCGGACCTCGATTTCGCCATCGACCTTCACCCCGCGCGCGCGCAGCAGTTCGCCGAAGCGCCACGCGGCATAATGCGCGGGGTCGTCGATGCCATAGCGCAGCGTCATCGGTCCGGCGTCGGCGCCGACGGTGCCGGTCAGATAGAGAGTGCGGCTGTTCGGCATGCGGAACGCCTCGATCTCGTCGGCTCTCCCGGCGACGGTCGTGATGCGGTTGTCGATGGTGAAATAGCCGGGGGCCTCGATCGTCGGCGCCGCGCCGACCGCGCCGGGCGTTAGCTTCGCCACCAGTTCATTGTCGTCGAGCGTCAGCGCCGAGGTGCCGGTGCCGTAGCGCGACTGGATGTTGTTCCAGCTCATTCCGGGACTCCAGCGTTCGTCGGGGAACCAGCTGTCGTCGCCCACGATATTGCGGACATACCGCGTCTTGGCCGCGACAGCGTCGGCGAGCGTCTGCAGGCAGTCGGTCTTGCAGTCGTCGGCGCTGGAAAGGACCGCGTCGCCGCGGCCGTGGAGCACGACGTCGGTCGCCGAGCCCGCCTGTTCGAGGCGGACGCCGGTGCCCTTCGCCGTCTGCTGGAGCAGCGGCAGTTCGGCATAGGCGATGGCGGTGGTGAACATCTTGGTGTTCGACGCGGGGATGAAGCGCTGGTCGGGGGCGATCGACACGAGTATCTCGCCGTCCATCGTCGTGACGAGCATGCCGAAACGCGACCCTGGCGGGCCCTCGGCGAGCTTCTGTTCGACCATCGTCTGCAGGGGCACGGGCGCCGGGTTGGTCTGCGCGCTGGCGGCGGTCAGCGACAGCGACAGCGCGAGCGCCGAGGCGAGGGCGAAGCGTGCGATCTTTGGAGTCATATTAGGTCCGTTCGTCCCATGCTGAAATGATGCGCGCGCCCACGGCGGGGCGCAGCGCCATGATGCCGCTGTCGGCGTGGCGGGTCGGGTGGACCCGGTTGGTGAGCAAAGTCCAGGCGAGGCCGCGCTCGAAATCGATCCAGAGGCCGGTGCCGGTGAAACCCGTATGCCCGATGGTATCCGCCGAACAGGCGTCGCCGCCGTGCCAGCCGGCGAAGGCGCGCTCCCAGCCGCAGGTGCGATGGCGTTCGCCCGCGGTGCGGATCTCCGCCATCATGGCGGGCGACAGGATCTCGCCGGCCATCAGCGCGCGCGCGAAACCGAGCACGCCGTCGACGGTGCCGAACATCCCCGCATGCCCCGGCGCGCCGCCGAGCGCATAGGCATTCTCGTCATGGACCTCGCCCTTCATCACGCGCCCGCGCCAGCTGCAATTTTCGGTCGCGACCGCGGGGCCGGGGGGCGGGCCGAAGCCGAGGCCTTCGCCAGGCGGCCAGCCCGACAGCGGCGCGCCGGTCAGGCGCTCGATCGCGATGCCGAGCAGGATGAAATTGATGTCCGAATAGACCGGCGGCCCATGCCGCCATTCGCGTTGGAGGACGAAGGCGCGCAGCCGTTCGGGATCGTCGCCATAGGTATAGATCGGCTCGACCGCGGGCAGGAACGTCCGGTGCATCAGGCAGTCGCGGAAGGTCAGGCGACGCTCGGCGGCGCCCGCGACGTCATATTGGCGGAGATCCGGGATCGCGTCGGTGAGCGGGCGGTCGAGATCGAGCCGGCCCTCGTCGGCGAGCGTCAGGATCATCACCGTCGTCGCGATCACCTTGCTGAGCGAAGCGAGGTCGAACCAGTGCTCGCGGGTCAGCACCTCGCGTTCGGGGACGAGCGCGGCCATGCCGGCGAAGCGCACCGCGCTCGTGCCCTCGGCGCACGCCACACCGAGCGCGGCGCCGGGGATGCGGCCGCTTTGCGTCGCTTCGAGCGCGGGGCCGAAACCCGCTTCGCAGACCGCCTCGATGTTCATGCCGTGCGCTCCTTCACGCGGACGATCACGGGGAGCAGGAAGATCGCGGCGAAGCTCAATGCGCCCGACAGCAGAAAGAAGCCGTCATAGCCGATCTCGGTCTGCATCGATCCCGACGCCCCCGCGAGCAGGCGCGGCAGCAGGAAGGCGAAGCCCGAGAGCAGGGCATATTGCGCGCCCGGATATTTGGGGCTGACCAGCATCGAGAGATAGACGACGAACACCGCGCCCGCGAAGCCGTTGCCGAACTGGTCGACCGCGACCGACGTGTAGAGGATGAACGACGACGGCTCGCTGTGCCACAGCCAGACATAGATCCAGTTGCCGACCGCGGCGGTGACCGCGCCGATGCCGAGCGTCCAGCCGAGCGACAGCCGCGTCGACAGCCAGCCGCCGAGCGCGACCCCCGCCAGGCTCGCCGACAGCGCGACGACGCCGTCGGCGACGCCGATCTGGTGCAGGCTGTAGCCGCGCTCGTTCCACAGCGGATGCGACAGCGTCAGCGTGAGGACGTCGCCCATGCGGTAGAGCGAGACGAAGGCGAGCAGTGCGAGCACCGCATAGCCATAGCGCCAGAAGATCTCGACATAGGCGGTGGCAAAGCCCGACTTGCGGGCGAGGAGGTCGGCGGGCAGGCGGTTGATGCGCGGCAGCGCGAGCGCGAGTGCGACGAAGGGCAACAGCGCGATGGCCAGCACCATCGGGGTGACATTGGTCCTGGCTGAAAGACCCGCGCCCTCGGCCGCCGATAGCAGCACCCAGCCGATGGCTGCCGTGACCAGCGTGGCGGCGAGCAGGATGAGCAGGCTCGCCGATATCCCCCTGATGAGCGCGGCGCCGCGACCGGTCGCCCCCGGCTGGTCGGGGCGCATCGCGGCGAGGATCGGGAAGGGGGCGAAGGCGGCGACCGCGATGACCAGATAGGCCCAGGTCCAGTCCGCCCATGCCGCGACCAGTATCGCGCCGCTGCCCGCGGCGACCATCGCGCTGCGATAACCCCACAGGTTCGCGGCGACGATCGGCGCCTGTTCGGCCTGCGTCGGCGCGAGCTCGATGCGCCAGCCGTCGGCGGCGACCTCGAGCGTCGTGGTCCAGAAGGCGAGCAGGATCGCGAAGAGCGCGGTGAGCGGCAGGCTCTTGTCGCTCGAGGTGAAAGCCATCGCGGCCATCGAGAGGAAGATGCCGAGCTGCGACAGCATGATCCACCCGCGCCGCCGCCCCCAGAAACGCGCGAAGCCGGGAATGTCGTAGCGCTCGATCAGCGGCGCCCAGGCGAATTTGAAGGTCGGCAACAGCGCGATCCACGCGAAAAAGCCGATGATGACGATGTCGACGCCATGCTTCGACAGGCGCAGCGTGAGCACCGCGTTGAACATGTAGAAGGGCAGGCCGGCGGAGAAGCCGAGCAGGAGGTAGAGGCCGAACAGGCGGCGTGCGGTGGGCTTGGCGGGCGTGTCCGCGGAGAGGGCGGTGGGGATGGCGGCGGCGGTCACTTGATCCTCCCCGCTTGCGGGGAGGGGGAGTGCAGGGTTGGATTGCCCCCGGCAATCCAAGTCCAGTCCGGGGGACTGAACGACCCAGCACTCCCGCGAAGCGGGTGGTGGAGGGGGCTCGCGGCCTGAAGCGACGTTGCGCGAGGCGGCGAACCCCCTCCGTCAGCGCTTTGCGCTGCCACCTCCCCACAAGTGGGGAGGATCGTATTATTCCCACCCCAGAACCCCGGCCAGGCCACAGCCCCGCAACCTTCGCCCCCGTTTTGCCCCGATGCCGTCAAATGCCACCCCAGAAGCCGGGTTGCGGCGGCGACAAAATGCCGTTCGCAGCGCGGAACCCGCCCGGGCGATCCTCGGCAAGCCAGAGCGGTCCGTCAAGGTCGGCGAAGCTGCTGGTCGCCGCAATCGCCCAGGCGGGGGCGATCGACAGCGACGAACAGATCATGCAGCCGGTCATCACCCCGAGCCCGCGCGCCCGCGCCGCCTCGGCCAGTTCGAGCGCGGCGGTGAGCCCGCCGGTCTTGTCGAGCTTGATGTTCACCACGCCATAACCATCGGGCAGCGTATCGAGATCGGCGGCGACATGCACCGCCTCGTCGCCCGCGATCGGGATCGCCGACCTAAAGCCGGCGAGGTCGCCATCGGCATCGGCGGGCAACGGTTGTTCGAGAAGGTCGATGCGCAGCTCGACGAGCAGATCCTGCAGGGCGGCGACTTCGGCGATGGTCCAGCTTTCATTGGGGTCGACGATCATCTTCGGCCTGGGCGCCGCGGCGCGCACCGCCCCGATCTGCGCCGCCGGATCGCTGCGGTCGACCTTGACCTTGAGCAGCGGCGCATCGGCGAGCGCCGCCGCGGCGGCGGCCATGCGGTCGGGCGTATCGAGGCTGACCGTCAGCGCCGTGACGATCGGGCGCAGCGGCTTTTCGAGCCCCAGAGCTTCGGCGATATCGCTCCCCGCAAGCCGCAGTTCGAGATCCCAGAGCGCGCAGTCGACCGCGTTGCGCGCCGCGCCCGCGGGCATGATGGCAAGCAGTTCCTGCCGCGTCGCGCCCTGCTCGATCGCGTCGCGCGCCGCCTCGATCGCGAGGATCGTGCTCTCCTCATTCTCGCCGTAGCGTGGATAAGGAACGCATTCGCCGCGCCCCGTGACGCCGTCCTGGCCCAGCGCGACGGTGACGACCTGCGCCGCGGTCTTCGTGCCGCGCGAGATGCGGAACGGCGTGTGCAGCGGCAATATCTCGCCCGCGACGGTCAGGGAGCGGGGCATGGGGTCACGCGGTGGCCGCGACGTTCGGCGCCGCGGCTTCGGTCCCGAGCAACCGGTCGAGGATCGTCTCGACCCCGAAGCGATAGGGGTCGCTGGTCGGCAGTTCGAATTCGGCCTCGATCTTCGCGCAGAGCGCGCGCGCCTCCGCTTCGGGCATCGCCGACGTGTTGAGCGCGATGCCGACGACGCGGACGTCGTCGTTGGTGAGCCGCGCGGCGTTCAGATTGGCCTCGATCGTCTGCGCGATGCCGGGCAGCGGATAATGCGGCAGGCCGCGCATATGCGGGCGAACCGGGTCGTGGCAGAGGACGAGCGCGTCGGGCTGCGCGCCGTGGAGCAGCCCCATCGACACCCCCGCGAAGGAGGGGTGGTAGAGCGAACCCTGCCCCTCGATCAGGTCCCAGCCGTCGTCGTCACGGGCGGGCGATATCTGTTCGATCGCGCCCGAGATGAAGTCGGCAACCACGGCGTCGAGGGGCACGCCGTCGCCCGCGACGAGGATGCCGGTCTGACCGGTGGCGCGGAAATCGGCGGCGACGCCGCGCCTGGCGAGCGCGTCAGCGAGGCAGAGCGTGGTATACATCTTGCCCACCGAACAGTCGGTGCCGACGGTCAGCAGCCGCTTGCCCGCGCGCTTCTTGCCGTTGCCGACGGGAATGTCGGGGCGCGGGTCGCGCACGTCGTGGAGCTGGCGGCCGAGGCGCGCGGCCGCCTCGACCAGCCGCGGCTCGGCCTTCAGCCGGTGGTGCAGCCCCGATGCGATGTCGAGCCCGGCCTCCATCGCCGCGAGCGCGTCGAGGATCAGCGGCTCGCCGAGCTTGCCGCCGGCGTTGGCGATGCCGAGCACGAGCGTGCGGGCGCCGGCGGCGCGCGCCGCGGCGAAATCCATGCGCGGCAGGTCCAAGGTCAGCGGGCAATCGTCGTGGCGAAATTCGCCGACGCTGATGTCGGGACGGAAGACGGCGAGCCCGCGCGAGGTCTTGATGTCGGCGGGGTCGGTCGCGCGGCCGAGGTAGAGAAGATAGGGTGTTTCGATCATGGATCAGCGGACCTGCGTAACGGTGGAAACGCGTTCTTACGCCCGGTTGGGGCGACGATGCATATATCTAGCGCCCCTTATCCCATAGCCTGGCGCTATAACCCCTCGAGCACCTTCGCGAGCACCGCGAGAAAGGCCGAGGCGGTTTTCGACGGCGGGCGGTTCTGCAGATAGACGGCGTTGATGTCGAAGGTGATCGCGGGCTGGAGCGGCCGGCTCGACAGCCCGGGGGGCAAAGCGGCGTGCGCGGTGAAATTGTCGACGATCGCCATGCCGACTCCGGCGTTCACCAGCGCCGCCGCGACATAATAGGTGCGCGCGGAGACGACCTCGTCGAGTTCGACCTCGAGCCGGCTGAGCTCGCTCGACAACATGCGTCCGATCGGGCCGCTCTGGACCGGGCTGATGAACTTGTGCCCGCGCAGCTCGTCGAGATGGAGGCGGGGCGGGGCGCCGGGCATATCCCCTTCGCGGTAGATGACGACGAGTTCGCCCTCGCCGATCACCTGGTGCGCGACGGGGGCCGAGAGCGGCACCTCGAAGCTGATCGCGATGTCGGTTTCATGCTCGTAGAGCTTGCGCACCATCTCGTCGTGGTGGAGCGTCTGGAGGTCGAACATGATGTCGTCGTGATCGGCCAGGAAGCGCGACACCGCCTCGGGCACCGCGCCGAGGCCGAGCGAAGGCAGCGCCGAGATGCGCAGCAGCCCGCCGCGGCCGTGGCGGAGGTTCTGGCACGCCTGGCGGAGCGAACGCACGCGGTCCTGGATGTCGGAGACTTCGGCGAACAGGGTATGCGCGTCCTGCGTCGGGATCAGCCGGCCCTTCGACCGTTCGAAGAGGGTGAGGCCGATCGAGCGCTCGGCGTGGCGCAGCACCTTGGTCACCGAGGGTTGCGAAACGTTGAGCGAGCGCGCCGCGGCGCTGACCGTGCCGTGCAGGAATACCGCGTGGAAAATCTCGATCTGTCGCAGGTTCATCGCATAGGGCCTCGGGCTGGAAGTGCGGCGCACTTTCCTCTCTATGCCATCGGGTTATAGGGGGTGCAACAACGCTGGCTGGACGCGGGGCGCCCGTTCGGGACATCTCGTCGCCGACGTCCCGCAGAAAGGTTATGCCGATGCCGCTCGCCCCGCTTCGTCTCGTGCGTTTCATGGCCATGCTTTCTGCGGGCGCGGCGCTGCTTTCGGTATCGGGGGCCGCCGCAAAGGCCGACGAGGCGGTCGATGTCATCATCCGCGGCGGCACGATCTACGATGGCGGCGAGGGGGCGCCGTTCGTCGGCGACGTCGCGATCCGCGGCGACCAGATCGTCCATGTCGGCCCGCCGGACGGCTTTACCGCGCCGCGCATCGTCGACGCCAAGGGGATGATCGTCGCGCCGGGTTTCATCGACCCGCACACCCATGCCGACGGCTTCCTCCGCTCGCCCGACAAGGCGGTGCGCGTCAATGCGGCCTGGCTCAACCAGGGGGTGAGCACGGTGATGATCGGGGTCGACGGGTCGGGCACGCCCGACGTCGCCGCCGATGCCGCCAAGCTCGAGGCGTCGGGCATCGGGACCAATGTCGTGTCGTTCGTCGGCTTCGGGCCGGTGCGCCAGCGCGTGCTGGGGCAGGGCGCGCGTGCGCCCGACGACGCCGAACTGGGCCGGATGAAGGCGCTGGTCGCCAAGGGGATGTGCGAGGGCGCGGCGGGCCTCTCGACCGGGCTCTTCTATGCCCCGCAAAGCTTCGCCACCACCGGCGAAGTGGTCGCGGTGGCGCGCGAGGCAGCCATCCGCGGCGGGATCTACGACACGCACCAGCGCGACGAATCGAGCTACAGCATCGGACTGCTCGGATCGGTGCAGGAGGTCATCGACATCGGACGGCAGGCGGGCATGCCCGTGCATTTCGCGCATCTGAAGGCGCTGGGCGTTGACGTCCACGGTCAGGCGGGGGCGGTGATCGCAGCGATCGACAAGGCGCGCGCCGAGGGAATCGACGTGACCGCCGACCAATATCCCTGGCTCGCCTCGGGGTCGAACCTCGACGCGTCGCTGCTCCCGCGCTGGGCGGTCGACGGCGGCGGGAAGGCGCTGCTGAAGCGACTTGACGATCCCGCGACGCTTGCGAAGATTCGCGGCGAGATGGCTGAAAATCTGCGGCGGCGCGGCGGCGCGGGGGCGCTGCTGCTGATTTCCGAGGGCTATCCCTGGACCGGGCAGACGCTCGAACAGGTCGCCGCCGAGTGGAAGCTCGACAGCCGCGACGCGGCGCTGCGCATCATCCGCGCGAGCGTCGAGGCGAAGGCGCGCGGCGAGCGCGGCGGCGGCACGGGGGTCGCCTCGTTCAACATGGCGCCGGCCGACGTCGACCTGCTCATGAAACAGCCGTGGATGGTGACATCGTCCGACGGCTCCGACGGCCACCCGCGCATGTTCGCGACCTTTCCCGAGAAATATGTCCGCTATGTGCGCGAGCGCAAGGTCATCGACCTCAAGACCTTCATCCGCCAGTCGACCGGGCGCACCGCCGACATCTACAAGCTCGGCCGGCGCGGCTATCTGCGCGCGGGCTATTTTGCCGACGTGCTGGTGTTCGACCCCGAGGAATTTGCGCCGCGCGCCGACTATGTGCGCCCGCGCGAACTGAGCGTCGGGGTCGTGAAATTGTTCGTCAACGGCAAGCTGGCGATCGACGAAGGGGGCGCGACCGGCATCGCCGCCGGTCGCGCGCTGCTGCGCCCCCGCCCGCCGGGGTGCAAAGTCGGCGGCTAGCCGCGCGCGCCGTCCAGGAAGGCCGCGACCTTGTCCAGCCCATAGGCTTCGGTGACAAAGCTTTGCCCGATGCCGCGCGTGAGGATCAGCGGCAGCTTGCCGGCGCGGACCTTCTTGTCGTGCGCCATATGCGCGGCGAGGGCCGTGCCGCCGGTGTTGATGCCCGCGCTCGCGAGGCTGTGAGGCAAGTCGACGCTCGCGAGATGGTCGCGCACGCGCGCCGCGTCCCCGGGGGGACAGAGGCCGTTCGCGGCCGAGAATTCATGCGCGAGCACCATGCCCGCGGCGACCGCTTCGCCGTGGAGCAGGCGATCGGAGTAGCCGGTCTCAGCCTCGAGCGCGTGGCCGAAGCTGTGGCCGAGGTTGAGGAGCGCCCGGACATCCTGCGTCTCGCGCTCGTCGGCGGCGACGATGCGCGCCTTGGCCGCGACGCTATGCGCGATCGCCTTGTGGCGCGCTTCGCTGTCGCCGGCGAGAAGCGCGGCGCCATTGGCCTCGCACCAGGCGAAGAAAGCGGCATCGTCGATCAGGCCATATTTGACGACCTCGGCATAGCCCGCGCCGAGTTCGCGGCGCGGCAGCGTTTCGAGCGTCGTCGGGTCGATGAGGACGAGTACGGGCTGGTGGAAGGCGCCGATCAGGTTCTTGCCCGCGGGGACGTTGATCGCGGTCTTGCCGCCGACGCTGCTGTCGACCTGCGCGAGGAGGGTGGTCGGCACCTGGACGAAGGCGCAGCCGCGCTTGACGATGCTGCACGCGAAACCGACGAGGTCGCCGATCACGCCGCCGCCCAAGGCGATGACATGGTCGCTGCGCTCGACGCCTTCGCCGATCAGCCATTCGGTGAGCCGCGCGAGGCCGTACCAGCTCTTGGTGCCTTCGCCCGCGGGGAGGACGAGCGCGCTGTGCGCGACGCCCGCGGCGTCGAGCGAGGCCTCGACCGCGGCGAGATAATGCGGTGCGACATGTTCGTCGGTGACGATCATCGTGCGCGGGCGCTTCAAGAGCGGCGCGACATGCGTCCCGATCCCGGCGAGCAGGCCGTCGCCGATGAGAATGGGGTAGCTGCGGCTGCCGAGGTCGACGGTCAGGTGTTCCATGCCGAGAGAGCCTCCAATATGGCGCGCACCGTATGTTCGTGCGGGCTCGACGCCGAACTGACGCGGATGTGCGCCTCGGCATAGACGGGGTTGCGCACCGCGGCGAGCTCGCGGAGCACTTCGCCGGGGTCGCGGCCCTTGAGCAAAGGGCGGTGGTTGCGGCGCGCGACGCGCTCGACGAGCGTCGGGATGTCGGCGTCGAGCCAGATCGACAGGCTGGCGTCCTTGATCAGCGCGCGCGTCTCGTCGTTCATGAAGGCGCCGCCGCCGGTCGCGAGCACGAGCGGCTTGCCGGTGAGCAGGCGCGCGATGACGCGGCGCTCGCCGTCGCGGAAATGCCCCTCGCCGAAGCGCGCGAAGATTTCCGAAATCGACATGCCGGCGGCGCGCTCGATCTCGTCATCGGCGTCGACGAAGCGCATACCCAGCCGCTGCGCGAGGCGGCGGCCGACGGTCGACTTGCCCGATCCCATCAGCCCGACGAGCACGATCGGCCGCGCACGGATATCGGCGGCTGCAGGCCCGGATGTCGATCCGGCCGGGCTTTTCGGGTTTCCCGTCATGCTGGGCGCGGCTATACCGCCCGCGGCGCGCGGGACAATGGTTTTGCTGCGGCGCGCAAATATTGGGCGTGAGGTGGTTGTGATCGTAGGATTTGGCGAGGGCGCGCGGTGAGGAAGAGCAAGGCATGGACGCTGGCGCTCGGGCTGTCGGGTTCGGCGGTCGCCGCGGCGCTGGTGCTGCCCGCGCTGGCGCAGGAATCGCTGCTGCCCGAAGGCTTCGGCACGCCCGCGCCGTCGCCCGCGCCGACGCCGTCTCCCGCGCCGCGTCCGGGGACTCCGACGCCGACCGCAACGCCCGCGCCGACGCCGACCGGGGTGGCACCGCCCGCGGTGCTGCCGACGACCGGCGCTGCGGCCGCGGACGAAACGCTCGAAGAGGGTGAAGAAGTCGAACCCGGCACGCTGAAATACGACCTGCCGCCGGGCGCGCGGCGGCTGCTGACCCGCATCGGACCGCTGACCCCCGAGACCGGCGGGCTCGCGCCCGACGCTTTCGGGGTGCGCGGTCAATATGCCGCGGCGCTGATGCGCGCGACGCGAGGGCCGATCGCCTCGCGCTGGGGATCGATCCTGCTGCGGCGCTCGCTCGCCTCGGCAATCGACACGCCGGCGACGATCAACGGCGCCGACCTGGCCGCCGACCGCGCTTCGCTGCTGCTGCGCATGGGCGAGGCGAATCTCGCGCGCACGATCGTGCAGTCGGTCGACTACGACCGCGCGAGCCCGCGCCTCGTCCAGGCCGCGCAGCAGGTGTTCCTCGCCAATGCCGATCCGGCGGGGCTCTGCCCCTATGTCCCCGGCGGCCTCGCGCATGGCGACGAGCATAGCTGGCGCCTCGCCGCGGGCATCTGCGCCGGGCTGTCGGGCGAAGCCGGCCCCGCGGGCTGGGCGATGAGCCGCGTGCGGTCAAGCGGCAAGGTGGCCAATTTCGACATCCTGCTCGCCGAGCGTGTCTTGGGCGCGAGCATCGCCGGCGGACGCTCGATCACCATCCAGTGGGACAAGGTCGACCGGCTGACCAGCTGGCGCTTCGGCATGGCGACCGCGACCGCGACGCCGATCCCCGCCGAATTGCGGAATAGCGAGACCCCGGCGATGCGCGCCTGGACCGTGCTCGCGCCGATGAGCGAGATGGCCGATCGCATCGCCGCGGCTCCCGACGCTGCGGCGCGCGGGGTGCTGTCGAGCGAGGCCTATGTCTCGCTGCTGAGCGCCGCAGCGAGCGCGGAGGAGCCCCCCGAGACGCTGACCGCGCAGACCGATTTGCTGCAAAATGCCTTCGGCGGCGAGACGGCCGCCGAGCGCTATGCTGCGATGCAGGGGCTGTGGAGCCGCGGCACGGGCGATATCGACCGCTACGCCGCGCTGGTCGCGACCGCGCGCGCCGCCGCGGCGCTGCCGGTCGGCACGCAGGTCGACGAGGATCCGTGGCAGCTGATCGGATCGATGCTCGCGGGCGGGTACGACAATCGCGCGGTCGACTGGGTCCCGACGGTCTCCGTCGGCAGCCGGGCGTGGGGCGTGCTCGCGGTCGGATCGCCGCGTACACTGAACGGCACGACCGCGGGGGCGGTGGGCAATTTCTCGGGTGACGACGACAGCCCCGACTATCTCCGCTCGAAGCTGCTGCTCGCGGGGCTGGCGGGGCTCGGCCGGATCGATCCCGGTCAGGCGGCGTCGGCGGCGAGCGATCTCGGCGTCAATCTCGGCAAGCAGACGCGCTGGACGCGCGCGATTTCGGACGCCGCGGCGCGGCGCGAGCCGGGCATGGTCGCCCTGCTCGCGGCGACGGGGATGCAGGGTGACTGGTCGAAGATGCCGCCCTATCACCTCTATCATATCGTGCGCGCGCTGCGCGAAGTCGGGCTGCCGTCGGAGGCGCGGATGATCGCGGCCGAGGCGCTGGTCCGGGTTTGAGGTGGACGCAGCCGACGCCGCCCTGATCGACCGGTTCCTCGAAATGATGGCGGCCGAGCGCGGTGCGGCGCGCAACACGCTTGCCGCCTATCGCCGCGACCTCGAGCAAGCGGCGGCGATGGCGCCTGCGGGTCTCGAGGGAGCCGATACCGCGGCGCTGCGGCAGGTCATGGCCGGATATCGATCGCTTGCGGCGAGCAGCGCGGCGCGCAAGCTGTCGGCGCTGCGGCAATTTTACGCCTTCCTGCGCGACGAGGGTGAGCGCGCCGACGATCCTGCCCAGCCGCTCGCGCGCCCGGCGACACGGCGTCCGCTGCCGCGTATCCTGACGCACGACGATGTCGAGCGGCTCTTCGCGCAGGCGGGCGAGGAGGCGGCGGGCGAAGCGCCGCCCGCGGGCGCGGTGCGTCTGCTGCTACTGCTCGAACTGCTCTACGGATCGGGACTGCGCGCGAGCGAACTCGTTGGGCTGCCGCGGCGCGCAGTTGCGGGCGAGCGGCAATATCTGATCATCCGCGGCAAGGGCGACAAGGAGCGGCTGGCGCCTCTGTCCGAGCGCGCGCGCGAGGCGCTCGACCGCTGGCTGCCGCTCGTCGCCGACGGCTCGCCCTGGCTCTTCCCGTCGGGCAAGAGCCATGTCTCGCGCGTGCGGCTGTTCCAGATGCTCCGCGAACTCGCCGCACGCGCAGGGATCGATCCGGCCGCGGTCAGCCCGCATGTGCTGCGCCACGCCTTTGCGACGCACCTGCTCGAAGGCGGCGCCGACCTGCGCGCCTTGCAGTTGATGCTCGGCCACGCCGATATCGCGACGACCGAGATTTACACCCATGTCGACAGCCGGCGGCTGGTCGAGCTGGTCAACCGCCGGCATCCGCTGGCGCGGATGGACGGCGTTGACCTCACGCCGCCATCGGCCTAGCGACGTCCCCCATGACAGCCTTTCTGGACTTCGAAAAACAGGTCGCGGCGCTCGATCGCCAGATTGCCGAATTGCGCGATATGGGCGGCGATCCGACGCTCAACATCGACAATGACATCGCCCGGCTCGAGGATAAATCCTCGAAGATGCTGCGCGACATCTATGCCAAGCTGACGCCGTGGCAGAAAACACAGGTCGCGCGGCATCCCGACCGGCCGCATTTCAAACATTATGTCGCGGGCCTTTTCGACGACTGGATGCCGCTGGCCGGCGACCGCAATTTCGCCGACGACCAGGCGATCCTCGGGGGCCTCGCGCGCTTTCGCGGGCGCCGCGTGATGGTCATCGGGCACGAGAAGGGCGACGATATCCCGTCGCGGATGAAGCATAATTTCGGGATGGCGAAGCCCGAGGGCTATCGCAAGGCGATCCGGCTGATGCAGCTCGCCGACCGCTTCGGGTTGCCGGTGGTGTCGCTGGTCGACACCTCGGGCGCCTTCCCCGGCATCCAGGCCGAGGAACGCGGGCAGGCCGAGGCGATCGCGCGCTCGACCGAGCAGTGCCTGGCGCTCGGCGTGCCGATGGTCGCGACG